>DBTX01000072.1:43636-197791 GCA_002307275.1 Hungateiclostridiaceae bacterium UBA1305
TCCAATGAAAGATTCGCTTTCGACAGCTACAGAAGATTTATTCAGATGTTCAGCGACGTCGTAATGGAAGTAGACAAGCCGAAATTTGAAAAAATCCTCGACGCAGTTAAAACAGAAAATGGCGCCAGGTTTGATACGGATCTTACTGCCGCCAACCTGAGGGAAGTAGTTAAGAGATATAAGGTACTCTATAAAAAGGAAAAGGGAGTCGAATTCCCGCAGGATCCCAAAATCCAGCTGATGGAGGCTATCAAAGCCGTTTTCCGTTCATGGGACAATCCGAGAGCCAATGTTTACAGAAGGCTTAATGATATACCCGGTGATTGGGGCACAGCTGTAAATGTTCAGGAAATGGTATACGGCAATATGGGTGATGATTCAGGTACCGGCGTTGCATTTACCAGAAATCCTTCCACAGGCGAAAAGAAGCTTTACGGCGAATTCCTGATGAACGCACAGGGCGAAGACGTTGTTGCCGGTATCAGGACTCCGAAGACTATTGATCATATGAACGAAATTAATCCGGCGGCTTACAACCAGTTCGTGGATATTGCTGAAACACTTGAAAAGCATTACAAGGACATGCAGGATATGGAATTCACCATAGAGAAGGGCAAGCTCTTCATGCTTCAGACCAGAAACGGCAAAAGAACAGCTGCTGCTGCTCTGAGAATCGCTGTCGACCTTGTTGAAGAAGGTATGGCAACTAAACCTGAAGCTATATTGAAGGTTGATCCCAAGCAGTTGGACGCTCTGCTGCACCCGAGTTTTGACCAGAAGGCGCTCAAAGCTGCTGTTATCGTGGCAAAGGGCCTTCCTGCATCACCTGGAGCTGCTACAGGTAAGGTTTATTTCGAAGCGGAGGATGCCGTTGAAGCTGTCAAAAAAGGCGAGAAGAAGGTTGTACTCGTCAGACTTGAGACTTCTCCCGAAGATATCGAAGGAATGCATGTTTCACAAGGTATATTGACAGGCCGCGGCGGCATGACCTCACATGCGGCAGTTGTTGCACGTGGTATGGGCACTTGCTGTATCGCAGGCTGCAGTGAAATCAAGATTGTTGAAGAGGAAAGATATTTCCTTGACAAAAATGGCAAGAAGTATAAGGAAGGCGACTGGATCTCACTTGACGGTTCTACAGGTAATGTATACGGGGAGCAGCTGCCTACAGTCGAGACCGAAATGACAGGCGACTTTGCCAAATTCATGTCCTGGGCGGATGAACTCAGAACGCTTAAGGTCAGAGCAAACGCAGATTCACCTTCGGATGCCATTACTGCCATGAAATTTGGAGCACAGGGTATCGGCCTTTGCCGTACCGAGCATATGTTCTTCGAACCGGACAGAATTTTTGCATTCAGGCAGATGATCGTTTCCAGTAATGTGGAACAAAGAAGGAAAGCTCTTGATAAGATTCTCCCAATGCAGAGGGGCGATTTTGAAGGGCTCTTTGTAGAAATGAAAGGATATCCTGTTACAATTAGGCTTCTGGACCCTCCGCTTCATGAATTCCTGCCTCAGGATGAAGACGATATTGCTGCTCTTGCAAAAGAACTGGGTATTGCTTCCGATGAATTGAGATCCATTGTCAAGAACCTGCATGAACTCAACCCGATGATGGGCCACAGGGGCTGCCGTCTGGCTGTTTCATATCCTGAAATCGCCGAAATGCAGACAAGGGCTATTATCGAAGCTGCAATCAACGTAAATAAGAAGGGCATGAGCATTGTACCCGAAATCATGATCCCGTTGGTATGCGAAATAAAGGAATTGAAATATGTGAAAGATATCATCGTCAAGACGGCTGATGCTATCATTGCAGCATCCGGCGTGAAGCTTAAGTACTCGGTTGGAACGATGATTGAAATCCCGAGAGCCGCTCTTCTTGCTGACGAAATCGCTACTGAAGCTGAGTTCTTCTCGTTCGGTACGAACGATCTGACTCAGATGACTTACGGTCTCAGCCGTGATGATGCTGGAAGAATCCTGGAGGATTATTACCAGGCCAAGATATTCGAAGCCGATCCGACCGCAAGACTTGACCAGAACGGCGTTGGCAAGCTGATGAAGATGGCCTGTGAACTCGGCAAAAAGACAAGACCTGACATCAAGCTCGGAATCTGTGGAGAACACGGCGGAGATCCTTCTTCAGTCGAATTCTGTCACAAGATCGGCCTGAGTTATGTTTCCTGCTCACCGTTCCGCGTTCCGATCGCCAGACTTGCAGCAGCACATGCGGCTATAAAGAAGGACTGAAGCCCGGACCGGAAGTAAGATCTCCTGGGATCAAGTTACACCAATAAAATGTTAAATATTAAGAAAAGTAAGAACAAGGCTGAATTCAGTCCTTGTTCTTCTTTTTTGGGGACAGTGTACCTGTCCGAGATTGCTGAAAAAGTCAATTTTTTCTGAAAATTGAGGCTTGAAACCCGCATAACTTTGTTGGCATTTTTTCAGAACAGTACTTTTTCAGTAGTTTCGTACCTGTCCTTTTGTCCCTTTCCTGTGTCCATTCCTTTTTTTTAACATGGTATACGCATGACCTTGGCGGCTTATGTTTTCTGAAATTTGTTATTGAAGGAAAAACTGAGACGATTTTCAGTAAATATCACTATGTAGTAGTGTCCTCATTTGTTTTTATAAGATATAATTATTATAGATTTTTCATATTTGGTGCTATAATGACAAAGTGTACCATAAATAGAATTAATATAAGGAAAAATGTAAAATAATGTTTGGACGACATCTTTTGTTGGTTAATTTATTTATGGAAATAATTAATTCAGCTGTTTATTGATAATAGAGGGAGGCGGTGTTATTGCAGAGGAGAAAAGCATATTTCAGGAGTATTGCTGTGACAATTTTGTTGATGACACTCTTTTTTATCTGTTCATCCGATCTTTATGCAGCCGAACCTTCCGGGAACAAAGTATTTTCCGATACATCTGTCGAATATTGCGGTGTAAATGACATCGAATCTAAAAAACTTACCAGAGATAAATACAATGTCACCGGAAACAGACCTTTTTTACTGCTTACCGAACAGAAGGACGTTGTGATCACAGTAAGCATTATTTTCATACTTTCAGTTATTTTCATTTATGTCCTTCTCTTTTATTTAAACAAGATCAACAGGATGAAAGCGGATCAATCCAGGAGTAATAAGGAACTGATCGGCGCGTATGAGGATCTGTCTGCTGCCGAAGAAAAGCTCAGACAGCAGCTCAATGAACTTCATAATATGCAGAAAAGCCTTGTTTTCAATGAACACAGGTATGCTCTTCTTTTTGATAATATGCTGAACGCTTTCTTTATTGTTGAACCAATATTTAACAATGAAGGCGGAATTTTAGATGTACGGTTCAAAAAGGCTAATCCCGGGTTTTACAAACAAATACGGAAGTCGGGAATAGATGTGATTGGCAAAAACTGGTTTGAAGTGTTTGGATATCAATGCAGGGAACTCGGTATCTACCAGAATCTGTTGAAAACAGGCGGGACTGAACGGCTTGAAACATACTACCCTGATCAGGATACTTACTATGCAGGGAATGCTTTTGCCATAACGGAAAATGAGATTGGTGTTATTTTTGATAATATCTCTGAATACAAAACCGTCATCAAAGAGGTGAAATTACTCAACACTGATTTGGAGCAGCGAGTAAAGGATAGGACAATTGAACTGCAGTTGGCACTAAATGAACTTGAAGTGTTCTCGTTTACCGTGTCTCATGATTTGAAGTCACCGCTTCGCGCTATTGATGGATACAGCAGAATTATACTTGAGGATATGGGATCCAATATGGATAAGGATTCTGCGGAGATGTTGGGCAATATAGGGAAGATCAGCAAAGATATGATCAATATGATCAATCAACTCTTGAAATATTCAACCACAAACAGGGATGAAATTGAAAAGGAAGAAGTTGATATGAAAGAAAATATGATTTCTGTTTTTGATGAACTGAGAGTGATACATCCGGATCGTGATATAAACCTTGTTATTGAGACAGGGATGCCTGTTGTTTATGTTGACAGAGCGCTTTTCAGGCAGCTTCTGCAGAATATCTTTTCCAATGCTATAAAATTTACCAGGGATAGGGAAAAAGCAATCATAACCGCTGGCTGCACCATAACTCAAGATCAGTATATTTTTTTTATTCGTGATAATGGTGTAGGATTTGATATGAAATACTCAGGGAAACTATTTGGGATTTTTCAGAGGCTGCACACAAATGAAGAATTTGAGGGCAGCGGGATGGGGCTCGTAAGCGTTCGTAAAATTATTGAAAAACACGGTGGGCGTGTATGGATCGAAGGTAAGGTCGATGTAGGGGCAACGATATATTTTACACTGCCCTTTTCATGGAACACTGCGTTATGAGGGTTGGACAGATGTATAAAGTGATGATTGTAGATGATATGGACATTATACACAGAGAGTTTAGAAGAATGCCAATATGGGGCATTACGTCCGGGTTTGAGATATCGGCAGAGGCAAAAAACGGGCAGGAGGCACTCGATCTGCTTAAACCCGGTGAGACCGATCTGGTCATTACCGATATCAAAATGCCTAAAATAGATGGTTTGGAATTGCTGCAAAAAATCAATGAAAAAAATCTGTCCCGGTGTGTGGTCTTAATGAGTGACTATACAGATTTTAATTTTGCAAAGCAAGGCCTTGTATTGGGCGCATTTGATTATTTGGTGAAGCCTGTCGCAGTAAATGAATTGTTGGTGCTTCTGAATAGAGTAATGGAGTATTTGGAAGAAAAAAACCGGGAATCAGAAAGGTTGAAAAAGCTTGAAGAGAAGTTGGACGAAAAAGTAGCGACTGCTTTACCGGATGCTGATGTTGATCAACTGATTGAGCTTATCCTATCGGGAGATCCCAGAGCAGATGATCTGGCTGCAAGGCTTGCAGCTTTTTTTGCTGCAAGTACGGAAAATGATCCTATCAGGATGGAATTCCTATTAAAAAATGTTTTATCGGTCATTGCAGGGGGAGTACTGGACAAAAAGAAATGGCTGTACGGATTCACTGATCAGAATGCGGTTGTTGGTACTGACAGTTTTCGATATGATACCATAGAGGAAATGAAAGGTGTATTTTTAGAAAAAATAAGTTTTCTGCAGAATTTGATTATCAAGCTAGAGTGCGGCAAAACAGATAATGATATAGTAAAGCGGATGTGCAGCTATGTGTTGGAAAACACTATTAGTGAAGTCTCTTTGAAGAGTGTCTCGGAAAAGCTATTCATGAACAGGACGTACCTGAGCGAGGTGTTCAGGCAAAAAACAGGAATCCAGTTTGTTGAATATTTGACGATGATAAAAATGGAAAGGGCAAAGATACTACTTGCCGACGGAAGGTTAAAAACATATGAAATAGCTGAAAATCTTGGATTTAAAGACATCGAATATTTTAGCAGGCTGTTTAAAAGATACACGGGTATACCTCCTGTCGAATATCGGCAAATTAACACGTTATAGGAAATAGACCGAAAATATTCATGGTACGATTACAAGCCATTGGCAGAAATAGATGTGCTCAACAAACTCTCACTCTCTGTCTGAACTATTTGTATATTTGCCATAATAGCATTACGATGGTACTATAGGATGATGAAATATTTGCAAATACAACCGTCGGAGAGTTAAGCATGATCATTTTGAAATCGATAGAGAGCATACTGACAATTATCATCCTGATTGCCATTGGGTATATCTTTACACATGCCGGATGGTTCAATGAATCTACCAGCAAACTGTTTTCCAGGATTGTCATGAATATATCGCTGCCATGCTATATGTTTTTCAATATTACCACTACATTTGACAGGGCACAGCTTGAAAGCCTCAGCAGAAACCTGATTGTTCCGTTTGTTTCCATTGGTATCAGCTATCTTCTTTCCATCGTTGTGAGCAATGTGATCAAGGTCGATCGAAGCCGGAAGGGTGTATTCCGTTCCATGTTCTTTGCCTCAAACACGATGTTCATCGGCTTGCCGGTGAATCTAGCACTGTTTGGCGAAGCCAGCGTACCGTTTGTGCTGCTGTATTATCTTGCAAATACTACTTTTTACTGGACGGTCGGTGCATATGAAGTAAGGATGGATAATCCTTTAAACAAGCATATGCCAATACTCAACTTCAGTACTGTCA
This sequence comes from Hungateiclostridiaceae bacterium UBA1305, assembly GCA_002307275.1. Classification (GTDB taxonomy): domain Bacteria; phylum Bacillota; class Clostridia; order Acetivibrionales; family DTU013; genus UBA1305. Next base: position 49,802 of record DBTX01000072.1, read on the forward strand.
AGAGAATATTCAACCCGGCCGTCATCGGATTTTCAGCAGGCGTAGCGGTTGTCCTGACCGGCTTGAACATGCCCGCATTTATCAGTGATAGCAGCAAGTATATTGGAAACCTGACAACACCGCTTGCCATGTTTTTCACGGGTATCGTCCTATATTCCGTAAAACTGCGTGAAATAAAATTTGATAAGGATGTTATAACTCTTTTACTTGCCAGAGCTTTGATCTGCCCGTTTCTGGTGCTGCTGCTCCTGCATTTCTTTCCTGTGCCGAAGCTCATGGGAATGGTTTTTGTCATACAGGCAGCAATGCCGGCAATCACAAGCACTGGAGTTGTCGCCAGAGAATTCGGCTCAGATTACAAGTTCGCTTCTGTCATGACCGTGGTTACTACAGCGGCCAGTCTTGTAATAATCCCGGTATATATGTATTTTATGGCTTAATATTCTTTCAATACCGAAGGATCTGATTGAGGATAAAAAAAGGCGGGGCTGATGTTGTCCCGTCCTTTTACCAGTTAACCAGGAATTATGACAAATCAAAACTTTTAGCTGCCCGTTCTACATGTTTGCGATTAGCAGTTTCTCCATAATTTTCGCCTTCAACGATGTTAGTGCCTATATTTGCCTTTTCCATAACCATTTCCATCAACATTTTCCCAATTTCATCCGGCGCCTCGTCAAGATTGAAAAAGGTCTTGATTTCAGAAAGGGTATGGTTGCAATCCAGATCGCCGATTTGATAACCTCTGGATTTTCCGGGTGCATTTAAAATGAATTGCGCCTTATAACTGTATTCATCTTCAGTAATATCCAATCCGGAAAGAAGTAGCTGTAATGTTTTCATAAAAATACCTCCGCGTCGAATATAGTTGGTGTGATAGCATGTATGCAACTGTGTTGCGGATAATTTTGTATTAAAAGACGTACAATTCGTTACTTAATTATATCACAACTAAGTGAAAATGGTAAATAACAAAATGGTAAATATTATAAATTGTCCATATGAAATTTACCTCTTGCATTCTACCGTGAGCTTATGCTATAATTACCTCTGTTAAAAGCATTGCGGGATTGTGTAACGGTAGCACAACTGATTCTGGTTCAGTCTGTCAGGGTTCAAATCCTTGTCCCGCAGCCAAAGTAAAAAAAAGACCTTCGTGAAACAGAACGAAGGTCTTTTTTTTCTTCAGCCTGGTGAAAGCTACAAACCCAGTTGTTCAACTCCCCAGGATTTTAGAACAGTGTCGGTGCCTACCCATACCTTTGATGACTTTGGTATGATTTCAAACAATTCCTCCACATCGGAATTGATCATCCTGATGCAGCCATGTGAAATGCTTTTTCCTATGGAGTACGGACTATTGTTCCCATGAATACCGAGGTCGTCTCCGCTCTTGTAGGAAAGCCCCATCCATCTGTGACCAAGCGGGTTGTCCGGAAGACCTCCCTTGACCGGATCGGCATAACCGCCGCCTCCCCAGTCAGGATCGATTACTTTGCTTACAATGGTGAATTTTCCATCAGGAGTCAGTGTGGAGGTTTTACCGACTGCAACAGGATATTTCTTTAGAATATTCATGCCTTCATATATTGTCAGAATTCTTTTGGTCTTGTTTATTGCGATCCACATGCCTTCGGACGGGAGAGAAGTGATCAGATCTTTGCCGGGCATATCCTGCGTAGTCAGAATTCCTGCTAGAGCGGTCAGGCATTTTTTATCCCATTCGCCATTGACAGTCATGTTGCAGCTGCTTTGAAACCTTAAAACAGCATTTCTGAGATTCAGCTTGTCATCCTTGCTATCCTTCCTGTAAAAGCCAAGAGTAATCAACTCTTTCTTGTAATCCAACTTCGCAGGATCAAGCTTGATTGCGGCTGGCGTTTCCGGGACAGCTTCAACAGTGGTTTGTATTTCAGGAGTATATTCCTTGAGCTTATCAACCGCAGCTTCCAACCCGCTTAGCTGATACTCGGCAAAGACATTCTGTGCCATGACCGGATCCTGTGAAGCAGGATTGGCAGAATACAGGTATATGATCAAATATAGTATTCTAATTATGTCTGTCATTTGTCCCTCCAGAAATGAAAACTGTATATAATGCAAAAAGTAATTATATTTCCAGTGATCAACTGTAAATATATATGAGTTCATGTACCATCATTATGTCTATGTTTTCCACAGCTTTAATGCCGGCGCCCGTAAAATAGCACTGCAGCTGCAAATATGAATTTATTGGCAATGAGAGTGTGAGCCGCTGGAAGGAGTATAACTTGGAAGCTGTTTCAGGCATGTTCTTGTTACACAGATAGAAATGACAGACAAGATTCTGATTTTCCCCTGAAAAGGAAATACAGAGTCCCCAATGGAGACTCTGTATTATCTCAGGTATAAATTTTTATCCGGGCTAAACAAAAGAGAATCGTTCAATTTTCTTTCGCGGAACGAGTATTTTAATTATACTAGGGCTAATTTACCATGTCAATATGCATAAAGTCCTATTTTTCATTTTTATTCTTGTTAGCTTGTTAGAAAACAAAAAATAATGTAATAGTTCTATAAACGCCTTGAAGTCCTTATAAAAGGCAATCTATAGCTACAAATATTTTGCAATTCATTCATTAAGTGCTATAATAGTGAAAGGACAATTCTACCAAAATCCATTATTGGGGAAGTCCTTTTTTAAAGTCACAATATTCAATGATATTATTGGGGAAGGAATGTCCTCTTTTGTTGATGGGTATATTATAAGTAGTTATTTTTGGAGGTTTAATTTGTGTCAAAAAACAAGAAGAAATTAAAGGTAATACCGCTTGGCGGCTTGCAGGAAATTGGGAAGAATATTACTGCATTTGAATACGGTGACGATATTATTGTCGTTGACTGTGGTCTTGCATTCCCGGAGGATGATATGCTGGGAATCGATCTGGTGATTCCGGATGTATCCTATCTGACAAAAAACAAAGATAGAGTAAGAGGAATTGTGCTGACGCACGGGCATGAGGATCATATCGGTGGCATGCCTTATATATTGCGGGATATTAATGTTCCCGTTTACGGTACAAGGCTGACACTTGGCCTTTTAGCTTACAAACTTGAAGAGCATGGTCTTATGTCATCGACCAAGCTTGTAAATGTTGAACCGGGAGAAACCATTCAGATCGAATCGTTCAAGGTGGAATTCATCAGATCAACCCATAGCATAGCTGATACGGTTGCTCTAGCATTGCATACACCTATCGGGGTTATAATACACACATCTGATTTTAAAATCGACTATACGCCGATAGAGGGACAGCCCATAGACCTGGCAAGGCTTGGAGAGCTTGGGAAGAAAGGTGTACTGCTGTTGATGTGCGACAGTACGAATGTAGAACGTCCGGGTTATACCATGTCTGAAAGAACTGTAGGTGAGACGCTGGAAGAGATATTCATGGATGCTAAAAACAGGATCATCGTAGCCAGTTTTGCATCTAATGTACATAGAATCCAGCAAATTATAAATGCTTCGTACAAGTTTGGCAGGAAGGTAGCAGTTGTAGGCAGAAGTATGGTAAATGTCGTGAAGGTGGCTACAGAACTGGGGTATTTGGCGATACCTGAAGCAACCATGATAGATATCGATCAAATAGACAGGTACCCGAATGAAAAAGTAGTGATCATCACCACAGGTAGTCAGGGTGAGCCAATGTCTGCCTTGTCCAGAATGGCAGCCTCCGAGCACAGGAAGATTGAGATCCAGCCTGGAGACCTTGTTATTATTTCAGCCTCGCCGATTCCGGGAAATGAAAAATCCATATTCAAGGTTATCAATGAATTGTTTAAAAAGGGAGCGGATGTCATTTACGAATCCCTTGCAGATGTGCATGTATCAGGACATGCGTGTCAGGAAGAATTGAAGCTGATACACAATCTTGTCAAGCCAAAGTTCTTTATGCCGGTCCACGGGGAATACAGACACCTGAAGCAGCATGCGAACCTGGCAAACAAGCTTGGAATGCCGATGGAAAATATATTTTTGATGGAGATCGGCAAAGTGCTTGAGCTTACGACGGATACTGCAAAGATCAATGGCAGCGTCACATCGGGAAGAGTCCTTGTTGATGGTCTGGGCGTGGGCGATGTGGGAAATATCGTCTTACGGGACAGGAAGCATCTTTCGCAGGATGGACTGATTGTAGTCGTTATTACGACTGAAAAAGAAACGGGACAGGTTATTGCAGGGCCTGACATTATTTCGCGAGGTTTTGTCTATGTCAGGGAATCTGAAGATCTTATAGATAAAGTAAGAGAAATCGTCAAAAAGACAATTATAAAATGTGAAGGGAAGAACAGGAATGATTGGTCTTCAAAAAAGAGTATTATCAAAGATGAATTAAGAGATTATCTCTTTGAGAAGACAAAACGTAAACCGATGATTTTGCCGATTATTATGGAAATATGATTAGACGATTGCTGGTTCGATCCAAAGAATATTAAGAAAGTCCGTTGAGTAAAAATCAAAGGGGTGTCGAGCATTGAGCATCGGGTCCCTTTAATTTTAAGCGGATTTACTTCGTAAATAATAGATAGTAAAAAAGAAGCGCTTCCTGTCAGCTTGACAGGAAGCGCTTCTTTTACAAATGGACTTTTTGCATTAATAATTGCGGGCAACCTTATTTCGCAAGTAGGATCTTATGATATGTTTTTTTGCCTTTTTTAAGGATCAATTCTCCGTTTTCAAACAGGTCGCTGCTTAATGAAAAATCGATCGATGAAACCACTGTTTCTCCGACATAAATCCCGCCCTGCTGGACCAATCTGCGGCCTTCCCCTTTTGAAGGCACAAGACCGGTTTTGAGGAGCAGGTCCAGAATATTCAATCCATTGGAGAGCTCGACGGCTGTAACTTCTGTAGAGGACATATCACTGGTATTGCCACCGCCGCCGAAGAGTGCCTCCGCAAGCTGCCTGGCCTTGCCGGCTTCGTCCTCGCCATGCACCAGCTTGGTCACTTCATATGCGAGAACCTTCTTGGCTTCATTGATTTGTTGATCCTTTAGTTCAGCCAGCTTCGAAATTTCATCCATAGGAAGGAAAGTAAGAAGTTTCAGGCATTTGATGACATCAACATCATCAATGTTTCTCCAGTACTGGTAAAAATCATATGGCGAGGTCTTCTGCGCATCAAGCCACAGAGCGCCTTTTTCCGTTTTTCCCATTTTCTTGCCTTCACTGGTGGTGAGCAGTGTGAAGGTCATTCCATAGGATTCCTTCCCCTCAACGCGTCTGATCAGATCAATGCCGCCAAGAATATTCGACCATTGGTCATCACCGCCAAGCTCCATGATACAGCCGTATTTCTTGTACAACATCAGAAAATCATAGCTCTGCATTAACATATAGTTGAATTCTATGAACGTGAGACCCTTCTCCATCCTGGACTTGAAGCAATCTGCCGTAAGCATCCTGTTAACGGAGAAGTATACTCCGATATCTCTCAGAAAATCAACATAATTAAGCTTGAGCAGCCAATCGGAGTTATCCACCATCAAAGCCCTGTCATTGGTAAAATCGATGAACTTTGAAAGCTGGTGCTTGAAATTGTCCGCATTGTGACGGATATCCTCAAGAGTCATCATCCTGCGCATGTCGGACTTGCCGGAAGGATCGCCTACCATTGCCGTTCCGCCGCCTATGATAGCAATCGGCTTATGCCCGGCTCTCTGCATGTGAGCCATTACCATCATCTGCAGGAAATGCCCAACATGAAGACTGTCGGCTGTAGGGTCGAAGCCTATATAAAACGTTACCTTTTGTTTTTCAAGAAGTTTTTTTATTTCCTCTTCATGGGTAAGCTGGGCGATGAAGCCCCGTTCCTTGAGTATATCAAATACACTATTTGGCATTTTTCTACCTCTTTGTTTTTTGGCTATTTTACCATATTGTTAAGCCTATTTCAAGGCTGAATGGCCTAAATCAGCTATTGTTATATATAACATTCCTGGTGAATTCACTGCCGGATTTTCTTAGCTCAGTAGTCCTGAAGGCAAGTACGTACTGATCGGACGCATTGGTTTCAAGCTGAAGCATGGAAGTTACACAGGGGATATCGGAATTTTTGAAGTCGGAAGCTTTCGTTATTACTGGAAGCGCAGTGCAGTCCTTTATTGAGGAAAGCAATTGTCTGCCGGTATTATTTAAGCCAAGGATACGGATATAGGAAGGTCCGCCGTTTGAGTTGAATGTCTCAAACAATCCGTCCGTCAGACCGGCAAGTGCACTGAACAAAATCCTTTGTATCCTGGTGCTCGTATAACGCCGTGTACAAACCGCATCCAGCAGTTCATCATAGGAGCCTGAGCTGTCGGCAGCCTGTTTGAATCTGTTCTCAAGCCCCTCTTCCATATATGGCAGTGCCTTGATTTCTTCAGTAGTCATTTTTCGAAGCGCAGATAACAAAAGCTGTGAAAAATCTGATGACGTTACGGGACCTCTGCCAAGACCGAATTCACGTCCCAGCAGGTTAAGCGTCTGTTCGGGCACGGAGGCTTCCAGCTGCATTTTCGCTTCAGACCAGGGCTCTGTGCAGATTATCCTTCGTATTGCCGCGGCGCTGCTGAATTTTCCTGAAAGGCTGACAGAGCTATAGTCGCTGCTGTTTCTTCCGAGTGTCATGGGTTTTATTCTGCTATTAAGCTTTTTGAGCGCTTTCAGATATTCGATACCGAGAATGTTGTTAGGGCTTTTCAGACTCGTTGAAAGATTGTCTTCTCCGAATCGATTGGTGAGATAAGTTGAAAGCGCCTCCTGACGTGCGGCAGGAAATGATTTTCCGCTTGAGAGGGAAGCCTTCAATGCAAGCTGGTAGTCCTGCGGTTCATCTCCTAGAATGCAGGCTGCTTCGGAAAGGCTTTCCAGATCACCGGACTCGCTGCCGAAACACATCATATCAACAGCACCGAGGCTATCAAGCAATTTTACCGCGCCATATGCAAAGAATTCAGCGCTGGCCATCGCATATGCAAAGGGAAGCTCGATGATCAGATCGATGCCATTTAGCAGGGCCATTTCAGTCCTGGCCCATTTGTCAATGATTGCGGGTTCTCCGCGCTGCGTGAAATTTCCGCTCATGACAGCTACGACACAGTCGGCACCGGTTATTTCTCGGGAAGTCTGAAGATGGTACAGGTGACCATTGTGGAACGGATTGTATTCAGCGACGATTCCCAGGACTTTCATTTTACCCTCCGATGGTTCAATATGGGAGTACCATTTACCTATTATACCCTAAGACCGGGTGACTAACAATAAAGTAAAAAACCGAATAGAAAATAAAAAAGCCATGATGTATAATAAATTTATTGTACTGCTGAATAATGAAGGGGAATACGATGGATAAAATCGCCGTTGTTGTGATAAATGGTACCACACGTGAGTTTGACAGGCAGTACCACTACCTGATGCCGGAAAGTCTTTCCGACGCGCTTGCGGAAGGTATGAGGGTGATTGTCCCCTTTGGCGGCGGGAACAGCTTGAAGGAAGGGTATGTGTTCGGCTTTGCCGCCAGTTCTGATTATAAAAATCTTAAAAGCATAAAGAAAATAATTGATGCAAAGCCGGTATTGACGCCGTCACTGATTGAGCTAGCAATTTGGATGAAGCAGAGATATATCTGCACCTATGCTGCAGCGATAAAATGCATGCTTCCGGCAGGTATCGGTGTAAAGAGCCTCAGCATTATCAAGCTGCTCAATAATATCAGGGGATTACCTCCTTCCAAGCAGGCAATCATTGATACGCTGGCGGCTAATGAAAATGAACTTGAAGTAAATGAGTTGAAAGGACTATGCGGGGTAAAAAGCGGATTGAATGCCCATATCAAAGCACTGGAAGCAACCGGGATCATCAGAGTCAGCGAGCAGTATTCAACCGCTGTCCGGGAAAAGACGATCCGTGTGGCAAGCCTTGCCATGCCTTCAACGGAAGTGCTTGAAGATATTGAAAATGGCGTACTAAAACGCATTCAGCAAATAAAGGTCCTCGAAATGCTGCTTGACAATGATTATATTGCAGTTGCGGATATCGTACGGTTTGCGTCGGTTTCACCCTCTGTGATCGATACGCTCAGAAGATCCGGTTACCTGTATTACAAAGATATCGAAGTGAAACGTGATCCGCTAAAGCACAGGACTATTGTGCCGACACAACCGCTTGAGCCTACGCAGGAGCAGGCAGCCGTGCTTGAAGCAGCTATCGCGGCAGTTGACAGGGGTTCGTTCAGTGAAATCCTGCTGCATGGAGTGACTGGCAGCGGAAAGACGGAGGTGTACCTGCAGCTGATAAGGCATGTCCTTGATCAAGGCAGGCAGGCTATTGTTCTTGTGCCGGAAATATCACTGACACCGCAGATGATCGAACGGTTCAGAGGCAGATTCGGCGATCTTGTAGCCGTACAGCACAGCAGACTTTCACCCGGAGAAAGATATGACCAGTGGAGGCTCATCGGGAATGGCGAGGTCAAGGTGGTAGTCGGGGCACGTTCTGCTGTGTTTGCACCTTTTGAAAAGCTTGGAATAGTAATAATAGACGAAGAACATGAGAATTCATATAAGTCTGAGACAACACCCAAATACAGCGCTGCACAGATAGCTGCCAGGAGATGCCTGCAGGATGGAGCGCTGCTGCTTTATGGATCAGCAACGCCATCCGTGGATACTTTTCAGAGGGCGCTGGATGGTAAGATAGGGTTATTAAATTTAAAGGGCCGGGCGAATGCACTGGTGATGCCCAAAGTCGAAGTTGTCGATATGAGAAGGGAACTGGAGGAAGGCAACAGAACCATTTTCAGTACCAGGCTTTCTGAGGAAATAACCCGGAACATTAAAGCAGGACAGCAGACCATCCTGTTTCTGAACAGAAGAGGGTACGCCTCCTTCATATTATGCAGGAGCTGCGGCATCAGGCTGAAATGCAGGCACTGCAACATAACAATGACTTATCATTCGAATGACAACAGGCTTATCTGCCACTATTGCGGATATACCATCAAACTTCCGAGTACATGCCCGAGCTGCGGCAGTGTATCAATCAGGCAGTTCGGAACAGGTACCCAGAAGGTGGAGGAGGATCTGCAAAAATATTTTCCCGGCAGCTCTGTCATCAGGATGGATATGGATACTACAACTGGAAAGCACTCGCATGAGGAAATATTGGATGCTTTCCGTGAAAAAAACATAAATATACTGGTAGGTACCCAGATGATAGCAAAAGGACATGATTTCCCGAATGTGACGCTCGTAGGGGTGCTGGCGGCGGACAGCCTGCTTGGAATGGATGATTTCAGGGCATCCGAGAGAACCTTCCAGCTGCTTACACAGGTCGCAGGCAGAGCAGGCAGGGGCAGTCTTCCCGGCAGGGTGGTCATACAGACCTACAATACTGAGGATTACAGCATCACAGCCGCCTGCAGCCATGACTATCCTTCGTTCTTCAGACAGGAGTCCGATATCAGGAAAAGGTTGAATTATCCTCCTTTTACGAACATTGCCTGCATCATCCTCAGCTCAGTCAATGACAAGCTTGCTTTTGAAAATGCAAAAGAAGTCGCAAGACTTCTTGCATCTCAGATCGTATCCGATGAAGGGGATGAACTGCTTCCAGGGCCTGTGAGAGCGCCGATTTCAAGGCTGCGCAACCGTTACAGGTGGAGGCTGGTGATGAAATGCAATTCAGTTGATAGATTGACAGCTATGCTTGCTGCAGCATCGGATACATTTCACGCATCAAAGGGAAGGAACGATGTTGAACTGAATATGGACATTAACCCCGCAAGTATGATGTAGAACCAAGGGGACGGTTCCTCTGGTTTGCGGAGAACCAAGGGGACGGTTCCTCTGGTTTGCGACCGTGACAGGGGACTGTCTCTTGTCACGCACAATGGCCGCTCCTGCATTGGAGAGAACCCTGTCAAAGAGGGGACGGCTCTCTTGCTTCCAAAGATGCGCTTCAAACCTGCAACCCTGCACTGCTCATACTTTATTAATTGCGTAACTTTTGTTGGAAATCCAAAAATTTTTTTCACTGTATATAGTTGCGGATTGTTTTGATATAATGTAAGGAGGCACACTGAAAGAGCAGAGATCAGACACAAGAAGTCAGAAGTCAGAAGTCAGAAGTCAGAAATCAGAAATCAGAAATCAGAAATCAGAAATCAGAAATCAGAAATCAGAAATCAGATATAAGTCTTCCGCTGATGTAATATACAATTCTGTTCTCTAGTGTCTGGTTTCTATTCTCTGAAGTTTAAGAATGTCCCCTTTTGACGCTACAGCAATTGGGATGCTAAGGCGGGTTTGGAAGCTGAAGTAACCGGGACGCCGAAAAAAGATATGGAGGGTTTTATGGCAATCAGGAACATCAGGAAAGACGGCGATGAAATATTAAGAAAGAAATCAAAAGAAGTTGATGCAATAAATGATAAAATACGTATTTTGTTGCAGGATATGGCTGATACTCTATACAAGGCTGAAGGAGTCGGTTTGGCCGCACCGCAGGTAGGCGTGCTTAAAAGGGTCGTGGTCATTGATGTGGGAGAAGGGCTGCTCGAACTTGTGAATCCGGTATTCCGGAGCCAATCAGGACAACAGGTTACGACGGAAGGCTGCCTTAGCGTTCCCGGAGTTTGGGGGGAATTGAATCGACCTTCTCATGTGGTTGTTGAAGCTCATAACGGGAAGGGAGAAAAGGTCGTTATCGAAGGGGAGGGCCTTCTGGCAACGGCGCTCTGCCACGAACTCGACCACCTTGAAGGAATATTGTTCAAGGATAAGGCGATACGAATCCTTGACCCTGAAGATTTAAAGGGAGAGTAATTCATATAATGAGGATAATATTTATGGGTACGCCGGAATTTGCCGTGCCGTGCCTGGACATACTTGTGAATAACGGCTATGATGTCATCGCTGTCATAACGCAGCCGGACAAGCCTTCCGGCAGAAAACAGAGCCAGCTTAAAGCTCCGCCTGTAAAGGAAGCTGCCATTGCACACCGTATCAATACAATTCTGCAGCCGGTGAAGGTAAAGACGCCGGAATTCCTGAATGAGATAAAGGGTCTGAAACCGGATTTGATCGTCACTGCAGCATATGGCAGGATCCTGACCAAAGCAGTGCTCGATGTGCCGCGCCTTGGCTGCATAAACGTGCATGGCTCCCTGCTTCCCAAATACAGAGGGGCAGCACCTATTCAATGGGCATTGATCAATGGCGACAGCACGACAGGCATTACTACGATGTTTATGGACGAGGGCATGGATACAGGCGATATTCTGTTAACAAAGGAATTGGCCATTACTCCGGATATGAACGCGCAGGAACTCTATAATAGTCTGATGCTCCTTGGCGCACAGGCATTGCTGGAGACCATGAAGGGCTTGGAAAAAGCCACTTTATTGAGGGTGCCCCAGGATCATTCCAAAGCAGTGAATATACCCATCATGACCAGAGAAACCGGTTTGATTGACTGGAACAGCAGTGCAGTACAGATACACAATCTTGTCAGGGGTACAAATCCGTGGCCTGGAGCATACACCTTCTACAAGGGTGAAAGAATGAAGGTGTGGAAGACGGCATCACCAGAGGATTATTCAGGGAGGAAAAGGGAATCGGACCTGAAGGAAACGCAAATAAATGAAGTAAAAATAAATGAAGTGGAAATAAATGATGTGCAAAAAAAATGGGAGAACTCCGGAGTAAGAAATGGTACGATCCTGAAAATATTGAAGGATCGTATGATCGTTTCAACTGGAGAAGGCTGCCTCAGTATTATTGTATTGCAGATGGAAAACTCAAGGAGGATGAATATTTCCGAATGCGGACATAATATGGACGAAGGTGAAGTTCTTGGATAAAAAACTGCGCAGCTTCATGATTTATGCATTCCTGCTGATACTTGTGATCGGCGCATTTGCTGTCTTATTTTCATATGTATATAGATTTTTTACCATAGACATCTACAATAGAATTCTGACGATTCTCATCATACTCTCAGTAGTGATAATGGTTGCAGTAGCACTGGCAATGCTTTCGATTTTTGCAGCAGTAAAAAGCCGGAAAGTCAATGCTCTGATGTTTGTGCCTGTAAGGCTCGGTCTTAAGCTCGTAATGCCTTTCGCCCTATTTGTGACAGATATTCTTAAGCGTGACAAGGATATGATCAGAAGCCTTTTTATTGATATCAACAATCTGTTCGTCCAGGCTGGAGACATCCGGAAAAGTCCTGAAAAGATTATGCTCCTGCTGCCTCATTGTCTGCAGAACTCGGAATGCACACATAAAGTCACAGGAAATATAAATAACTGCAGGAAATGCGGACGATGCTGCATTGGTGACATCCTGAGGATGGTTGAGGAAACTGGTGTGAAAGCTATCATAGTGACTGGAGGAACAGCAGCCCGCAAAGTTATTGCCGGAGAGAACCCTGAAATGGTTCTCTCTGTTGCATGTGAACGTGATCTGGCAATCGGGATCTCCGACGTGAGCAGGATCCCTGTTCTTGGGGTTCTGAACCAGAGGCCGAACGGTCCCTGCATAAATACGACAGTGGATGTAAGACTGCTGAGAGAAAAGCTGGATAGCATCCTGCTAGTGCCAGAAATTGCTCGGAAAGGCAAGGACTGAAATTGGACAACGCAAGAGAAGCGGCATTGAAAATATTATATGAAGTCAACGAAAATGGTGCATATTCAAATATTGCCCTGAACAAATATTTTTCTTCAACAGAGCTAAGGAATATAGACAGAGCTTTTACAACAGAGATTGTCTACGGCACGGTCAAATGGAAGCTGACACTGGACAGAGTCATTGCCGCGTATTCAAATATAAAAATCGAGAAGCTGTCGCCCTGGATCCTGAATATTCTGCGGCTTGGAGCCTACCAAATGCTTCACATGACAAAAGTGCCGCAGTCGGCAGCCTGCAATGAAAGTGTCAAACTAGCAGGAAGATACGGACATAAGGCTTCTGCGGGGTTTGTGAATGCAGTCCTGAGGAACATTGCCAGAAATGGCGGCAAAATTGATCTTCCGGACCGGCAGGATGATCCGGCAGGATATTTTGCAGTAAAATATTCATACCCGAAATGGCTGACAGAAAAATATATCGGACTTTTTGGAGAAGAGTTTGCAGAGAGTCTGCTTGATTCAGGGAACGGAATCCCTGAAATGAATGTCAGGGCGAATACCCTCAGAACGACTGCCCCGGAACTCGTTGAAAAGCTTGCCGCTGAGGGCGTTGAGGCAATGCTGGGAAAATATTCGGGAGAAGCTGTCATCATAAAAAGCTCCGTATCCATTGGAGCACTGGCCGCTTTCAAAGAGGGTCTGTTCCAGGTGCAGGACGAGAGCTCCATGCTTCCTGCCGCAGTACTCGCACCATTGCCCGGTGAGCGGGTGCTTGATGCCTGCAGCGCTCCGGGAGGCAAGGCTACCCACATGGCACAGCTGATGCAAAACAGAGGGACGGTTCTTGCAAGAGATATACATGAGCATAAGCTTAAGCTGATCGAGGATGCAGCGAAAAGACTTGGAATAGATATTATAAAATGCGAACTGCATGATGCGGCGTTTCCGGATAACACTGATGAAAGCGTTTTCGACCGGGTACTGCTTGATGCACCATGTACCGGGCTCGGAATCGTCAGGAGAAAGCCGGATATAAAATGGGCCCGGGAGACAAAGGATATCGAAGGGATTGCTGCCTTGCAGAAGAAATTGCTTCATACGGTTTCGAAAAGTGTGAAGCCGGGGGGCGCACTGGTATACAGCACTTGTACGATACTCCCTGAAGAGAACGAAGGTGTAGTGAATGAATTCCTTCGGGAAAATGAAAACTTCGAAGCAGTTGATATCGCTCAATTTCTGCCTGCCGGACTGGCTGCACATGCAAAAGGCTGCATGCTTCAGACTTACCCGAATCGGGATGGCATTGACGGATTTTTTATGGCAAGACTCAGGAGGAAGGAGATTGAAATGTAAGTATTTAAATTCTTACAGACAGGCTGTAAAAGTACCTGAACTCATACAGACAGGCTGTAACAATGTGAATTCTTGCAGATGCGGATAAATGGAACTAAAATACCTTCCTGATATGGATATACAAGAGCTGGAAGCACTTCTCAAGGAAACAGGACAGCAAAAATTCCGCGCGAAACAGATATTTTCCTGGATAGCCAGAGGCGCAAAGAATTTTGATGAGATGACCGATCTCTCGAAACAGCTGAGACAGGATCTGAGGCTTTATGCAAGGGTGTCAGGTCTTGAAGTCAGACGTAAGCTGGTTTCATCTATTGACGGTACTGCGAAATATCTGTTCGAATTACTGGATGGGAATATGATTGAAAGCGTACTGATGGAATATCAACATGGCTTTACAGCATGCATTTCTTCACAAATCGGCTGCAAGATGGGCTGCAGCTTCTGCGCATCCACGATTGCCGGTTTCAGAAGGGACCTGACTGCAGGGGAAATGCTTGAGCAGATCCTGGCTATTCAGCGAGACAGTGGCGCAAGGGTGGGAAATGTCGTTATAATGGGCATAGGAGAGCCATTTGACAATTATGACAATGTGTTGAAATTCCTGAGGCTTGCAAACAACCCGGAAGGCCTTAATATTGGCAGCCGGCATATGACAGTTTCTACCTGTGGATTGGTGCCCGGCATACTCAGGTTTTCAGAGGAGAACCTGCAGGTAAATTTGGCAATTTCGCTCCATGCGCCCAACGACAGCATGCGTTCTGCCATTATGCCGATTGGCAGCAAGTACTCTATTGACAAAATAATTGAAGCATGTAAGATATATACAAGGAAAACAAATCGAAGAATTACGTTTGAATATGCATTGATCGAGGGGGTCAATGATTCACCGGAAAACGCAGGAGAACTGGCCTTGCGGCTCAAAGGGCTGTTATGCCATGTAAACCTGATACCGGTCAATACTGTAAAGGGTGTCGGCTATCGTCAAAGTGACCGCAGGCATGTAGAAGAGTTTGAAAAGCTGCTGCTTCGCAAAGGAATCGAAACAACGGTGAGGCGTGAGCTGGGTGCAGATATTAATGCTGCTTGCGGACAACTAAGAAGAAGTGAAATGTCGGAAGAACCCTAATTTATTCCAAAGGGTGTTGATTTTTTGAAATACGCTGCTGGAACAGACAGAGGTCTGGTAAGGGAAACAAATGAAGACAGCTTTAACGTAATCCCGGGAAGTCAGGAAGCTCCATATGTTTTTATTGTAGCTGACGGCATGGGAGGCCATAACTGCGGCGAAATAGCCAGCAGGACGGCAGTTGAGTACATAAGCGATTACTTCGCACAAAACGCCGGTAGTTATATGAATGCTGAGGATTCTGGTTTTGCGCTCAAAAAGCTTGTGGAGGCTGCCAATCAGGAAGTCTGGGAGAAATCGCTGGAAACTCCTGAAACCAATGGAATGGGTACCACACTGACTATGGCAGTAATAGTCGATAAAACTGTTACGATTGCCCATGTCGGTGACAGCAGGCTATATCTGGCCCGTTCGGGAGAAATGCGGAAGGTGACTGATGATCATTCCTATATAGAGGAGTTGGTAAGGAAAGGTTCGTTGACAAGGGAGGAAGCCGAAAAACATCCCGGGAAAAATATTATTACCAGAGCAATCGGTTCTTCTCCGGAACTTGAAGTTGATATCCTGAGTCTAACAATGGAAGCGGATGACATGATGGTACTGTGTACAGACGGTCTCACTAATATGCTGTGTGAGGACGAAATATTTGAGACAGCAGGAAACAATCAACCGGAGGCAGCTTGTGAACAATTGATAGAAGCGGCTAAAAAGCATGGCGGCGAAGACAATGTAACCGTTATCATAATCAAATGTGAGTGAAGGTGCATATATGGAAGGTCAATTACTTGGAAATAGATATGAACTGATAGAAAGGATAGGCGGCGGTGGTATGGCTGTCGTCTATAAAGCGCGCTGCAGACTTCTGAACAGGTATGTTGCAGTAAAAATACTCAGGAGTGAATTCACCGACGACGAAGAGTTTGTAAAAAGGTTCAGGATTGAGGCGCAGGCAGCGGCAAGTTTATCGCATCCCAATATCGTATCGATTTTTGATGTTGGGCATGACGAAAATACACATTATATCGTCATGGAATATATTGACGGTATCACACTAAAGGAATACATCACACAGATGGGCGCACTGCCATGGAGGGAAGCCATAAATATAGCCATACAGATTTGTTCGGCTATTGAACAGGCACACAAGAATCACATTATCCACCGTGATATCAAGCCGCACAATATACTCATCACAAAGGAAGGTATCGCTAAAGTTACCGATTTCGGTATTGCCAGAGCGGTAACCTCTGCAACCATAACCATGGTGGGCAGCACGATCGGCTCGGTCCATTATTTTTCGCCGGAACAGGCCAGAGGCGCTTTTACAGATGAAAAGTCCGATTTATATTCACTGGGGATAACGATCTATGAAATGGTTACCGGAAAGGTTCCATTTGACGGAGAATCCCCTGTTGCCGTCGCGCTCAAACATATACAGGAAAAGGCTGTGCGACCGGCAGATGTGAATCCTGCAATCCCTAAAGGAGTAAATGACCTGATTGTCAAAGCGATAAAGAAGGATCAGAACCTCAGGTATCCAAATGCGTCGGAGATGCTTTCTGATCTTCAGCGTACTCTTATCGAGCCCAATTTGCAAATAGCTGGAAGCGGCACGGCTGAAGAACTTCCGACAAGAAAAATGCAGGCGGTCGGTAAAGATGTCGATCTGGCAGGCGATGAAGATATAGAGGAAGATGGGGAAGGATTGGATCCGGTGAAAAAACGAAAAAAGGATAGATTGAGTGTCTGGCTGGGTATTGTGACGGGTCTTGTGATAGCAGGCATCATCTTTTACATTGGAATGAAGGTCATCCTGCCGGCTATCCTGCCGGAGTCACCTGAAGAATATACCGTTCTGGACTATACAAACAAGAATTTCAACGATGTGAAGGCTGAACTTGCCAAGCAGAATATTATTGCAGACGATAGTGACAGGGTTAACAGCGAAACATACGGGGAAGATATAATTATCTCGCAGGAGGTGGCCACAGGCAACAAATTGAAGCCTGGAAACACCATTAGATTTAAAGTCAGCAACGGACCGGAAATGACTGAGGTACCAGAGGTTGCAAACAAAGAATTAAGAGTTGGCGAGCAGGATATCGTTAATGCTGATCTTGAAGCCAGTGTTATTCAGGAGTACAATGACATCGTCGGCATCGGATTGATCATAAGGACCGAGCCGGCTGCACTTGAAAAGTTGAAACCGGGAGAAACTGTGACTGTATTTGAAAGCCTCGGGCCTGAATTGGCGAAGGTGAAGGTCCCGAATCTCATTGGTCTGACACGGGTAGAGGCAGAGAAGAAAATAGATGAAAATGGGCTAAAGATAGGAAAGATCCTTCCCGAAGATGTGATCAGCGAAGTAGCGACGATCATCAAGCAATATCCTGTTGCCGAAACAGAGGTTGATGAGGGTGAATCTGTTGAGATCACATTCGATGTGGCAGCATCAACTCAAAGTACAAAAAGTACAAGCGAGCAGACAAATACAAATTATTCAGCCGTTGGAACAGATTCGCAGATTGCAACATCCGAAGATGGAGAAAAAACAGTATTGGTAAGGATTGCTCTCGATCCAAACCGCACTTTCGGCGATGAGATCAAAGTATATGTAGAAGCTACACCGTCTGATACGAATCAGCTTCAGGTGGTTTATAACAAGAAGGAGACCAAGAGCTTTTTTCCG
Source organism: Hungateiclostridiaceae bacterium UBA1305 (assembly GCA_002307275.1). Classification (GTDB taxonomy): domain Bacteria; phylum Bacillota; class Clostridia; order Acetivibrionales; family DTU013; genus UBA1305. The sequence goes on from DBTX01000072.1 coordinate 67,628, forward strand.
TTCAATGTTCCGGTTCCACTGTCTAAGAGCGGAACTACCCATATTATCGTAAAACTGGATGATATTATAACGCTGGAAGACGATAAATAACAGTGAAAGCCAAGGGAGGTTTCAAACGTTGCCGTCAGGCATAATTACCAAAGGGATCGGCGGGTTCTATTATGTGTCATCGGAGGATGGTACATATGAGTGCAAGGCAAGAGGTATATTCCGTAAAAATGAAATGACGCCATTGACAGGCGACAGGGTAGTGTTTTCGATATTGGATCCTGTCTTGAAAAAAGGCAGCCTGGATCAGATACTTGACAGAAGCTCGCTTCTTGACAGACCTGCGGTAGCTAATGTAAACCAGCTTATCACCGTTATTGCAGCCAAAACGCCAGAACCCGACCTCATGTTGCTGGACAAGCTGCTGGTCAATTCAGAAGCGAGCGGAATGAGGGCAGTTATTTGCATCAATAAAATCGATCTGGATGTACAGGACGAGCGGAGGGATATATACAATGCCTATTCATGTGCAGGCTATAGGGTTCTTGAAACCAGTTCCATGGAGAATATTGGCCTTGAGGAGTTGAAAGCCGTCCTGAAAGGCCGTATATCAGTTTTTGCCGGACAGTCGGGCGTAGGCAAGTCAACGCTTCTGAACATGGTTATGAACACCATGGTAATGAAAACCGGCACTTTAAGTGGTAAAATTGAAAGAGGGAAGCATACGACAAGGCACACCGAGCTTATAGAAATTGAAGACGGAGGCTATGTTGTCGATACACCGGGTTTTAGTTCGTTTGAACTAGCAGGTATCGGTCGGATCAATCTTCAGAGATATTACCCTGAGTTTTCAGAACATATCCACGCATGCAGGTTTTCAGGGTGCAGCCATTTGAATGAACCTGACTGCGCTGTCAAGCAGGCAGTGGCAGACGGCTTGATCAGCGGAGGCAGATACGGAAGGTATGTGGATTTATTTGCAGTATTTAAACTGGAAGAAGACATGAAGTATAAAAAGTAGCAATGGACTATCAACTCTAAACAGGAAAGGAATACATACAATGGTTAAAATCGCTCCTTCCATTCTGGCATCTGATTTTTCCAGGCTGGGAGAGGAAATTGAAAAGGTTGAGGCAGCTGGTGCCGACATGATACACCTGGATGTCATGGACGGTCATTTTGTAAAGAATATCACAATCGGACCGCCGGTGGTCAAAAGTCTCCGAAAAACAACAAAACTACCGTTTGATGTTCATTTGATGATTGATAATGTAGATTTGTATATAGATCGTTTTATTGAAGCCGGAGCGGATATCATTTCCGTTCACATAGAAAACACCCCTGGCATACATGAAACCATCCGGCATATCAAGCAAATGGGGATTAAAGCATCTGTGGTGCTGAAACCTGAGACAAAGCTCAATGTGCTTGACGACCTGCTGGAGGAAGTCGATATGGTCCTGCTGATGACTGTGAATCCGGGCTTTGGCGGGCAGAGTTATATTGAAGAAATGACGGAGAAGGTTCGCGAACTCAGAAAAATGGCTGATGCCAGAGGAATCAAGCTGGACATTGAGGTAGACGGAGGGATAGATCTGAAAAATATCTACAAAGTTACCGAGGCAGGCGCCAATGTAATCGTTGCCGGGTCGACAGTGTATAATGCCCCCGATGTGACTGAGATGATCCACAGCTTGAAAGAACAGGCCTTCGGAGGGAAAGTATGACCGGCGTAATTATATGCGGCGGTAGAATTACTGATTATATATTCATGAAGAAATATCTCGAGGATGCTGATTTGGTGATATCGGCAGATAGCGGTGCACGGCACTGTAAAAGCTTTGATATTGTACCGGATCTGCTGGTCGGGGATTTTGATTCGGTAAGTGATGCTGATTATAGGGATCTGGTATCGGCAGGAGTTGGTATACTAAAATTTCCGGTTGAAAAAGATATGACTGACAGTGAGCTGGCGATTGATATTGCTCTGGAAAAAGGCTGCAGCAGGGTGCTTTTGCTTGGAGCGCTCGGAACGAGACTGGACCATTCGCTCTCCAACCTGTTTTTATTGAAAAAGCTGCTGGACAGGGGAAAAGAGGGGATCCTTGCGGATGAAAACAATGAGGCAAGGCTGATAAACCACAGCATAGAGCTTGAAAGTAAAAAAGACGTTTATATAACATTGCTTCCGGTTGCAGGTCCTGCAAAGGGTGTAACAACGCAAGGCTTATACTATCCACTTGAGAATGCAACGCTGGAGGTTGGCTCCTCCTGGGGCGTCAGCAACAGATTCTCATCAGAAAAGGCAGCAGTAACAGTACAGGAGGGAACCCTTCTGGTCATACTGTCCAGAGATTGAGGCGAGGATGGGACTTCATGGTCAACTGGTTGAAAAGAAAATTCGATACGGCTAGCCATAACCCAATTAAGGGAGCAAAAGACATCCTGAAATACATTGGACCTGGTTTGCTTGTCACAGTGGGTTTTATTGATCCCGGAAACTGGGCGTCCAATTTGGCAGCCGGTTCAGGCTATGGCTACAGCCTTTTATGGATGGTGACACTGTCAACGATCATGCTGATTTTGTTGCAGCACAATGTTGCTCATCTTGGAATTGTCACGGGGGATTGTCTATCGGAGGCTGCATCAAAGCATTTGAAGCCCTGGCTGTCAAAAACGGTTTTATCCACAGCGGTTCTTGCATCCGTTTCAACTGCGTTGGCGGAAATTCTCGGCGGGGCAATCGCATTGAACATGCTGTTTAAAATACCCGTCAGAATTGGTGCCATACTTGTACTTGCTTTGATTCTTTGGATGCTGTTCTCAAGTTCTTACAAGAGAATTGAAAAGTGGATCATCGGGTTTGTATCCATCATCGGCATTTCGTTTTTGTACGAATTGAGCCTTGTCAATGTCAACTGGGGCGAAGCAGTCAAAGGCTGGCTCACGCCGAATTTCCCGGCAGGCTCGATGCCGATCATCATGGCTGTGCTTGGCGCAGTTGTCATGCCTCACAACCTGTTTCTGCATTCTGAGATCATACAAAGCAGGGAGTGGAACAAGCAAGATCAGGAAATCATTAAAAAACAGCTGAAGTATGAATTTGCAGACACATTATTCTCCATGTTGGTCGGATGGGCGATAAACAGTGCCATGATCATACTTGCAGCTGCAACTTTTTTCTCGAAGGACGTACAGGTTACTGAACTGAATCAGGCACAAAGCATGCTGGAGCCTTTGGCCGGGAAAGCTGCTGCAGTTGTTTTCGGAGTTGCCCTGTTGTTTTCGGGTATTTCTTCAACAACAACAGCGGGAATGGCTGGCGGAAGTATCGTTGCAGGAATGTTCAAGGAACCATATGATATAAAGGACAGTCATACGAAGCTCGGAGTCGCATCAATTCTGACGGCGGCCACGGCTCTGATATTTCTTATTGCAGACCCGTTCAAAGGACTTGTTTATTCCCAGATGTTATTAAGCATACAATTACCAATCACGATTTTCCTGCAGATTTATCTCACGTCCTCCGCCAAGGTAATGGGTATCTACAAAAACTCATTGAGGCATAATATTGCGCTCTGGGTAATTGGACTGACCGTGACGGCTTTAAATATCATGCTGCTTATCAGCTATCTCTGAACCTCCCCTTACGGTGATAAGATAAAGTAACGGCAGGATTGAAGGCTCACTATATTACAGGCTGCAGCAGGATCGAAAGCTTATAACTATAATAAAGCCATGACAAGACCGAATCGTCCTATCACAGCTTTATTTATACAGCAGGATTTCCTGTTAGAGTGCGGATAATTACTTATACTCCGCGGCCAATTTCTCGAATGCATCTTTTGAATTCAGAATAATATTTTCATCCACACAGTATGCCATTCTGAAGAAACCAGAGCAACCAAAGCCTTTGCCCGGTACGATGACCAGGTTGTATTTCACTGCGGTTTTACAGAATTCAACATCATCGGCGATGGGCGACTGTGCAAAGAGATAGAAGGCGCCTGTTGGTTTCAGACATTTGAAGCCTGCTCCGGTAATGATGTCATAGAGCATATCACGTCTCTTTTTGTACGCGCCGGCGTCAACTGAAGCCTCAAGCGATTCAGGAAGGATCCTCTGGAAAAGAGCCGGCGCATTGACAAAGCCGAGAGTCCGGGTGGAAAAAATCAGTCCGTCCATCAACAAGCTGGTGTCACCCATTCCGGGGTTTACTGCAATAAAGCCTATTCGCTCGCCAGGCAGTGAAAGAGACTTGCTGAAGGAATTCACCATGATGGCGCGGTTGAATATTGTAAATATCGGAGTTACTTCAACACCGTCATAAACTATCTTTTCATAGGGCTCATCCGAGATGATGCAGATCTCTGTGCCGAATTCCTTCTCTCTTGAGGAGACCTTCTCAGAGAGCTTTTCAAGGGTGCTGCGGCTGTAAACCACACCGGTCGGGTTATTGGGTGAGTTGATGATGATCGCCTTGGTTTTCGGTGTTATTGCAGCATACAGCTTCTGAGGATCAGGCTGGAATGTGGAGTGGTCGGTATCCACGATGACGGCTTTGCCGCCATGATTGTCTATATAAAAAAGATACTCTGCAAAATAAGGCGCAAAGATGATGACTTCCTCACCTGGATTCAGCAGTGTTTTGAGCACTACGTTCATTGCTCCGCCGGCACCGCATTCCATGACGATATGCTGCCCTTCCACAGGGACGCCGCTGGATTTCTTCAGCTTTGCCGCTACAGCTGCCCGGACATCGGGATATCCCGCATTGCTCATATAGCCATGCATCTTGGGAATATCCGAAAGAATGGCTTTTTTCAACGCTTCTTTAACGATTTCCGGGGGCTCGATATCCGGATTGCCCAGCGAAAAATCGTATACCTTGTCTGCGCCATATTGCTTGCGCAGTTTTTCTCCTTCTTCGAACATCGCACGTATCCATGAGGACCTGCTGAGATTGGAAGTTATTTTTTCTGAAACCATCGTATCACTCCTGTTATCTGAGATTATTATGCTGTTCACAAGTTGAATTTATGATATACCAAAATAGGGTAAATATCAATTGATTTACTATAATATTGATCACTCACCTCTTAAATTATTCTATATGCAGAGTACTCTTTTATATGCCGGATTGCTTATGCATCTCATGCAGGCTGTACAACAATTATTTCTGCAGGCTGTCAACCAATGACTTTTCCGGGGTCACCACGGCGGTTTTATAATTGACATAGATGACCATTCCCGGCTTTGCACCCGATGGTTTGTTGACATTTTTTACAGAAGTATAGTCCACGGAAATATTAGCGGACATGCGGGCTTTACTGTGCCAGGCGGAAAGGACAGCAGCTTCTTCCAGTGTTTTATCGGGAATTTCCAAACCGTTTCGTTTGATAATGACATGAGAGCCTGGGATATTCTTTGTATGCAGCCATATATCGTTTGACTGTGCCAGCTTCAAGGTCAGATAATCATTCTGCCTGTTATTCTTGCCTACATAGATGTCAAACCCGTCAGAAGAGCGGAATCGAAGCGGTTCAGTCATAGCGGCCGCTTTCCTGGGAGCCTTCTTTTTACCTGAAGTCTTTTTCTTAAGATTCATATAGCCTTGCTCCGACAGTTCCTGTCTGACCTCATCCATTTCACGCAAAGCGGTGCAATTGTCAAGTAATTGCAGAACGCTTTCGAGATATTCCAATTCCTTCCGGGAATCCTCCAGTTGCCGGGTGGTATATGTGAAGGTGCTTTTGGCTTTACTGTACTTTTTAAAGTAACGCTGTGCATTTCCCTGAGGTAATAGGTTCGGATCAAGCGGAACATCGATGTACTCGCCTGTCTCCGAATAATAATTGAGAAGGGATACGCTTTTAATATTCTGAGGAATGGCATATATATTTGCAGTGATTAACTCTCCGTACAGTTTGAGCTTCTCTCTGCCTGCAACATCCCGGAGAGTTTCCTGCTGGATTGCAAGCTTTTTGGAACAACGGTCAATCGAGTTGTTCAGCACTTTATACAGGTCGGATTTCTTTTGCCTGAGACGCTCGGAATTATCACGTGAGGAATAGAAGAGATCAAGCACCTCACTAATGGAGGTAAGCGACAGGACATTGCCGTATTGATTTATTCCAAGACAGTGGAAATCAAGAGGCTTCAAATGCTGTTCATCTTCAAAGATCACACACGGGGCATAATTGCTTTGTTTGATGTCCTGAAGAATTGTATCCAGAGCGCTGCTCAGCACTTTCCGCTTGTCCTGCTCCAATGAAGCGGCACCGGTTCTGCCTTCTATTCCTGCAAGATGGCATACCTCACGGCAAAGCAGTGGACTAAAGCCTTTAATATTTTCAAGCAGAAATTTTTCAACGGTCTGTTCGGTCGAGTTGATTTTTTGGAGCAGAACTGCCGTGTCAATCAGTGAAGGCGATAATTTGTCCTGCGCAGGCGGCAATACATATGGCCTTGCCGGCATGACCTCACGGACGCTGCTGATGTCGGCATCTATATGCTTGATGGCATCAAGTATTTTATTATCGCTATTTACGAGGATGATATTACTATAACGGCCCATAATCTCAATGATAAGCTTTTTTTCCGAGATGTCGCCAAGCTCGTTTGTAGATTCTATGACAATCCCGATAATCCTCTCAAAATCGTTAAATTCGAAGGAAAGTATTTTCCCGCCTGAAAGATGTTTTCTTAGCATCATGCAGAAAACCGGAGGCGCTGCCGGGTTTTCCTTTACCGCATTCGTAAGGTGTATTCTGGGGTAGTTGGCACTGGCGCTCAGTACAAGCTTTTGGTTTTTATTCCATGCTCTGACCAGCAGAACGATTTCGTCGGCCTCAGGTTGTAAAACTTTTTCTATCCGGCCGCTGGCCAGTTTCTCAGATAATTCATCTACAATACTCTTTGCAACAATTCCGTCAAACGGCAAATTAAACACTCCCTGAAATGAATTTTTTAGATTCCTCTATTATATACTATTTTTGCATAAGCCTAAAGGTAATATAACTGCAGAAGGTACAAAAAGTCAGCTGCATCAATCTTTTTCGATCTTCACTCGCAATTTTTTTTGCAGCAAATATGCTTGACAGAGCGCTGCGTTTCTGCTATTATAAGTCAGTAAAAACAAAGCAGAAGTCATCCGCTTCTCACCTTACGGATTCATCCGCAAAGGTAAATAGTGAAGTTACAGTATAAATGTAAACCAACTATCTGGTGGATTGACGATTCGTGCAATCCGCTTTTTTGTTTATCCTGGAAAAACTTCGCGGAGGTGTTTTAATATCAGTAGAAATGAATTGATGATTAATGAGGAAATCAGGGAAAATGAAGTACGTGTAATCGATTCTGACGGATCCATGCTTGGCATAATGTCGATAAAGGATGCTCAGAGTCTGGCAGTTACCAGGAACCTGGACCTTGTAAAGATAGCTCCGCAAGCAGTACCGCCCGTTTGCAGGGTGATGGATTATGGCAAATACATGTTTGAACTTGCCAAGAAGGAAAAGGAAGCGAAGAAAAACCAGAAGGTTGTTACGATTAAGGAATTATGGATAAAACCCAATATTGAAGATCATGATTTTGAATTCAAGGTAAAGAACGCCTACAAGTTTCTGAAGGATGGAGACAAGGTAAAGGTCAGCATACGCTTCAGGGGCAGGGAAATGAATTACACCTCTATGGGAACACAGGTACTTGATAAATTCGCAGAAGCGATCACAGAGGTGGGCATCATTGAGAGAAAGCCGAAACTGGAAGGCAGGAGTATGATCATGATACTCAATCCTAAACAGTAAGGTATATTATAGATAAATTTGAGGGATATTCTCTTGAGAAAGCCTTCGAATGAGTAATATAAGTTGCAAAATAGCTTAATGTTTGAATTCAGGGAACAAAATAATTTTGCAACGTTTATTAAGGTAATATAAGTGCAAAAACTTGAAAAATTATTTTTTTTGCATTATATGATAGCAAAGAAATAGGAGGAGAAAAAATGCCTAAGATCAAAACACACAGTGCATCTAAAAAAAGATTTAGATTAACAGCCAATGGCAAGGTCAAGATGAATCATGCATTCAGAAGCCACAGGCTGGTATCCAAGGCAAAGAAGGCTAAGAAACACCACAGGCTCGGTGCCTATGCTTCTTCCGCCAATGCAGCCACAATCAAAATGATGATACCGTACAAGTAAGAAAGGATGTTAGCGCCCACAGCGCGAATTTCCGTTAAAACATCCATGAAGGAGGAAGAATAATATGTCAAGAGTCAAAGGTGCGTTAAGAACACGTGCAAGGCATAAAAAGATACTTAAACTGGCCAAAGGATATTTCGGCCACAAGAGTAAGAATTTTAGAGTAGCTAATCAGGCAGTAATGAAATCCCTTTCCTATGCATACAGGGATAGGAAGGCAAAGAAGAGGAATTTCAGACAGCTCTGGATTTCCAGGATAAATGCCGCTACCAGAATTAATGGAATGAGCTACAGCAGATTTATGAATGGCTTGAAGAAAGCCGGCATCAACCTCAACAGGAAAGTACTGGCAGACATGGCTGTCAACGATGCACAGGGATTTGCCCAGTTAGTCGTCAGCGTAAAGAATGCATAATATTTTGTAAACAATGAATAGGGGAGCTGCGAAGCTCCCTATTGTTTTATCAGGCCATCAAAAGTTTTAATCGAATCAGGAGTTGTTATGATTAGATTGACAGGAAGCCAAAACCCGCTGGTAAAAGAAATCAGAGCCTTGAAGAATAAAGGCGGCAGAGAAGAGACGGGGCGTTACTTTATTGAAGGTGTGCGGTTTGTTGCAGAAGCGCTGAAAGAGAGAATCCACATCAGATATCTGATGGTTTCGGAAACATTTTTATCTGATGTAGCTTCAGAAGAACTTCTTGGATCGGCCGGAGACGGTGTCGATTGCTACATGCTGCCCGATAGTTTGTTTGCCTCAATTTCCGATACACAGGCCCCTCAGGGTATTCTGGCGGTTCTTGAAATAAGGAAAGAACAATTGGAGCACGCTGAGCTGAACGGAGGATTACTGGTGCTGCTTGAGGGTATAAAGGATCCCGGCAATATGGGGACTATAATACGGACAGCGGATGCGGCCGGTTGTGAGGGGGTTGTTGTACCTGCCGGTTGTGTCGATATATACAACCCGAAAGTACTCAGGTCAACGATGGGTTCTATTTTTCATATTCCAGTGTATCACTGCAGTGACATTGAAGCTGCAGTAAAAACAGTCCATGAAAAAGGCTACAAAATCTGTGCGTCTCACCTTGACGGGGCGTCAAGCATTTACAAAGCGGATCTGACAGGACCGGTCGCACTGGTGATCGGAAGTGAGGCTGAGGGTGTTGGAGAAGAAACTGTAAAAGCTGCCGATATGCTTTTAAAAATACCCATGTCAGGCAGGGCGGAATCGTTGAACGCTTCTGTTGCCGCAGGAATCATGATTTTCGAAACAATGAGGCAAAGAAATTCAAAGCAATGAGACAAAGAAATTGTTGACAATTGGCAAGCCATGGGTTATATTTAGTTTTGTTAAAGGGGAGTAGTTTTTTTTCGACAAAGTCAACATCCTGGCATTAATGCCTGGCTTTGCGGCCCTACGGGTAAACGAGACTTTTAACATGATTTCGATCTATTTCGAAATTATGTTAAAAGTCTTTTTGTTTATATTTTTGAGAATACTAATGATATCTTGCAGAAAGTGAGGATTCATATGGGAACAGCAATTTCAACCTACCTGATAGCAGCAGGGGCGGTAACACTGGCGGAGATGGGTGATAAGACACAGCTTCTTGCGATGTGTTTTGCATCCAGATATAAAGCTTCAAAGGTACTTATCGGAGTTTTTCTGGCAACGGTTCTAAACCATGCAGTTGCAGTAGGCGCAGGATATCTTTTGAAGGAAGTGATGTCGCAATATTCTTTGTACATTAAGGTGATTGCAGCATTGTCTTTCATCGGTTTTGCATTGTGGACAATCAGGGGCGATACTGTTGACGATACCTGTGATAACAGATCCAAATATGGTCCGATTGCCACAGTAGCAATAGCATTTTTTATCGCAGAAATGGGTGACAAAACACAGTTCGCGACGGTTTCACTCGCTGCATCCTATGGAAACCCACTGGCAGTTTTACTTGGTACTACGACGGGCATGATGATTGCGGATGGTATTGGGATTATCTTTGGTGTCGTTCTCAATAAAAAGATACCTGAAAAGGCAATGAAATGGATATCAGCCTCCATATTTGCCATATGCGGTCTGGTCGGATATATCCAGGCACTGACTGGTGTAATGGAAATAGCATTATTGGTCTGTACGGTTTTGATCATAATTGCACTGACAGTCTGTACCGCTTTATGGATCGTAAGGAAAAACAATGCCGCCAGTATTGAGAAAGTAACAGAGAACTAATACAAGCATATTATTTTATTCATTTTTATATAATACAACGAAAGAGGGTAAGTTGAATGGTACTGGATATAGTAAGCCTTGTTCTGAGTCTAGGTATAATTTTATTGAGCTGCGAGTTATTTACAAATGGTGTGGAGTGGCTGGGAAAACAGCTAAGGCTTGGAGATGGGGTCATAGGAAGCGTATTTTCAGCAGTTGGCACGTGCCTTCCGGAAACAATCATTCCTATTATTGCAATTTTATTTTCCGAAAAATCCTCGGATAATGTAGACATCGGCATCGGCGCCATTGTTGGAGCGCCGTTTATGCTGGGCACGCTGGCATTTTTTCTCACGGGCCTGAGCGTGTTTGTTTTCTGGAAGAGGAGGAAAACCGGACTTGTGATGAAAGTTAATCATAAGATACTGGGCAGAGATATCGGCTTTTTCATCATGATCTATTCAATAGGTCTGCTGACCAGCCTGATCACTGTAAAACCGGTCAAATATGCTATTGCCGTATTTCTTATAGGCTGTTATGTTTATTACATTATTCAGACGGTAAAGAACGATGTCGAAAGTCAGCACAAGCTTGACCCTCTGCATCTGTCCAGAATTTTCAAAAAGAATATATCCATGCGGGTGATCCTGCTTCAGATTGCACTTGCACTTGCCGGTATCATATTTGGGGCGGAAATGTTTGTGGAAGGAATAAACAGGACATCTGAACTGTTCGGAATCTCAGCGCTTGTTCTGTCCATCATCATAACGCCTATCGCCACGGAACTGCCGGAAAAATTCAACAGCATCATCTGGATAAGCAAAAAGAAGGATACGCTTGCGCTGGGCAACATATCGGGGGCAATGGTATTCCAAAGCTGTATCCCTGTTGCAATCGGCATTGCTGCCACATCGTGGCAGCTCGACATAAAAGCCGTGGTAAGCGGTATGCTTGCCATATTATCTGCAGGAGTGGTGTACCTCTGGATAAAAGTAACGGGAAAATTAAGTCCGTTTCCATTGTTGGCAGGAGGAATTTTTTACATCACCTTTATCATTTATCTGATTCTTATCGGGTTTAAGTAGGATTTCATACATGAATCGGATAAAAGGTGAATTAGAATTATGGACCTTAAAACAGGTTTTCAAGTTTGAGCTTTTCCTTTTCCGGGATATGTCCGATATATGTTTTAAGGGCTGCCGCTTCTGAAAGAGAACCGGGCAGTTCTTTTGCCTTTATCAGTGATTGCAGTTGGGCAAGGGTCACATCGATATTATCTATTTCCACATGATCAATCAATGCCGACCAGGTCCCCTTGACTTTCGTCCATGTTTTTTCAACTTCACCAAGGCTGCTTTCTGCACCATTCCAATTTTCTGCAGCAGCATATTTTACTGCTATTTCCAGTGCAGCTTTAAGGTTTTCAGAATCCCTGTGTAAAAGCTGCTGAGAGAATATGCTAATTCCCAGGATGAATGTTATCAGGATAACTATAAGTACTATGATTAGTGCGACAGGATGCTGCTTCACTTTTTATGGTCATCCCCCTTCTCCAGGCTGGCCGTTGACTGCGTCAACTGCTCGCCCATGTGTCCGGGTCCGGTGAGGCTGACAAAAGAGCTTGCCGGAGGAATCGATGCATGCGAACAGTAAATCGCCGGGACTTGAATATTGTTGTTTGCGGAGTTCCTTTACAAGCCACTGTCTGTCTTTGCCAGCGGTCTTAAGATTGTCATCCATTACTTTTCCATCGATAATCACATCTATGGTGATTCCTTCATAATCTGTTTTGATACTCATGTCCTGAGGATTTAAAGGGCGCTTCTGAGATTTGGGTATTACGCTCACCTGGCCGTTTGTCTCAAGTATTGCATATTCGACATCTTCTATGTTTGGAAAATTTTTGATTCTGAGCTGTTCAAGAAGATCATTGAGGGTATATAGTTCCTTCCGTAACTCTTCTTCGTTTATTTTACCCTTTTCGATCAGAATGGCAGGTCTTCCGCAAAATAAAGCACGTGTGCGCATACTTTTCAAGGAGAGCAATGACATAAGAAGCTGTGCAACGAGCAGTGTCAGTATTGGTATAATGCCGTTTATGAGCGGTATACCGGTATTTTGCATCGGAACAGCGGCAAGCTCGGATATCATGATGGCGATTGCCAGTTCAAAAGGCTGCAGCTGTCCGATCTGTCTTTTTCCCATGATGCGCATCGTAATCACTACTATTATGTAAAGAACAAGTGCCCTGACAAAAACAACCAGCATTCATTCACATCCTTTTTTGAGAAAATGCAAAAAGTATCGGAACAGCAAATTATTCTTTACAACATAAAAATAACTATGCAAAAAATATTATATCTATTGGCAGAGCAAATGTTATAATTATGAAAAAGACTAGCAGGGTATTGAAGGATTGGGGAGATATGAAAGATGAATATTATTATCATTGGCTGCGGTAAGGTCGGTTCAAAGTTTGCGCAGATTTTATCGGAGGATGGTCATGATGTCGTTATTGTTGATAATGACAAAAATGCATTTAAACTGTTGAATCATGATTTCAACGGTTTAACAGTAGCAGGAGTGCCGATTGACCAGGACGTTTTAAAACAGGCCGGAATAGAAAATGCAGATGCTTTTGCGGCTGTAACTCCGGATGATAACGTAAATATTATGGCATGCCAGGTTGCCAAAGAAATATTCAAAGTGCCGCGTGTCATCGCAAGGATATACAATCCGGAACGTGAACATGTTTTCCATCATTTCGGGCTGGAAACGATATGCCCAACAAACCTGACTGTAGATGTGATGCGGACAAAAATTACTGGAGAATCGGATTCATCCCATCATACAGTAGCCGGAGAAGCCTTTACTTTCAAAAGGGAATCAGTGGGTAGGGAGGTTGAGGGAAAAAAGCTGAGTGCTGTCAAAACAAAAAGGGATTGCAGTGTTTTCGGTGTTATACAAAATGGAGTGTTTGTTTTCGCCAACTCAGGAATCAGACTGGGCAGAGGGGATATACTGATAGTTGCGTATCAAACGCATTAGTTAATATCGCAGCCAAGCTGCAAGCCTTTGGAGCGTGAATATCGCTGCAATGGGCTTTAAATTATTACAGCAGTTTCAAAGGGAGAGAACTTTTATGTATATTATAATTGTTGGCGGCGGCAAGGTTGGCTATTATCTCACAAAAACACTTTTGTCGTACAAGCATAGAGTAGTGGTTATCGAACCGCAAAAGGAGCTATGCGAAAAGCTGGCCAATCAGCTTAATGTAACTGTTTGCAACGGTGATGGCACAACGATAGAAAAGCTTGAGGAAGTTGACGCATCAGAGGCTGATGTTCTCATTGCCGTGACTGGAAGAGATGAGGACAATCTAATTGCCTGTCAGCTTGCAAAATCCAATTTTGGTATTAGAAGAACCATTTCACGGGTAAATAACCCGAAAAATATTGAGGTGTTTGAAAAACTGGGGGTTGATACTGCAGTCAGCAGTACTTCCATAATAGCCGACATGATTGAACAGGAAGTGGATTATTCAGGCATTAAAACATTGATGATGCTCAAAGATGGAAAAATTACGCTGAGTGAAATTGAAGTGATGGAAGGGTCTCCTGTTTGTGATAAAAGTCTGAAGGATATCAATCTCCCGAAGGAAAGCATCCTTGTCTCAGTCATAAGAGATGAAGCAGTCATCATTCCGAACGGATTAACCGTACTGCAAAAGGATGACTATGTCATTGCAGTGACATCAAAGGAAAACCAAAAAAAATTGATTGCATTTTTTACAAAACCTTAGTATGCAGGCTGTCAGCTTTTGAACTGCTTTTAGATGGTACAGACCACTGGGAGCCTGCTCGGAAACTCCTAGCCTACAATGACTCTGCCCTCAGGATATATGATATCGGAACTGCTTTTATGGCTTCGTATCGCAAGTGCAAGTGCAAAAGAGACAGGACCTACTCTTCCGAGGAACATCATCAGGATCAGCAGGAGCTTGCTTACTGTATGAAGTCCGGGTGTAAGACCGGTAGTCAGTCCGACCGTACCGAACGCTGAGGTTGCTTCAAGTAGTATGCTAAGCATGGGCTTGCTTTCTATCATAAGCATAATAATGGATACCACCACTACAAGGAAAGCACTGAGACCCAGAATTGCAAGAGCTTTGCTTACTGTCTGAAAGGAAACCCGACTTTTAAAAACAATGGTTTCATCTGAGCCCCTTATCTGCGAAATCACAGCAAACAGAAGGATTCCGAAGGTGGTGACCTTGATACCGCCGGCAGTAGAACCGGGAGCTGCGCCTATGAACATGAGAAGGACGGTCAGAAATTTGGATGTTTCATGCAACTTGTTGATATCTACCGTATTATAGCCGGCAGTTCTCGGAGTCACGGATTGGAAAATGGAAGCATTTATTTTCCCGGCAGTGTCCAGACCGCCCATTGTTGCAGGATTACCCGATTCAAAAACAAAAAACAAAATTGCTCCAAATAGGATCAAAAATGCGGTTATTGTTAAAACAAGCTTGGTATGCAGCATAAGTGATCTGGTTTTCCTGTAATCGAACAGATCCTTCCAGACTATGAAGCCCAAGCCCCCGATGATGATCAATAATGCAATCGTATATAGTACAACAGGGTCATTATTGTACTGTGTAAGACTAATAAATTTACCGGCTCCTGAAATACTCATCAAATCGAAGCCGGCATTGCAAAACGCCGATATGGCATGGAATACGCCCAGGTAGAAGCCTTCCAAACCATATTGTGGAACAAAGCGTGTTGAAAGAATCAAAGCGCCGGCAGCTTCAATACTAAGGGTTACAAGCACAACTGTTTTGACTAGTTTCATGATTCCTTCAAACGTAAAATAATTAATGGACTCCTGCGCCAGGATCATGTTCCTGAGCCTCATCCTGCGACCAAGCAGAGCGGAGAAAAACGTAGTCAAGGTAATGATTCCAAGTCCTCCTGCCTGTATCAGGGATAATATGACAATTTGTCCGAATAATGACCAGTGCAGGTAGGTATCAACAACGACAAGCCCTGTAACACATGTGGCGGAGGTTGCTGTAAACAATGCCTCAACAAAGCCGGCTCCGGTTCCATCCCGCGATGCTGCAGGCAGGCAAAGCAACAAAGTGCCCGCAGCAATAAGAAAGAAGAAGCTTAATACGATAACCGATGTCGGCTTTAGTCCAATTAATCTTTTCTTATGACTTTCATTCATACTATTTCGCATAGCTGGATACCCCTGTCTTTAATAATTATACGTAAAACAGCAGCAGATAAACCGTTGCGATAGCTACAGTAATCAGCATTAAAGGAAAACAGATCTTAAAATAGGCAATGAAGCTGATTTTATGACCGTTGTCTTCCGCCATGCCTGAAGCTACAACATTTGCACTGGCGCCGATTATCGTTCCATTGCCTCCAAGGCAGGCACCCAGAGAAAGAGCCCACCAGAGAGGCCCGAGGGCAATCCCGCTTATGGAACCGATATCCTTTAACAGCGGGATCATGGTAGCTGTAAATGGGATATTGTCTACAAATGCGGAGAGTATTGCTGAAAACCAAAGAATAGACATGGTAAGCAATAAAAGGTTGTCTCCGGCAATGTTATAGATGCCGTTTGCAATAAATTCGAGAACACCGGCTTGTTCTATTCCGCCGACAAGCATGAAAAGCCCGGCAAAAAAGAATATTGTTTTCCATTCCACTTCCTTGAGTATCTTTTCTGATTTCATGCCCGATACCAGCAGCAACAGAACTGCGCCGGAAATGGCAATCGTGGAAGATTCAAAGCCGAGGCTGCCGTGCAGTACGAAGCCGATCACTGTAAGTCCGAGAACGATAAGACATTTGATCAACAGACGTTTATCCTTGATGGCATCATTTTCGTTCATTTTCAACACTTTTTCCTTATATTCCGGTTTTGTATGAAAGTTCTTTCTGTAGATGAATGCAAATGCAAGGGTGGAGACTGCCAGAATGACAATACAAATCGGTGCCGTATTGAAAATGAAATCCATGAAGCCAAGGTTGGTGCTGCTTCCGATCATAATGTTCGGAGGATCACCGATCAATGTGGCTGTACCGCCGATATTTGAGGCAAAGACCTGTGAGATGATGAAAGGCACAAATTTGAGCCTGAGTTCTTTGCATATGTCAATCGTTATTGGAAGAATGAGAAGAATAGTGGTGACATTGTCCAGAAACGCCGAGAACACCGCTGTAATCAAGGATAATAAAATCAATAGTCGGATCGGGTCTGCTTTTGAGATTTTGACAGCTTTAATGGCTAGATACTCGAATACGCCGGAATGTTTTGTGATCATGACAATAACCATCATACTGATCAGCAAGCCCAGGGTATTATAATCAATAGCTTCGAAGGCATTTTCCTGATTGAGCAGGCCAACAAGTACCATTGCTGTTCCGCCGCCGAGCGCTACAATAACGCGGTCAATTTTATCAGTTACGATTATGATGTAAGAGATAATGAATATAGCTGATGAAAGGATCATTTGCGTGGTAAACTCCATTTTGTCCTCCTTAAGGGCAGATCATATTTTTCAAATATTATATCATATAGTTTCTTGTTTTGCTGTAAATTGAAAATGCTTATGGTGAAATAATAAAAATTGTTTGTTATCCAATCAGCTTTAAATATTGGAATATTAAGCATTAAAATGTGCAAGCTATACGGAGTAATAATTAAAAGGAGGGATAATATGGCTTTAACATCAAAGGAATTGATGCTGTTACAGGACAACATCAAAATGACTGAGAATTCAGTTAAATTCATCCAGTTTTGTGCTGAAACAGCTACCGACGCACAAGTAAAGGGCTTGTGCCAGAGCATGGCAAAGGAACATCAGGATGATCTGAATACCTTGATCAAACACATTAATACTACAGCAGTCCAATAAGGAGGGATATGGATGAAAAGCTTTGGTGATAAGGAAATTACTACTGTACTTTTGGATGAGCATAAGCTTTGTGCTTCTTCATTGACAAATCTCATTCTTGAAAGCTCCAACCAGAGCCTGAGGAATGATGCAGCTGGACTTTTGAACAGAACGTTCCAGCATCAAAAGAATATTTTCGATCTGATGACACAAAAGGGCTGGTATACGACACAGGCAGCAAGTCAACAGGATATAAGCAGCGCAAAACAGGATGTCAGCAAAATTCAAACATCCTCAAGTTTTATGTAACATTTAAAGTAAAACAAAACAGCAGGCAGATGATCCGCCTGCTGTTTTGTTTTACTTTATCGTACAACACTTATTTCTTATCAGTTTCGTAATTACTTAGTTCCGTTGTAAGATTCAAATACCTTTTTAACGATATTACCGCCGATCTTGCCAGCATCCCTGGATGCGATGTCTCCGTTGTAACCCTGTTTCAGATTGACACCTACCTGGTTGGCAATTTCGTATTTCAACTTATTGAACGAAGTATTGTTGTTGCTTTTTGACATTTTATCACCTCCTCAATGATTATTGTGTCAAAAAAGAGTTACTTTATTACATGAAAGATATGGCTGCAATTATTCTGTAATTATTTTGTATTTTGCATTATTTTATGTAGACTTCGATTTTTCTATATGATATACTTTGAAACGAAATTGGATGACAGTGACTTTTAAATTAGTCAGGATGCATGGGCGAGCAGTTGACGAAGTCAACGACCAGCCCCCCTAAGAGGCTAGTAAAGGTTTTTTTGTGCAATTGTACGATTGTGCTTCTTACTACCCAGGTAAGAAGTTCTTTTATTATATTATCCGTGATCCCAGTTCTTTTTTGAAGGATCTATCGATGTACGAACAGCGATGGTGCTGTTTTACATAAATACAGATTGGGAGGAAGATATCAATGCAAAGGAAGATCATTCAAGTCGAAGAAAAGGTTCCAATTCTTCAAGGTCTGCCGCTCAGCTTTCAACATTTGTTCGCAATGTTCGGAGCATCGGTGCTTGTACCGTTTTTGTTCAATAACGCAGCCCAGGTTCATTTCGCAGAAAAAGTACTAATGACAACAATGCAAAAACTAACTCCGGAACAGTTGACACAGGTACAGGCAATTCAGGTGATAGATCCATCGCTTGTGTTACTGATGAACGGTATCGGCACATTAATTTATCTGTTCCTTTGCAAAGGAAAAGCGCCGGCATTTCTTGGATCAAGCTTTGCTTTTCTGGCACCGGCATTTGCAGTCATTACAAGCTCAAAAGACTACAATGTCAATTTTTCAAAGGCATTGGGCGGGTTTATTTTATGCGGACTTATTTTTGCCATTACCGCAATCATTATTGGAAGAGTAGGTACGAAATGGCTGGATGTTGTTCTTCCTCCGGCAACGATGGGCCCGATCGTAGCATTGATAGGACTTGAACTGGCAGGTACTGCTGCAAGCAACGCAGGACTTTTGCCTTCTGCGGAAGGTACCTTTAACACAACCAGTATCATCATTGCCCTTATTACATTAGCAGTCGTTGTATTCGGCAGTCTGCTGTTCAGGGGTTTTATGGGAATTATCCCGGTTCTTCTGGCGGTTATCATCGGATATATTGTGGCCTGGCTGATGGGTGCGGTTAATTTCACAGCTGTTGGCGCAGCAAACTGGCTTTCATTGCCTAAAATGGTCACGCCTACATTTGATATCAATGCAATGATGATTATTGCACCGGCGGCACTCGTAGTCATATCCGAGCATATAGGCCATCTGTTTGTAACGGGTAAGATCGTCGAGAGAGACCTGATAAAAGATCCAGGTCTTCACAGATCTCTGTTGGGAGACGGACTTTCAACGATGCTTTCCGGTTTCACCGGTTCCTGTCCGACAACTACTTATGGCGAAAACATGGGCGTCATGGCGGTTACCAGAGTATACAGCGTATGGGTAATAGGCGGAGCAGCCGTAATCTCGATCATAATAGCATTCATTGGGAAGCTGTCCGGCGTAATCCAGAGTATACCATCTGCAGTAATGGGCGGCATTACGATCCTGTTGTTCGGTATGATCGCTGCCTCAGGTATCAGAATGATTGTTGAAGCAAAGGTGGATTACAGCAAATCAAAAAATCTGATACTGACTGCAGTAGTATTCATCGTCGGTCTCAGCGGGATATCAATAAACATCAATACAGTACCTCTTAAAGGTATGGCACTCGGAACAGTAGTTGGTATGTTGCTGAGCCTTGTATTCTATATTCTTGAGAAATTCAAGCTCACGAATGACATTGATGAAGAATAATCTATGATATTAAGAGGGGGACAGGTTCATATGAACCGTCCCCTTATTTTTTCAATAAAAATGGTTAATTATTGATGATGAAATTGACGATATCTTTGGCACTATTGGGATTACGAAAATTCACTTGCTTCTTTTTGATATCGAGCAGCTTTTCATAGTTGTTTGCCAATAGACTGGCAACAACTTTTTTTAACGATGAAGCTTCGCTGCAAATCACACCCAGGCCGTATTTGACGGCATATCCCGGATTACCCTCCTCCTGGCCGGGCAGCGCCCCTGTGATTACCATTGGAACATTGCACATGACTGCTTCCATCATGGTATTGGGACCGGCACGGACAAATAGGATATCTGAGGTCAGCATAAGTGCCTGCACGTTTTCTGTATACCCCAGCACTTCGATCCTTTCAGGGTATTTTTCAAGCAAGGTGTGTTCCAGACGTCTTTTGAGAAGTCTGTTTCTGCCGCAAAGCAGCCTTACGCTGCAATCGAAATTTTTCAACAGGATCCTGGCAAGCCGGCTCATATTTCCAGAACCTTCGCCACCGCTCATGATCATGAATCTGAGCGGATTCTTCGGAAAATAATCTGCCTGTGAAGCATCGAAATAGTTTTTGCCGTCTGCGGACGTCAAATGGCTGTAGAACCGCTGCCTGACCGGAAATCCGAACACTCTGATCCGGTCTTCCGGCACACCGCTTTTCAGACAAGTTTCCCGGGCTTCTTCCGTCGGACATATTGTGTACCTTGCCTTTGGATTGCACCATAGAGGTGAGATCGTCACAGGGTCGGCCACTACTGCGAAGAGTGGTATATTCACATTGATGCGCTCAAGGATGTTTGTGATGGAGGCATTGTAATTAGGGTGGGTAGTGATGATCGCGTCCGGATTCATTTCATTCAGCAGCTTTACAAAACGGTCGAAAATGGTAGCCTCACCCATCTCAATCATCAAAGAGGGTCTTCTTTCGGTGATATCCCATATCAGTTTCCAGGCTTCCTTGGATGTGCGGGTGATAGACCCGTACATTTTACCCACTTGCAATCCGAGGACCCCACTTAATGAAAACCCTTCAATTACCTTGACGTTTATTTCCGGGTAATGGCGGAACTGCTCCAACATCGACTCCGTAATGCTTTTGTGCCCGGAGCCCGTTATATCCGATGAGATTATTAATATTTTCTTATACATATAGGTATCCTTTGTTATAAAGTTTTTATTTCTGAATCTTTCATATAAAATGTAGCTGTAATAGTTCCCGGCGGTACTTCTGCCAGTATTCCTCTGAACAGGATACTGCAATTCGGGAATAAATGTTTTGTTATACTGATTTCACCATCTCCATGTGCTTTCAAATATCCTGCCATACTTTTTCTTTCTTCCTCCAGAGCCTTTATTTCATCTTTCAGCAGACAGAGCTGGTCAGAAGAGTTGACTGTACCTGCAGATTTGCCGGATCCGGTTTTATCCAAAGCCGAGACCAACTTGAGTCTTTGCTGCTCAACCTTTTTATTGCCTATGAGGTGAAATAACTCGTCCAATCTTTCAATATATGCCAATCTATTGAAACAGGTCACCTCTATTACAGTTTTTCGTTCCATTTCGGATCCAGCCATGGGAACTACTACACGTACCTCAGCTGTCACGTGCCCACCGAGCGCCTGCCCGTTTGAGGCATCAAAAATCACTTCTTTTGCTTTAATGTTGCTGTTCAGACAGTAATATCCTATGTGTGCAGTTCTGCCACATGTAATATGGACGTTATCAGCAAATTTTATAAAAACATTGTTGGCTGCGTAAATCTCAACAATTTCTTTGGAAGATATGCCGCCCTTTATGTAAATACTGCCCGTGGAGCTAATAATACCTTTAATGCTGCCAAGCCCAAATTCACTGTTTATTTCAATATCCTTTGTTGCTTCGACTGAAAATCCGTCATTCACTGTACCCTTGATCGTCAGAAAACCATCGAATTTAATATTTCCCGTACTGACACCGACATCGCCATTTATTTCAAGATGACTTGAGACATTGATTTTACCGTTCGTATAGTTTACTGCTCCGTTCAAACGCGAAAAAAGCTCTGTCTTGCCCGATGCGGAGATCTCGGACACTGAGTTCTTATCATAATTCAATGTAGCAGTCCTGCCCTTTGCCGGTTTGATGACCTCTCCCCTGACAGTTTTGCCGGGAATCCCGTCAGTCGCCTCGATCCGTTCTCCCAACCAGTCACCAGGATGAACCCTGTTGATCAGTTTGAGATCATAAAAATTTACCCTGCCATCCTGGCGAATTTCAGGTTTTGCTTCCATGAGCTCATACATTTTTATAACGGCATCATCGCCGTCCACAGCGGCTGTTCCCTGGGCGATCATATAAGATTTGCAAGGCTTGAACTCTTCAGACATAAGGTTGGTATTTATACCGTGCACGATTCCGTTTTTACTCATAACTGCGTTTAATTCCTGTAAGAGCTTTTCCCTGAAAGCAAGTGCCAGTTCTTCTTCAGGAAGGTTGAATGTAGCATATGCGGTTAGTCCTGAGGGAGCAATCTCTATCCTTATTCTTTCCTTGAGTTCTCCTATTTTTTGCAGTTTTGAAGGGGCCGTGCTGATAGAGGTGCGAAGTGCAGCTGCACTGGTGAGGCCGATTTCAGGGTGCTTTGCCAAAAGGGTCGCGAGTCTTTCCATCGGAAAGCCTTTTTTGAAAGTCTCTATAAATACGTCATTGTTCTCGATGGATATTGTCAGAAATTCATCATTGAAAATTATTAAAGCACCCATAACTACACCTCCTTTTAAATTCTTTACATATATAATTCCTTACATAAATAATATCGGTTTAAATCGTGTGTTTGCATAACATATTTTGGTTTTAACACCTCATATTATTCTATATATATAGTAGACGGTTTTATTACCATGCGATAAAAATTGAGATTCTGGAGATGATAATACTGAATTCATTTAGAAATGTAAAGATATTTCTCATTATAATCTTAATTGCTGCTGCAACAATTATTCAGCCTGTCTATGGAGATGATGAACAGGAGACAGAAATACTGAAGCCGGTCATATCTGATAAAGTGGTGGAGAGTAAAAAGACACCTGTAATAAATGCACTTGCGGCAGTTGTAATCGAAGCCTCCAGCGGAAGGGTGCTCTACTCAAAAAATGCCGCAGTGAAACGTTCGATAGCCAGTACGACTAAAATAATGACAGCAATCGTAGCACTTGAAAATGGCAATCTGAATGATACGGTGACAATTAGCAAAAGGGCTGCGGATATTGGCGGGTCGACACTCGGAATGCGGGAGGGACAGGAGTTCACACTGAAAGAACTGTTATACGCAATGCTGATGATATCTGCCAATGATGCAGCTATTGCCGTGGCAGAGCACATAGGCGACACAGCGGAGGGCTTCGCAGAAATGATGAATGCAAAAGCAAGGTCGATCGGAGCGGCAGACTCCAATTTTGTCACGCCGCATGGGTTGGATGTGAGCGATCAGTATTCCACTGCGTACGATATGGCGATTATTACAAGATATGCATTACAAAATCCTGTCTTTGCAAAAATCGTAGCAACAACTGATTCATCTATAACAGGATTCAGCCTTTATAATACGAATGAGCTGCTGGGCGCATATCAGGGCGTCGACGGCGTTAAGACAGGGTACACCGGTAAAGCGGGCAGATGTCTTATTACAACAGCACAAAGAGGTGGCATGCGGGTTATATCAGTGGTGTTCGGATCGCCTACCAGAAGTGCCAGAGCAAATGCTACCAAGTCACTTCTGGATTACTCATTTGAAAATTACAAAATGATAAACTTAATAAACGCCGGTACGGTTTATGCCGATGTTCAGGTCAGCCGCGGGCTGAAAGAAAATGTATCGCTTGTCGCGGCCCAAAATATTGTGCTGCCGCTTAGCGATGCGGAATCCGGAGTGCTTGAAATACGGGATTATAAACCAACGGTAATGAATGCACCGGTTTACGCCGGTTCGGAGGCGGGATATGTCGAGTACCTTGTTGGCGGTGAAATCGTTGCTGAAACCAATTTGACAGTTGCAGAGAGTATAAGGAGAAAAAATTATTTCGATTATCTTGCAGATATCCTGAAATCCTGGGGAAAGATGATGCGAGAGGGAATATTTGCTTAATAGTGAACGAGAAATCCTGTTAGTTGAAGTGGAGTCTTGAAACTTCGTAATTGTATATGATGTATGTGTCGGATATAACGAGGCCAAGATGTCCCCCACCTCTATAGGTGGCGGGTACAGTTTTGGTTTGCAGGCGGCGGGCATATCTCCCGCCTCGTTGAAACACTGCTTAGGTAAGAAAATTTTTCTACAAATAAAAAATTTTCTTTGAACCGAAGTGTTATAATAATGAATTATGAAGACAATTATTATTGCTATGAATTCAAAGTATATTCACACCTCACTAGCGCCATGGTATCTGAAGGCTGCTTGTGGAAGCTCCTGTGGGGAAATACAAGTTTTGGAGCATACAGTTAATGAAAGTATTAATGATGTTCTTATGTCAATATATCTTAACAAGCCTGATCTTGCTGCATTTTCATGCTATATCTGGAACATTTCCCAGGTGCTGAAGCTGGCGTCAAGCCTGAAGAAGCTGCTCCCGAAGACTTTGATCGTACTGGGCGGACCTGAAGTATCCTATGATGCTGAGAATATGATGAAGGAGAACGAGTTTGTAGATTTCATCCTTGCAGGAGAAGGGGAGGAATCCTTCCCGAAGCTTCTAAAGCATACTGCCGTCTATTCACGGCAGTTGGAGGGGAAAGGTTCTGCTCGTCAGCAGGGGGATTCACAGGATGGAGACGGTTCTGTCCATCCGCAGGAGGATTCACAGGAGGGGAACGGTTCTGAACCGGAAATCGGTTTTGAAATGATCGACGGACTCGCATGGAGGCAGGATGGCCTCATCAGGATTAATGAAGCTGCGCTGATAAGTTTACTTGATAATATTCCTTCACCTTATACCGATGAAATGCTTTCAACAATAAAAAACAGGATCGTGTATTTTGAATCCTCCAGGGGATGCCCATTTTCGTGCAGTTATTGTCTTTCATCAGCTTCTTCGGGAACAAGGTTCTTTTCCCTTGAAAGGGTCTTTAAGGAATTGGACAGGCTGGTGGAGTCCGGTGCCAGACAAATCAAGTTTGTTGACAGGACGTTCAATTGCCATAAGCATAGGGCGCTGGATATCATCAAACATATTATGAAATTGGACAGGGACAATGCAAAGCGATCTGGTGAGTCAGAAGCAAACTGCAATTTTCACTTTGAGGTAGGTGCGGACTTGTTTGATGAAGAACTGCTGCAGATACTGGCTTCTGCACCAAAAGGTCTGTTCCAGATTGAGGCAGGTGTGCAGACTGTCAATGAAGCAGCATTATCGGCAATTAACAGAGTCACGCACCTGGAAAGGTTGTTTTCCAATCTGAGAAGGCTTCGTAAAGCTGGCAACATAAACATTCATACCGACCTTATTGCCGGACTTCCTTATGAAGACTACCATTCCTTCAGCAATTCCTTTGACATCGTCCATGATACTGATCCAAACCAGCTGCAGCTTGGTTTCCTGAAGTTTCTGAAGGGTACCCGGATGAGAAGAGATGCAGAGATTTTCGGGTACAGCTTTAGTAATTATCCGCCTTATGAAATACTTTCCGGGTCACATATCGATTATAGCGGACTAATTGCACTAAAAGGCATTGCAGAGCTTGTAGAAAGATATTACAACAGCGCCAGATTCGTTTATTCGATTAAATATATCATAAAATATATTTTTGGATCGCCTTTCCGGTTTTATGAAAGTTTTTATTCATACGGGTTCAAAAATGGCTGCAATAGTAATCAAACCGGTATTAGGGAAATGTATGCCCTATTTGACGGCTTTGCATCTACCTGCATGGATGATACAAAAAAAGCTGTGATGAGAGAGCTTTTAAGGCTGGATTTTCTAGCATCCGATCATTCCGGCACATTGCCTGATTTTTTGGAGAGCCGTACCAGTCAGATATTCAAGGATGACTGCTTTGAATTTCTCAGAGGATCCGATATAAGCGCTATAATACCTGAAGCAGATGGAATGACCTCAAAACAAGTATATAAGAAGGTTCATTTCGAGATTTTCCATATTGATCTTCCTGATGTGTTGTCGGATGAACTTAATGTTGTTTATAATAAGGAGTACAGGAATGTAATTGTTTTTAATTATATGAGCCGGGATAAAGTATCAGGAAGATATCAGTTTCACAAAATCGATATAAAATAGAAACATCTGATAGTTTTCAATTTCTATAAAAATTCTACAAAATTCCCAAACAACACTTTCATAATTCCAAAATATGGTGTATTATAGCTTTGTGATGGTAATTAATGGTATTTGCATCTTGCTTATCAGGGGGAGTGAAGCTGATTATGAGTTATTCCGTCGAGCACAGGATGACAAAAGGAAGTTTTACTGTTGAAGCTTCAATCATAGTGCCGATTATGATTCTCAGCATAGCTGCTGTTATTTATATGGGCTTGCTTCTCTATCAAAGGACGATAATTCAATCAGCGGCAGAAACAGCGGCCGGTGACGGCGCTGCGGCATGGTCTTCGGGAGTGGGCCGGATCGGCACGGGAAAGCTGTCGAACGACAGCTTTGACAATATCAAGCTATACAGAAGGATTTATAACAGCGATAAGGAGAAACAGCTTGAAATTATCAGGAACCATGCAGCGGATCTTGCTTTGCGCGGAGAACTGCTGAACCCCGTCGAGACCGACATTCAGGCTGAAATTAAGGATTATGCCGTATGCAGAAAACTTGAGGTCAGTATAACCAAAAGCTATATACTGCCACTTGGCAGCTTTTTAAAGATATTCGGCGGCAGCGGAAAGATTGTAATCAATGTAAAAGCTGCTTCAATGCTGGATGAGCCGGTTGAACTCATCCGTACAACGGATTTCATACTGGATATGGAAAAGAAGCTTGAGGAGAATTATCCGGAAATCAAAAATCTGGGAGAGAAGACAAGAAGCACAATGAATGAAATTAAGGACAGGCTGGAAAAGTTTTTAGAATAATTAAGCATCAAGGTTATTATGGAGGGGTCGTCTTGTATAGAAATGGCAAATTGGGTCAAAAAGGTCAAATCACAGTCTTTTCAGTAATCATCTTACTTGCGGTAATGATTCTTGCAGGAGTACTTGTGGACATTTCACGGATCAGTGCGGGACGATCTATTGTCAAAGGTGCAGCGAATACTGCGGCTGAATCGCTGCTTGCGGAATACGGCAGCAGACTGAAGGAGGATTATGGAATATTTGCCATGCCAACAACAGATAAAAATGAATTGGAAGACCGGTTCGAAGAATATCTGACCTGCAATCTTTCCATACCTGGCGAAGAGGCATTTTACAGTGGAAATGTGGATCTGTTCGGCTTCAGGCTGGAGAGAATCAGCGTTACACCTGTTTTTAACCTCAGTGAGAATAATGTTACAAAGCAACAGATATTGGAATATATGAAGTACAGGGCTCCCACAGAGCTGGTTGAAGGCTTTGTCGAAAAATTGTCCGCAATGAAGGATGTTGGCAAAATGTCTGCCGCTTATAAGAAAAAAGTAGGAATCGATAAAATATTGGGTGGTATGGACAAGTCCCAGCAAAAGCTGAAGAAATTCGTCGATGGGTTGGGTAGCACAGTTGAAAAATATATAAATGGTTTTAATTCGGGCGGGAGCTGGGAGGCGGCATTCAACAGCTTCAACTCGCTTTCAGGGGATCTTTCCTCCATCAGCAGCAGCCTTGATTCAATCAATACCAGAATCAATAAACTCGAAGAACAGTTGAGCCAGGAAGAAAAAGAAGCGAAAAACAGTGCAAAGGATTCGGAATCCGATTCCGAAAACGATGAATCGGATTCCGAAACTCAAAGTGCGGCATCAATGACGAAAGCGCTCCTCGATCGTTTAAATACCGAGCGCTCCTCGCTGAAGCAGGATTTCTCAGATACAAACAGTAATTTGAAGAACGTGTGGAATGAGATCAGATATTCTCTGACAGGGGATTATGTCAAGGTAAATGAGAATGCTGTAAATGAGATAGAAAAGATAGTGGAGAAGGGGAAAAAAGCTCAACTTGCCATTGTTGATCTGGAAAATTATATCAACAGCAATTTCGGTAGCGATACAGGAGAATTTTCCAAAGACTTCAGGGAACAGACCCAGTCTGAACTGGATAAGCTTAAAGCGCTTATACTCGATGGTCAAAAAGCGGAAGAAATGTTGAATAAGGTTAAAAGCAACAGCGTATTGCTGAATGAGATCGTTCAAAAGCTGGATACCGCACGAAATGGGATGGAATCGACAGCATCAGCAGTCGGTCTTCCCTCCGGATTGCTTGAACTCATCAAAAACTATGCAACTGTCATTTATGATTATTCAAAACCGGATAAGGGTGATAAGAAGGATGATCCAAGGAATGGGAAGGTAGAGGCTGTCAAGAATTTTATCACCGAAAAGGTTCTGAAGGATGTCAATTATACAACGGAAGGAATCGTGACGGAAGATCTTCCTTCATATACAAAGGCTATAACGCCAGACTTTGAGCAGGAGGATAATGAATTCGCAGGCGGGCAGCAGGTCGTGCAGGAAAATGCCTCTATTACAGGCGCAGAGGCTGAATATGACGGAAATCTGGAAAATATCAGTGAAGAGGCGGATTTGTATGATGAAGAAGGAATGTTTCAGGAAAATGCGCTCGGCTTCATATCAGATATAGGAAACATGGTCTCGGAAAATGTTGCTGATCTGAGAGATAATATCTATTTGAACGAATACATCATGGGAACCTTTAAAACCTCAGTTCCCGAGGTCATACAACAGAATGAAACCATCAAGGATACGAATTTCCATGGCGATGAAAAATCAAAGCTAACAACGTTTTATGACAGCGAAGTGGAATATGTACTTCACGGGAACGCTTCACAAAAGCTGAATAACATCATGATCAAAGGGGAGCTTCTGCTGGTAAGGTTCGGTCTGAATACACTGCATGTATACACCGATGCAAAAAAGAAAACAATGGCCACCAGCGTCGCAACTGCTGTAGCAGGCTGGTGGACAGGCGGAGCGGGCATACCGGTCATATCGAACCTGGTAATTTGCGGCTGGGGCTTGGGCGAATCATTACTCGATCTCCAGGAACTCATGGCGGGAAAATCAGTTCCAATTTACAAGATGAAAGGGGATTGGCGGCTTGATATCGGACTTCCGTCCGAAGCAACACCCAAAACCGATAAAAGGCTTTATTTCAATTATTATGATTATCTGAGACTGTTCCTGCTGACAATGGATGAAAATAAAAAGCTGAACAGAGTGGAAGATCTGATCCAGCTCAATATCGACAAATCAAAAAGTGGTTTTAAGATGTCTGGAAGCAGTACCTATGTTCGAATTGAAGCGGAGGTTTCCATGAAATATCTGTTTATCACACAGCCATTCGTACAAAAGACATTAAAAACGAATGACGGCAGGTACTTATTCAAAGTACTTCTGTATGAGGGATATCAATGAATTCAATCGGCATATTTTGCAAATCTGATCACATTGCAGTGATGGAAAAAGGTAATATGCGAAAGGGCGCCATGACCGTGGAGGCCGCGCTGGTATTGCCCGTATTGCTGAGTGTTTTTCTGTCGATCATTTTCATCATAAAGGCAGTATCTGCATATGAATTGGTTGATTATGCACTGAAGGAGACTGCATCCGAGATCGCTTCGGCAAGCTATATTTACCATGTTAGTGGAATCAGGGACCTACATGATACTGTAAGAAATAGTTTAAATGATAAATCCGAGGTGTTTAAAGAGCAAATAGGTACCGTTTTTGATACCTATGACAGCCTAAAGAGTGTGAAAAGTAGCCTGGGTCAAGGCCTGAAGGGGATTGAAGACAGCACGGCATTATTACAGGATGCTGACCAAAGCTTCAGCGAAATGCTGGGTTCTGCTGAAAGTGCGGTTTCCGACCCCCTTCAGGAATTGAAAAGCATTGCATGTTATATTGCAAGCGGTGCATTTGACGATGCCAAAACACAACTGTTTACTCCTGTTTTAAAGCATACCATGAAAAAATATTTTATCACGGAAGATATTACAGATGCCGATGAAAGATTAAAGCTGCTTAATATAGTGGATGGCTATGATGGCCTTGATTTCACTGAATCTTCGTTTTTGGCCGATCAGGATGAAAATATAGATATCGTTGTACAATACACGATACGTTTGCCTTTACCCGTTCAATTCATTTCAGGGTTGAATATTACACAGCGGACCAAAGTCAAAGCGTGGATGGGCGGAGATGAAACTACCGGCGTACTTGACGGAAGTGATGCGGATGATCTCTGGTCACTGAGCAATTTTCAAAGGGGTTTGAAAATCCGTAGCTTGTTCGGTGGCAATCTTCCGTCGAATTTTCCTGTCATAGCCAGTTTCTCGAATGGAAAGGCAGTTATGATAAAGAGTATCGATATGACAGCTGCAAGTTATCAAAAAGGAGATAATGCCGAAGAGCTTT
Source organism: Hungateiclostridiaceae bacterium UBA1305 (assembly GCA_002307275.1). Lineage (GTDB taxonomy): Bacteria > Bacillota > Clostridia > Acetivibrionales > DTU013 > UBA1305. Next base: position 97,902 of record DBTX01000072.1, read on the forward strand.
TGAATGAATATATTGACGAGCTGGCTGAATTCAAAGGGCAGGAAAAGCCATGGGGAAGCGATAATATTATCATTAACATAGAGAAAATAAAGAGTAAGGAATTGTTGCTGGTCATCCCACAAAATGAGCTGACACAGGTGAATGAAAACCTGCTGGCTTCTTTGGCTTCAAAGGCGGAAGCAAAGGGTATTACTCTTGTTATAAAGCGTTATGGCACGAAGGCTGTTGCGGAAGAAACAGGTGAGGAATCAGGATCAGAGTCGACAGATTCGGTCTCAAATGGAGCAGACGGAGCAGACGGGACATCAAACCAGGCAGCTCCGGCATCAGATACATCAGAATAGAAGAAACAGGAAGAATTGTGGTTGATTTTTATTATATTTTATTATAAAATATTTTTACTGTATTAGTTTCCATAATTTAATAAGATGAGGAGAGATGAGAGAGATGAGCAAGCTGAGTAAGAACGATGTCGTTAAGGTCCTTCTGGAGGAATCCGAAATTCCAAAACAATGGTACAATATTGTGGCAGACATGCCAAATAAACCGTCCCCGTACTATAGCCCTTTTACAAACAAATTGATGGCTCCCGAAGAAATGAAGGCAATTTTTCCTGATGCGCTGATTGCACAGGAAATGTCTGCTGAAAGATATATCGATATTCCGGACGAAGTGCGTGAAATGTACAAGCAGTGGAGACCATCCCCTTTATTCAGGGCAAAGGCTCTGGAAAAACTTTTGGATACTCCCGCAAGAATTTATTATAAATATGAAGGTGTAAATGCAACTGGCAGTCATAAGCTTAATTCCGCACTGGCACAGGCCTATTACAACAAACAGGCCGGTATCAAGCGTCTTGCGACAGAAACAGGAGCCGGACAGTGGGGAAGTGCACTGAGTATGGCTTGCAATCATTTTGGAATGGAATGTACTGTTTATATGGTTAAGGTAAGTTATGAGCAAAAGCCATACAGACGTTCCTTCATGCAGACCTTCGGTGCAAGTGTTCATTCCAGCCCAAGTGTTCTTACAAATTCAGGAAGGATGATACTCGAAAGGGATCCAAAGTCTACAGGAAGCTTGGGAATAGCAATCAGTGAAGCTGTTGAGGATGCTGCAACACATGATGATACCAACTACGCACTTGGAAGTGTTTTGAACCATGTCTGCCTGCACCAGACCATCATTGGCCAGGAAGCAAAGAAGCAAATGGAGAAAATAGATGAATACCCGGATGTGGTCATTGCCTGCTGCGGTGGCGGATCAAACTTCTCCGGTATATCATTCCCGTTCCTTCAGGACAAATTCAAAGGGAAAAAAGTCAGAGCGCTCGCTGCAGAACCGTCAGCCTGCCCTACGCTTACAAAGGGCGTATTTGCATACGATTATGGCGATACTGCAAAAATGGCGCCTATTGCTAAAATGTATACGCTTGGCCATGATTTTACACCTGCCGGAATACATGCAGGCGGTCTGAGGTATCATGGAGAGTCAAGTATTGTAAGCCAGCTGTATGAGGATGGAATTATAGAAGCAGTTGCATATGGGCAAAAGCAGGTGTTCGATGCGGGTGTCATGTTCGCAAGAGCAGAGGGCATCGTACCGGCGCCGGAATCGTCTCATGCCATAAAGGCAGCGATCGAAGAAGCATTGAAGGCTAAAGAAGCCGGTGAAGAAAAGGTTATTCTCTTCAACCTTAGCGGACATGGATATTTTGATATGTCCTCCTATGATATGTATTTCAGCGGTACAATGGTAGACGTTGAATATTCGTCAGAGGATGTAAAGAAGAGTATGGCTAAGCTTCCGCAAATAAAATAAGTGCTTTGACAAGAGATTAATAAGGACAGCCAAATAAGGAGTAATCTGCTCTCCTCTGCAACAAGGATAAATAAAAGTCTGTTGGAGGGGAGCTTTTTTATGGGATGAATTGCATTGAGGCATCTGCCAGATATGGTAATCCGATATTACTTTGCACCAGCAGGACATCAAGCTCTGATTTTCCCGGCGTAAGCATTTCAAATTGATAGGAATAAAATTTCGTATCCCCGAAACAGGCTAACATGTTATAGGAATCAAGAGTCAGTGTATAGGAGCCTTTATCCAGTATGAAGGCAGCAGTCCCGGCTGAATCCGTAAAAATACTTGTGGATTGGTAAGCGGTATCTTGAGTACTGACATTTTCTATCTCGATCCCTACATTTGCCAAGGGCTTTTTTGTATTGCTGTCAACCATATGGACCTCAAGCAGATAGACAAGATCATCGCGGGCATCCGTTACACGGTATATGGGGTTATTCTCCCACAATTGTGCAAGTGTCTGTCCCAGATTTCTTTGATAAAATTCATATTTGGTGGATTGTAAATTAATATAAAAGGTTATTCCTGAAACAAGTACGATTGTTAAAACTAAAACAGCCCTCCAATTTGAAACTGATTCATGGAATGATAAGGTTCCGTTTTTTTTGTTACAGAGAAAACGCTTATTTGTCAGGCTGGCTGCCTGAACACCAAGATAAAGAAGCATTCCAGAGAGGAGAACGTAAAATGTCAGTACATTTGCGAAATAAAAAATGTGGTCCGAGAGTAATCCTGATAATGATGACTGCAGAAAATCAATTTTGACAAGAGAATATCTGATAATACTATGAGGCAATAACTGAATCAACAGGCCGGCTGCCAAAGAGATCACACAGTAGAAAAAAGCTGATCTCAACAGCCAGTACTGAATTTCACCAGGTGCTTTTTTAAACATATACACTATAATTATCGGGAGCAGGAACAGTAAGAAGATGGAGCCATGAACGAGTATGTACTGACAGAGGCTAACCAAATGAAGAACGCTCCAGATCCTGTTTTCTCCCATATACATGATGAGTACCTGAAGATTCACATTTTTCAAAGGCGCGGGACCGGTCAGATACAAATCAGGCAGTGAATTAGTCTCTCCTTTGAAATAACTCAGAAGTCCTTCGATCAGAGAGTTGACATTCAAACGCACCATTTTGTCGGATACATTATCTTCAACCAACGAATTTATCAGTGCCTTTTGCTGATCTATGACGCTGCCAGCCTCCTCAATGGAAAGAGCAGCGGAGTCCGAAGACGCTGATATTTTGGCGGTGAGGTCTTTTGCAGGGTTCCCTGCAAGTTCTGTAATGAGACTGTATGTCTCATATTTTTCAAAGGCTGTTTCATAATACTTGCTGTTAAAAATCGTGTCGTTAAGGAGCATGGAAAATGATGCAGTAAAAAGAAGCAAGGCTGTGATCAAACTGATTATAGATATTGAAAATTTACGTGATGCTTCAACTCCACCCGCACTATTCATATGAAAACATGCCCCCCTGGTAAAGTGATCAGCTATATACAAAAAAATCCCAAAAAGAACATAGAGTACACATATATTCTCAAGCCAATTATAGCAGTTTTGTATTTTCCTTTCCTTGCATAAATAATGGAATGTTTAGAACTGTCTCTCCTTATCCATTCCTGCAGAAGAAACGTCCCTTATCTTAACAGCTGGTCCTGATGGCATTTTAAGATATCACGGTTAATATAATAAATTGTGACGTTTGAGAAAAATAGTGAGGGTTGTATTTTGTTTATGACATGCAGATGTGCTGACAGGACAAGGAGGCTGACATGATGGGCGAGGGCGATATTTTCGGGATTATTCACAAAGACAGACAGGAACGGACGGCCAGACATTTTGAGGGGACGTTTCTTGATTACACGGCACTGGTGAAGAGGGAGCCTGACCTGGCGATACTTTCACATCAAAGAATTTTCAATCTGATATCCGAAGCCGGGGTGGAAGTGGTTAAGACGGATGAACATCCGCGCTTGAGAAGACTTTACGGAAATGATCTGATAAAGAGATATAAATTCTTTGAAGATTTTTATGGAATCGATAAAACGATCATGAAAATCGCAAGATATTTTCACTCCGCTGCAATGGCCGGAGAAGAATCCAGACAGGTGCTGTACATGGTAGGACCTGTTGGTTCCGGTAAATCGTCGTTAATGGAAGCATTAAAAAAGGCTCTTGAGGGCAGCAGGGAAATTTATGCACTCAAAGGCTGTCCTATGCGGGAAGAACCGCTGCATCTGGTGCCAAAACATTTGCGCCGGGAATTCGAGGAGATTCTGGGTGTAAGGATTGAAGGCGACCTATGTCCGATATGCCGGTACAGGCTGAAAAATGAATATAAAGGTGAGTATGAAAGCTTTCCTGTTGAGCAGATCGGGTTTTCAATCAGGTCAAGGAAGGGAATCGGCGTTGTGCCGCCGGTAGATCCGAATAATCAGGATACGAGTGTTCTGATTGGTAGTGTCGATATCTCCAGGATCGACCTCTATTCAGAGGACGATCCGCGCGTGCTGTCGCTCAACGGTGCATTCAATGTCGGGAACAGAGGTATCGTAGAGTTTATTGAGGTTTTCAAGAATGAGACGGAGTATCTGCATACGATGATTACGGCAACACAGGAAAAATCTGTACCGTCCCCGGGCAAAGGCTCGATGATCTATTTTGACGGGGTCATTCTGGCGCATTCAAATGAAGCCGAGTGGAACAAGTTCAAGTCGGATCATACAAACGAGGCGATCCTTGATCGCATTGTCAAAATCGAGATCCCATATTGCCTCGAATTGAACGAGGAAATGAAAATATATGAGAAAATACTGCGAAAGAGCCGGTTCAAGGCACATATTGCACCTCACACGATAGAAGTGGCCTCTATGTTCGCGATACTTACGAGGCTAACCCCATCCTCGAAGGTGGATCTGATGACAAAGCTCAAAATATATAATGGCGAGGAAATTGTAGAAAAAGGAATGACCCGAAAGATCGACATACTTGAACTGCACGAGGAAGCATCAAGAGAAGGCATGGCAGGAATTTCAACAAGGTTCATCATGAAAGTCCTTGACACGACCTTGTCTGAATCCGAGCATGAATGTATCAACCCGATCTCTGTCATGGAGACGATCGTGAAATCGGTAAAGGAGCTTGCAATCAGCGATGAGGAGAAGAACAAGTATGTGAGGTTTGTACAGGATTCGATCAAGAAGGAATATAACAGAATACTTGAAAAGGAAGTTACAAAGGCGTTCATCTATGGATACAGGGAACAGGCGGAAAGCCTCTTCAATAATTATCTCGATCACTCTGAGGCTTTTATCAATAAAACCCGGATAAAGGACCAAAATACCGGTGAAGAGCTTGAACCGGATGAGAAATTCATGAGATCCATCGAAGAACAAATTGGCATTACTGAAGCCTCTGCCAAAGGCTTCAGGGGGGATGTGACGGCATATATGTTTTTTGTCCTCAGAAATGGAGGGAGACTTGATTATAACAGCTATGAACCGTTGAAAGAGGCTATTGAGAAAAAATTGACGGCATCTGTAAAGGAATTGAGCAGAATCGTAACAAGAGCCAAGGTCAGGGACGAGGAACAGGATAAGAAATACAACGCAATGGTTGAGGAAATGAAGCGTAACGGCTATTGTGACCATTGCTGCAATGTTGTTCTTAAATACGGTGCAAACAATCTTTGGAAGGATTGAGGCGCTTGCTGCAGACTTGATTTGATACAGACAGTTTTAAGAGGTGACAGGCGGAGGAAAGGTATGGCAATTTTCAGAGATTATGATCCTGGCAGCGGTGATCGTTCTGCCGAGGACCGGCGAAGACACAAGGAACTCGTTGAGGGATCCATAAAAAAGAATATTGGAAACATCATTGCAGAAGAAAGCATCATCGGACAAAGCGGGAATAAAAAAATAAAGATCCCGATCCGGGGCATCAGAGAATATAGTTTCATATACGGGAAAAACACGAAGGGGGCGGCTTCCGGTGACGGAGATGAAAAGCGCGGCGATGTGGCCGGGGAAGACCTTGAGGGGAAAAACACCGGGACGGGAGGAGCGGGGGACAAGGAAGGCGAAGATATCTACGAGACTGAAATAACCATTGAAGAGCTTGTGAATTATCTGTTTGATGATCTAAAACTTCCCGATATAGACCGAAAAAAGCTTTCAGATCTCGAGTCGGAGAAGAGCTTCAGAAAGCTGGGGTATCAGAAAAAAGGCATACCCCCGCGGCTGGCAAAAAGAAGATCAGCTGTGGAAAAAATAAAACGAAGGCAAATGTACCAGAGGAGTTTGGATGAGTTGAACGGAGTGAACCGAGACAACTTGAAGGAGGATGAGCCGGAACATTTCCCAATTGCAGGGGATGAACCGGAGCAATTCCCAGTTGCAGAGGATAAGCCGGAACGTTTTCCTTTTACGGAGGATGATCTTCGATACCGACGGCTTAAAGAGACGCACAGGAAGGATTTCAATGCGGTAGTCCTCTGTATCATGGATGTTTCCGGCTCGATGGATCAGACGAAGAAATATATGGCCCGGAGTTTTTATTTTCTGCTGTATCAGTTTTTGAGGCTCAGGTATGCCCATATAGAAATCGTTTTTATTGCTCATACCACAACAGCAAAAGAGGTGGGAGAGCTTGAATTCTTCCACAAGGGAGAGTCGGGAGGTACTTATATCAGCAGCGGCTACGAAAAGGCCCTCGAAATCATTGAACAGCGTTACAACCCAGCCAACTGGAATATTTACGCTTTCCACTGCAGTGATGGGGATAATTGGACGGAAGACAACAAAAAGGCGGTAGAGCTTGCTGCAAGATTGTGTGAGGTATGCAACCTGTTTGGCTACGGGGAGATCGTACCCGGCTATTATTATGCCGGCAGTACGGTGAAGTCAGAATATCTCAAGAATATAAGTGCGGATAATTTCGTTATTGTTACCATAACAAAGAAAGATGATATTGTAGCCGGGCTGAAACGCCTTCTTGAAAAAGACGGCGAAGGTTTGTAAATTCACTGTATATGTTGCAAAAAGCAAAAAGATTTGCAGAAGGAATGAATTCATCGAAAAGGGGCTGAAGATGTCGGATTACAGCATAAGTGAACTTGAGAAATGGAATAGATGCATTGAAGAAAAAGCGCTTGTGAAGGGAATGAATTTTTATGAACAGGAATTTGAACTGGTCAGTTACGAATCAATGACTTCCTATGAAGCCTATACCGGAATGCCTTCGCATTATCCGCACTGGAGTTTTGGAAAGGCCTATGAGAGGATCAGAACGCTCAACAGGTATAATCTGTCGGGTCTACCCTATGAAATGGTTATCAACTCCAACCCCTGCATTGCCTATCTGATGAAGGACAACACGCTGCTGCTCCAATTGCTGACGATGGCACATGTATATGGGCACAACGATTTCTTTAAAAATAACAGGTTGTTCAAAGCAGGCACAAGAGCTGAACATACCATAGAGCTCTTTAAAAATCACGCCGGTCGGATCAGGTCCTATATTAGTGATCCAAGCATCGGTTACGAAAAAGTGGAGAAGATGATCAATGCCGCACATGCGCTTCGGTACCAATGCGCGAGGACCATTGGCGAAAAGAGGCTGGAAGCGGAGGAGTTAAAAAGACGCATGCAGGAAGGAAACAAAAAGAGTGACAGTGATTTTCCGCTGCTTGATCTGCAAGAACACAAATACAGTGATGTACCTGATCTGAAGAGAATACCGCTGCAACCCGAGGAAGACCTGCTGGGATTTGTGGCAGCATACAGCAGGCATGAGGAATGGGAACGCGATATTATTGATATTATTCGTGAGGAAACGCTTTATTTCATACCGCAGATCGAGACAAAGATCATGAATGAGGGCTGGGCAAGCTACTGGCACTATTCTTTGCTAAATAGTCTGGAACTGCCGCAGCAGCTTCACTTTGAGTTTTTGCGGAGGCATAACCAGGTGGTTAGGAATCATGAAGGCAGTATTAACCCCTATTACCTGGGGTTTAAGATATTTGAGGATATTAAAGCGAAATATCCCGGCAATCCGTCTATGCTTTTCGAGGTAAGGGAGATTGAACGGGACGCTTCTTTCATAAGAAGGTACCTGTCCAAAGAACTCTGCAATGAAATGAACCTTTATGAATATGAAAAGGACGGAAATGAGTATGTGGTTTCCGAAGTGCCGGATGATGATGGCTGGATGAAAATAAGAGATACGCTCGCAGCTTCGACCGGCATGGGAGGCATCCCCTGCATCAGGGTGACTGACTTTATGCAGAAAGAGAACACCTTGTTGCTTGAGCATGTTTATGACGGAAGAGAGCTGGAATTGAATTATGCAAATGAAACACTCAGACATATGGTCGATTTGTGGGAAGGGAAAATAATCATGAACACCATTGTTGAAGGCCGGAAAAGATCCGTCGTTTGCGATGAACAGAAGAAAATTACTCTGATTAACGCAGGATGATAATGTAATTCGGTAATAACAGGGGTTGACGGAGCCGCGGGTAAGTCTTATAATAAATCCATATCAATTTTCTTGCAGCGCTTTAAGAAAGTTGTTCAAACATCGCGGGGGATTAACTCAGTGGGAGAGTGCTACCTTCACACGGTAGAAGTCATTGGTTCGAACCCAATATTCCCCACCAGAATAATTATTTGTTGGTAACACCAACAAATAATTATTTTTTTTATTCCTTGTACACATATGGTAAAATAATAGAGAAAGCTGTCATGCTAAAATAGTTATTTGTGAGGTAGACTACATATGAAAAAATTGTTGATCTTTTTAGCACTGGTTACGATACTGAACGGCTGTGCTTCAAAGCCGGCCTCTGTAGACGGAGACTCAACAGAGGCAGCGGTTTCCGGTATCGGAAGTTCCGATTCGAATAATAAGCAAAGCATTTCTAAAACACTGGATGGAGAAATCAAGTTCTTTCCTACCTATGATGAGAAGTACAAGACCGGAAGCAACGAAATGTATGATTTCTGGTTCGACATCCCCAATGAATGGAAAGCGGCGGATCAATCGGCGGACGGTTCGGAATACACCATTTTTACTGATAATGATAAAGTCCTGATAAAAATTTCCGGTGAGATGATAACTGAGCCTGAAGATGAATATTATACCAAACTTGCCGGTAATAGCGGTACGATAACCGACTTTACCTACAGGGACGGTTGGGTCGGAAAGAAGATCGGTGTCAGTGGGACCGAGACCTGGTATGTTCGCGTTGACGGTGACAGCTACATGGCACTTCATATCAATGCTGCGGATCAAACTGAATGGTTGAAGCAAAATGAGGAGAAGCTTAGCTATGTGGCTATGAGCGAAAGAACTACCAAAGAAAGCTATGGGAAAGGCATGGATGGCGAGAACTCCGTGACGCTTGATGACCTTCAGTTTGGAAGTGTTAAGCTTGATATGTCATATGATGAATTAATGAAGGTGCTAAAGCAAAAACCGGATAAAGAGGAAAAGGAGGAATATGAGGGATTGGAAGCCAGGACTTTGTTCTTTGCAGACAACACCCAAATATATGTGGTTGACGGCGCCGTGTATTCGATAAACGTTACAAGTCCGGGTTATGTCACACCAAGGGGGTTGAAGGTGGGGGACTCCACGGACAGGCTTATTGAACTTTATGGGGAACCGGACAGCAAGGAAGACGAAAATCATTGGGGATATAACTATAATGGCTATGAAGTATTTACTATAATCGTTGAAGATGGAAAAGTGAAGGAAATGCAAGTTGATCTTGTAATGTAAAAGGAGAAGTATATGGATATGGTTACATATGATTTGGGAAAGATTCAGGAAGCAGCCGATTTTATTAAAACTAAAATAGGCAGCAAACCGCAGATCGGAATAATCCTCGGATCCGGACTCGGATCGCTGGTAAATGCACTCGAACATCCACTTGAAGTAGACTACAGCGATATCCCGGGATTTCCTCAGACCACCGTTCCAGGGCATGCGGGCAAGCTGGTCTTTGGAATGCTTGGAGGAAAATATGTGCTTGTGATGAAAGGACGCTTTCATTTTTATGAAGGATATAATATTTCACAAGTGGTTTTCCATATCAGAGTATTCAAGCTTCTGGGGATAGACAATCTGCTTGTTACAAATGCGGCAGGAGGTATAAACACAGCCTTCAAACCCGGTGATCTTATGATTATCACAGATCATATCAGCTTATTTGCTCCATCGCCTTTACGCGGTAAGAACTTTGAGATGTTCGGAACAAGATTTCCGGATATGTGCGGCGTTTACAACAGCTGCCTGATTGAAACAGCAAGGGAAGCGGCACAGGAAGAGGGAATCGGGCTGAAGGAAGGGGTTTATTCGTTTGCACAGGGGCCAATGTTTGAGACGCCTGCAGAGATACGCGCACTAAGAATAATGGGGGCTGATGCGGTTGGAATGTCGACAGTGCCGGAGGTGATTACCGCAAGGCATTCGGGAATGAAAATCATGGGGATTTCCTGCATTACAAACATGGCAGCGGGAGTTCCGGGACAACCGCCAAATCATAAAGAGGTAATGGACACGGCAAAGCAGGTGGAGAAGAAGTTTGCCATGCTTGTCACAAGGATTGTTTCCAAGTGGTCTGTGTAGAAGTCTGACCGAAAACTACTGTACAAAGACTCCTTGCCGACAGTTTAAATCCAGCTGCAGGACGGAGAACCACTATAAATGAATATAAACATAATAAAGACGTATATGAAATGAATATAATTGAAATTGATTGTTGATAATGTTATTGGATTGGTATATAATAGCAGTAGCAACAATTTTTTTTTATAGCTAATAAAGAAGAACCTTACGAAATCTTTTTACAACATGTATGGGAGAAATTGGTATGGATAAAGAGATCCTTAATATGGAAGAGGCGGCTGAGTTTTTTAATGTCAGCATAAAGACTTTCATAAAGCTGCTGAAGGAAGAAAAGGTTCCGGCCAGGAAAATAGGCAGAGAATGGCGTTTCACAAGGCAAGCGCTTATTCAGTGGCTTTCGGCCGGCGATTCGCAGCAATATTCATCCAGTGACAGCGATACAAAGGAGTTTTTCGACAGGGTGGCACCGGAATGGGAAAGTATGCGGGATGGTTACTACGACGATTCGGTGATTCGTAGCCTGCTCGAAACAAAGCTTCTCAAGAGTGATATGACACTTGTTGATCTTGGTGCGGGTGACGGTTATCTTTCCCGTGCTGTCGCGTCACAGGTGGATAAGGTGATCGCTGTTGATATTTCCGGAGAAATGTTGAAGGAACTCAACAAGAAAGCGGCTCAGGATGGGCTTGATAACATCCGGACGATCATAGCTGATGGCTGTGACCTGCCTTTGGAGGATGAGAGCGTGGATTTAGTATGCGCTAATATGTTTCTTCATCATATTGAAGAACCTGCACTTGCCATCAGAGAAATACGCAGAGTGCTGAAACGTGGCGGCAAGGTGTTTCTGGCGGATTTGAAGGAACACGGCAACAGGGAGTTCAAGGAAAGGATGCATGACGCCTGGCAGGGATTTTCCCAGAATGAGATCAAGGAATGGTTTACCAAATGCGGATTCAGAAATATTTCGCTGGATATGTCAAGTAAAAAAGCTGCATTAAAAAAGAATGATGATGGCATATTTACTATGACAGCTGAAAAGTGAAGGAAATGCGGACCAAATGCGGACTAAATGAGTATTAAATGCGGACCAGATGATAGATAAGCAATGAATCACAGTAATCATAAGGAGTGCGAATGAATGGGCAGGATAATTGTTGCGGGATCGATCGCTTTTGATCACATCATGGATTTTCCGGGTTATTTCGGTGATCAGATCATACCGGAGAAGATCAGTGAGCTGAATATCAGCTTTCTGGTGAAAAGTTTGAAGAAAGTAAAGGGAGGAACCGCTCCGAATATTTCATACAGCCTTGCGCTGACTGGGCAGAAACCCGAGGTGCTGGGAACTGTAGGGAGCGATTTCGAGGATTACAGGAAATGGCTTGAGGGAAACGGTGTCGGGACGAACCTGATCAGAGTGAAGGAGGATGATTTCACGGCATCCTGTTTTATTAATACTGATCTTGCAAATAATCAGATAACCGGATTTTATCCGGGCGCCATGGCTTTTGATCCGGAAATCAGCATGCATGACATTCAGATGGAGGATGTGTCAATGGTGGTGATTGCACCGACTGAGCCTGCTGCGATGAGTAAATGGACTAATGAATTGCAGGAAATCGGGGTACCATATCTGTATGATTCGGGAATGCAGATACCCAGAATGTCTGCACAGGATCTTGTGCAGGGTGTAATGGGAGCCACAATTGCAATTTTCAATGAATATGAATATGAAATGATGCTTAAAAAAACGGGCTTGAAAATTGAGGAGATATTGGAAACGGTTGAGCTTATAGTTGTAACCATGGGCGAAAAGGGTTCCTTCCTCAGAAACCGGACGGAAAGTGTGCAGGTTCCTGCAGCAAAGCCAATTGCTATCGTCGATCCCACCGGAGCGGGAGATGCCTACAGAGCAGGGCTGCTGAAGGGATATTTCGAAGGCGGCGGTCTCGAACGCATGGGGCAATATGCGAGTGTAACGGCAGTATATGCGGTTGAACATAAGGGCGCTACAGAACATAGCTATACTATTGAAGAATTTTACAATAGATACAAAGAAAATTTTGGAGGATTAGAAGAATGGTAAAGTGTGATATCAAGGACAAATCCCTGGCACCAAAAGGGAAATTAAGGATCGAATGGGCAGACAATCAGATGCCGGTTTTGAAAATGATCAGGGAAAGATTCGCAAAGGAAAAACCGTTAGCCGGCAAGAAAATGTCATGTTGTCTGCATGTCACAACAGAGACCGCGAACTTGATCAGGACGTTGAAGGAAGGCGGCGCAGACATCGTACTATGTGCTTCCAACCCGCTGTCAACGCAGGATGATGTTGCAGCATCACTGGTTATGGATTACGGCGTTCCAGTATACGCGATCAAGGGCGAGGACAGGGATACTTACTACAAGCACCTGCTGGCTGCCATTGAACACGGCCCGGACATGACGCAGGATGATGGCTGCGATCTTGTAGGTTTGTTGCACAAGAACTACAGTGATACTTATCTGAAAAACGTGATCGGCGGTACCGAAGAGACCACCACCGGTGTCATTCGCCTCAAGAGCATGGAAAAGGATAATGCACTGAAGATCCCTATCGTTGCGGTAAATGAGTCGGATACGAAGCATTTGTTCGACAACAGGTACGGGACAGGGCAAAGCACGCTGGACGGCTTGTTGAGAGCGACAAATATTCTGCTCGCGGGAAAGAACTTTGTCGTATGCGGCTATGGCTGGTGCGGCAAGGGACTTGCCATGAGAGCAAAGGGCATGGGCGCCAATGTTACAGTTACTGAAGTGGATCCGATCAAAGCGATTGAGGCTGTTATGGAAGGTTTCCGGGTAATGAAGCTGGAAGATGCCATGAGCATTGCCGATATCATCATCACAGTGACAGGTGACCTGAATGTTATCGATGAAAAGCATATCAAGCTTGCCAAGGATGGCGTCGTAATAGCGAATTCAGGACATTTTAACGATGAAATCAACATCACTGCAATTGATGCTTTGTCGGCTTCAAAAAGAACTGTACGCGATTTTGTCGAGGAATATACGATGAAGGATGGCCGTATGCTGTTCCTGCTGGCGGAAGGCAGGCTGTTGAACCTGTCGGCTGCAGAGGGACATCCGGCAGTCGTTATGGATATGAGCTTTGCAAATCAAGCACTGGGCGCTGAATATATTGTCAGGAATGCCGGTACAATGGATAGCAAGGTATATCTGCTGCCTGTAGAGGTGGATCAGGAAATCGCAAGGCTGAAGCTGGCATCCATGGGCATATCCATAGATGTTCTGACAGAGGAGCAGGTTACCTACCTTTCATCGTGGCAGAGCGGAACCTGATAAAATGCAAGATTTGGAGGCTGTCCGACGGGCAGCCTCTTTTATAACGAACTTACCGGAGAGATAAAATGAACATTCTTATTGAAGGGATTGATATTTTAACCGCGGACCCGACATCAGAATATAAAAGAAATGCAGACATTGGAATCATCAATGGAATCATTTCTTTTATAACGCCATCCGGCAGGATTCCTCCGGAATTTAAGGCTGACAAGAAGCTTAGCGGCTTGAAAAAGCTTGCCATGCCCGGGCTTGTCAATGCGCATACACACTGCGGCATGACAGCCATGAGAAATTCAGCAGATGATTTGTCTTTACAGAAATGGCTTTTTGAAAGGATATTTCCGATTGAAGAAAAAATGACGGATGAGGATGTGTACTGGAGTACGCTGCTTGGTGCTGCAGAAATGATCAGATCCGGCACTACAGCCTTTGCGGACATGTATCTGCACATGGATCATGCTGCTGAAGCTGTCTGTGAAACAGGTCTGCGTGCAAATCTGTCAAGAAGTCCGATTGATTTCCATAACGATGGTGGTTTGAAAGCAGTTGATGCATTTGATAAATGCAGAGACTATTTCAGAAATTGGAATGGAAATGCTGAGGATAAAATCAAGGTATATGTTGAAGTTCATTCCACCTATCTGATGGACATTGAGTCCCTAAAAAAGGCAGCTGATCTTGCGGCAGAGCTTCGAACGGGGATCCATATCCATTTGCTTGAGACGGCAAGTGAGAGAAAGGATAGCCTGGAGAAGTATGGAAAGTCACCGGTTGAGATTTGCAAAGACACAGGCATTTTTAATGTGCCTGTGATAGGGGCGCATCTGGTACATGTTTCCGGGGATGACATCAATATACTTGGTGCAGCCGGGGTCAATGCAATTCACAATCCGACAAGCAACCTGAAGCTCGGAAGCGGGATTTCTCCAGTGCCTGCACTGCTTGATGCCGGAATCAACGTTGCACTTGGCACAGATGGAGTAGCAAGTAACAATAACCTTAACATGTTCGAAGAAATGCACCTTGCCGCTCTGATCCACAAGGGAGTCGCTCAGAATCCGGAGTTGGTCACCGCCAGACAGGCATTCAGGATGGCGACTGTAAATGGTGCAAAAGCGCTGGGCTTTGGAAATGATACAGGTATGATAAAAGTGGGAATGAAAGCTGATATCATCCTGCTGGACATCGACAAGCCGCACCTTCACCCGATGAATGATCCTCATTCGGCAGTTGTATACTCAGCTCAAGGCGCCGATGTTCACACAGTTATCGTGAATGGTGCTATTCTTATGGAAAACCGTGAGCTTAAAACCATTGATGAGGAAAAGGTTAAATTCAAAGTGAATTCCATCTCTGAGAGACTTTTTGATGTTTTGTAATTGAAATATAATTGGGGTGGGCTTTCGGTTTTACAAGACTTTTGTTTTACACTTGAAATTTATCTGGTTATAGAGTATAATTCATTTTGCACGAAAACTCAGCTAACGCCAATTTGGCTCAGTCGGTAGAGCAGCTCATTCGTAATGAGCAGGTCGCCGGTTCGATTCCGGCAATTGGCTCCAAACAAAACCCTACAGGCTCTAGGCTTGCAGGGTTTTTGCTTTTCCTGATAAATTAGCAAATTATTCAATTCTGGCGCTTATTTGGCGCTTATTTAATTTTTTAATGAACTGGACTTCTTGAATACGGTCTGCATTGCCGGATTATTTGATATAAGTTTCAGCTTATAGGCCCGGGCAAAAACCGATTGAATAACTGCATGTATTTTCTTTACGGATGCACTGCTGAGATAATCACCTTTACCGTCCTTCCTCTGACCTGGTCCCTGAAGATCAGATATAAACCGCTGGACATTTAGCGGTTTAATCTCACTTAGCTTGTAGTTGCCAAGTGCTGGGGGTATCCTTTGCTCTATTGTCTTTTTATAAAGCTGTGATTTCATAAGTGTTTTCGCCCTTTTTACGGATGTTGGACATGATTATTCACTCTCCTTTTTTATTAAAAAAACTAAAACATTTGCACCTAATTGTGGTATTATAATTATAAAGGAGTTGATTATATGTCTCCTAAAATGCATTCTAAGCGGTTAACAGCGGTAAAGTTTGCTAATGCCGTGAACAAAATAGAAGGTGTCCCAGTTACAAATCAAGCGAAAAAGCTCTCAGCTCAGTGGGCACGAGGGGAGATTTCGGGCTCTGCGATGAAAGCTGTGCTTATCGCAAAGCATAAACGTTCGGTGACAGATACACATCATGAATGATCCTTATCTTTATGAGGGAAGTTCTGTTTTACGCAATCTGTTGAATATCCATGACGAAAAGGAATTGGATTTAGCCGAGGCCGAACTCTCACGAGCCAACATGATGTTGCTGTACGAGCAGGGCTTTGTGGATTTTTCTACTCAGGGGGATCAAGACAATTCATAAGGTCTTATTCGAGGATGTGTACGATTGGGCCGGAGAATTTCGTATTAACTATTAAGCCCCTTACTCCAGACCTTGAAACAGCCTATCTCGATTTCTTCGACAATCGGGCATTTTCAGAAACCGATACAAATGGTCCCTGCTACTGCACCAGTCCAATGCAGACCTCGGATGAAATCGACCAAATGGTGAGCGAGTTTGCGGGGGATGTCAAAGGAACGATTCGCCGTAATGCAGTAAAGATGCTGGCCGAGGGTAAAATTCATGGGTATCTGGCGTTTTATGACGATACTGTCATCGGTTGGTGCAACGCCAGAGATATGAGTGAATACATCAAAAACCGCTATCAGTTTGTCCCGGATTTTGCATGGGGAACCGCCATTGGTAAAACAATGTCGGTTGTCTGCTTTTCGATTGCTCCTGAATATCGTAGCAAGGGTGTGTCAACTGCTCTGTTAGTGAGGGTAATTGCCGATGCCAAAGCAGAGGGCTTTGAGGCGGTTGAAGGCTATACACACATACGAAAAGGACAGGATGATTTTGACTTCAAGGGTCCGACAAGGCTGTATGAGAAATTAGGCTTTGTACCGGTCGTCGAGCATGACGGCGTGGTCGTGATGCGTAAAACACTGTAGGAGGAATTGCGTATGACAAAATATGAAGAAGCACTTAAAATCATGGATGAGCGGTTCGGTCACGACTGTCTTATATCTGTTGCGACTATTGACGGCAAGCGACCCGCTGTTCGCATTGTGAACAGTTATTACGAGGATGGCTCGTTTTATACCGTTACATATGCGCTTTCCAACAAGATGAAGCAAATCATAAATAATCCGGAGGTTGCCATCTGCGGAGAATGGTTCACGGCACATGGCACCGGCGAAAATATCGGTCATCCGGGGGATGAAAAAAACCTGGAATTGATGATGAAACTGCGGGAGGTCTTTAAAGAGTGGTATTACAATGGCCATACCAACGAAGAAGACCCACATACCTGCATCTTGCGTATCCGTCTGACGGACGGGGTGCTGTACAGTCATGGCAGGAAATTCGAGATTGATTTTACGGTGGAAGTATAACATTATGGACATTCAATTCACAGATGTATGTTTCATCACAAACGATGTCCTGCGACTTCGCGCGTTTTACGAAGCCGTTTTCGGCAGCAGGGCCGAGGGTGACGAGATTCACTCCTGGCTGACGGCAGGCGGTGTGACGTTTGTTTTCGACCACGTTGGCATTGCGGAGGAAAACACGACGTTCCGCTATATTAAGGCAGGCGGCGCGAACAATATCATTGTCGGTTTCAATGTCGATGATGTGGACCCGGAATACAATCGTCTGTTACCGCTGGGCGCAGAAATGCTCAACGAGCCGGCTACCCATCCTTGGGGAGCGCGGTCGTTTCAGTTCAAAGACCCAGATGGTAACATACTGAATTTTCGCAGTTTCCCGAAGGAGGGATAACCTATGTCTCCTTTTAATAACAAATGGGTGCAACAAATTCTTGCTCTTCAACACGAAGACGGTTCTTGGGATTGCTTCCACGCTCTCAGCCAACCGACCAAAGAACAACTCATGACAACCGAACAAGCCCTCAGACGGCTTAGGATTCTCGGCTTGACAAAGGACGATGAACCGATAGCCCGTGCGCTTTCTTACATGGAACACAATCTTCTGCAACCGCACCCTACTGTCTTTCATGAGAAAAAGCACAATTCCAAAACATACGGCGATTTAATGCTTGCGGCATGGATACGCTTGTTTGACTCCAATAATAATGCCGCCCTCTCTATTGCGAAAAAGTGGGCAAAAGTCATCACTTGTACATTTCAAAGCGGCGAATATTCTCACACAGAATATGTTGCGGCTTATGAATCTGAATTCACAAAGCTGAATCCGAAAGCGGGCTGTTTGGCTGATTTTGTTGTATTCTATCAACTTGCACTGCTGCCGGGGCTTTTAAGCCGCAAAATTGAATCCTCAATGCTTGACTATGTGCTTATACACCCACGCGGTATTGTTTATATATATAATAGCCGTTTGGATACGCTGCCTGAACAATTCGCTTCACGCAAAGCCAACGGCTATTTATCTGCATTGGAGTTGCTGTCTGATTATTCTCTTGCGCCTAAAAAGTTGCGCTTTGCGGTAGATTGGTTGAAAAACCAGCAAGACGAAAACGGATTATGGGATATGGGATCTGTCGTTAAGGACGGCATTCACTTTCCGCTGTCTTATTCGTGGCGTAAAGTTGAAGACAGAAAGCGGGATTGCACTTCAAGGGTGATACGGCTCTTAGATAAATTGGAGGTAGGGCGTTATGATGAATAAAATATCGATTCGCTTTTATGACGACACGGAAGTCCGCGCCGTATGGGACGATACAAATTCCAAATGGTGGTTTTCCGTGCTTGATATAGTTGGGGTTCTTCGCGGCGAAAGCGATTATGAAAAAAACCGAAATTACTGGAAATATCTTAAAACGAAACTAAAAAAAGAAAACAGCGAGTTGGTTAGTCGCGCTAACCAACTGAAATTGACAGCCTCAGATGGAAAAAAATATCTTACTGACACTTTTGATTATGACGGTATCATCGCGCTTGCAAAGAATTTTCCAAGCAAAAAAGCAAATCGTTTCATTGAATGGTTCACATACAGCGATGAAACGATAGACGGAAAAAGCAAGAGTAAGGCATATGCGCTTTTTGATAGCTCCTTGCTTGACACATTAGAAGTCGGTACAGTCAAAGGCCTGCAGCAGATTCATGCTTATCTGTTCGGCGGGCTTTATGATTTTGCCGGGCAAATAAGAACGCTCAACATAGCGAAAGGCGGCTTTCAGTTCGCTATGGCGCGGTTCTTGCCCGAAACGCTGAAGAACATTGAAAAAATGCCCGAAAGCACTTTTGACGAAACCGCAGATAAATATGTGGAGATGAATGTCGCTCACCCGTTTATGGAAGGCAACGGCAGAAGCACACGAATTTGGCTTGATCTTATACTGAAAAAGAACCTAAAACTCTGTGTTGATTGGAGTAAAATTAACAAGAAAGACTACCTCTCCGCTATGGAAAAAAGCATTTCAAATCCTGCACAAATAAAAGCCTTATTGAAGTCGGCTTTAACTGATAAAATTAACGACCGCGAGGTGTTTATGAAAGGCGTGGATTATTCCTACTATTACGAGCAGGAAGACAACATTTCAGAAGAACAATAGCAGAGTGGCTATCTTTTAACGATTTGCCGAGAGGGGTTTCAATTTTAACGATTGGGCGCTGACTCCAAATTCATTGACCCAACACAGAAAGCAAAAATTGATTTTGAGGTAGCGCTGATTGGGAAGCTGATTGAAGCCAGAGAATCAAAAGGGCTGTCACAAAAGGAGCTTGCTGAACTTGCTGGCTTAAAGCAGCCTGCCATAGCCCGACTGAAAAGCATGAAAGCGACACCGCAGATAGATACATTATTCGAAATATTGCAGTCGTTAGGGTACATACTGGCTGTTGTTCCTTCCGAACAGCCTCAAAAGTAAGATAAAACTGCAGGTGCCACTTGCATAATTCCTTTATCATTTTGCAGAGGTCAAGCGTTTGACAACCAAGTTAGGACGCGGCTATTCACGGTTTGTAAAATATGCATGTGCTTTATAGTCAATATCCAATTTACCAGACGCTGTCTGGCAAATTATCATGGCCGCATTGTATTGAATTGGAGATAATAAGAATGGCGGATCTAAACGCAAAGAGCTTTATGGAGTTTTTCGAAAAGGAATACGGCGTGGAATTTATCGATAGTAATACAGGGAAACGGGCTTTGGATATCATTGCCGACAGCGAATCAAGAAAGAGTTGCGCAACGTGCAATTGGGTAACAAGCGGAGATGGTGTGACTGTGCACGAAAAGGATATGGTTTGTGTCCATGCAGATTTCAGATATGTAACGGATTTTGTTTCTGAGGATATGAAGTGTGATTTATGGCAAGTCTGTGGAATTTGAGCATAATTTTAACTTGCTGATAACTTGACGGACAAGTGGATTATCATTTTGCTGGGGTCAACAAAATGATATAGTGGAGAGAAGAATATTGAAGCCGGAAATTGAATTACGTCGGATAGAGGCTGCCAAGCTTGCCTACGCCATTAATATAATCGAAGGAGCACCGGTATCGGATTATGCAAGAAAGCTTTATGCACGATGGGAGAGGGGAAAGATTACCGGCAAAGAGATGAAAGATGCCTTGATTTCAGTACATAGATAGAGCCATGAGCCCAATGTCTGAAATCTAAACCATTTTGTTGAGGTCGGCAAAATGGTCAAGCAGTAAATAAACCCGTCGATTTCGACGGGTTTTAACATACTACCTTACGAACAACCAGCGGTCGCCGGTTCGATTCCGGCAATTGGCTCCAAACAAAACCTTACAGGCTCTAGGCTTCCAGGGTAAACCCAATTTGGAATGATTAAATATTTACAATTTTACACCCGGATATTCGGCAAAAAGGTTGTTTTGGAATACATAGAGCTATGTTATAATCGTAAAAGGAGTCATTCGCCCAATGGGTATTTCCCAAAATTCTTACTGTCTGTTTTACTGAGGCAAGGTCATTAAGGGATTGTTTGACTTTAGAAGCAGTATTTAACCATTACAGAAAGAAGGGTTAAGAGATGATACACGAAGTAATACAGATTCAGGTAGAGGGTTCCCAGCCGGATACAAAATTATATACCTATATACTGGATAATTCTCCGGATATCCGGCCGGACGGAGTTAGACCAATTGTAGTAATTTGTCCGGGCGGCGGGTATTCCATGACATCGGACCGGGAAGCGGAGGCACTGGCCGTCAAAATAATGGCAATGGGTTCTCACGCTGCAATTCTCAGGTATTCCTGCGCACCTTCCGTATATCCAACCGCATTGAAGGAATTGGCAACAGTAGTTTCCCTTTTGCGAAAAAATGCAGAAAAATGGCATATTGATAAAGATAAAATTATTGTTCAGGGTTCTTCCGCAGGAGGCCATCTGGCAGCCAGCTACGGTGTATTTTGGAAAGAGCCTTTTTTGGCTGAGGAAATAAATGAATCAACAGAGCAGCTAAAGCCAAATGGGTTGATTTTGAGTTATCCGGTTATTACCTCCGGTCCGTTTGCCCATCGGGAATCCTTTCAAAATCTTCTTGGTGAACGATATGAAGAGTTGATTGAAAAAATGTCCCTGGAAAAACAGGTGTCCGTGGATACTCCGAAAACATTTATTTGGCACACATTCCCGGATGACTGTGTGCCGGTGGAAAATTCACTATTGTTTGTAATGGCGTTAAGAGAGAGGAACATACCGACAGAATTTCATATGTATCCGGTTGGCGGACATGGCCTTGGACTTGCCACTGAAGAAACGGCCTGCCCAAATGGGTATGGGATTCAGAAAGAGTGCCAAAGCTGGATTTCCCTTCTTGAAACATGGCTGAAAAATAGTTAAGTATTCTGAAGGTTCGTGAATTCTAAAATATATATTGAAATTATAGTTTAATTTTATGAGAAGGGGCAAGGTTCATTATGAAATTTAGCAATGGATGTTGGTTACAAAAAAAAGGAACAGAATGTTTCACTCCGCAACAAGTGTATTTTTCCAGGAATGAAAAGGATTGCGTTACTCTTTGTGCGCCGACTACCCGGATTAATCGTAGAGGTGATACATTAGGAGGAGTTAATTTAACGATAAAAATCTCTTCTCCCATGCCGGAAGTTATCAGAGTTCAGACTTATCATTATATGGGAGTCGCAGCAAAAACCCCCGAGTTTGAAATTACTGTTGATGAAAATACGAATATGCAGGCAGCAGAAAATGATGCTGAAATTATTGTATCAAGCGGAAGTTTAAAATTAGTTATCACAAAACAAAACTGGTCCATGACATATGAAAGAGATGGCAGGCAGCTAACGAAGAGTGTGTTGAGGGACCTGGCTTATATGAAGACAGACTGGAAAGGTCTGGCTTATGATGATGGCGGGGAGGACAATACCTACATGCGCCAGCAGTTAAGCTTATCCGTCGGTGAATTGGTGTATGGCCTGGGAGAGCATTTTACTCCTTTTGTTAAAAATGGACAGACTGTTGATATTTGGAATGCGGATGGCGGAACTTCTACAGAACAGTCCTACAAGAACATTCCATTTTATATAACGAATAAGGGCTATGGCGTGTTTGTGAACCATCCGGAACAGGTTTCTTTTGAAATTGGTTCAGAACATGTAACGAAAGTAGGATTCAGCGTTCCGGGTGAAAGCCTGGATTACTTCTTTATCAATGGACCCACAATGAAAGAGGTATTGACCAGATATACGGATCTGACCGGAAAGCCATCCCTTCCTGCACCCTGGACATTTGGCCTGTGGTTATCCACCTCCTTTACTACAAATTACGATGAAGCAACTGTTAACACCTTTGTAGATGGCATGCTCGAGAGAGGGATTCCTCTGCGGGTATTCCATTTCGACTGCTTCTGGATGAAGGATTTTTGCTGGTCGGACTTTACCTGGGACAGCCGTGTATTCCCGGATCCCGTTGGCATGCTTCAACGTCTGAAAGAAAAAGGATTAAAAATCTGTGTATGGATCAACTCTTATATCGCACAGGAATCTACTCTGTTTAAAGAGGGCATGGAAGGCGGATACTTTATCAAATGTCCAAACGGAAACGTATGGCAGTGGGATATGTGGCAGCCGGGTATGGCTATTGTTGATTTTACAAATCCCAATGCATGTAAATGGTTTAGCGATAAGCTGGAAGCATTATTGGATATGGGTGTGGACTGCTTTAAAACAGACTTCGGCGAGAGAATTCCAACCGACGTGGTTTATTATGACGGTTCGGATCCGATTAAAATGCATAACTACTATACCTATTTGTATAACAAGACCGTTTATGATCTGCTGGAGAGAAAACGCGGTAAGGGTGAGGCAGTATTGTTTGCCAGATCTGCAACTGTTGGCGGACAAAAATTCCCTGTGCACTGGGGCGGAGACTGCTGGTCGGATTATGAATCCATGGAAGAGAGCTTACGCGGCGGTCTATCGTTAATGATGTCCGGATTCGGTTTCTGGAGCCATGACATCGGTGGATTTGAGAATACTTCTACCGCCGATGTTTATAAACGTTGGGCGGCATTTGGATTATTATCCTCTCACAGCCGTCTGCATGGGAGCTCCTCATACCGTGTACCCTGGGCTTATGACGAGGAAGCGGTAGATGTAGTACGTTTCTTTACCAAACTGAAAGCCGCCATTATGCCATACTTATTTAAAACTGCTGTTGATACCTCTAAAACAGGCGTTCCCACCATGAGAAGCATGGTACTTGAATTTACGGAAGATAAAACCTGTCATTATCTGGATAAACAATATATGCTTGGCGATTGCATCCTGGTTTCTCCGATCTTTAATGATAACAGCATGGCTGAATACTATTTACCGGCCGGAACCTGGACGAACTACTTTACAGGTGAAAAAACGGAAGGTTCCAGGTGGATCACGGAGAAACACGGCTACTTAAGTATTCCACTTATGATAAGAGAAAATTCTGTCGTTGCAATCGGTGCTTGTGATGATAAGGCAGATTATGACTATGCAGACGGTGTTCAGCTGAAGGTGTATGAATTGGCTGAAAACAAAGCAACCGGAACGGTTGTATACGGGTTGGATGGTGCAAAGGACCTGGAAGCAGCCATTCTTAAAAGAGAGGGTAAGATTTTTATAAAAGTGAGTGGAAAGAAAGCTTACAGCATCCGTCTTGTAAATGAAACTGTTGCAGGAGCTGTCAATGCAGTTATAGTGATTGAAGGAAAGGATACTGTTCTTACTCCGCATACAGGGGTAACTGAAATTGTATGTGAAATGAATTAGAAGTAGAACATGAATATTACTATTATTCTGTTCTAATAATACTTCAGGGTGATTTAATGATTTTTATATACAACTGTTATGCGGGAACTCATTCATCCTCGCTGGCTTCGGCTGTTCATCTTAAAAAATTACCGGTGGACAGGGTACCGACAAAGCAAGAAATACTTAAAACGGATTACTTTGATAAACTCACCAAAAAAGATTTTGGAAGAATAATTTTCCGCGGAACGGATGAGGAAGGAAACAAGGTTTTTACAATAGGGAGGGGACCTTCAAAGCTGATCATCCCATGCCTTTCAGAAGTTATAAAGGTGCTATGCAACGATTATGGTTTTCAAGAGAAAATCGTTTTTTCAAACATGTCGCCTACAGTGAATTTTATCATGTCGATCGGCGGATTTATATCCAGAAGACTTGGGTTATCTTTCATAGGTGTTCCATTACTGATCATTGGAGCAAAAAAGGCCCATAAACAGATTATTTCGATTGTTGAACATACGAAGGAATCTGCAAAAACATTGAAGGAGCACGTACTGGTATTGTCCAATGAGACTTGAAATGCGGTCATGTGGAGTGGAATGGAGCAAATTTGAGATGCAACGGCCTTGCGAACAACATGTTTCAAAGCGCGTTAATCAATATCCGTTGTAGTATTCCTTCTCCACATCATCGTAGGAGTAATTGTAACCTGCGTTTTTTATGATGTCATAAGTTGTCTTAATAACCAGGTCATGCGTTATCTGATCATGTTCTACTAAAAATGTCAGGTAATCGCTTGTCATATCAAAAAGTTCATCCCAGTTGGTAATATTTTTAAAATCCTTAACGTCACCCATATTGATTCTCCTTCATACAATCCGGCAGAAAAGCGGCTAACATATTCAAAACAGGATAATTTGCATTGAATTATGCCCTTTGATACATTATAATACACCTGTATATCGGCAACAAGATAAACTGATATCTTTAAGCTAATATCTTTATTAATCTTTATTAATCTAATATCTTTGTAAGGAGATCGCTTGTGAGGAAACACGAATATATTTTTTTCGATTGCATGGAGACGCTTGTTGATCTGCATAAATTACCGATGCTTCGTGACTACGCATCCTGGGCGTTTGACGGATCGGGGGCAGAGGAGCTTTGGGAGAGCTTTGACGACTTTTTCAGATATTATCTTCTGGCCAAACAGGATCTGTCATCCAGGCTTCCTGAATTTGCTGATTATGAGATGCGCGAAAGATACTTATATATGATTAAGCTGAGCCTGCCGGACCTTCCGTACGGGTTGATGGAATCGGTTGCAGGAAAGCTGTACGACAATTACTGGAGGAATTACAAGGCAGGAAGCTATGTGAGGGAGGACGTTCGTGCGGTTGTTGACGATCTGTCGAAGAATTACAAAATGGGTGTTGTCTCGAATTTCATGATTATCAATGGGATCGAGGAATTGCTTGAGATACATGACATGAAAAAGTATTTTGATTTTGTAGTAACGTCAGTGGCGGAAGGCTGGAGAAAACCGCACCCCGCAATATATTCCAAAGCAATGGAAGCAGCACGGGTTGAGCCGGATAAGGTACTATTCATCGGAGATGACTTTGTGAATGATTATATAACGCCGCAAAAAATCGGAATGAAGGCGGTTTATCTAGACAGATTTGACAGGCATCCCGAACTTGACAGCAGAGTAAAGGATTTTCATGGCCTTCGTAAAATACTTTCCTAGGTAAATAAACAGTGGGTGAGAACATGCAGTATCAATACATACCATACATATGGCCTCTGATAGCTTCAGCTTTTGTAACACTGTCACTTGGCGTATATGCACTGCTGAGATGGCGAAACGCAAAAGGCACAACAAGTTTTATACTCAGCATGTTTGTTGTAACAATATGGTCGGGAGCCAATGCACTTGAAATGTCGGGCATTGATTTTTCAACAAAGCTGTTCTGGGCCAATATGCAGTATTTCGCTTATTGCTATTCACCGGTAACGTTGCTGGCACTATGTATGCAGTTCACCGGTTATGACAATTTGGTCAGAAGCAGGAAGATTCTATGGATTGGAGTAATTCCGACTGTTATTGTGCTGCTTGCATGGACGGATGGCCTGCATGGCTTGATAAGGTATGATATGCATCTGGATTATAGTGGTATGTTTCCTGTTATCACAAAAAAGTATGGACCTGCTTTCTTTATCCACGCATTCTATTCGCATTTTTTGAATATTGCTGCATGGATACTTCTTATAAAGGCGGTATTTTTTAAGATCACAGTTTACAGGAAACAGGCAATTGCACTGCTGTTCGGATTAAGTATGATTATAATACCGAATATTTTATACATATCAGGCCTGAGTCCTGTGAAAGGGTTTGATATCACACCTGTGTTCTTTGGCCCTGCGGGATTGATTATCGCCTGGGGTATCTTTCGCTACAAGATGTTTGACCTGGTGCCTTTAGCGCGTGCGACAGTAATCGAGACTATGGATGCAGGCGTGATGGTACTTGACTTGCAGGAACGGGTACTGGATATCAATCCTGCCTTTGAAAAAATCGTTGGTGTATCTTCTTCCCAAATATCAACCCGAAGAGTAGATGAAGTCTGCAGTGGAATTCCGGAACTGGTAAAGGCTTGTATGGATAGAAACGTCACCCATACCGAGTTTCTCACAAACACAAAGGAATTGTCAAAAATCTATGAAGTGCTGCTTTCTCCTCTTACAAACACAAAAGGTGTACTGATTGGAAGACTTGCCGTAACTTATGAGATAACGGAAAAGAAGCTGGCACAGAAGGCTTATTTAAAACAGCAGTGGAGGCTTGCCGTTATTGAAGAGAGGGAGAGGATGGCCAGAGATATGCATGATAACCTTGGGCAGGTGTTGGGATTTATTAATCTTCAGGCTCAGGGAATCAAGCAGGAGCTTATGAATAAAGGGATGGATACTGTATCTTATAAGCTCGATAAACTGATAAATGCAACTCAATCGGCTCATACCGAGATAAGGGAATATATCCGTGATGTACGGAATTCTGCATATATGGAAAAGGACTTTATCACCGCTTTAAAAAAGGAACTGTCGGAGTTTGAAGAACAGACAGGTATACGTGTAAAACTGAATATCGCAGATGAATTCGCATATGAAGAACTTAAGCCTGTTATTCGTATAAATATGCTTAATATCATCAAAGAAGCTATGAACAATATCAGAAAACATGCTGAAGCCCAAAATGCAGGAATATCATTTTCAGTTTACCAAAATCACTTGTTTGCTGTAGTTGAAGACGATGGAAGGGGATTTGAACCTGTACAGAGCCAGAACAATATCAAAACCAGGTTTGGACTGGATATTATGAAGGAGCGTGCAACGGATATGGGGGGGCGAATCGAGATCAGGTCTGCTGCAGGAAAGGGATGCCGGATCGAACTGATTGTGCCGATCAAAGAGAGGGATATCAAAAATGAAAATGAAATTGATGCTGGTGGATGATCACCCGTTATTTCTGGAAGGCCTTCAATATCTTCTTGAAACCCATGGGATTTGTGTTGAAGGTACTGCCGGAAATGGCAGAGAGGCATTTTCCAAGGCACAAATATTGAAACCTGATATAATTTTAATGGATATCAGAATGCCCGGATGCAGCGGATTGGATGCACTAAAGCTGATCAAGGCGGAAATGCCCGATATCAGGATTGTAATGCTGACTACCTCAGATGAAGATGAGGACCTTTTTGATGCAGTCAGGTTCGGTGCGTCGGGATACTTGTTGAAGAATACAAACGCCAAAGACCTTATGAGTATGCTGACTGATCTTGAAAATAATGAAACCCCTCTTTCTCCTGGCCTGGCAGCCAGGCTTCTGAAGGAATTCAAGCAAATCAGTGAATATGGCCCCGGGCAGCTTCATCATTCATCAGAGTCAACAGGGAGTGAAAAGAAAGAAAAACTCACGGAACGGCAATTGGAGGTGCTTGAGATGGTAGCCAGAGGAATAACCTATAAAGAAGCTGGAGAAGCTCTGGGATTAGCTGAACGTACTGTTAAGTACCATATGGGAAGAATTCTCGAAATGCTTCATCTTGAGAACAGGACGCAGGTTATTGCCTATGCGGCACGGACGGGGCTTGTTGAGAATAAGCTACGAAGCTGACAGAAAAGTATTGACAGCAAAATTTATGTTAACGACAAAAACGACTGGTGCCCCAATACACCAGTCGTTTTTGTCGTCGGCTTTGCTATGTCTTAAAAAAACAGACTGTACTTTAGTACATTGTAATGAAATATCCAAAAGAGTAAAATAAAAATATCTATTGAAAAATTTACATGAATGCCGCTTCCGATTATTACGAGGCAATAGATGTCCCCCACCCCGGATGCATGGGCGAGCAGAAAGCTTAGCTTGTGGTCAGCCTCGTTGAACAAATGCGCAATAATAATAGACTGGCCGGAGAATAGAAAAAAGTACTGATGGAGGGTTATATGAATAAAATGAGAGTACTGTCGTTTATATTGGCAATTTTAATGGTTTTCAGCATAATGCCAATTCCGGTTTTTGCAGAAGCTTCTTCTGAGCAGCAGCAGAAAGAGCAGCTGCTGAAGGAGGAACTGAGAAAAGCAGCAGATGAAACGCAGTACCCCAATGGTTTGTTTGATCTGCAGACTGCCAGGATGAATACGTCCGAGAACCTGCCGATGGTAGAGTTCGCAATTATCAGAAAGGGCGGGACGGCAGGGAAGGCAAGCGTTACATTAAAAGCGATTGACGTTACTGCAAAGTATGGTGAGGACTATACCATAAGTGTTCAAAAAGGGCTCATTTCACAGACGTTGGCTGAAAGCCCGGACTCAAAGTCTTTGATAGAAAGCTTTGAAGGCATTGATCATGTGCAATCCGATGCTGAAAATATAAGTGGCACGACAGCTGCGAGTCTGGAATATACGGCAACGTCGTCAACGACAGCGGATGGACTCGAATATGAAGAATTGCCGGCATCACAACAAAAGGAAAGCAGCGGACTGCGGGCTGCAAGGGACGCTTTTACGGGAAAAACCTCCGAACGCCCGAACTGGCGTCAGATGGACCAGGAAACGAAAGACAGCACCTTAAAATCCTATAACGAAACGTACGAAGCAATGCCGGGGGTTACACATACCTTTGACTTTGAAGACGGAGAATATATAAAGAAAATCAGGTTCAATACGCTTGACGATTCCATTTCAGAAGACGAGGAACAGGTCGTTTTTGCGCTTCTGAGTCCGGTAGGAGGAACTCTGGGAGATGCTTATAACGGGTTCATGAATATTGAGGATAACGAAGAAAAGGAAAATGTTCAATTTGAAATGGCGGAGGAAGAAATAACAGCAGACAGGATCGCAGGCTGCGCTGAAGTCACTGTAAGAAGAACGGCAGGCTTACAGAGATATGGGATAATCCAGGTGGGTACAGCTGCACTGACAGCACAGCCGGATATTGATTACAAGCCGGTTACCACAGAACTTCAATTTGTTCCGGGGCAGGAGACCCAGAAGGTCAAGATTCCACTTATAGAAGGTGGAAACGGAGAAGAGCTGCAATTCCTGGTAAAGCTTGACCCTGAAAGTCCA
Source organism: Hungateiclostridiaceae bacterium UBA1305 (assembly GCA_002307275.1). Taxonomy (GTDB): domain Bacteria; phylum Bacillota; class Clostridia; order Acetivibrionales; family DTU013; genus UBA1305. The sequence continues at coordinate 127,694 of DBTX01000072.1, forward strand.
AACCTTTCCACCGGCGGGAAAGACCAGACCATGGTGACAATTGAAGCCAGTCCAAGATATCTGATGACGCCGATGGACGGGAGCGCTCAAATGCTGTCCATGGCAGAGCCGCTTCTGAATTCTGCGGGCATGACTACCGAAGAATACAATGGCAAAACGTACCATGTCAAAACACTAACAGCAGACGATATTGCCGGAGGTGATTATAAGGTTGAAAACGGCAAGGCACATATGCGACTTAGCAGCGGGTTAAAGACACTGAACTTTAATCAGGAGTTATCTCTGGCTGAATTTATTCAATTTCAATGGAGTTCTGTAATTGACAGTACGATCAGTTCATTCACATCTTTTATGAGTATTGGTCCGGCAGGTAGCAGTTATTTATTAAAAAAAAGCGGAAAATTTGGAGCGACCAATACTACATATACTTTAAGTGACAAGGATAGAAATAAAAGCAATATATACTTTGGTGTTCAAGGGGTGTCGCTGAGTGGGAAGGGTGCTGATTTGAGTCTGGGAGATGTAAAGCTTTACTATAGCACCTATAATATTATGCTGAAAGACCTCTCCGACGGAGGAAACCCGGATGCAGACATTATGCCCCAAATATGGACGACGCCGACCACAAGCGAGCCTGCTGTAAAAACAGCTCTTCATATAGGTGCACTTGCTTTTGTGAACGATTCTGGTACTTCAACGAAAACTTATGCTGTGAATGAGATTGTATCACTGGTTCCCAAATTCACCAACAGCAAGCTTGATTCATCAAAAGTTTATCTTTGGGGTTACAAAATTGAGCGATTGGGCGGACATCCGGAAAAACCATATTATTACGTAACAGGCGACCAACTGGATATAAGCAAACTTCGTGCGGGCACGTTAAAAGATAAAGACGGAGCAGTAATTCCTTTGAGCCAGGTTTTAATGAAGAATGATACCATTGTCCTTCTGCCGGTATTTAAAGCCAGAAATGCTTATGTGCAGATCAATTTCAACACTCAGAAGGGAGGCATGGCTAAAAATAGCTTCTCGAACGGACAAACAATAAAAATAGGCATGCTTGATACGGTAAAATTCAATGCATTCGCCTACGCCAATTATGCTGTTTCAGGATATGCCAGCGGGCATACAAACAATGTTTATTATCATATTCTTAAAGCAACTGCAAATAAGAAGAGTGTAATGTATGTTTATACATACGATAGCGCTGCAATTCCCACAAATGACCGTGAACGCGAGCTAAATGAGAAGGACGTTGCCTATGGAAATGAGATTATAAATGATAGCAAAAATTCATCTCAATTTACGCCCATAGACAGTATAAACATCAATTCGGGTATACCCAACGAACTGGAATTAACACCGCAGAAAACTTATTCAAGGCTGACGGTCCAATACGGTATTCCTGTGCTAACAGTAAAGGCGGACCCGGCCAAGTCGGGAGAGGGCAGTGACAATGAAAGAGGCAGTGTCGCATATTTCCCAAAGGAAGGCACAGCACAGACAGGAAACAGCAGTTCGCCAATGGCTGTTTCTCCCATTGAGCGAAATAGCACCTATACAATCAGCGGAATACCTGAGAAAGGATACCGCGTACTCTGGAAGGATTGGTCGGGCGATACAAATGGGGATGGGCAAATTGACGATAAGGAATACAGCAGCATAAGTGAATATGATAGCCTGTTTGATAGGAATGTTGTTTACGGTGACTTCTACACCTATGCTGCAAACTATGATAACCCGCTTATTTATTATACCTTCGAGCCTCAGACGACCGGGAGCAGTATCGGATCTGTCTGGGGTGAAGTCTACCTGAAGGGAAGGAGTATTTTAGGCGACATGGACGAGCAGGATACGTCTGACAGCGGAAAAGCTCTTTCCGATATCGATGTATTTGTAAATGGTCATAGTGTTTGGACGGATAAAGACGGTAAATTTAAAATTGAAAGCAGTGATTTCGCAAGTAATGAATATCACAGCCTCATTATAAACTATAAGGGTATCAACTATACAGGGCATGTTCAGACAAACTGTTTCCATCATATTACAATTGAAGAATACGACACGTTTGTCCCATACAACTTCACTGCCCATGATTCCGATGGCACTGCAGTCAACTTCGGATGCTTCGAAAACAGGGATAAAAATTACACCTTCAGATTTGAAGTGAACTCTACAAAGCCGGGTGTTTATGCGCAGAAGGCGATTGTCCGCATTTATTCCAAGGAAGGTGTGCAAAGAGGCAGTAACCTTGAGGTGATTCCACAGAATGGGGTGTACTCCTTTGACTTCAACCCCGCCACACAGGGTGTTATAGCCGGGGACAGCATGACAGTGCAGCTTGTCGACCAGTATGGCATCTCCTATCTGGAGCATGATGCGGGCTTTACTTTTCTAAAATACCTGGATACCTTTTCTCTTCTATCCTCCTTCAAATCGCCATTAAAGCCTGCTGTTGATATGCTGGGTAAAATTGATACGGCATTTGACCTTGGTCTTGCAGGCAAAGCAGATAAATATATGGACAAAAGCAGTGCAGATGATTGGTATATACGCTTTGGCTTCAGCAAGGAATGGGAAAAAAGTCTTTCCGACGGCAGCAAGGTTGAGGATGATTCCGGGGATAAGGCTGAAGATAAACTGAAAGATACTGCAAGCGAAGATGCCGACAACGAAGATAAAGTGGAAGAAACGGCGGATGAAGCTATTGACGGGAGCAATGGGGAAAAGAAGAGCGCAAGCATGACAACAGATATGAAGCTTGGCATTTCAACCGCTCTTTATCTTCATATGACGATCAACAGGGACCATCAATCTGATCAATATGGGCAGGCTTACTTCAAGGAAATGATTATGTCAGTAACCCTTACAGGAGGGTATCATAAGAAGATTGAGAGAATGACCCCTATCGGTGTTACTGTATTTGTGGATTTCGGGTTGGACCTTGACAGCTCTATTACGGGAATAATGGTCATCGAACAGTATGACAATAAGAAATTTTATTTTGATGATAAAGGGCAGATAGATTTTTCAAGTGCCGACAGTGATGACCCGAACAGGGATTTTACTATATACGGCAAGCTTATTGTCAAACCAAACTTTTCGATAACGGCCGGTGGAGAAATAGGCGGCGCGACATTGTCAGTTACCGGTTCGGCTAAATTTGACCTTAATTTCACAACTTCCGGGTCAGGCAACGGAAAGGTCACATTTGATGCTACAACTACCCTTGATATACCAATATTATTTCATTATGAATGGGAAATTGCCCAAAAATCGTGGAATTTGTTCAACTATGGGTTAACCTCGGACAGCCTCCTGGGCGATACCTCCTACCTCTACGAAGGCGCCGAAGATTATCAGATCATGTCAAGGGATTATTTAAATAACCGCAGAGGGTGGCAGGAGGGTAAAACGGGTCTTCTGTCAGGAGCAAAGACAACCGGTGCAGGTATCCTCAATGAGCAGGTTTTGCAAACCGGAGTGTATCCATATCCGTATACGCTTCTTGCTACAATTGGAGAAAACCAACAGTTGCTGGTCTTCCTGGATGATGATGTAAATCAGGATGAAAGAAACAGGACCCAATTATTTTATTCAATCTATAACGGAACCTCCTGGAGCACACCACAGAAGGTTGACGGAGATGATACGCCGGATGGACTCCCCTGCCTGTACGATATGGGCGATAAAGTGCTTGTTGCCTGGTCCAGCTCGGTTTCGCCCGTTCACAGTGAAGATACAGTCATGGAAGCAATGAATAACCGCGACATCAAGGCAAGGTTTTTTGACAAGACAGGCAAAACCTTTGGGGAAGTACAGGAGGTAACCCACGAAACAAAGGAAGACACCTATTCGGATTCGGAACCGTACATTGCCTATAATAAGGATGATGCAGGCAAGGAAAATCTGATGATCGTCTACAAGAAAAACGAATACGGGGCAACGGGGAGTTCTGAGGACAAGGATGCGGTTGTAGGCGATATCATCAATCCTTCTTATTCCACGCTGGCTTACCGCTTCTATGACTTTGACAGCAATACCTGGGATGTGGGCGGGGATAAGCTGGATGGCTATTACGGCCAGGGATTTATTGATGTGACCGACTATGTGGGGGTTGATGAAAGCAATATCCTGATAACGGGAGATGACCTTTGGGATGGTTATTGGTCCGGGGTACCGAGCACAAGCGAGGTAGCTTTGAAGTACCTGCCCGGCAACGACCCGCTTATTGTAGACAGTAACGCGGTCGGATACAAGGATTATGCAATCCTTGCCTATGTCCTGGATATGGATGGAAACATCGGGACAACAGATGACAGGGAGATGTTCATCCAGCTGTACAGCTTTAAAGATAAAGTATTCTACACACCCATCCGTTGTACCGACGACATCACAGGACAATATGATCTGGAGTTTTCACAGGCAAATGATACCCTCTATTTATACTATATATCCGATGGCGACATCATGGCCATGGACATCGGGCATCTTTTGAAGAATGGCTTGCTGGAATATGATATTGACGGTAAACCGGAGTTTGTACTGAATAAATCAAAAGACGCGTACAGTAAACCCCAAACGGTGGTTCGCCACAGATATGACACCAGTACCGACGCACTTGGCAATGAAACAAGAGAAAACGAGATGCCTGTAGATGAATTTATGGTTAAGGCGGATGAAGCGAATACATATATCATGTGGGGTGAAAACGACATAACCTGCAAAGATGGAGTTGAACCTGACTCGGATGCGGCGGCCCTCCCTGAAAACCAATACCGTGAGCATCATATCTATGCGGCACGGCAGACCATCGGCAATGTTACGTCGACACAGCTTTATGAGCAGGACGGCGTTACCCCGCTGACATATCCTGCAGTCGATGACGACGGAGATGCAATTGATTATGCGCATTTCAGGGATATCAACAATGAAGTCGGCAAGGCAAATGCGGGCGACCCGGTTGTTCTTATTGGACGCCCGACTGAGTGGTCGGATCCGGTAAAGCTTACAGAAGGTGAAGGTGCAAACTACAATGACCTGGATTTTGAAATCCTGCCGGATGGAAACTTGAGAGCTGTCTTTGTAAAAGGATTTTCGGAGGTTACGGATGTGGCGGGAACGCTAATGTCTGTGGAAAACGTCAACCACCGCAGCCTTATGACCGCAGATTTTGATGTGAGCGTAAAGAAAGCGGAAGTTGAGCTCGAACAGGTTTCAATGCCGAAGCCAAAAGAAACCGTACCTGTCGAATTCAATATACACAATCTGAGCTTAAGTGCATTGGATGATGTTACTGCAGAGGTTTACCAGATATCCGGCGGTGTGTCTGTAAAGGTGGCCGAAGAAGCGCTTCGCTTAAGAGGCGGCGAAACAATCGATATGCCGCTGCTGTGGCAGGCGCCCGAAAACCTTGAAAATACGAAGCTTCAGGTGGTGGTCAGGAGTGGCGGCGAAACGCTGTGCAGTACAGAGCAGAGCATGATTGCCGGGAGCATTGTTGATGTCAGGGATGCATGGACTGAATATAAAGGCAGGAACAGGGTGAAAATATCGGGAACGGCAGTGAACAACGGCAATGTCGGCACGACCGCTGCGGAGATTCTGGCAGAGGTTTCAGGAAAAACGATTGGCTCCATTAACGTTGGCAGCCTGGATGTGGATGAGACGAGAAGGTTTGAATTCTATGCCGATATACAGCCCGGAATGTTTGAAAATACCATACAGGAGGATGGCTCCGTAAACGCAGTGATGGAAGTGGCGGTACATTCACCGGACGGAACCGGTATGGCGCTTACTTGTGATCGCTATGCCAGCGCACAGGACATCAATACAATAAACAATATCAAAAGTTTTGGGCTTAAGAACGGCAGTACTGCAATTCAAGGCAGTGTAACTCTGAAAAAGGGCGGCACAATGAATATTAAGCCCTATCTGACCTACACGGACGATACTTTGCCAAAACCCCGGCTTGTCTATGCTTCAAGCAACGTAGAAGTAGCGGATTTCAGCGGGGGTTCACTGATCGGAAAGAAGGACGGTACGGCTACAATCACAGCCTATGTTGTTCCTCAGAAAAGTGAACTCATTTTATCACAAAGTACATTTGAAAAAGTCGATAATCTGGAAACGTTACCTGAAGCGGCAGTAAAAATGAAGAGCTTTGTTGTGAATGTCGGCAAAAAATCCGGTGGCGAAACAAACAGTTCTATTGGATTAAATCCGACAGTACCAAATACCGAAGCAACTGCAGCGGGCAATACCATAACCAATAACAACACCATAACCATAACGACAATGGTTAAAACGACTGCAGACACCTCAGGCAAGGCGACAGCAGCTGTAACTGCGGCACAGATAAATGAGGCTGCCGGCAGGGCGGCGGAAGAATCGGCAAAGCAGGGACAGACTGCTGCCATTAATATTAAGGTAGAAGCGCCTGCAAATGCCAAAACAGTTGAAACCAACATTCCAACCGCAGCTGTAAATAAGATCGTAAATAGCGGAATCGAAGCGCTGTCGATATCGTCTCCTATAGCAAACATCACTTTCAGCAATACGGCACTCACCTCAATACTCACTCAAGCTGGAGATAATATGAGATTTACGGCCTCCGTGGTGGATACTTCCGCTCTTCCAGCCGAAGTGCAGCGGACCGTGGGTGAAAGGCCGGTATTTGATTTCAGCGTAACCAGCGGAGACAAGACCATATCGAGATTTGGCCGACAGGTAACCGTATCGGTGCCGTATACCCCCAAAGCCGGTGAAGACAGGAATGCAATTGTCATCTATTATATCAATGACGAAGGCAAACTGGAGATTGTCAGCAACTGCGCATATGATGCCGAAACCGGTATGGTTACCTTCAAAACCGATCATTTCTCCAAATATGCAATAGGATATAATAAAGTGAGCTTCAAGGATGTTGCTGTAAAGTCCTGGTATAGTAATGCGGTTGGCTTTATAGCCGCAAGGGGTATTACCACAGGCACGGGCGACGGCAGGTACAGCCCTGAAGAAGGTTTGACCAGAGGTCAGTTCCTCGTCATGGCCATGAAAGCTTATGGCATGGCACCCGACGGGAACCCGGCAGACAACTTCACTGATGCAGGCAGTACCTATTATACAGGCTACCTGGCTGCGGCAAAGCGTCTGGGTATCTCTGCTGGTGCAGGTGATAACAGGTATGCGCCGGACAAGGAAATCACCAGGCAGGAGATGTTCACCCTTTTATATAACGTCTTAAAGCTCCGTGGCGAACTGCCAAGGGGTGCATCAGGTAAATCACTGACAACTTTCCATGATTCTGACCAGATCGCATCCTGGGCGAAGGAGGCCATAAAGCTGCTTACCATCACTGGAACCGTAAGTGGCAGCAACGGCAGGCTCAGTCCAAAAGATACGACTACCAGGGCGCAGATGGCTCAGGTGCTGTATAACTTATTGAGAAAATTGGGCGCGGACGCGCAATACGCGCCCCCTGCAGAATAACTGTGCCTGGCGCACCTTTTCTAATAGGTGAAACTTCTGAATAGTAACTATAAACTGGGATGGATATGAATGCAAAGTCTCAGAACCCTTGACAGGCATCCCGAACTTGATAGCAGAGTGAAGGATTTTCAAGGCCTGCAGCAAATACTTCTATAGGTGAAATATTACAGAAAGCCGAAAGAATGATTATAATTATTCTTTCGGCTTGACTGGAAGAAGATAGATGATTTATAATAAAGTTACTTATGAAATATATATTATGGCGAAAGGAGTTGTTTTGATGTTGGTATTAATTAGTGCGTATGAGGTGGCTGCAGTATAATTGAATATTTGCCGCAAAATGGTTTCAAATTCAAGCAGGCTTGATTCAAGCTTGGTTTGTGTTCATTTTTCGGCGCAACATTAGGATTAACCTTTAGCCCAAAAACATATTTACGGGAATTCAGGCATGGTATGGTTATCGTGCTTTTTTTATGCCCGTATCAACTCCACGAAGGTTCACTTCCTCGTGGAGTTTTTGTTTTTCGGAACAATCAACTATTATTATGGAGGCTTATAACAATGAAATATATAAATGGTAAGGACATTTTGCCACAATCCCTTTTAGAACAGCTGCAGAGTTATGTACAGGGTGAGCTGCTCTATATACCAAGGCAGGAAAACAGCAGGGCAGGTTGGGGTGCTGTTAACGGTACAAGGCTTATGATCAGATCGCGCAATACGGAAATCTGCCGTATGTATGAGGATGGGGCTACAGTACAGGGATTGATGTCCCAGTATCACCTGTCAGAGGACAGTATCAGGAAAGTATTGAACAGCAGAAGCGTACTTCTGTTGGCAGAATAGGACAGGCAGGCACTGAGGGTAATATAAGTTAAGAACTGATGAACCTTTGCTGCATCAGGCCAAATACCGGCAAGGGTGATCAATGAGCAAAAAGGCTAATATAAACTGGTTTCGGAATCTGTATTATGCCTTTTTTGCATAGGGGGTTGTACAACTCTCTCTATTCCTTTATATTTGAAGTATTAATAAAAAAAAGGATGATGCGTGTTGGACGACAATGCAGGTTCGTATTACATATTGAATGGTAATGTGGCAGAAGCTTCCGTGGCTGTTGAAGCTGACTTATCTTCAGGCAGATCGGCTTATGAAGTAATCAGGGTAATAAGGGGGATCCCTCTTTTTTATCAGGATCATTATGATAGACTGGCAAGTACATTTATGACTATAGGAAAGCCTCTGGCTGCAGATACCAACAGACTGAAGGAATATTTGAAAAAGCTGCTGGAAATGAACAAAAGCGATTTCTGTAATATAAAGGTAATTGTTTTTGAGAAAGATGGGTATCAGAATGTTCTTTCCTATATCAGTAAAAGTTATTACCCTTCCGAAGCAGAAGCTGACACAGGTGTCCGAACGGGAATTTTCAGACTGGAAAGAAGCAATCCGAATGCAAAGCTGCTGAACCGGGTGTACAAGGATGCTGTTAGCGCACAAATCAAAGAAGGCGGATATTTTGAGGTCTTACTGGTCGACAGCCATGAAAGAATTACCGAAGGGAGCAGATCCAATGTATTCTTTGTCAGGAAGGACCGGATTTTAACTGCGCCCGGAGAACATGTATTAAAAGGAATTACCCGGAAGTATGTGCTTGAAGCCTGTAGGAATGCCGGTTACGAAACAGTGGAGGAATTTATTGAGACAGAAGGACTCTCCAATGTTGATGGAGCTTTTCTTTCGGGAACTTCCATTAAAGTACTGCCGATTGCCTCTATTGACGAGATAGCGGTGCATTCTTCCGTCAACCCTGTTGTTACTGCAGTCCGCAGGGAATACGATTTATTACTGGAGAAATATATTGAAGCAAATGCTAAAATATGGTAATATAATTCTGCTGCAAGGAATGATTTAATAATGCCTTGCAGCAGGTGATGCGGTGGAACAGAAAAAGTATGCCAGAAAGTATCTTCGTTTAAACCCGGATCATCCGATGTTTGGAACTGCAAGTATTGTGCAGGTAGGAGCAAAAAGGGTATATACGGGTTCTGCAAGAGTAAGAATACTTAATATAAGCCCAGGTGGTTTACGATTCGTATCTTCGTTGCGTTTGCCTGTTGATGACCGGGTTGTTCTCGAAATATGTTTTGAAATCGATGATCTGGACTATTGTCTGAAGGGTTGTGTTGCGCACTCCATCGGCACGGAAGTCAGCGAATTTGAGTACGGCTTCCGTTTCCGCGAGCCGGATCAGAATCTTCGTGAGGCGTTGAAGAAACTGTTTAACAGGATGTATGTCATGTCAAACCGACATATTGTAATTTTTAGACTGAAATAAATCGTGTACATAATAAACTACATAATAAACTGAATGTTAGCACTCTCGTCATGTGAGTGCTAAATTTATCTTGACAATAAAAGTACAGGAGTTGTAATATAAATATTGACATGGAATTTACTAAAAACTTACCAGGAGGGTTTATTATGCCAAGAGAGAATGGAAATATTTCAATACACACCGAAAACATATTACCAATTATAAAAAAATGGCTGTATTCTGAAAAAGACATTTTTATCAGGGAGCTTGTTTCAAATTCCAACGATGCGAGCATTAAGATGAAAAAGCTTGTATCAATTGGTGAAACCAGCCTTCACGAAAATGAAAAGTTATTTATCAAGGTTATAATCAACAAGAATGAGCGTACGATCAAAGTCGTGGACAATGGTATCGGCATGACTGAAGAGGAAGTTAAAAAATATATCAATCAGATCGCATTTTCCGGTGCGGTTGATTTTCTGGAGAAATACAAGGATAAAACAGACGACAGCAACCAAATCATCGGCCATTTCGGACTGGGCTTCTATTCAGCCTTCATGGTGTCGGACAAGGTCAGTATAGATACGCTTTCATGGCAAAGCGGCGCCAGCGCGGTCAGATGGACAAGCTCCGGCGGGACGGAATTTGAAATGGACGATTCCGACCGCAGTGAAAGGGGTACAACTGTTACATTGTACCTTGCAGACGATTCTCAGGAATTCCTTGAATATCATAAAATGAGAGAAGTGTTGGAGAAATACTGCTCTTTCCTGCCCTTTGAAATATTCCTTGAAGATGCTGCCGCTAAAAAGGCGGACAGTGCTAAAAAAGAGGACAAGGGGGATATTTCCAAGAAAAAGAAGATAAAGGATGCTGTTGATGCCGCTGCAAAAGAGATCCAAGAAGGGGCAGAGGATGACTCCGATATTGAAGAGGATGAGAGTGAAGAACTGAAAAAACCGCTGAACGACACACATCCGTTATGGCTGAAAGCGCCAAAGGACTGTACGGATGAGGAGTACAAGGAATTTTACAAAAAGGTGTTTCATGACTTTAATGACCCATTATTCTGGATTCATCTGAATATGGATTATCCTTTCAACTTGAAAGGTATTTTGTATTTCCCGAAACTCAAGCATGAATTTGAGACAATTGAGGGGCAGATCAAGCTTTATTACAACCAGGTCTTTGTTGCAGACAACATAAAAGAAGTCATTCCGGAGTTTCTCATGCTCCTCAAGGGAGTCATCGACTGTCCTGATCTTCCGTTGAACGTATCCAGAAGCTTTTTGCAGAATGATGGCTATGTTGCCAAAATATCGACACATATAACCAAGAAGGTTGCAGACAAGCTTACTTCAATATTTGAAAATAACAGGGAAGACTACAATAAATATTGGGACGATATCAACCCATTTGTTAAGTACGGTTGTATTCGTGAAGAAAAGTTCTTTGACAGGGTAAAGGATATTGTCATTTTCAAAACGACCCGCGGCGATTATGTGACTCTAAAGGATTATCTGGAGAGAAACGTTACCAAGAATAAGGACAAGGTATTCTATGCAACCGACGAAAAGCAGCAGGCCCAGTATATCCACATGTTCAATGAACATGATATGGAGGCCGTGATACTGAATACCATGATCGACAATCATTTCGTGCAGTTCCTTGAGATGAAGGAAAACAATATAAAATTCAGCCGTATTGACTCAGATCTTTCAGAAAGTATGAAGGAGGAGGGGAAAGGTGCGGATAATACTGAACTGACAAAGGAACTTGAAGGGATATTCAGGGGAGCTGTTGGAAATGACAAGCTGAAAGTCCAGGTGGAAGCATTGAAGAGCGCTGCTATTCCCGGAATGATATTCCTGTCGGAATATTCACGCAGGATGCAGGAAATGAGCAGGATGTATGGTATGGGCGGAGCGGATATGAGCGGGATGTTCCCGGATGAGCAGACGCTTGTACTTAACAGTAATAACACGCTGATAAAAGCGATTGTCAAGCTTGCCGGCAACGAAGCCAGGAAGGATGATTCCTTGCTGATCTGTCAGCAGGTATATGACCTGGCAATGATGAGCCACAAGCAGCTAGATCCGGAGGCAATGACGAAATTTATCGAAAGAAGCAATATATTGCTTGGAAAACTGGCTGATATTGCAGGGTAAGGAAGTCATCAATCAGCACGCACGCATCGGGTAAAAGCATAGTGCCAGAAAGAAAAACCGGAGGGCATATCAAAATTTGATCAGCCATCCGGTTTTGTGTATTTGAAGAGATTTTGATTTCTGGATTTACTTGTCGGTATCGTTCTCGCGGATCTCAACTCTTCTGATTTTGCCGCTGATCGTCTTCGGAAGCTCAGGGACGAATTCGATGATCCTGGGATACTTATAGGGGGCGGTAACCTTTTTGACATGCTCCTGAAGCTCTTTGACAAGGCTGTCACTGGCAACGTAATTCTTTGCAAGGACAACGGTAGCTTTTACGATCTGACCTCTGTCGGGATCGGGGACAGCCGTGATAGCGCATTCCAATACTGCCGGATGCTCCACGAGTGCGCTTTCGACTTCGAAGGGCCCGATTCTGTAGCCTGAACTCTTAATGAGATCGTCTGCTCTTCCGACAAACCAGTAATATCCGTCCTCATCCTTCCAGGCCATATCGCCGGTATAATAAATACCGTCATGCCAGACCTTGTTCGTCAGATCACTGTCTCTGTAGTAACCGTCAAACATACCAAAGGGTTTGTGATGGTCGGTTCGCACGATAAGCTGCCCTTCTGCTCCAATGTCACAGGAGTTGCCGCTATCATCCAGAAGGTCTATATCATATCCTGGTGCGGGTTTGCCCATGGATCCCGGCTTTGGCTCCATCCATGGATATGTGGCAACCGTGACGGTTAATTCTGTCTGGCCATAACCCTCCATCAGCTTCATTCCCGTTGCAGTCAGGAACTGGTTGTAAACTTCCGGATTCAAGGGCTCACCGGCGATGGAACAATGCTTGAGATTGCTCAGGTCAAATTTTGTCAGATCCTCTTTGATGAAGAACCGATAGATGGTCGGTGGTGCACAGAAGGAGGTTACTTTATGTTTGACAATTACATCCAGAAGATTTTTGGGTACGAATTTATCATAATCATATACAAATACGGCGGCGCCGCTGATCCACTGCCCATATATTTTACCCCACATTGCCTTTGCCCAGCCTGTATCGGCGACTGTCAGATGAAGTCCTCCATCTGAGACATGCTGCCAGTACTTCGCGGTAAGAATATGACCAAGAGGATACGTGAAATTGTGCTGGACCATCTTTGGCATCCCGGTCGTTCCCGAGGTGAAATACAGCAGAAGGATATCGCTGTTTACGGCAGCATCCGTACCAGTCGGCCTGACAAACTTATCTGAGACTTTTTCCAATTCGTCAGTGAAATCAAGCCACCCTGGCCTGCGATCGCCGACAAGGGCTTTCAGCACCAGTGTGGGAGATTTGGGCAGTGCCTGTTCGACATGGCTTATAACGACATCATCGGTCACAGACACAAGCATTTTAATATCAGCTGCATTACATCTGTAAACGATATCTTTGGGAGTGAGCAAATGTGTTGCCGGAATGCAAATAGCCCCAAGCTTATGGAGCCCCAGCAGGCAGAACCAGAATTCATAACGCCTTTTGAGGATGAGCATTACTGGATCGCCTTTTTTGATCCCGAAATTTTTAAAGAAGTTAGCGGCCTTGTCACTGTAATATTTCATTTGTGAAAAGGTGAAGGTATTTTCCGCGCCTTTATCATCACACCAGACCATTGCGATCTTATCGGGTGTTGTGGCTGCTATTTCATCAACTACATCATAAGCAAAATTAAAATTGCCCGGAATGTTTATACTGAAATTCTCATAGAATTCTTCGTATGAATTGAAATCCTGTCTTGGTAAAAATTTATCAAGCATAATAAAACCTCTGATAATTTATTTTTTGGTTTTGTAAATATTCTAAGTAAAATATTGTGCCTTAGATGATGATTGCCAGGAATTTTGCTTTTTTGCCACCCAGGGCTTTCATGCCATGGCTGCAGCCTGAGTCAAAATAAAGGGAATCTCCTTCGTTCAAAATGAGTTGGTGACCATCAATATAAATCATTAAAGTACCTTCAAGCACGAAATTGAACTCCTGTCCCGGGTGTGAGCTGAAGTGGATCGGCGCATCGTCAGCTGCCGGGTCCACACTGACACTGAAAGGTTCAGCCTTTTTATTTACGAAATTATAGGCAAGGCTAAGATATTTATATGGATTTTTCCTGTCAACATTGACTCCTTTATCCTTTTTCACGAGGCAATAAGTATGGAGTTTCGGATCTTCACCAGTCAGAATGGCTGTCAGTTCAACATGGAATTTAGTAGACAATTCATAAAGGAAGCCGACGGGTATATCTATATCACCGCCTTCATATTGCCTGTAAGTCTCTGCAGATACTCCCAGTTCGCCAGCCAGAACTTCGATTGTGAGTCCCGCGATTTCACGCAGATCTTTTATTCGGATGGCAATTTGTTTGATTTGGTCGGACATACTTATCATCCTTTCATTTTGGTACTCATTCTGAATAAATCATAGCATAAAGGCGGTATGAAATAAAGGAAGCTTGAAGCCCGGTTGATTTAGGTCAGTAAAGCGTAAAAATAACTAATGAATATGAGTAGTCGGAGGAGGCGGTTCTCAGATATTGAGAAGAGGGGCGCTTCTCAAATTACCGACAAATTCTTTGGCTGCAGCTGATAGAGGGACGTTTCTCAGCTTTGCAACACCAAGTATTCTTTTCGGTATCGGTTCAGCCAGCTTCAACTCAAAAAGTTCTCCGCTTTTAACCAGTGCATTTGAGCTTTCCCTCAACACATGGGCGATCCCAAGGCCTATTCTGGCGAATTCAACCAGCAGATCCATGCTTTCAAGCTCAATCTCCGGAACGATGTCAATCTCATTCGCAGTGAAATATTCATCCAGATTGCGTCTTGTTGAACTTTCCTTCTGAAGGAGAAGAAGAGGAAGTGACGATAATTCAGTCAATCCGATGAGCTTTGCCTTGAATTCAATAAATTTGGAGGATGCAACAAAAACATCTTCAACTTCTCTGAATTCAAATGTTTCAATATCCGGCTCTTCAACAGGCAGCGTGACAATACCGAAATCAACGATCCCCTTCCTTAAGGAAGCGATAATTCCAGGAGATGTACGGTTTATGACCTGTATTTTTATCTTCTGATGTGCTTCTATGAATTGCTGCAAAAAAGGAGTAAGCAGGTACCTGAGTATGGTATCGCCGACGCCTATTTTTATTTCGCCAAGGGTCAGGGATTGCATTTCGAGCATTTTATTTTCTGCAGCCTTCAATAGACTGTAGGCCTGTTCAACGTGACTGAAAAGCATCTCACCGGCATCAGTCAGTTTCACATTTTTTGGCCCTCTTATAAAAAGAGCGCATCCAGTTTTCCCTTCGAGACTTTTTACAGATTGGCTTACGGCAGACTGGGAAATATATAGCGCTCTGGCCGCTGCGGAAAAACTGCCGGACCTGGCTGCAGTATAAAATATTTTGTACAGTTCAAAATTTATATCCATAAGCACCTCTAATGGCAAGTATTAAATATATTAATTATTATTATGGAGTATATCATTGTATAATATGTTTGTGAAGCATTATGAACTTAAACATGTCAAATACTTAATCTTAATATTATAAGCGAAAGCTGGAATAGAGGTTTCATATGTTGGAAGTGAATCAGAGAAACAGGGTCAGACGCATATTTGCGCAGAAGAAAAAAGGCTATGATATTGAGGCGCAGGGCTTGTATAAGGATTTAAGAAGCAATCTTGGAATTGCCGGCTTGCAGGATGTCCGGATCATTAATCGATATGACATTACTGATATTACCGATGCTGAATATGAGGCTTCCCGATTTGTAATTTTTGCTGAACCGCCTGTAGACCAGCTTTTTGAAGAGAATGTAGAATTTACATCTGATGAAAGAGCATTTGCGGTGGAATATCTTCCGGGTCAATATGACCAGCGGGCAGATTCGGCTTCGCAATGCATACAATTTCTTACGCTTGGCGAGAGGCCGCGCTGCAAGGCTGCAAAGCTGATTGTACTGAAAGGGGAAATTTCTGAAGATGATTTTGATAAAGCCAGAAGATATTGCATCAATCCGGTAGACAGTCATGAAGCTGTGATGGGAAAACCGAAAACACTTGATGTTGAACTGGAATATCCCAAAGACGTTTCTCAAATAAGTGGTTTCTGCAAAATGGAAATGCCGCAACTTGTTTCTTTACAGAGCGAACTTGCCATGGCTATGTCTGTTGAAGACCTGGAGTTCTGCCGGAATTATTTTTCCGGTACGGAGCAGAGGGATCCTACGCTGACGGAAATTAAGCTGATTGATACCTATTGGTCTGATCATTGCAGACATACGACGTTTCTGACAAAAATAGGATCGGTTGATTTTGAAGAGGGTTTTTACAGTGGTTTGATGAAATCCGTATATGACAGGTATAGTGAATCAAGGCGATATGTTTATGGAAACAGGGATAAAGATATTTGCCTGATGGATTTGGCGACAATAGCAATGAAAGAGCTGAATAAATCCGGAAAGCTTGGCGATTTGGACATTTCGGATGAAATCAATGCCTGCAGTATTGTTGTAAATGCAAAAATTAATGGCATGGATGAAGAATGGCTTGTCATGTTCAAGAACGAAACGCACAACCATCCTACGGAAATAGAACCATTCGGAGGAGCTGCGACATGCCTTGGCGGCGCCATAAGGGATCCGCTGTCGGGCAGATCCTATGTTTACCAGGCGATGAGGGTAACGGGAAGCGGGGATCCGAGAACTAAAGTGAAAGATACCCTTCCCGGCAAACTGCCGCAAAGAAAGATCACTACCGGAGCCGCTGCGGGCTACAGTTCCTATGGAAATCAGATCGGGCTTGCAACCGGACAGGTAACGGAAATCTACGATGAGGGATATGTTGCAAAGCGGATGGAAATCGGAGCCGTGATCGGTGCAACACCCAAAAAGAATGTCGTGCGGATCAAGCCGGAGGCGGGGGACAGCATCATTCTTCTTGGCGGCAGGACCGGACGTGATGGCTGCGGCGGAGCGACCGGTTCATCCAAGGAGCATGATGAGCAGTCACTCCTGACCTGTGGGGCGGAAGTTCAAAAAGGAAATCCGCCGACGGAAAGAAAAATTCAGAGACTTTTTCGAAATGCAGTTGTTAGCAATATGATAAAAAGATGTAACGATTTTGGTGCAGGCGGGGTTTCCGTTGCAATTGGCGAACTGGCTGAAGCTCTTGATATTGACCTTGACAAGGTGCCTAAAAAGTACGAAGGACTTGATGGCACTGAACTTGCCATTTCCGAATCACAGGAAAGAATGGCTGTAGTGGTTGCAAAGAAAGACGAGGCATCGTTTATTGCAGCTGCTGAAGAGGAGAATCTTGAAGCGACACAGGTCGCAGTAGTGACCGAGACAGGAAGACTGAGGATGATCTGGAGAGGGAAAGTCATTGTTGATATTGGAAGAGACTTCCTAGATACAAATGGCGTCAAGCAGAATACCGATATAAAGGTGTCATCTCCTCTGAAAGAAGCGTCACCTCTTGTGTCTCCTCTGAAGGAAGCATCCTCTCCTGTAGGAAACAATTGTAAATATATCAAAGATAGGATGCCTATTTTGGATTCCTGTGGGACGAATCTATCAGAGGCATGGCATGCAAATCTGGAAAGATTGGAAAATTGCAGTCAGAAGGGTTTGGTCGAGCGATTTGACAGTACGATCGGAGCAGGTACCGTGCTGATGCCATTTGGCGGGAAATACCAGCTGAGTCCGTCGGAAGGTATGGCAGCCAAGCTGCCGGTACTGCAGGGCGATACGGATACCTGCACGCTGATGTCACACGGGTTCAATCCTTGTATATCTACATGGAGTCCATTCCATGGAGCAGTTTATGCTATTGTCGAAGCAGTTGCAAGAATTGCGGCGATGGGTGGAGATTATCGCAAAACCAGATTGACACTCCAGGAATTTTTTGAAAAGCCCGGCAAGGACCCGAGCAGATGGGGCAAGCCCTTCAGTGCATTACTGGGCGCGTTTTATACCCAATTGGAGCTTGGCATACCGGCAATTGGCGGTAAGGACAGTATGTCGGGTACATTTAAAGACCTCAATGTACCACCGACGCTTGTAGCATTTGCAGTTGCTGTATCCGAAGCGGGAACGGTTCTGTCAACGGAATTTAAGAAAGCCGGAAGCCAGGTTGTGCTGCTGGAGCTTGAAAAGAATTCGAATGAACTGCCCGATTTCCTTCAACTGGATAAAAATTATGTCAAAGTTCATGAACTTGCATCAGCCGGGAAACTATTATCGGCACATTCGGTCAGGCAGGGCGGTATCGCTGAAGTTATCAGCAGGATGTGTTTCGGAAACATGATAGGAGTCGATCTGTTTACTCCTGACGATGTAAAACAGTTCTTTGCTCCCAAATACGGATCATTAATATTGGAAATAGATTCGAATGAGGATGCAGCAAAGCTATTGAATGGTTGCAAATATGAAATAATTGGCCGGACTACCAGTGAACAGAGGATATTCATAGGTGAAGATCCGGGGCTGGTCGCTGACTGCGTCAACTGCCCGCCCATGCATCCGGTTCACGCGCAGGGGACAGTTGTTGAATTAGCGACACTTTTAGAGAGATGGCAGCAACCGCTGGAAAAGATATTCCCGACAAAAGTTGAGCAAACAGGAAATCCATTTCCGACATTTAATTATAAAAGTGCTGGAGAAAACGGCGCAAATAATGCCGGACAAAGGGCCGGCAATGTAAAACTTGCAAAGCCAAGAATTTTCATACCGGTTTTCCCGGGAACGAATTGTGAGTATGACACTGCAAAAGCATTTGAAAATGCAGGAGGCATCGCAGATGTTTTTGTTTTAAAAAATCTTACACCTGCACATATTGCGGAAACAATCAAAATAATGCAGGATAAGATATCAAAGAGCCAGATCGTGATGCTGCCGGGTGGATTCAGTGCAGGTGATGAACCTGAGGGTTCAGGCAAGTTTATCGCAACTGCGTTTAGAAATCCTTATATCACTGAAGCTGTCATGGATCTGCTGAATAAAAGAGATGGCTTGATGCTCGGCATCTGCAATGGCTTTCAGGCACTCATTAAACTGGGTTTGGTGCCATACGGAGAGATACGGGACATAAAACCGGAGGACGCCACCCTGACTTTTAACTCAATCGGGCGTCATGTATCCTGTATGGTACAGACCCGGATAGCGTCAAATAAATCGCCATGGCTTAATAACGTAAATGTGGGCGATATTCACACGATTGCCATTTCTCATGGCGAGGGCCGATTTGTCGCATCAGAAGCGCAGTTAAATGAATTGGCGAAACATGGACAAATTGCAACACAGTATGTAGATGTTAACTGTTGTGCGACGAATGATAACAGGTTCAATCCGAATGGATCCATGCATGCAATAGAAGGAATAACAAGTCCTGACGGCAGGGTCATGGGTAAAATGGGGCATTCCGAAAGGAAAGGCCCGAATGTTTGCATCAATGTTCCCGGAAATAAGGATCAGAAGTTGTTTGAAGCAGGTGTAAGGTACTTTGCCTGATTAAATAGTTATGATAGAGCTTAACCAATCCTCTAAGCTGAATGTACCCATCCAGAGTTTTTATGTATTAGAACTGTTACGCAATATATAAAGTATGCGCAGCAAAGCTCCTATGTCAAGGGGACAGATACACTGACATAAGAAAACCGCAATGTCAGTGTACCTGTCCCCTTGACATAGGAGCGGCCATTATGCGTGATAAGGGACACTCCCCTGTCACGGTCGCAAACCAGAGGAACCGTCCCCTTGGTTCCCTTTATTACTATGTCGTTTTTATCACTATATTTATAGAATATAATATTGTTTTATGAGATAATAGGAGTTAATAACGGATTAATTCACAACGGAGGGTATCAAATGAGCCTTACAGAGGATTATATAAAACAGGCTGATTATTGGAGCGCACATAATTACAAACCTCTTCCCATCGTTTTGGAGCGCGGTGAAGGTGTATGGGTTTATGATGTTGACGGCAAAAAGTATATGGATATGTTGTCTGCATATTCCTCCCTTAATCAGGGACACAGACACCCGCGTATCATTAATGCATTGATAGAGCAGGCAGGTAGAATAACGATTACTTCAAGAGCGTTTCATAATAGTAAAATGGGTGAATTTATAGAGAAATTATGTAAATTATCCGGCTTTGAAAAGGCTTTACCGATGAACACAGGTTCTGAGGCAGTGGAAACAGCTCTTAAAGCTGCTCGAAAATGGGCATATGTTAAGAAAGGGATACCGGAAAACGAAGGAGAAATCATCGTATGCAACAATAACTTCCATGGCCGTACAATTACAATAATCAGTTTTTCATCGGAAGAGCAGTATAAATCAGGGTTCGGACCCTATACACCGGGGTTCAAAATAATTGAGTATGGAAATGCAGAAGCTTTAAGGAAGGCTATTAACGATAAAACAATTGCTTTTTTGGTTGAGCCCATTCAGGGCGAGGGTGGTGTAATTGTACCTCCGGCAGGTTACCTTGCACAGATCAGAAAGATTACCCGGGAAAATAATGTGCTTCTTATCCTTGATGAAATCCAGACAGGCTTTGGAAGGACAGGGAAAATGTTTGCTTATGAGTATGAGGATGCAAAACCTGATATTCTCGTGCTGGGGAAAGCAATGGGCGGCGGAGTGTATCCTGTTTCGGCAGTATTGGCTGGTAATGAAGTAATGGATGTTTTCACACCAGGTGATCATGGCTCCACCTTCGGAGGGAACCCTCTGGCAGCGGCAGTGGCGATCGCATCCATGGATGTTTTAATCGATGAGAAATTGCCTCAAAGATCAATGGAGCTTGGAATTTATTTTATGCAATGCCTCAAAAATTTGAATTTCAAATCAATAAGGGAAATAAGAGGGAAAGGCTTAATGATCGGGGTGGAAATAAAAAAGGAATTCGGTACTGCAAGAGTCTTTTGCGAAAGACTGATGTGTAAAGGCATTTTGTGTAAAGAAACACATGGCCAGACAATTCGGTTTTCACCGCCGCTAATTATTACAAAAGAGGAACTGGACTGGGCCTTAAAGCAAATTGCAAGTGTATTGCAGTAAATATTAAGATGTTTCAGTAGTCTAATAGGATGGAATACTATAATGATTGTATAGCAATTGATTTCCGGAGGTTAAATATGAGTAATAAAAGCCTGAAAATATTGTTTGTTTCTGCAGAAGCGTCCCCCTTTGCAAAAACGGGCGGCCTGGCAGATGTGGCGGGATCGCTGCCGAAGGCGCTTATTGAACTGGGGCATGATGTTCGGGTGGTAATGCCGAAATACAAGTTAATTAAAGCAAACTTTGAGTATGTAACAGATTTCCCGGTAAAAATAGACAATTTGGTAGAAACCTGCGTTATTAGAAAGACAGAACTGCCTTATACAATTAACAATAAAAAGAAAAAACAGATTTTTTATTTTACCGATAGCTTTAGATATTTTGACAGGGACGGAATTTATGGTCATTCTGACGATGCGGACAGATTTATTTTCTTTTGCAAGGCTATTCTTGAAATGCTGCCGCTGATCAATTTCAAACCTGATATCATTCATTGCAACGATTGGCATACCGGGCCATTATGCCTGCTTTTAAAGGAGCAATATTCCTTTATTGAATTCTATAGCAATATCTCCACGATTTACACCATACACAATCTTGAATATCAGGGGAATTTTCCGAGCGACGTTGTAAGGCTTTTGAACCGCGGTTATGATGTATTCAATGCAGAGAAAGCGGAGTTCTATGGGATGTTCAGCTTTATGAAGACCGGTTTGGTTTATTCGGATATCATCAGCACTGTCAGTGCGGTATATGCAAGGGAAATACAAACACCACAATGCGGTGAGCGGCTTGAAGGTCTTCTGGCAAAAAGAACAGGAGACTTGTACGGTATTTTGAACGGTATCAGCTACGAGGAATTCAACCCTGAAACTGATAAAACTATTGCCAGGAATTTCGGCGTAGAAAGTTTTGAAGATAAAAAAGAGAATAAATACGCATTGCAGAAGGAAGAAGGTCTGCCGGTATCGGATGTGCCAGTTATCGGTCTGATTTCAAGGCTTTCGGGACAAAAAGGTCTCAATCTGATTATTGAAAAAATTGACGATATACTGAGAAAAGATTTGCAGTTTGTTCTTTTAGGAGCGGGTGACGATTATTATCAGGATCAGTTCAGGAGAATTGCCGCGCAGTATCCGGGTAAAATAGCTATTCATATCGGCTTTAACGCGCATCTGGCCCAGCAGATATATGCAGGCTGCGATATGTTCCTCATGCCTTCCCGGTTTGAACCCTGTGGGTTGGGACAAATCATCAGTCTCAGATATGGCACGATTCCTGTTGTGAGAGCCACCGGAGGCCTTGCAGAAACTATAACCGACTATGATTTGGATCCCGGTAAAGGCAATGGTTTCTCCTTCAATAATTTTTCTTCAGATGAAATGCTTGATGCCATTGAAAGAGCACTTCAGGTTTATAGCGATAAGCCTGACGAATGGAATGAACTGATCGTCAGAGCGCTTAAGACAGACTTTTCATGGAATGTATCCGCTAAAAAATATGAAGAACTCTATTATCACGCAGCAAGGATGCATGGGCGAGCAGTTGACGCGATCAACGACCAGCCTAAGAAGAGGATCGCCGAATGACGCTAAAACAAAGGGTTCTTAAGATTATCGAGCAATTTGACAGAATGTATCCGGAGGCAGACTGTTCTCTTGAGTATCGCGATCCGCTGCAATTGATGATCGCAACACAGCTCGCCGCACAGTGTACGGATGCACGTGTAAATATTGTCACAAAGGATCTTTTTCAAAAATACAGGACCGTTGAGGATTTTGCAAATGCCGATCTGGAAGAATTTGAGCAGGATATTAAATCGACGGGCTTTTATCATAACAAAGCACGCAACATCATTGCTGCCTGTCAAATGCTTATCAGCGATTTTGCGGGGAATGTACCCTCAAATATGGAAGATTTGCTGAAGCTGCCCGGCGTGGGCAGAAAGACGGCGAACCTTGTTCTGAATGACTGCTTCGGGGTGCCGGGCATTGTGGTGGATACGCATGCAAAACGATTATCCAACAGGATCGGTCTGACCGATAAAGAAGATCCCGAGAAAATAGAATATGATCTGATGAAAATAATTCCTGTTGAAAGCTGGGGACGGTTCTGCCACCAGCTTGTCCTGCATGGAAGAGCAATTTGTAATGCGAGAAAACCTGCTTGTGGAGAATGTGATATAAAATCTTTCTGTAAATATGGTCAAAAAAGTAATATCTAAGAAGGATTTTAGTGTTTGTTGTCGAATTTATACAAATTGGAATCATTGTAGATATAAGGGAGCTGTGAGGTTATGCACTCTGATAAGGGCAAAGCGCACAGAACGGATGAACGCGTTAATAACATGAAAGAAGCAGTTGGAAAGAAAAAGGACTCTTCGGTTAAAAAAGGCAGGATCATCAAACTTTCAGAAAACGAACCGTCTCCTGCGGATAAACCAGTAGAAGGAAAACTGGCAGATGGTATTTTACCTGAGAACATTGTATTTGCTCTTGATATAGGTACACGAACCGTTGTCGGGGTCGTTGGCGTCCAGGAAGATCATTTCTTCAGGATCATAGCTACTGAGGTTATCGAGCATAAGAACAGGGCAATGATGGATGGGCAGATCCATGATATAGAACAGGTAGCAGAAACCGCAGCTGGAGTTAAGGGCAAGCTTGAATCAAGATTGGGCGTAAAGCTGAAAAAAGTTGCAATTGCAGCAGCTGGCAGGGTGCTAAAGACCTGTCAGGTAAAAGTGGAAAAAAATCTTGAGCAGGGCAGGGAAATTGACTCCGAATTCGTAAGCAGCCTTGAGATCGAAGGTATTCAGCGTGCACAGATGATATTGGACGAGGAGACTGCTGCTGAAGACAAGACCCAGTTCTACTGTGTTGGGTACAGTGTGATCAATTATTATCTGAATGGATATGTCATATCCAAACTTACAGGCCATAAGGGGAAAAATGTCGGAGCAGATGTTCTTGCAACATTTCTGCCGCTGATTGTAGTCGACAGCCTTTACACAGTTATGAGCAAAATTGGACTTGAAGTGTCAAGCCTGACATTGGAGCCCATTGCAGCCATCAATGTGACGATCCCGGCCGATCTCAGACTGCTGAATCTGGCACTTGTTGATATTGGAGCCGGTACATCGGATATTGCGCTTACGAAAGACGGCAGTGTCATTGCTTATGCAATGGTACCGTTCGCGGGGGACGAAATCACAGAAAAAATATCGCAGCATTATCTTGTTGATTTTAATACGGGTGAAAAAATAAAAATAGCATTATCATCAAATAAAGATAAGATCACATTTACAGATATTTTAAAAATAAAGCATTCAGTAAGCCCCGCAGAAGTTCTGAAAGCGATTGAGGGTACACTGCAGCTCCTGTCAACGACAATATCTCAGAAAATCATGGAATATAACCACAAGGCGCCCAATGCCATTTTCCTTGTCGGCGGAGGATGCCGCGTGCCTGAACTGTCTGAAATGATTGCACACCAGATGGAACTCCCTGCTGACAGAGTGGTAGTGAGGGGAAGGGATGTCATTCGGGATATCAAATTCAGTGACAAAAAGCTATATGGCCCTGAATCCATTACACCTTATGGAATCGCTGTTACTGCACAGATGTGCAGTGGTAAGGATTTTTTGACTGTTACCGTAAATGACAAAAAAATAAAGCTTTTCAATTCCAAGAAGCTTACGGTTGCTGACGCGCTGATTTTGTCCGGCTTTGATGCAAGCCAGCTGATCGGGCGAACCGGAAAAGGTATTTGTTATCATCTGAATGGGGAGAGGAAGCAGACAAGAGGTCAATATGGCGTAGCAGCTGAGATCTATGTGAACGGAAAACCCGGCAGTATCGATACTGCGATAGCTTATGGCGATAATTTAAAAGTGATACCTGCTCAGGACGGAAGGGATACGCTGCTCAGAGCATACGAACTGGCTCCGGCAGGCTACAGCACAGGTACTGTAAAACTAAACGGGAACCCTGTTGATATCAGTACTGTAATTTCAGTAAATGGAAGACATGTTTCAAAGGATACGAAAATAAACGATGGCGATGATGTGCGGATTTCGCAGATAATGACTCTTAAGGACCTGCTGGAGGCAGGCGGGTATGACAGGACCACCTGTGATTTATCTGTAAATAAATCAACCAATTGTGACATGAACTATCCTTTGAATAATGGCGATGATATCATATGCGCTGAAAAAATTGAAGATCAACAGGCTGGAAAACAAGCCGTTTCAGAGATAACTCCTGATGAATTGATTCCGGAAGTCGAACTGATACAAAACGTTTCCGATACAAATCAGCAAAAAAATGGAACGCAGGTTATTGTAAATGGTCGTAATATACTATTGAAGGATAGCAAGTCTCAATACATTTTCGTCGATATTTTCAATTATATCGATTTTGATCTGACAAAGCCGAAAGGAACAATCGTACTCAGTCTGAACGGCCGACAGGCAGCATTTACGGATATCATAAAATCGGGAGATGTCATTGGAATCTACTGGAAGGGTTAAGACACTTGCTCACCTGGCATAATATGTTTGAATAAGTATTACATAAGATATTTGGGGGCGAAGGATTTGAAAACTGCCAAAGATATGATTTATGGCAAATACAGAAGATATGAGAAGATATATATAAATATAACATGGGCGTATCTCATTCTTGCTTCGCTTATTTATTTTATAAAAAACATATTTTATATCAAACCTTCATTAATAACCGATTCCGGACATAATACTGCCTTATTCCTGAGTATTGGTATATGCACCGCTTGTTTTGCAGGTAATTTCTTTAAGAAATATCTTTTCAATTCTGGAATACTTGAAAATAAAACCGTTTTTTTCGTTGAAAAGATACTTACTCTTTTTGCGATATCCCTGATACTCATTTACACAAATATAGGCACATGGCTGTTTTCAATCCTCCTGATTCCGATCATGATCACTTGTCTCATCAGGGGATTGAATCTTGGACTTTTACTTTTGATAAGTTCTTTTGGAATGCATACATCACTTTTCCTGTTGAGAAATTTGACCGAATACGCGAATGGAAGAATTCAACTTTCATCAATATATGATCAATTTTTCTCTTACTCAATCTATTATATAATATTTCTATTTTTTGTCATTCTCTTCGGTTTATTGTATAAAGAGGGTATTGAGCATGATTTTGAAGATAAGAAACTGATGGAACAATTGGAGGAGAAATATCAGCAGCTTGAGGCTGCACAGGACGAAATAAAAGTACAGTATGAAGAATTAATGTTAACGAATAACAAGCTGGAGCAATCGAATAAAAAGCTTTCAGACAGTATAGGCGAGTTCTATACACTTCAGCAGATCAGCCAGGCGATAAGCTCTATTTTGGATGTTAAGGAACTGCTCAAGCATCTTAATGACATTATAATAGGTGTTATGGGTGTCAGTTATTCCACAATCATCCTGTACGATGAGAAAACAAACCGGTTGAAAGTCCATACTACAAATATAAGCAATCCAAATGACATGGTAACCATGAAAGATAACATCAACAACGGTGTACTTCTTAATGCGCTCAACAACGGTGAAAATATCATGGAGAATTATGTTGACCCTGTCCAGTACATTTTCACATTAGGAAGAGATATCAATTCACTGATATGCCTGCCTTTAAATACAAAGACCAGGAAATTCGGCCTTGTATTGGTCGAACATACTTACAGCAATGCCTTTGATGAGGATAATCTGAGGTTGCTGAACATTATTTCCAAACAGGTAGGTATCGTCATGGAGAATGCGGAATTATACAATAAGATGACCGAACTGGCCAGGAAAGATGGACTTACGGGAATATTCAACCGGCAATACTTCCAGGATAGGCTGGAGGTTGAATTTGACAACGCCAGGCGTGAAAATTATTCTCTGTCCCTTGCAATATTCGATATTGATCACTTTAAAAAATTCAATGATACATATGGTCACCTGTTTGGCGACAAAGTACTGATATCCATTGTGGAAACTGTTTCTTCGACTCTGCGTAAAAACGATATCATCGCACGTTTCGGAGGAGAGGAGTTTATCATCCTGTTCCCAAGGACTGGTTTGCATGAGGCTTATGACAAGGTAGAAGCACTGAGAGAACGTGTATCACAACATGTGATAAAGGATAACCTTATTACTGCATCCGTTACCGTCAGCTTTGGGGTATCCTCATTTGATGAATGCACGCTTACTGAAAGCGATCTTGTAAAAACCGCCGACGATGCCTTGTATATAGCGAAAGAAGAAGGCAGGAACTGTGTGAGAATGTCAAAAGTTCTAAGTGGTCATTAAATAATCTTTATATTGCTGGTTTTGGTCCATGCACCAAATAGAAAAACGATAATATAGTGATACTAACAAACCTTTTTTTAGGGGGAGTCCATTGATGAGAATTATGGTATTAAAAATGCCGAGGCTTTTTGGCAGCTTAATTAAAAAGGTATTGCGAATGAGCTGAAATGTACTGCAAAACCAAGGCAACATAAAAAAAGCGTTCCAACGCCTTTTTTATGTCGCCTTGATATCGGCTGCGACGCAATCGCAGCTGTATTTTTTCATGCTTATCTTTCAGATCACTGATATTTCTTAATAGAAATATCAGTTACATGGTAGATTTACAGCATTGCTAAATCAGGTTTTAAATCGCTCTTGTTACCTTATTTGAACGCAGGCACCTGGAACAAACGTTAACGGATTTCGGAGTGCCGCCTTCGATTACTCTGATTTTCTTTACATTGGGCTTCCAGAACCTGTTGGTCCTTCTGACCGAGTGGCTAACATTGTTGCCATACACGGTATCCTTGCTGCAAATATCGCATTTTGCCATCTATATCACACCTCCTTCAAACTGGAGCTACTATCCCACAAAGCATAACTATTTTAACACATTAACGCCAAAATTCGCAAGGATTTTTTAAAATTATGTTTTAACATTATAAATAAATAAGTATGGTAAAGAAAGGTACTATATATTAAAATTAAAAGGAATGTCAATGATATGGGAGAATTAGTACAATGAATGAACACCCGACCCTGTTGTTAAATAAGCCGCTGCAATTTCTTAAAGGTGTGGGAGAGGCTAAAGCCGCCCTCTTCAAGCGGCTTGACATTTATACAGTCGGTGATGCGATCACTCATTATCCAAGAGATTATGAAGACCGAAGCAGGCTGAAAAGACTTGCTGAGCTTCAGGATGGTGAGCAATGCTCGTTTGAGGGAATCATTGCTTCAAAAATCGTTGAATCCAGACCCAGAAAGGGATTACTGGTCAGCCGGGTCAGTATTAAAGATGACACAGGCCTTATATATGCCACATGGTTTAATCAGCCCTATCTCAAAAATAACATTAAAACAGGCGACAGGTTCATATTTTACGGAACGATAACCAGAAAAAGAACTTTTGAGGTACTCAATCCGGTTTATGAAAAAGCAGATGAAGAAAAAGGCCCTGTAAACACCTGCAGGATCGTACCGGTATACCCGGCGACAGGAAAGCTTACACAAAATGCGATAAGGTCCGTCATAAGAAATGCAATAGAGGTTGCCGGAAACGAAATTATAGATGTTTTACCACAATGGATCCTTGAAAAATACAACCTTGAGGGCTTTAAATACTCTATAAACAATATCCATTATCCCGAGAGCGACAAAGCATTTTTAAAGGCGAGGGAAAGGCTCGTTTTTGAAGAACTGCTTTTGCTTCAACTTGCGTTGCTCAGTCAGAAAACAGCTGCGGATACGACTGATATTGGTATTAGGTTTAAAGCAGGAGAAATTGGCAAATTTACAGCAACCCTGCCCTTCAAGCTGACCGCTGCGCAGATCAGGGTCCTGGCTGAAATTGAATGCGATATGGAGAATGGAAGGGTAATGAACAGGCTTGTACAGGGAGATGTGGGTTCAGGAAAGACGATAATTGCCGTACTTGCGCTGGTTAAGGCGGTCAGAAGCGGATATCAGGGCGCATTGATGGTTCCTACTGAAATTCTGGCTGAACAGCATTTTCGTTCTATTTCACCGATGCTTGAAACAATTGGCATACGTACTGCACTTCTGACCGGCAGCACGGGGGTGAAAGCTTCAAGGGAACTGCTGGCGGGCATCAGGGATGGCAGTTTGGACATTGTGATCGGTACACATGCACTCCTGGAGGAAAAGGTCGTTTTTGACCACCTCGGCTTGGTAGTGACTGACGAACAACATAGATTTGGTGTAAGACAAAGGACAGTGCTTTCAAAGAAAGGTGAAAATCCCGACATGATTGTAATGACAGCGACGCCGATCCCAAGAACTCTTGCACTCATTTTATACGGCGATTTGGACATTTCCATCATTGATGAACTTCCTCCGGGAAGGAAGAAGATTGAAACATATGCTGTTGATGCAGGAATGAGGGAGAGAATCAATAAATTCATCAGAAAACAGGTGTCGGAAGGCCGGCAGGTATATATCGTCTGTCCGTTGGTAGATGAATCGGATGCGATTGAGGCAAAATCTGCGGCAAATCATGCAGAGGAGCTTGCACATAAGGTGTTCAGCGATCTGACTGTCGCGTTAATACACGGCAGAATGAAAGCCGCAGAGAAGGACTCCGTAATGGCAGGCTTTGCGGCAGGCGAAACGGATATACTGGTATCGACGACAGTTATCGAGGTTGGAGTCAACATACCCAATGCATCGCTGATGGTCGTTGAAAATGCTGAAAGATTCGGCCTTGCTCAGCTGCATCAGTTAAGGGGGAGGGTGGGAAGAGGGGCGCATCAGTCCTACTGTGTCCTGTTCAACGAAAGCAAATCGGAGATCGCACGAGAGCGGATGAAGGTCATGGAAAAGACCTCAGATGGCTTTGTTATTTCGGAGAAAGACCTGGAATTAAGGGGACCGGGCGATTTCTTCGGTACAAGGCAGCATGGTATCCCGGAGCTGAAAATCGCAAATCTTTATAGAGATATGGACATACTGAAGAAAGCGCAGGAGGCTGCATTATTGCTCAAGGAAAAGGACAAGCTTCTCAAAAGTGCAGAAAACAGGCTTCTTGGACTTGCTGTAAACAAGAGATTTACGGGCATTGCAAATACAAGCAGGTTAAATTGAGGTAAATTGAGTTTTTAGAAAAATTATTGACCTAACTATTGATCCCAATACAGGAGAAAATGATATGCTAAGAGTTATAGCTGGCTCTGCCAAAGGACATAAGTTAAAAACAATAAAGGGATTGACGACACGACCGACAACGGACCGGGTCAAGGAATCTCTTTTTAATATCATTGCCGGACATCTTGAATCCGCGAATGTGCTTGATGTATTTGCCGGTACGGGAAGTCTTGGAATAGAAGCGCTCAGCAGAGGAGCCGAAAAAGCGGTATTTTTCGACAAAAGCACGGAATGCTGTAATTTAATAAGGGATAATTTAACGCATACAAAGCTTACTGAAAAAGCAGAAGTATATGCGGTTGACTTTGCCGGCGGGATTGAAAGACTGTATGCGCAAGGCAGAAAATTCGACCTGATTTTGCTGGATCCGCCATATAACAAAAATTTTATTCAAGATACGTTAAAAATATTGAAAAATAATGATATAATAAGGGATAATGGTATTATTGTAGCAGAGCATAGTTTGTCGGATAGCCTGCCGGATGTTTCAGGAAGGCTTGAGGCAATTGATTCCAGGAAGTACGGTGATACGGTTCTCACTATTTACATAGCCCGGAAGTCGGAGTGATTTGCTGATAAGGATGGTAGTCTGACAAATGGTATTTGTTTATCCAGGAAGTTTTGATCCTATAACGAACGGTCATATGGATATAATATTCAGAGCGGTAAGGATTTGCGACAAACTGATTGTGGCTGTGGGAAGCAACGAAAGCAAAAAGCCTGCTTTCTCAACGGAAGAGCGGATCGAACTGATAAGATGCGCACTTGAAGGCCGGGAAGACGTCGTCGTTACGAGTTTCTCAGGACTTTTAGCCGATTTCGTAAAAAGAGTGGGCGCTAAAACTGTTATCAAAGGACTCAGGGCGATGTCTGATTTTGAATATGAACTTCAGATGGCGCACTTAAACAAAAATCTTGAACCTGATATGGAAACTCTTTTTATGATGACAAATGTCAATTACTCGTACTTGAGTTCCAGCGCTGTAAAAGAAATTGCTAAAAATGGCGGTAAGATAGATGGATTGGTTCCAGAGTGCATCAAAGACAGAATTATTGAAAAACTGACCTGTAAATAGGGCGTTTAGGGGGTTAATCTATGGAGATACTTTCCGTATTGGAGACTTTGGAAGACCTGGTGGAAAAGAGTGTAGGCGTTCCGTTCTCAGGTAAATGCCTCGTTGATAGGGAAGAAATACTGGAGATCATAAAGGAAGTCAGGCTTAAACTGCCTGATGATATCAAACAGGCGAAATGGGTCAAGGAGGAGAGACAGAGAATCCTCATGGAAGCCCAAAAAGAAGCGAATAATATGGTTAAGGATGCTGAAAGCAAAATTTCTTCGTTGGTGGATGAACACGAGATCACAAAAAAAGCATATGAGCAAGCCAATGAAATAATATCCAGTGCACAAAAAAATGCACGTGAAATCAGACTGGGCACAAAAGAGTATGCAGACAGTGTCCTCAACAAAGTGGAAGAAATACTTGCTGATACGATCGAGGTTATAAAAATGGACAGGCAGGAGCTGAAATAAAGCGGACTGATACATAATCAATGATGCCTTTTAAAACGGGTTTTATTTTCTGCAGTGCGCCGGCAGATCATTCTAAAAAATGTGAAGGCGCAAAGTAGTAGTGACAACGTCAAAAGTGAAGATCCGAAAGTTTTAAGCCAACTAACCGTAGTAGGCATGCTGCTGCCGAGGACGGGTTCCCTGACACTCATTTCAAAATGGAAACATCTCAAAAAAAGCCAGGTATAAAACGCAGATATGACCCCTTGAAGCATTTTGCCGATCAAATATGGGCGAATGCTTATGTCAGTTTTGGATGCGATACTAAATACCTGGAAGTGAACCGACAAACCCGCCCAGCCAATTATGAAACTGGCTGCCGGGAGTTGTACTGCCAATGGAAGCTCACTGATGGAGCTGACTAGATTCGAACCTGTAGTAATTTCAAAAAAACCGCTCAGAATTCCTTTGAATACATTCGTATCCAAACCAAGAGGAAAAAGGACAACAGCAAACAGCTTTGAAGCAGCCCCTATGATTCCTGTCTCTGTCAGCAGACTGATGATTACTGAAAAAAGTACAATAAAGCCTCCGATCGCCAGGATAGTTCCTACAGAATTTTTTACTGAATCGCCTATGGTTATTCCAATGTTTGTTCCGGAACCGCTGGCTCCCTCCAAAAGCTTTATTTTAAATGCTTTAAATGGATTTTTCCAAATTTTCTCATATCTTAATTTACGTCCTGTCGGGTTACTGCCGGCTTTATAAAATCTGAATAGGAACCCAACGGTCAGGCATGCGATAAAGTGACAGGCGAGAAGGAGCAGACCAAGCTGCGGAGAACCATACATACCGGTTCCGACGGCACCAACGATAAAAAGAGGGCCGGAGTTGTTTGTAAATGCCAGCAGCCTTTCCGCTTCAATACGGGTAAGGTCACCTTTACTGCGAAAATCACAGGTTATCTTTGCTCCGACCGGATACCCGGATGTGACCCCAAGTGCCAGTGCAAATGATCCACATCCGGGCACATTGAAAAAAGGCCTCATAACGGGTTCCAGCAGCACGCCGGAAGCACGTATGAAGCCTGTTGAGTTTAATATTTCAGCTGAAACAAAGAATGGAAACAGAGAAGGAACCACAACACCCGCCCATAATACCAACCCGTTCAGCGCCGCCTTAACCGCTGTGTCTGACAGCAGTATGAGACAGAGGATAAAAATGATGCATAGCGCAGGAATCGAGAACAGTCTGACATATATAACCCTGGACGGTTTCGCCAGTATCAGGATCAGTACAAATGCAGTGAGCAATGCGGCAGCTATTAATGCCATCCGATATCAACTCTTGTTCCAGCGTTTCCCTATGAATTCTATTAGCAATATGCGTAAATATTCCAAACTAAGTTATTTTACTTCAACCATCCAGTTGAACTCATCTTTCAGAACACCGTTCTGGATACCGGTAATGGTATCGTACAGTCTGGCTGAAAGTTCACCGATCTTCCCGCCTGTCAGCTTGATAACCTTTCCATCCCAGGTAAGTTCCCCGATCGGAGAGATAACAGCAGCGGTTCCCGTCCCGAAGGCTTCAACGAGCTTTCCGTCTGCATGTGCATCATAAAGCTCCTGTACGGTGAGTTTCCGTTCAGACACCTTGATTCCCCAGTGTTTGAGCAGGTGAATGACCGAATTCCTTGTTATTCCGGGAAGTATGCTGCCGTCAAGCGACGGAGTTACGACTTCATCACCGATCTTAAAGAATACGTTCATTGAGCCGACTTCTTCAATGTACTTTCTTTCAACGCCATCCAGCCACAGGACCTGGACATAGCCCTTGTCATGTGCCACTTCCTGAGATTTCAGACTTGCAGCGTAGTTACCGGGTGTTTTTGCAAAGCCTGTGCCGCCTCTGACTGCACGGACGAATTCATTCTCTATCAGGATTTTTACAGGGTTGAGGCCTGTAGGGTAATATGCTCCGCTAGGGGAGAGAATGATCATGAATTTGTAGGTATTGGAGGCTCTGACGCCAAGGTAGGGATCCGTAGCAATGATAAAAGGACGGATATAGAGGGAGGTGCCGGGTGCAGTAGGAATCCAGTCCCTGTCGATTCCTACTACAGTTTTAACGGCTTCGACAGCAAATTCTTCATCTATTTGAGGTATGGACATTCTTTCATTTGACGAGTTTATTCTTTTCATATTCATATCAGGTCTGAAAAGAACTATTTTTCCGTTTTTCGCCTTGTAGGCCTTCAACCCTTCAAATATCGCCTGTCCATAGTGAAATACCATCGTTGAGGGGTCCATTTCCAAAGGGCCGTAAGGGATGATCCGGGGATCATGCCATCCAAGCTCCCTGCTGTAGTCCAAAATAAACATGTGATCAGAGAAGTACTGGCCGAAGCCAAGGTTTGACTGATCCGGTTTGGTTTTGGGACACTGGGTATTTTGAATACTTATTTTCTGAGACATTGTATATTAACCTCCTCACTTGATTTTGCCAAAAGATAATAGGAAAAGCTCATCTTTTTGCAGAAATTTTTTCTTCTTCTAAATTAAATAATTTCTGTAACTAAAAACATAAATTACTTTTTTCTATTATGCAACTTTTTTTCTAAAAAATCCAGACTTTATTAAATAAAATCCGGGTTTGATAATTATCATTAAGTTTAATTACTGTGTTATGATTTGAAAAGATGCATAAATATTTCTTAATTTATTTTTTTCCTTTCTTATTTTTACTAGAAAATATATAATATATTATAAAGTTACATTTGATATGATTACTAAAGCGGCAGAAGCCGGAGATAATAAGAAGATGAACAAATTCTTTCGACCGGGAGGCGGCGATGACTGAAATATTCTACCCATCCCTTATTGTAGACAGTATAAGGGATATTACTACCGAGTTATTGGATAAGAACAATATAAAAGGACTGATTCTGGATATAGATAATACGCTTGTACCGAATCATGTTGCCGATGCGGATGACAATGCCGTCCAATGGATTGAGGGCATGAAGACAGCAGAATTCAAAGTTTGCATCGTTTCAAACGCATCGAAGAAGCGAGTGATCAGGTTTAACGACAGATTAAAGCTGTATGCTGTCCACAGGGCTACGAAACCGGGATCCAGGGCGTTTGAGAAAGCAGCCAGAATGATGGATTTTAAGAATAAGAACATTGCTGTTGTAGGTGACCAGATATTTACAGATGTTTTCGGAGGCAACCGTGTCGGCATGTTTACCATACTTGTAAAACCGATTGACAAGCGTGAAGGCAGACTGATAAAGCTAAAGCGCATATTGGAGAAACGCATTTTGAAAAGTTATGCGAAAAAAGTTGCAAAAAATGATGTACAGTGACTCAACTTTCCATATCGGTATATAGAGCTTCAAAAAGGTTGAAACAATAACAGGCAGGAGTATCATGATGCACCTGGATATGAGAATAAACGGCACAACAGTATTGACAGGCCTGATAGGCAACCCTGTGGCACATACGGTATCTCCTGTTCTGCAGAACAGCTTTTTCACAGCAATGGGCATTAATGGGGTGTATTTGCCGTTAAGAGTGCCAGCCGGAAGTATCGGAGAGGCGGTAAAAGGCCTGAAGGCTGTCGGGTTTGCAGGCTTTAATGTCACAATTCCCTATAAATATGACGTCATAGAGTTGGCTGATGAAATTAGCGAAGAAGTAAAATTGCTGGGAGCAGCAAATACGATAAAGATCCTGAACGGAAAGCTTTATGCCTGCAATACGGATGCCGATGGATTCGCCCGTTCTTTCGAAGAGCAGACTGGAATAGGTTTTGAAGGTAAAAATGTATGTGTTCTGGGCGCAGGAGGCACAGCAAAGGCACTCGCAGTAAAAATTGCCTTGAAAGGCGCAAGACTGGTCAATATAATCAACAGGACGGAAATAAGAGCGGTTGAACTTGCTGTAAATATCAACAGCGTCCTTACGGGCAGAGGCAGTGCCGGGAAGGTTGCATTTGCAACAGAATACGGTTCGGAGGAGGCTTTGCGGCAATTGAACGAATGCGATATCATTGTCAACACAACATCTGTCGGGATGTACCCTGATGTTGACAGATGTCCACTCCCACAGGAATTTGTATTCCAAAGCAGGCAGATCGTCTATGATACTATTTATAACCCCTCACAAACGGTCTTGCTGGGAAATGCGAAAGCCTGCGGCTGCAAAACGGTCAATGGGGCAGGCATGTTGTTTCACCAGGGACTAAAGGCCTTTGAGATCTGGACGGAAACAGCAGTGCCACAGGATATTTCC
Organism: Hungateiclostridiaceae bacterium UBA1305; assembly: GCA_002307275.1. Lineage (GTDB taxonomy): Bacteria > Bacillota > Clostridia > Acetivibrionales > DTU013 > UBA1305. The sequence goes on from DBTX01000072.1 coordinate 163,761, forward strand.
AATGCATTGCTTATAAAATTCTTAAAATTTCTTAACGGATAAAAGGATTTTATAAGAAGGTTGGAGAAATAGAGAAAAAACATATTACGATAGGATATAGGGTGGGGTATGGTAGTAATTGGTGTGATTGTATTTTTGTTTGGACTGGCTATCGGTTCTTTTACAAATGTATTGATTTATCGTATACCGCTGGAGAAATCCATCGTTTATCCGCCATCCGCCTGCACCAGTTGCGGGAATAGACTTACAGCCCTTGATCTGGTGCCGGTTTTCAGCTATATTTTTTTAAAGGGACGCTGCAGACATTGCGGAGCACCGGTTTCTGGAAGATATCCTCTCGTTGAACTTTTAACGGCATTAATCTTTGTTGCTCTTTTTATGAAATACGGAATTTCAGTCCCTTTTATTGCATTTGCATTTATAATGACGATATTGATCGCAGTGTTTTTCATTGATATGGATCATAGAATCATACCGGATGAATTGGTTATTACAGGCATAATAGGCGGCACTGTTCTGGTTATTTACAACTGCATAAGTCCAATGACGGTAATTTATGGCGATTCAAACTGGTGGACGCCGGTTATTGGATTTTTTTCCGGTTCGTTGTTTCTGCTGCTTGTTGCCATACTGGGCATTATTATTTACAAATCTGATGATGCGATGGGCATGGGAGATGTCAAACTCATGGCACCTATTGGTTTATTCCTAGGGTGGAAGCTTTGCCTGGCAGGTCTCCTGCTGGCAGTGACCATTGCCGGAGTTGTCAGCTTATTCCTTATTATTACAAGGATCAAGAAGAGAAGGGATGCTATTCCATTCGGGCCTTTTATTGTGACAGGTGCATTTATTGCGATCATGTGGGGATGGGATCTGATTAATTGGTACATTGGCACAGGCAGTAAATAATTTTATCATATAATTTTTGAATAATTAATAAAGAGAAAGAGAGGATATGATTATGCCACAAATTAAGAATTACATGGAAGAAATCGTTTTTAACCAAATGAAGGATGTGCTGACGGATATTAATATGTGCACATGTGAAAAGTGTCTGTTGGATATTTCAGCAATCGCATTGAACGATCTGCCACCAAAGTATATAGTAACAGAGAAGGGTGAGCTTTATTCGAAAATAAATGCTCTTGGACAGCAGTTTGAGGTAGATGTTGTTTCGGCTATTACGAAAGCGGCTGTTCTGGTAAAAAGGAGACCACGGCACGAATAACCGGCCAGGATGCATGGGCGAACAGTTGACTTTAGTCAACGGACAGCCTCCGGATGCATAATATGAAAAATACTATTGAATTTGAATAGTATAAATTAAATTTTTGCATTATTTAGCTGAATGAATGAAATTTTGTGCTGTCTGTGATTATACAGCATTTTAAGGGGAGTATATGCTCTATGGCAAAAAGGATACTTGTAATTAACGGACCAAACCTGAATTTACTGGGAACAAGAGAGAAGGGTGTTTATGGTACGGCTACGCTCTCTGAGATTGCGGCTGCAGTCAATGAAGAAGCCAGATCGCTTGGAATGGATGTAGACTTTATTCAATCCAATCATGAAGGCGAGATCATTGACAGGATCCATGAGGCGCGGGGTTCTTACGATCTGCTTATTATAAATCCCGGAGCGTACACCCATTACAGCATAGCGATCAGGGATGCCATAAAGGCTGTAGAACTGCCATGCATTGAGGTGCATTTATCCAATATTCATGCCAGGGAGGAATTCAGAAGCAATTCGGTGATTGCGCCGGTTTGTACCGGGCAAATCAGCGGTTTCGGTGCGAACAGCTATATTGTAGCGCTTAAGGCGGCATCGTTACTTTAAAGCCAATACATACAAATTTCCGGGAGGAACCATTGGGATGTCAGACATTTATAAGAAAAGACTTGAAAAGCTTCATGGAAAAATGAAGCTGATGGATATAGATGCAGTGCTCATAACAAAACGTGAGAATTATATGTATATGTCCGGTTTTACAGGTACATCGGCATGTCTGTTCATTACTGGACAAAGAGCCGTTCTGCTGACCGATTTCAGGTATGTGGAGCAAGCTGCGGTCCAGGCACCTGAGTATGAAATATTAAAATATAGCGGTAGTAATTTCAATGCACTGAATCATCTCATTGAGTGTGAAAAGGTTGAAAAGCTGTCTTTCGAAGATAGGCATCTTACCTTTGCAGAGCATGCCGAATTTGTGAGCAGGCTTAAAGTAAGCGTATTCTCTCCTTTAGGCGGAGCAGTAGAAGAATTACGCAGGATAAAGGATGCTTCAGAGATCGAGTTGATAAAAAAAGCTGTAAATATCGCAGACAATGTGTTTACGCATATCTTGAAATTCATTAAGCCTGGAGTTTCTGAAATAGAGCTGGCTGCGGAAATGGAACATTTTATGAAAAGGCAGGGTGCGACCGGGCCGTCCTTCGAGACAATTGTAGCCTCAGGTAAAAGATCCTCAATGCCTCATGGCATTGCATCGGAGAAAAAGATTGAATCAGGCGATGTGATAACAATGGATTATGGCGCATTATATAAAGGGTACTGTTCGGATATAACCAGGACTGTTTTCCTAGGTAAGCCGGACAATGAGCTTGAGAGGATATACCGTATCGTTTTGGATACGCAGCTCAAGGGAGTAGCAGCTGTCAAACAGGGGATCACGGGTAAGGAAGTTGATACAGCTGCGAGGAATGTCATTGCCAATGCAGGATTCGGTGATAATTTCGGACACGGACTGGGACACGGCGTAGGTCTGGAAATACATGAGGAGCCCATGCTTTCCATGAGGGGGGTAATTGAACTTAAAGACGGCATGGTTGTTACTGTTGAGCCTGGAATCTATGTGACCGGACTCGGCGGGGTGAGAATCGAGGATATGGTAGTCGTAAACGGTGAAACTGCCCGGGTCCTGACATCAGCACCAAAAGAATTAATCGTGATATAGTATAAATTAGGGACAACAGTCGTGAATCCTCTGCATTTCAAGATGTTGAAAAAAGATTTTCATTGTATATAGTTATGTGTGAAAATTCTTCTTGAAATACACAGCTTTTTAATTTAATATTATTTAGTACAACGCCCGCCTTTATCTTTGATATACAAAACGCAAAATTTCTGTATGATTAAGTGGTGGATTGTGGGATAATGTATGTATGCAGTTGCCCGTCAATGATACTGACAGAGGCATTTTTCGAGAATAATGGAGGGATTATTTATGATAACAGCAAGTGAATTTAGAAACGGTGCGACATTCGAGCTTGATGGACAAATATTTCAGGTGGTTGAGTTTCAGCATGTCAAGCCTGGAAAGGGCGCTGCATTTGTCAGGACAAAGATGAGGAATATTATCACCGGCTCAACGGTTGAAAGAACCTTCAATCCTAATGATAAAATGCCGAAGGCTCATATCGAGCGAAAAGATCTGCAGTATCTTTACAAAGATGGCGACCTGTACTATTTCATGGATACGGAAACTTTTGAGCAAATGCCTATCAGTAAAGCTACAATCGGAGATACTTTCAAATTCGTCAAGGAAAACATGATTGTTAAAATACTTTCACACAAGGGGAATGTATTCGGAATCGAGCCGCCGACGTTTGTCGAGCTTGAGATAATAGAAACCGAACCAGGTTACAAGGGCGATACGGCGACGGGTGCTTCCAAGCCTGCTACTCTTGAGACCGGGGCAATCGTAAAAGTGCCGCTCTTCATCAACCAGGGCGATACGATCAGAATTGACACGAGAACCGGAGAGTATCTTGAAAGGGCATAACGCTATCTGATACAGAATAATAAGGTCTGGACGCGGGAATATTACTTAAAAGTGCAAGGATATTATGCAATACATTGAAATGGAGGAAATTTATGAATTACCTTAAAGAAAGAGTAGCTTACCTGAAAGGCCTGGCAGAGGGTATGCAGATTAGTGATGCAACGAACGAGGGAAAGCTGTTGAAGGCCATAATAGATGTACTTGAGGATGTCGCAATAGCGGTTGATGATGTTGAAGAAGTACAGGAACAGCTCAGCGAGCAGGTTGATGAGATGGACGAGGACCTTGCTGAGATGGAAAGTCTCATATACGATGGTGAATGCGATGACGAAGAATGCGAAGAATGCGAAGAATGCGAAGAATGCGAAGAATGCGAAGAATGTGAAGATGACGATGAGGATGAAGACAGCGAAGATGAGGATTCAGCAGCAGAATTTGAATGCCCTCATTGCGGGGAAACCATTTCACTGGAAGCAGCCTATATAAACAAAGAAGCCATACTTTGTCCCCACTGCAAAAAGGAAATAGAAATTGAATGGACTTGCGATTGTGAAGAATGTGAAGATTGCGATGACGATTCTGATAAATGAAATAAAGCTTAAGGGAGGCAGGTCCCTGGAAACGGGTGACCGGACTTGACAGAAGTCAGAAGCCAGAAGTCAGAAGTCAGAAGTCAGAAGTCAGAAGTCAGAAGCCAGAAGTCAGAGACCAGAAGTCAGAAGTCAGAAGTCAGAAGCAAGAAGTCAGAAACCAGAAGTCAGAAGTCAGAAGCAAGAAGCAAGAAGTCAGAAGTCAGAAGTCAGAAGTCAGAAGCCAGAAACCAGGAGCCAGAAGTCAGAAGTCAGAAGCCAGAAGTCAGAGACCAGAAGTCAGAAGTCAGAAGTCAGAGACCAGAGACCGAAAGTAACATAAAGCTTCAAATGCAGCCATGAGTTATATTTTCGGTTTTTTATACTCTGATCTCTAGTCTCTAGTCTCTGGTCTCTAGTCTCTATAATATTGGGGTGTTGACATGTCAGTGGGCAAGACTGTTTTAAAAGAAATATGGGAATGGGTGATTGTTTTTGCAGCCGCATTTATACTGGTTTTGCTGCTGAATACAACGATTTTCGCCACAACGCAGGTAAGGCAGACTTCAATGCAGGATACTCTAATGGAAGGTCAACACCTGTTCATAGAAAAGTTGACCTATATGTTTGGAGATCCGGCAAGGAAGGATATCATCGTCTTCATAGAAGATCAATATCCTGCTAATTATATTGACAGGGTTAAGATATTTCTTAAGGATGTTTCGGAAATATTCAAACCGATTGATCAAAAGACGAATATCAGATTGGTCAAGCGTGTGATTGGTGTTCCTGGGGATACGGTTGACATAAGAAATGGAAAGGTCTACTTAAATGGGGAAGTATTGGATGAAACATATGTAAAGGGTGATACGTTCCAACGTGATATAACATTTCCCATAAAGGCAATACCAAAAGGGGAGTACCTTGTCCTGGGTGATAACAGGGAAGTAAGTAAGGATAGCAGGTCTTTCGGTTTGATCGATCGTTGCCAGATTGAGGGTAAGGCGGTCTTCAGGTTTTGGCCGCTGAACAAATTCGGCATAGTTAAATAAAGGTTTATCATTGTATAAAAAGGCTTGTTGATACAGGCCTTTTTTTTATGCCTTGAAACAGTCATAAAATTGGACAAAGTCAAATAGTTATTAGTAAAGGCCGTGTATTTGTCGGGAGGTAAACAGATGAAAAATGAAACAAGGGAAAGTACGGTCATTCATCAGCAAAGCACTTTTTTAAAAGATATTTTGCCTATGTTGTCCAAAAGAGTTTCTGACATTGTCAAACAGGCTGTCCTTTTGAATGATGAGAGGCTGGAAGAGGTCAGGCTAAGAGCAGACAAGCCTCTGATGCTGCAAAACAACTACAGGGAATGGTTTGTGGGCAGGGACGGTTCACTTCAGGGTTCACCCGAAGGAAGCTATATTGTCAAGCAGGAGGATATAAAAGCTTCACTTGAATTGATGAGTGAAAACTCCATATATGCATATCAGGACGAGATCAAAAACGGATATATCACTATAAAGGGAGGGCACAGAGTCGGACTATCAGGGAGAGTTGTCACTGATGGCGGCAGTGTCAGGAATATCAAGGATGTCGCCGGCCTTAACATAAGAATATCAAATCAGATCATCGGATGTTCGGAAAAGGTGATGAAATATATTATTAAAAATTGTACGGAAATCTTCAATACATTGATCATTTCTCCGCCGCAGTGCGGGAAGACGACAATTCTGCGGGATATTGCACGAACATTAAGCGATGGGTACCCAAAGGCAGACTTCAGAGGTGTAAAGGTAGGAATCGTGGATGAGCGTTCTGAAATTGCAGCTTGTCTGCACGGTATTCCACAAAATAATGTAGGGCTCAGGACAGATGTACTTGATGGCTGTCCCAAAAGCCTGGGCATGGCAATGCTGATCCGTTCAATGTCGCCAAATGTCATTATTACGGACGAAATAGGCAATGAGGGTGACCGGGATGCTGTGCACTGCGTATTGAACGCAGGCGTTAAAATAGTGACCTCGGCACATGGTTATAATGTCTCGGAACTCCAGAGCAGGCGTGAAGTGCTGAAAATGATGGAAGAAAAGGTTTTTGAAAGGTATATCGTGCTTGGAAGCATAAAAGGCCCGGGCACTTTGATAGAGGTAATTGATGGAACAAATATGAAGCCTGTGGCGGGAGCTGTATCTTATGTTGTTTAAAATTACAGGGAGCTTGATTGTAATACTATCGTGTACATTTCTTGGATTTGTGCTGTCGGCAGACTGCCGCAAGAGACCGCAGCAGTTGAGAGATCTTCAGAGCATGCTGCAGATGTTCGAGAATCAGATCAGCTATCTGTCCGATGTGATTACTGAGGCATTTATGCGGATCGGAAAAGTATGCAGAAGCGAAACGGGAATATTCTTTACAGGTACTGTGGAGATCTTGAATGAAGGCAGGAACATCAGTGCCTGTATGGCATGGGAACAGGCTGTCAGGCAGAATATAAAGAAAACTGCACTGAATAAGGAAGATGAAGAAATACTTTTTACGTTTGGGAAAATGCTTGGTTGTACCGATCTGGAAGGTCAGATCAAAAACATCAGGCTTGCATTGGATCAACTGAAGCACCAGGAAGTAAAGGCGGAGGTGAGCCGGAACAGAAATGAAAAAATGTACAGGAGTCTTGGCGTATTGGGCGGCATTGCCGTGGTAATCGTGCTTATGTGAATGAATTGAAAAGGGGAATGAAAATATGGGGGTCGACTTAATTTTTAGGATTGCCGCAATCGGGATACTGGTTGCAGTATTAAACCAGCTTCTTATCAGGTCCGGACGGGAGGAACAGGCCATGATGACAACACTTGCAGGATTGATCGTGGTGCTGTTAATGGTTGTGAAGGAAATTGCGAGTCTGTTTGAGACAGTAAAAACGATATTTAAACTGAATTGATACTCAGCGTTTTCACTGTGGGTTCAGGGATAAATGTCCGGGAGGATTGAACGGATGCAAATACTTCAAATCGTCGGCATTGGTATCGTAGCGGCTGTAATAATCATTATCCTTCGGGCCCAAAAACCCGAAATTGCACTTCAGGCAAGTATTGTCACCGGTATTGTCATATTCATGCTGCTTGCGTCCAAGCTGGCGGCAGTTGTTGAGGTGTTGGAAAGCTTCGCAGACAGGGCGGATATAAAACCAATTTATTTTACTACTGTTCTTAAGATAACAGGAATTGCATACATCACCGAGTTTGGGGCTGAAGTGTGCAAGGATGCCGGTGAAGGCTCAATCGCCTCCAAAATAGAACTGGCCGGGAAGGTGACTATTGTGGTGCTGGCTGTACCGATCATTACTTCACTGTTGGATTTGATCATAAAGGTAATGCCTTGATACAGGGGGACATATGAAAAATACTTACAAAAGCTGTATAAAGTACCTGGCTATTTTAGTAATATTTATAGCATTTCAAGCTTTCGGTGGTTTTGCATGTTACGGACTGTCGGAAGAGATCCAACAGAGTGATAAAACGATCGAAGAAACGCAGGAAGACAAAGCAATCGAGGATAGAATTCTTCAGGAGCAATCCAAAACAGGAGGGATTGAACGGATCGAGCAGGAATTGGACAAGTATACTGATGAGGAAAGCAAAGCAATGCTCGGGGGTTATGACCCGTCTGAGATTATTGGCGACGTCTCCGCGGGGAAATTGGATTTTAACTTCAAAAGCTTGATAAATAATGCACTGAGATATCTGTTCAAAGAATTATATCAGAACATCAGCATTCTGATAAAGCTAGCCGTACTGATCGTGATATGTGCACTGCTTAAAAACCTGCAATCTTCCTTTTTGAGCGACAGCGTTTCGGAAATCGCTTTTTATGTCTGTTATATTGTCATTGTCTCGATTCTGCTTGTCAGCTTCAGTACCGCGGTAAAATTGGGGGTAGAGATCATTGACGGTATGGTAGGCTTTATGTATGCCACGGTGCCTGTACTGATAACATTATTGGTGTCAGGCGGGAATATTACCACAGGCGGTATTTTTCAGCCGGTTATGCTAATGGTGGTGGAGGTCACGGCTACTGTAATAAAGAATGTATTTATACCATTGATATTTCTCTCAACAATACTTACGATCGTCAGCAATATTTCAGAAAAGGTGCAGCTTACAAAGCTTGCTGGCTTCATTAAGCAAATAAGCCTTTGGGCGCTTGGAATCATACTGACCATATTCATAGGTGTCGTGTCGCTGCAGGGATCACTGGGGGCCGTTGTGGATGGAGTGACCCAAAAGACTGCCAAATTTGCGATTAGTACTTTCATTCCGATCGTGGGGAAAACACTTTCTGATGCGGCAGATACTGTCATTGGCTGTACATTGCTTATAAAAAATGCAGCAGGTGTGGCAGCTATGCTTGGTGTCATACTGATCTGCATTGTTCCTTTGATAAAAATCATTGCACTGGTAGCGCTTTACAAAGCAGCTGGAGCGTTGTTCGAGCCGATTTCAGAGAAGAGGATAACAACTTGCATTAATGATGTAGCTGGTTCCATACTTCATATATTTGCAGTAACAGCGGCGGTTGCCGTTATGTTTCTGATTTCAATAACAGCACTCATCAGTGCAGGGAACCTGAGCGCCATGCTGAGATAGGCGAATTCACAAGAATTGCCCCAGAAGAGGGACCGCCGCTCCGGAAACTTATATGGAGGAGGTTGGAATGATAGAGTTTGTAAAACAATGGGTGATTAATATCGTTGCACTGGTATTATTTATTGTCATGTTTGAAATGCTGCTGCCAAACGGCAAAATGAAAAAGTATATAAACCTTGTAACAGGTACCATTTTGATCATTGCAATCATTAGCCCGCTTACCGGGCTTTTAGGCAAGAACACGGACATAACGGCCATACAGGTATTAAACAGCAATAATCTCGAAAGGCTTGAGGTGGAAAAGGAAAGCAAAGTCCTTGAAGAGGAACAAATGAAGCAAATCGTAGATGTCTACAGAGACAAAATAATAGAACAGCTCGAACAGAATGCGGAAGAGGTCAAAGGCGTAAAGCAGGCATACGCTGATGTCATATTCAACGAAGATTACAACTCCAAAAATTTCGGAGAAATCAAACGGGCGTATATAGAAATAGTACCTGAAACTAAAAGCACGAAAGAAAGTAATGGGGACAAGACCGGCAAAGCTGCCGGGGGGAACAGTTCTACAAAAGCTACAGAGGAGGAAAGTTCCGCTGGGAAGAGTATAACAGTAGAAAGTGTGGATGGTACGGATGAGGGAAGTTCTGTAAAACCGGTCGGCCAGGTAAAGACAGTGAACATTGGCAAAGCTTCAAATACATCTGAACAAGTAGAAAATTGCGACCCTGCTATAAAGAAAATGTTGGAAGACAGGATAAGTGACGTATTTGGTATAAACAGCAAAAATATAGTTATTTCCCAGATAAACAATATACAGAAATGATGAATATAGTTGTTAAAAACGATTGTGTCCTATCTTTTTGCATTTTATATGAGAGGTGATGAAATGGAAATTCTGAAAAAGCTGAAAGGCATGATAGAAGGGCAGGACAGGAAGAAGCTTGTTGAAAATACTGTGATAGTCATTATTATCGGAATCATCATCATTGTTGCGGGCAGTACGCTGTTTAAAGGAAAGGGAACAGATGTAAGCCAGGATAAAAACGAGACTGCGCCAAAAACAGCAGCTTCAGATAATATGAGTACGTCAGATGCAACTGATGATGAATCCAGGCTTCAGGCACTGCTTTCTCAAATGATGGGGGTTGGAAGGGTCGATGTGATGATTACCTATGCAACCAGCAGTGAGAATGTACCCGCCTATGATACAAAGAAGAATCAAAGCGGTACACAGGAGAAGGACAGCGGGGGAGGGACAAGAAACATAAGCCAGGATGAATACGACAGCACACTTGCATATGAGGATTCTTCCGATGGAGGTAAAAAGCCGGTCATTCTGAAAAAGTTAGAGCCTGAAGTGAAAGGGGTACTTGTCGTAGCAGATGGAGCTGACAGTGCAGAGGTGAGAGAAAGGATCTGCAATTCAGTGATGGTGGTGCTTGATGTCCCGGTTCACAAGGTCCAGGTGGTACAAAGGAAAAAGTGACAGGTTTCCCAAAAAAACAGATATAAACAAATAGTCAGCTGAATATATTATTTATTAAATAGGACAAAAAACCAAAAATAACTTTTCACAGTTTCATAAAGGGGGCAATGTAATGATGGTTTTTAAAAGAAAGCAGATTGTGATTTTAGCATTGATACTTATGATCGTAGTGGCGGGGTATCTGCAGTACAGTTACAGACAGGGCAGCAACTCTGCCAATACTGAAGGGAAACTCGGAGAAGCGGTGTATGTTGACAACGAAATTGAAAACACAGGACTGGCTGGAACTGATCAGGAAACTGGAGACAGCGTGGCAGCTCAGAAAAATGTAAGTGCCTCCAAGATGGCCAACGATTTTTTTGCTGAGTCAAAAATGGATAAGGAGACCAGCAGAAGTAAGAGCAGCGAATCTTTGAAGGCAATAGCAGACGATATCAATGCGAGTACAGAAACCAGAGATGAAGCGAACAACAAATTAATGGCTATCACTGGGAATGCCGATAAGGAAATGCGGATTGAAGCGCTTATCAACAAACTGGGATTTGCGGATAGTTTCGTATTATTCGCAGATGACGGCAGTGTGGATATCGTGGTCAAGACACCAAGCCTTTCGACGTCACAAACCGCACAGATCACAGATGTTGTAACCAGGCAGGCTAAAATATCGGTAGATGGCATACATATCAAGACCATGTTTTAATTACTTTATTTTACTTGACCAGATAAAAATGTTATACTATGTTCAATAGAGTAAGTATCCCCCCATGGAGGTAAACTATGGAAGAGAATGTCCAAAGTGTAGTTAACGAAATCGGTGCAATAAAGATAACTGATGAGGTAGTAGCCATCATTGCAGGGATTGCCGCAACAGAGGTGCCTGGTGTAGCGAGTATGAGCGGCGGTATTGCAGGCGGTATTGCTGAAGCACTTGGCCGGAAGAATCTTTCCAAAGGTGTGAAAGTGGAAGTTGGCGAAAAGGAAGCAGCAATTGATTTGTTCATTATTGTAGAATATGGTTTTCGTATTCCGGAAGTCGCATGGACGATACAGGAAAAGGTAAAAAGTGCTGTTGAAGAAATGACCGGCTTGAACGTCATTGAAGTAAACATACATATACAGGGCGTGAACCTGGAAAGAGAGCACAGGAAAGAATTACCAGAGGAACAGACAAAAACGAAATAAAAACGTATTTGTTAATAAACCCATATGGGTTTATTTTTTTAACAGAATGTTCTATAATGTAAATAAGTTGCAAAAAGATTTTAAAAACCAAAGACAACAGCTTTCAAGAAAGGTGGTCTGCCTGTGAATATTTTTTTCAGAATCCTGCTTGCGATTTACGCATTTTGTCTTGCAGTGATTTCTGCAGTGGCGATGTACATAATTGTGAGGCCGGTTGCATATACCCACGTTACTGGTTACCTTGCAGAGCAATTTTTTTCCAACGGGGTTTCTGCCCTGAGAATAGTCGTGTTTATCATCGCACTCATATTCTTCGCGATGAGTATTATCTTCCTGCTTTCGGGAGTAAAAAGCAATAAGGATAAAAAAGCGGTCAGTAAACATACTAATATTGGCGAAATAAGAATATCACTGAATTCAATAGAAAACATCGCGATCAATGCTTCAAAAAAGGCTGGCGGAGTAAAAGAAGCCAAAACCTTTGTAAATAAAGCTGAAGATGGCGTAAACATCGAAGTTCGTGTTATTGTAATGCCGGATTTGAGTATTCCTGCAATATCAGAGGATATTCAGTTAAGAGTTAAAAAGGCAGTTGAGGAAGCATCAGGAGTTTCTGTGAAAAATGTGAAGGTTATTGTAGAAAGCATTTTTTCCGGGATTACGTATAAAGCCAGAGTAGAATAACCGGAGGTGCCAAATGAACCTGGAAAGTATTTTTTTGTACTATGAAAAACATCGTGGTGGTATAATCGGGGCAGGTTTAGGTCTGATACTTGCCGCCCTCATTTTGATCCTGGGATTTTTCAAAGTGCTTTTTATTGCAATATTTGCCGGTGTAGGATATTATATTGGCAAAAGAATACATGACGACAAAGACTACATAAAGAACCTTCTGGACAGGGTTTTACCGCCCGGGACTTACAGGTAAAAGGTCTAATGGGGAGGAAAACACATGGGACGCAGAGCCTCTAGAGAATTGGCAATGAAGCTCTTATACCAACTGGAGATACAAAAGGAAGACAGGGAACAACAAAAAAACAGGTTTTTTGAAGATAATACGCTTGCCGAAAAAGACAAGGTTTACATCAATGATGTAGTTGGCGGTGTATTCGGCAATCAGGGAACCATTGACAACATGATAGAGGCGAATGCAAAAGGTTGGAAGATGGGGAGGATTTCCAAGGTTGATCTTTCGATCATGCGCCTGAGCATTTATGAAATTTGTTTCAGAAATGACATACCCCTTAATGTATCGATCAATGAAGCGGTAGAACTGGCTAAGAAATACAGTAATGAAGATGCAGGGTCATTTGTGAACGGAATACTCAGCAAGATCCACAAGGAGAAGATAGAAGCTGAAGAACATATTGACGGCGGTTGACAAAATGTCTACGAAACATATCCTGACTGTATCCGATGTAAATAAATATATCAAGGATCTGGTATCGAAAGATATCATATTGTCCGGATTATGGGTGAAAGGTGAAATATCCAATTTTAAAAACCATTTTTCCGGTCATTTTTATTTTACACTCAAGGATGAAAAAGCTGTATTGAAATGTGTCATGTTCCGTTCTCATGCTGCTTTACTTCCATTTGTGCCGGAAGACGGGATGAAGATGCTTGTGCGTGGCTACGTATCCATATTTGAACGGGATGGTCAATATCAGCTTTATGTAGAAGAAATGCAGCCTGATGGCATAGGTGCGCTTTACGTTGCGTTTGAAAGGCTGAAAAACAAGCTGCAGCAGGAAGGGCTCTTCGATGAGGCCCGAAAACGAAAACTTCCTTATATGCCAGGTTCCATAGGAGTTATAACATCTTCTACGGGAGCCGTCATAAGGGACATTATCAACATACTTAGCAGAAGATTTTATAATGTCAATATCAAGGTTTACCCTGTGCAAGTGCAGGGAGAGGGTGCCGCAGCACAAATCGCCGCCGGTATCAGACGGCTCAACAGCCTGGCGAATGTGGATGTCATTATCATTGCAAGGGGTGGCGGTTCGCTTGAAGAACTGTGGGCATTCAATGAAGAAATCGTAGCTCGGAGTATTTATGAATCTAAAATACCTGTAATTTCTGCTGTAGGGCATGAAACTGATTTTACAATAGCTGACTTCGTTGCTGATGTAAGGGCATCAACGCCTTCTGCAGCGGCTGAGTTAGTCATGCCTGAAAGGACTTTGGTTGAAAACAGACTGGACAGCCTGAAAATGAGGCTTCGGAATGCTGCCGTTCAAAGGACTGCAATGGATAGGATGAAGCTGAAGCGACTATCGGAAAGTGTTTCGTTCAAGCAGCCGTTTAACAAGGTGTATCAGGAACGTATGCACCTTGATATTCAGAAAAGGTACCTGCACAGGGCTCTGGCGACGCTTAATGCAGTGTACAGAAGCAAGCTTGCGACGCTTGCGGCCGGGCTTGATGCTTTAAGCCCGCTGAACTCGCTGGCGAGAGGTTATAGTATAGTAAGGCTGATAAAAGACGATACTTTGGTAAAATCCATAGCCGTAGTCCAAACGGGAGACAGGCTTGAAATACATATGACGGATGGCAGGGTTGAATGCGTAGTAGAAGATATCAGGGGGGATGAAGGGCCATGAATGATAATGAAACAAGCTTTGAAAAGGCAATTGCAGAACTTGAGGAAATTGTCAAGAAGCTTGAAAAAGGTGAACTGGCATTGGAGGATTCAATCGAATGTTTCCAGAGAGGCGTTGAACTGACAAAGTACTGCAGCAGGAGGCTGGATGAAGCTGAACGCAGCATCACCATGCTTATTGAGGGCGAGAACGGTTCGATAGCCGAAAAGGAAATCCTGGTCTGAAAATAGAGCTTTTGGAGGAAATATGGATTTCAAGTCACATATGGAAAAATGGAACCTGCTGATCAATAATGCACTGGGCGATTATCTGACAATCAATGACGGACCGGGTTCCAATATCAACAAAGCAATGAAATATAGTCTGATGGCGGGTGGCAAGCGATTGAGGCCTGTTCTTGCATTAGCTGTTTGCGAAATGCTGGAGGGTGACAGAAATGACGTAATACCATTTGCCTGTGCAATCGAAATGATACATACCTATTCTTTGATTCATGACGACCTGCCTGCAATGGACAATGATGACTACAGAAGGGGAATACCTACAAATCACAAGGTGTATGGCGAAGCAATGGCGATTCTTGCAGGTGATGCGTTATTGAACAAAGCGTATGAATTGATGCTGACCTATACAGCAGCAAATAGTGAAGGGATTAAAAGAAAGCTTGAAGCTATGAAAATCATCGCGGACGGTGCTGGTGCAGAAGGCATGATACGCGGGCAGGTAGTGGATCTTGAGTCGGAGGGTGCCGTTATAAACAGGGAGATTCTTGAATATATGCACAAGTGTAAAACGGGAGCGCTTATAAAGGCACCTGTTCTTTCGAGTGCTCTTCTATCCGGCGCTTCAGATAAAGAATACAGATTACTGGAAAACTATGCGGAAAATATCGGGCTGGCGTTCCAGATCAAGGATGATATCATGGACGTAAAGGGAAGTCTGGAACAGATGGGAAAATTATCAGGCAGCGATGCAGCAGCCGGTAAATCAACTTATGTGACGTTGTTCGGTGTGGAGGAAGCGGAAGTATTGCTGGACAATACAGTTAATTCTGCCGTGGATGCACTGCAATCTTTTGGGGAAAAAGCGTGGTTTCTAAAAGAACTGGCTGAATTTATAAAAAACCGCTGCAGTTAGGATAATTATGATGCAACCTTCCTAAATGCCAGTATTACTTATTTACAGGTACAACAGGTAAGCATAATGCCGATAAAGAAACATAAAGCCTTAATCCGTTCAATTAGCATACAAATCAAACTCCAGTAATTCTTTTAAGGATTATGCATATATGTTATAATAATAATCCGGTACTTGATTAAGGTGAAAGCCTTTGCAATTGCCATAAAACAGGGTGGTGCAGTATTCTAGTCAGTACTGCCGTTTCTCAGGACGGGCCTAAAAATCCGTTTAAGGGCATATCGATGAAGTTCCTTGTGTCGGCTTGCTACGCCCAGTTGTGGGCTGATGCTGGGAGTTAAGGTTTAGGGGCGATCTGCAATGGCATGCAGGCGTTGACCCCTCTACCGTGGAGACCCTGACTTTTGGAAGAAAAGCCGGTGCTGTGACCTTTGATGGGAGCAGTGCTGCACCTCGACCACGAGCAGGGATTAAACCTGTTAGGCGGTATCGTATGATGCTGTGAACAGTGTAGCCTGCCTTGAGTGAATATGGTGGATAATGGATCAGATGCGCGAGCGCTGGCCGGTGTAAGTGCATTATCGCTATTTGAAACCTTATTTGCAAAAGAGGCTAGGAAACGGACAGACTGCAGAGGAAAACTCCTAGGCTGTTCTTTATGAAATATGTTGGGGATTGCAGTGTGGACTAAGTGGTAATCAGGTTTCGCATGCGGTAACGCAGCGACCGTGAATTCAAAGGGAAACCGCTGTTTTGGCGACAATTCAGTATAAACGGGGGAAATCCTGCCTGACCTAAGCCGCAAAATTTACTCAACATATTGCCACCTGTTTTTTCATATAAGGAAACGGGACACACCGAAAGAGCAGAAGTCAGATACCAGAAGTCAGATATCAGAATTGAGCATTTTTACCGGATTAAGGCCCGGATCTTTGCTCTGGGGTCTGAGATATGTTCTTAATAAAAATTTGGAGGGTTTCATTTTGGATGGCAACTACAAACATCCGGTAGACGAAAAGAAAGTCAGGTTCAAACGAAGCACAGTTGCCGGTTCCAAAAGAAATAATGTAATATGGATTTTGACTGTAACAGCCGTATCCTTCATCATTTCAGCAATTTTAACTATTGTATCTTCGAATGTTCTCGAAGATGCTGCTATATTTGTATCCTTTCTGGTCATTTTTTTAATAATATTGATTAATATTATTTTTGATATCATAGGTACGGCAGTCACTGCGGCTGACGAGACCCCTTTCCACGCAATGGCCTCACGCAAGCTGTACGGGGCAAAGCAGTCCATCAGGCTCATACGCAATGCCGACAAGGTATCAAATGTCTGTAACGATGTAGTGGGCGACATTTGTGGTATCATCAGCGGCGCTGCAGGTGCCTATATCATTTTCAGAATCATAGGCCGTCATGAATCGATATCCTGGGCAGAACTTGCGATCACCGGGATGATAACTGCGCTTACCGTGGGAGGCAAAGCGTTTGGAAAAACCATTGCAATTCGTAATAGTAATTATATTATTTATAAAGTAAGTGTTATAATAAAATTTGTGACTGACAAATTCTTCTTTATTATAAGAAAAAGGAAATCCAAAAAATGACTGAAAATAAAACAAACGAATATTTGCTTGAAGGTATAAATTCATCAAATGATATAAAGAAGCTTGACTCAATGCAGCTTAAAAAGTTGGCTGGCGAGATAAGGCAATTTCTGATTGAAAAGGTTTCTGTGACTGGAGGCCATCTTGCATCAAATCTTGGTGTTGTTGAGCTTACGCTTGCTCTGCATAAGGTTTTCAGCACTCCGGAAGACAAGATTGTCTGGGATGTAGGGCATCAATCGTATATACATAAAATCATTACAGGACGTAGAGAGCAGTTTGATACACTGCGGCAGCTTAACGGCATTTCCGGTTTCCCGAAGCAGAATGAAAGCTGCAGTGACTGTTTCAATACCGGACATAGCAGCACATCTATATCTGCAGCACTTGGAATAGCCAAAGCCAGAGACATACTGAAACAGCAATTTTCGGTCGTCGCCGTGATAGGTGACGGTGCAATGACCGGCGGAATGGCATTTGAAGCATTAAACGACGCAGGAAGGTCGCCAAACAACTTTATTATCATACTGAACGACAATGAAATGTCGATCAGTCGAAATGTGGGCGGATTTTCACGCTATTTGAGCAAAATCAGAACGCAGCCCATTTACTCAAAGGCGAAAGAGGATCTGGATACGCTTCTTAAAAAAATACCGGCTGTCGGAAAGACTGCTTATCGGGCACTGGTCAGGGCCAAGGGCACTATAAAATATATGGTGATGCCAGGAGTGATATTTGAAGAACTTGGTCTGAAGTATCTCGGACCGATTGATGGACATGATATAAATGAACTAGTCAAGGTTTTTGTAAACGCAAAAAGGTTGAAGGGTCCTGTTTTGATACATATCAGGACACAAAAAGGCAAAGGCTACATGTATGCGGAGGAGAATCCCCAGAATTTCCATGCAATATCTCCATTTGAAATTGAAACGGGTGAAACTAAAATCAATAACGGCCCAACTTTTTCAGATGTTTTCGGCAGCAAGATGGTAAAATTGGCACAGATCGAACCCGGACTTGCAGCAATAACGGCTGCAATGCCGCTTGGAACGGGTCTCGACGAGTTTTCAAAAAAGTACCCTAAAAGATTTTTTGATGTCGGTATAGCGGAACAACATGCTGTGACATTCGCTGCGGGACTGGCCAAAGCTGGTATCAAACCAGTCTTTGCCGTATATTCAACCTTTCTTCAGCGTTCCTATGATCAGATCTTGCACGATGTAGCACTTCAAAAATTGCATGTGGTTCTTGCCATTGACAGGGCGGGCATTGTGGGTGAAGACGGTGAAACGCATCAGGGCCTTTATGACATTTCATTCTTAAATCATATACCAAATATGACAATAGCAGCGCCATGCGATTATACGGAATTTGAAAATCTGTTGGAATATGCGGTTTTGAAATTTGACGGACCCATTGCGATCAGATACCCGAGAGGGACGGGTCAAAAACAGTTGATTCCGGCTTCGGAAATACGCAGCGGGAAAGGCGTGAAGCTGATTTCCGGCAATGATGTTTCAATCATCGCCATCGGAAATATGGTTGAAACGGCTTTAAATGTAGCTATTATTCTAAAGGATAAGGGTATCAGTGCGGATGTTATAAATGCAAGATTTATAAAACCTTTGGATGAGAAATTAATATTGGAAAGTGCAGCTAAAACAGGCGTTGTTGTTACCGTGGAGGATAATTCGGTCAAGGGTGGTTTCGGAAGCAGCATTCTGGAACTGATCAATAAAAGCAGCTTCAAGGCTAAAACGGCTGTTTTTGGCTTCCCGGACATACCTATACTCCATGGTTCCAGAAAGGAACTTTATAAAAAGTATGGCCTTGACAAGGATTCACTTTCCCATGAGATAGTCAGGATGCTTAGAAACAAGTAAGGACGCAGAACGGTTATTGGAGGAGCGGGATTGGAAAAGGAACGACTTGATATATTGGTTGTTGGAAAAGGTTTGTGTGAAAGCCGTGAAAAAGCGAAGAGTTCAATCATGGCAGGCCTTGTTTATGTAAATGGCGAGCGTGCGGACAAGCCAGGCAGCAGCTATGATAAAGCTGCAGAGGTGGAGCTGCGTGAGAATCTCAACCCGTATGTAAGCAGAGGGGGTCTCAAGCTTGAAAAGGCAATAAAATATTTTGGAATAAGTCTGAGTGGAAAGCAGACAATAGATGTTGGAGCGTCCACAGGAGGCTTTACCGACTGTATGTTGAAGAACGGCGCAGTAAAGGTCGTAGCAATCGATGTCGGTTACGGCCAGCTTGCTTGGACTCTTCGCAACGATGAACGGGTTAAAAATCTTGAAAGGACAAACATCAGGTATGTTAAACCCGAAGATATAGATATGGTGGCTGATTTTACCTCAATTGATGTTTCTTTCATTTCATTGAGAAAAGTGCTTCCGGCAATAAAAGGACTGCTCGATCAAGAGAGGGGCGAGATACTCTGTCTCATAAAGCCCCAGTTTGAAGCAGGCCGTGAAAAGGTTGGAAAGCATGGCGTCGTAAGGGATATAGCCGTGCACAGACAGGTTGTGGAGGATGTGATCTCATTTGCAGTAAGTATCGGCTTTCATCTCAAAGGCCTGACCTACTCTCCAATCAAAGGTCCGGAAGGCAATATCGAATATCTTTGCTATTTGTCATTATATGACGATAACAAAGATATCCGGGAAATATTGCCTGAAATAGAACATGTTGTCGGACTGTCTCATTCTGAGCTTAAATAGGACGAAAAAAGGTTAAAATTGTTTTTGGAATAATTATACGGTATAATAGGAAAGGGGACACAGAAAGATCAGAAACCAGAAACCAGAAACCAGAAACCAGAAACCAGAAGGCAGAAATAAGAATTGAGCCTTCCTATGAAGCAGTATCGGATTTTATTCTCTTGTGTCTGGTTTCTGTTCTCTGCAGTTTCGGAATGTCCTCTTTTGACGCTAAAGAAATTTGGACACACCTCAACAAGGAGTGTACACAATACAATCGAGTCGCTAAATTTATATATAGAGGTATAGATGAAAACAATCGGGATTATTACAAATATTGACAGAGATCCAGATTTTCAATATACAATGCGGCTTGCTGACAGTGTAAAAAAGCATGGCGGTAACGTTAGAACGGATGCGGAATTGCATGCCAGTGCAGGTATTGGTGAACCATTCAGCGGCGATGATATTTTTGATGGCTGCGACATAATCGTTTGCCTTGGTGGAGACGGCACCTTTCTTAAAGCTGCAAAAAGGGTTTACTCAAAAGGCTTGCCTATACTTGGTATAAATCTTGGAAACCTTGGATTCCTTACGGAAGTTGACAGAAACGATATTGATTTTGCAATTGAGCAGCTGTTTAACAACAATTACTCGATTGAAGAAAGAATGATGCTTGAAGCTGTCATACACCGCAAAAAGGAAGCCCCGATATATGATATTGCTTTGAATGATGCAGTGATAACAAGAGGGGCAATATCCAGGATCGTCCATGTAAAAACATATGTGAATGATGTATTCGTAGATTCTTTCCCTGGGGATGGCCTTATCATATCAAGTCCGACAGGATCGACAGCCTACTCATTATCTGCAGGTGGACCTATCGTTGAGCCGGATACAAATTTACTGCTTATTACACCAATATGCCCACATATCCTGTATTCCAGGTCATTTGTAACCAAAGCGGACAGTGTTGTAAAGGCAGTGATCGATGAGGATTTCAAGCACAATGCCATCGTAGCCCTTGATGGACAGGAAGGGCATGATATAAGAGGGGGAGACATGGTTGAAGTAAAAAGATCGCCGTATACAACAAAACTGGTAAAATTGAATTCAAGGAACTTCTTTAACATACTTAGAACAAAAATATATTATAGAGGAGAGAACTTAAAAAAAGATGAAATACAGCAGGCATGCAAAAATACTGGAACTGATTGAAAAATTTCATATAGAGACGCAGGAAGAACTTGCGGAAAAGCTTAAGGAACAGGGAATGGACGTTACACAGGCTACAGTATCCAGAGATATCAAGGAACTGAGACTTATCAAGATCATGGTGGATGACGAGCATTACAAATATGCTCCTATTTCCCACACCGAAGGTTCTATTACGAACAGACTCCTTACGATATTTACGGAATCCTTTGTCCACTGCGACTATGCCAATAACATCGTGGTTGTAAAAACACTGCCTGGAATGGCACAGGCGTCTGCATCCGCGGTTGATACGCTGAAATGGTCGGAGATTGTTGGAACCATTGCCGGCGACGATACCATCATGGTCGTTTGCAGGGCTGAAAAAATAGCAGAAGAGCTTGTAAACAAACTGAGTAAAATGATTAAATAGTGTCGGGGGCATATATGCTTTTACAGCTTGACATCCACAATATTGCACTGATTGACGAGGTTAATATTGAACTGATTGACGGACTGAACATCCTGACAGGTGAAACCGGTGCGGGAAAGTCTATCATTATCGATTCCATTAATGCTGTTCTTGGTGAGCGGGTGTCGAGGGATATTATCAGGACAGGTACGGATAAAGCCCTGGTAGAAGCTGTTTTTGAAATCAACAATGAAAATTTCAAGGATATTTTTGAAGAAATGGGTATGGAACCGGAAGAAGACAATACTTTGATCCTCTCAAGGGAGATATCACAGTCCGGAAGGAATACCTGCCGGGTCAACGGAAAAATGGTGTCATTATCCCTTATTAAAGTCATTGGAGAGCGGCTGATCGATTTACATGGACAACATGACAATCAGTCTCTGCTAAAAGTTGAAAATCATATTGATCTTCTGGATTCCTTTGGCGGTGAAGTCATCAGTGCGTTAAGGCAGGAGTACAATAAACGGTTGGAACAATACAGGGATATCAAGGCAAGGCTAAAAGGCTTATCCGGAGATCCCGGAGAACGTGAAAGGAAAATTGATCTTTTAAAATTCCAGATAGATGAAATAAATAAGGCCAGGCTGAAAAAAGGCGAAGAGGATGAATTGAACAAGCAGAAGCTGCTGCTTGCAAATTCGGAG
The DNA here is from genome assembly GCA_002307275.1 of Hungateiclostridiaceae bacterium UBA1305. GTDB lineage: Bacteria > Bacillota > Clostridia > Acetivibrionales > DTU013 > UBA1305. Next base: position 185,793 of record DBTX01000072.1, read on the forward strand.
AAAATAGCAGCCTCACTTAACTCGGGATACAGCCTGTTATCATCAGGCGAACTTGGCGGAAGATCGGCAATTGATTCGATTAATGAAGCTCTTTCCCAATTGAACGCGATATTAAGACTGGGCAAGGACTACGAAGAGTTGCATAAACTCTTGCAGGAGCTGTTATACCAGCTTGAGGAAATCACGGAAGACATCAGGGATCATTCTGACAGTGTTGAGAACAATCCCGCACTGCTGGAAGAAATTGAAGAAAGACTCGATTTAATTTACAAGCTTAAAAGGAAATATGGGATCACAATTGAGGACATTCATCAATATTGTACCAATTGTGAAAATCAACTCGATGATATGGTAAAAAGTGAGGAAACTGCTGTTATGCTCAGGGCAAGACGATCTGAGCTTGAGGGCCTGCTTTATGAAACGGCGGCAAGGATCAACGCCGAGAGAGTAAAAGCAGCACATCTTCTTGAGGGCAAAATTGGAGAACAACTGGATGATCTTGAAATGAAAAAGGCGAGATTCAAGGTTGACATACAATTTGATCCCATGTCTTCTGACACAGGACGCATGGGCGAGCAGTTGACCAGTCAACTATCTGCTTCAAGGCAGATAGTTGATAAGTCAACGACCAGCTCCGGCACCAGAAAATATGCACAGAATGGTCTCGACAAAGTAGAATTCCTGATTTCGGCGAACGCTGGCGAACCTTTGAAGCCTTTGGCTAAAATAGCCTCAGGTGGCGAAATGTCAAGAATTATGCTTGCAATAAAGACAATTCTAGCTGAAGTTGATAAAATTCCTACAATGATATTTGATGAGATAGATATCGGAATCAGCGGAAAGACGGCGCAAAAGGTAGGGGACAAGCTATCCTGCCTATCCCGCGGACATCAGGTCATTTGCGTAACACACCTGGCTCAGATCGCCTGTATGGCAGATCATCACTTTCTTATTGAAAAAATTTCGGAGGATGACAGCACAAAAACAACAGTAGTAAAGCTTGAAGGAAATGGAATTATCAAGGAAATAGCAAGACTGATCGGAGGAGAAACAAGCTCGGCAACCTCTTTGAAATATGCTGAAGAGATGCTTAACAGTGCAAAAATGATAATAAGGACTTGATTTATAACGACAAAGCAAGAAAATCCGGTTAAAACGCCGGATTTTCTTGCTTTTATCCTTTTTTACCTCCTGTTCATTTATTTGTTTGAATAAATGATTTTGCAAAAGGTTAACTTACTTGCAGGAGGTTAGACAATGAGAAAATTAACAACTTTAAGAAAAATTATTGTTGTTTTTACCATTACAGTTTCAGCAATGATATGTGCTGCTTATATCATAATAATGTTAAGTATACCAGGTGAAATGGTTCTGATAGAAGGAGAGGAGTATTTTTATAAAATAAACAATATTTTCCCTGTAAGTATCAAAGCGGATACTGAAGGCATCCTAAAATTGAATGGCCGGCAAATTGAAGCGAATGGTAACAATATAGGTATTTCAAAACCGGTACTTTTCAGTTCCGATAAAGGCGGAAGTGTCAGACTTAACCTGAAATTCTTTGGCCTGCTTCCTGCAAAAACAGTGCAGGTGGACATTGTTTCAAACAAACAGGTTACAGCTTGTGGAAACACAATAGGTGTAAGGTTGAACCTCGATGGGATACTCGTTATCGGAATATCGGATGTAGAAAATAGCTCCGGTCAGAAAATGATACCGGTCAAGAACAGCGGAATCAAACCAGGGTATATCATTACAAAAATAAACGACAAGATTATGAATAGCATCCCGGAACTTGTGGATGAAATAGAAAGCAGTAAAGGCGGGCCTCTTAGAATAGGTTACAAAAATGAGAATGATACAGGTGAGGCAACTGTTTACCCTGTCCTATCTTCGGATGATAAAAAATACCATATTGGATTATGGGTAAGAGACAGTACTGCGGGTATAGGTACACTGACTTTTTATGATGACTCTACCGGAATATTCGGAGCGCTCGGGCATGGGATCACAGATATAGATACCGGCACGCTTATGTCTGTTGCTTCGGGTGAAATACTTGAATCAAGTATCCTTGGCGTAAAAATGGGAAGATCAGGCGAACCCGGTGAATTAAAAGGAATATTCACTGAGGGCACAAGACTCGGTGAAATAAAGCTGAACAGTGAAATCGGAATATACGGAAAATTAGAGTCAAAGGCTGCAGAAAGAATATCAGGAAGGGTATATCCAGTCGGAGTCAGGGCTGATATACAAGAAGGCAGTGCAACAATATTATCCAATATTGACGGAAAGAAAATAGAAGAATACTCCATAGAAATCCAAAAAATTTCAAGACAGAATCTTAACGGGTCAAAGGGCATGATCATTAAAATAACAGATAAACGTCTTCTTGATGCAACAGGCGGCATTGTTCAGGGGATGTCAGGCAGTCCGATCATCCAGAACAATAAATTGATTGGAGCTGTTACACATGTACTTGTGAATGATCCGACAAGAGGATACGGAATTTTCATAGAAGCAATGCTTAAAAATTATGACAACGGTATAAGTAGGAAATAGTATGAAATAATAAGGAAATTTATATAGGCGATTATAAAGAAATTTTTTACTGCCATATTAAAGTGTAAATTGTAGAAATGGCTTGAAACAAGGAGTTGGAGAATAATAAGAAAAAAGAAAACTTAATCTGCTGGTATTATGTGACATAACAATAAAATTTTGCTTGAAAAATCAACGGAACAAAAATATAATGGTGTCAATAGGATATGATTTTAACTTAATTGGAGGGGGAGATTGTTTGTTGGATAAGAAGATACAGATCGTTATTGCCGATGATAATAAGGAGTTTGGTGACATTCTGTGTGAGTATCTGAATGACCAGAGTGATATCGAAGTGATTGGAATTGCCAGGGACGGAAATGAAGCCTGCGAACTGATTATGACAAAAATGCCGGATATCGCAATATTGGACATCATAATGCCTCATCTTGATGGTCTCGGTGTATTGGAAAGGCTTAACGCAGTTCCATTGAAAAAACGACCTTTATTTATTATTCTGTCCGCTGTTGGGCAGGATAAAATTACTCAGAGAGCGCTTACACTCGGAGCAGAATATTACATCGTGAAACCATTTGATATGGATGTACTGGTTTCGAGAATCAGACAACTCAAAGATACAAGCCATAACGCAATAATCAGATCCGATTATACCATGGAATCAAAAGCCAGTTATCGTATGCCTGTCCAGCGCAATCTGGAGGTTGAAGTGACAAATATCATGCATGAAATAGGAGTACCGGCACACATAAAAGGTTACCAATATCTACGTGATGCTATTATGATGGTTGTCAAGGATCTTGATATCATCAATTCGATTACAAAGCAGCTTTACCCTTCCATAGCTCGTGAGTACAACACTACGCCAAGCAGAGTTGAAAGGGCTATACGGCATGCAATAGAGGTAGCTTGGAGCAGAGGCCAGGTAGAGGCGATCGACGCACTGTTTGGCTACACTGTAAGTATTGGAAAGGGAAAACCGACAAATTCCGAATTCATCGCAATGGTAGCGGATAAGCTCCGTCTTGAGATGAAGGTCAGCTAAGACTTAAGAAGGCCGTTTATAAGAGATAAAAAACACCTCATATTTATTAGTTGTAAAAAATTAAAAAATATGGAGGTGTTTTTTTATATGAAACGATAGAAGCAATTATGAAATTAAGGAAGTAATTATGAAATAACAGAAGTGGTATTTATATATGCATTTTGAAGAGTAGCTTTTTAAAGATATTCTTTTTGTTTTTATCTCTCCACTTGCCAAGAGCTCTGTCCACATCCTGATAATGCTTATCCATTTTGTTTTCCAGCCTTCGCATGCTGTTTTCCACGCACGCACCCAATTCAAGCTTACTCTTGCAGATCTCCCTGGTCAGATATTCTCTTACAGAAGTTATTTCTGTTGAAAGGTCTGCAGTAAGCTGCTGCTCGAATTTTTGAAAAAACATCTGAAGGAGATCATAATCCCTGTTACCCGAGGCAGCAAGTGTAACATCGTTTCTGTCGGGTAGTACGTTTACCGTTTCTACAGGATAATCCTCCTTGATTATTTTTTTAATAGCCTTGATTTCCAGGCCATCGCTTCGCATGACTTTGATCTTGTACATCATGTTTGCCATATCGGTTGTGTAGAAACGCCTTCCTCGTTCATCCTTGGGTATGTTCAGCTCGAATTCCTTTTCATAGAACCTGAGAGCGTGATCTGTCAATTGAAGAATCTCACTTAATTCAGTAATCGAGTATTTTTCCTTTAGTATTTCCATATAACTCCCTCCGATAATAGTAGCCAGGATGCATGGGCGAGCAGTTGACACAGTCAACGACCAGTCCCTACAACATCATACCATTATATGGAAAATGTGTAAATCAAACCTGCTTATTTTCTTAATATTTCCAGAGCATTTTTCATATCGGAAGGAATCGGAGCTTCAAGTTCGAGATTTTTATTGGTAAAAGGATGTCTGAATACGGTCCTCCTTGAATGGAGAGCCTGACGTGAGATCAATCCTGCATGTGAGTTTTCGAAAATCGGAAGTGAATATAATGTATCGCCAAGAATTGGGTGGCCCGTAGCCTGTGAATGAACACGAATCTGATGTGTTCTGCCGGTTTCAAGCTTGAATTTGAGGAAGGCAGTATCCTCAAATTGTTCAAGCACTTCATAGTGTGTGACGGACAGAGAGCCTTCCTCAGTGACGCGGCGCAGCATGATACTTCCCGGAAGCCTTGCAATGGGCAGGTCAATTGTTCCATGCGAGTCATTGAAGGTTCCATGAACAATACCTGTATATTCCTTCAGAAATGTATTGTCATGCATCTGTCGGACAAGACTCTCCTGAATAAACGCATTCAATGCAAAAATGATAATGCCGGAAGTGTCCCTGTCAAGTCTGCTGACAGGTCGAACAAGTGTTTTTATATTCTTTTGAAGAAGATGATACATAAGAGCATTGGCAACAGTACCTGAGAAATGCCTGAAGGTTGGATGGACCACCATGTTTGGAGACTTGTTCACAGCAATCAGCATATCATCCTCATAGATAATGTCCAGATCAAGCGGCTCCGGAAGAATATCCTCATTGATCTCTTCCATATCGACAAACGCTTCAAGAAGATCACCAGTGTGAACCAGGACATTTACATACACAGAAACTGAATTCAGGAATATCCTGCTGGAAAACTTCAGCTTCTTGACCATCCTTTCAGAGAGATCAAGCTTGTTTTTCAGGATGTATTTGACTGTTTTTTCATTATCCCCGGCGGATATGATTAAGTTTAGCCTCATGATTACCTCTTCATAAATTTATATCATACTGTTTAAATATTTACTTACTATATAGCATTCTAGCCAATGAAAAGGCGGGATGCAATATACTAACGAGTACTGTTTGATAATTAGCCCTAATTATTCATTGAAATGAATGCCATAGTGGGATAGAATAAAAGTATGTCCAGGGAGGATTTTAACATATTATGAATATTACATGTAAAAATTATTTGAAACAAAGCTTCGGCATTGAAGAATCCATCATTGAAACTGCACAGGCAGCTGAAAGAGAGACAAGCGAAATATTTAAGGAAATAGAAGCCGTCAGGGAATTGAACCAATACAAGGTTATTGCCGCTATGCAGGAACACCGTTTGAGCGACACCCACTTTGGAGGTACTACCGGCTACGGATACGACGACAGGGGCAGAGAAGTACTTGATGCTGTATACGCCAGTATTTTCAAGGCAGAGGATGCTCTGGTCAGGCATCAGATCGTTGCGGGAACCCACGCGCTTGCTGTAGCCATGTTCGGCAATTTGAGACCGGGTGACGAATTGCTGTCTGCAACGGGGAAGCCTTATGACACACTCGAAGAGGTTATAGGCATCAGGGGTGAAGGTGCAGGTTCACTGAAGGAATTCGGTGTAGACTACAGGCAGGTAGAGCTTCAAAATGATGGCAGTATTGATCTGAAGGGAGTTCAGAAGGCCATTGGCGAAAAAACAGCGATGGTGCTGATACAGCGATCCCGCGGTTATTCCTGGAGACCATCCATAAAAGTAAGGGAAATAAAAAGGTTAATTGATGTAATCAAAGAAATAAGAAAAGATATTATTGTGCTGGTAGATAACTGCTACGGTGAATTCGTAGAAACGGAGGAACCCGTTGAGGCAGGCGCAGATCTTGTCGCCGGCTCTCTGATCAAGAATCCCGGCGGCGGACTTGTCCCATCAGGCGGATATATTGCGGGCAAGGCAAAGTATGTAAAAAATGCAGCGTACAGATTGACCACTCCGGGTCTGGGCAAAAAGGTGGGAGCAACGCTCGGCAACAGCCGGCTCATGTTCCAGGGATTGTTTCTGGCACCACATGTTGTGGCTGAAAGTCTGAAAGGAGCAGTATTTTGCTCCGCAGTCATGCACAGGCTGGGCTTTGAGACCTCACCGCAGCCAGATCAACTGAGAAGTGATATCATTCAGGCGATCAAGTTCAATAACCCGGAGAGCATGATCGCATTCTGCCAGGGGATTCAGAAGGGTTCGCCCGTTGATGCATTTGTAACGCCTGAGCCATGGAAAATGCCCGGGTATGACAGCCCTGTGATCATGGCTGCAGGAGCGTTCATTCAGGGTTCTTCCATAGAACTCAGCGCGGATGCCCCGTTGAAACCACCATATACCGCATACATGCAGGGTGGTCTGGTATATGAACATGTCAAGCTTGGCGTAATGATTGCTTTGAAATATATGAAGGAAAGACAACTGATAAGGTTCTGATAAAATGAGAGAAAAAGATGCCGAAGACAAAATAAAAAAGGAAGAGAATACAGATGAGAGCTTAAATCCGCCTGCCTCCTCAGGAAAGTCTTCCATCAAAAGGCTGACCTTTGGGAGTTTGCTGGTTCTTCTTTTTATGCTGCTCTATATTCCTTCATTACTGAACTGGCTTTCAGGCAGTTCTATTTCAAGTGATATCATACGTACCGGTATCATTGAGGATGTAATTCATGCAAATGCACTGATTATAAGGGATGAGGAGCTCGTGAAGGCTCCTGCGCAGGACGGAAGGTATATAGCTGATATAGGAGAAGGCGAAAAAACACCGGCTTTTACCTGTATTGCTACAGTTCTTAACAACCAATCGGATGCGTTGCTGGAAGAAATGGAAACTGTAAATGCAAAAATAGTTAAAGCGCGGATGGAAAAAGCTGAAAAGGTTGATTTCTTTTCGGAGGACCTCGTTAAGCTTGATGAGGAAATCGGACTAAAGGTGCAAAACCTCATAACGGCTTGTAATAACCGGAGCTTTGAAGATATGGGACAATCCAGAAATGAAATAGAATCAATCGTCGAAAAGAAAGCGGAGATCGTTGGTGAAAACTCCACAGATTCTTATATCATTTCACTTAATGCGCAAAAAAAAACGATACAAAACAAAATTGATATGAATACGGTGAAGATCATATCAAATGAAGCAGGTATCGTATCCTATGTAATAGATGGGTTGGAAAAGGTATTGAAGCCTGACATCCTGAAAACGCTTACACCGGCACAATTTGATGATTTTCTGGCCACATATCGAAAGCAGCAGGAAAGCGATGGTATGGCCCATGCCGGGAAACCTCTAGCAAAAATCATTAAAGGAACGGATATCTTTATAACCGTGGCTGTTAAAACAGAGGATACGGTGCATTGGGAGGTAAATGACAAGGTCAGTCTGAGGATAAATGACAGGGATCTTGAAACTGCCGGAACGATAAAATATATAAGCAAGCCGGATAACGGAAGATGTATTGTTTCCATAAGTGCAAACAGAGGAGCTGATGTATTATCTTCTGCAAGAGAGGTTGATGTGGATATCATCACCAGGACGGAAGAAGGTCTTAAGGTTCCGCTAAAATATCTCAGAAATATTTCCAAGGATGGCACAAAAGCGGAAATAATGCTTATCAAGGCGAATATAGTTGCTTTGAGAAAAGTTGATCTCATATGCAGAGACAATGAATTCGCAATCATAAGAACTCCAGAGGGCGAATTAAAAAAGACAGTCAATCTTTATGATGCTTATATTCTAAATCCGGACAAGGTCAAGGAAGGAGATATTGTACAAAAATGAATGATGAATTTGATTACATTCGTTACAATTTCGAAAAGATAAATGAAAGAATAACTGCAGCAGTCCTCAAGGCAGGAAGGAACCGTGAGGATGTCAAACTGATCGCGGTCAGTAAAACTATTGATGCAAAAATTGTTAAAAAGGCGCTTGAATGCGGAGTTACAGATCTTGGAGAAAACAGGGTTCAGGAATTATGCGACAAAGCCGATATAATTGATATGAAGTGCAACTGGCACCTTATTGGTCATCTACAGACGAACAAGGTCAAGTATATCATTGATAAGGTAACTATGATACATTCTCTGGACAGCATGGAACTTGCGGCTGAAATCCAGAAAAGAGCGGAGAAAGCCGCAAAACAAATCAAAGTACTGGTTCAGGTTAATATCGCTGCTGAGGATACGAAATTTGGAATCAAACCTGAAGAAGCACTGGGATTTATCAAAAATATAGCAAATATGGGAAATATAAAAGTGAAAGGTTTGATGACGATAGCCCCTCTGGCTGAAAATCCCGAGGATGTGCGATGGGTGTTCGCAAGCCTTAGAAAATTACTTATTGACATAAGTAAGGAAAATATTGATAATATAGATATGGATTACCTTTCAATGGGCATGACCAATGACTTTGAAGTTGCTATTGAAGAAGGATCCAGCATGGTTAGAATCGGTACAGCAATATTTGGCAAAAGATATTGAAAGATGCCGAAGTGTAAAACATACATTGTATACTAATACAGCTTAAATTCGCTAATTGTTGAAAGGCTGTATAACTAAAGAAAAAACGGAGGGAATTACAAATGGCAAATCTGTTGAACAAGATGTTAAATCTCGTCGGTTGGGAGTCAGCGGAAGAGGAAGAGGAAGTTGTTGATGAATTACAGGAAGATGCAAAGGATTCAACATATCAGACTCCCCAATACCTGCACTCCATTTCTAAAAAAAACCAGCAGAACAAAGTGGTGAATATTCACTCAAACAATCAGCTCAAGGTCGTTATCACGCAGCCGGAAACCTTTGATGACGCACGTGAAATTTGTGATCATCTCAAAAACAAAAAGCCTGTTATTGTAAATGTTGAAAGCCTTAATAAAGAGACAGCCCAGAGAGTGGTGGATTTTCTCAGCGGTTCTGTATATGGGTTGGATGGAGATATACAGAAGGTATCCTCAGGGATCTTCCTGATTGCTCCCAACAATGTTGACATCATGGGTGATTATAAGGATGAATTGAAAAACAGAGGAACCGCATTCCCCTGGGTGAAATAAACGACGAAAAACGCCTGGACAGCAGGTGATATCAGTTTTGATGTTAAAACAGGAGGAGCTTGAAAAATAAATGGCATATAGTATAGTCGCATTTTTATTCTCGATAATTGAAATATTAATACTGATAAGGGTGTTTTTATCTTGGTTGCCTGTTCCAAAGGAGCATAGACTGGTTGATTTACTGTACCAGGTAACAGAACCGATTTTGGCGCCAATAAGAAACCTGATACAGAGATCTTCCTTCGGTAGGAATATGATGTTTGATTTTTCACCAATTATAGCATTCCTGCTGATCGGATTGCTTCAGAATATTATTCGCGGCCTGCTTACCTAGAAACGATGCGTACAAGGGAAGAAATGCTCAAATCGGTCACTAAGCCGGAAGATAGACTTGTTATGGCAAAACTGCTGGACAAGGCGGGGTTCACAGCAAAGACAAACAGACCTGCGCATTCGGATTTCCTGGACACTCACCAGGCAATTATTGCCGAGAGGCTGCTTTCTTCCATGGATGCTTGTGAATATCGCATTTTTGGCGGATTCCCCGGAGCCGAAAGAGTTATTGTCCTATTTTATCCTGATTTTGCGGATGACGATGAAAGAGATGAATACAACGAAACCATTCTTAAGGTATTGGAGATAAAGCCAAATACGTCAGGAAACCTCTCACACAGGGATTATCTGGGTGCATTGATGGCACTTGGCATTAAAAGGGAAGTTACAGGGGATATCATTGTAGATGAGGAAAGATGTAGTGTTGTCGTTCTAAGCGATATTTCAGGGTATATTACCTCCAATCTTTTCAAAGTGGGAAATACTGGCGTTCATCTGGCAATACTAGATATAATGGAGTTGTCAGTATCTGATAAAAAAGCTGCTGAAATCAAGACGACCGTAGCTGCACTCAGGCTTGACAGCGTGTGTGCGCCAGCATTCGGAATATCAAGAAGCAAGGCTGCCGAGTTCATAAAAGCAGGAAAGGTCAATTTAAATTGGGAAATGACGCAGAATCCCGACAAGGTTGTTCGGGAGGGAGACACAATCAGTTTAAAGGGTAAGGGAAGAGCTGTTCTGGATAGAGTAGGCGGAAAGACCCGAAAGGACAGACTGGCGATAAGCATCAGTAAATTAGTTTAAAGAGGTGATCGAATTATGAATTACACACCTAATGATCTTCAAAACGTAACCTTCAAGAAATCTTTACTTGGGTATAGCGAGGATGTAGTCAATGATGTTCTTGACAAAGTTATTGAAGATTACAGTGCTTACATACGGGAAAATGTTGAATTGAAGGATAAGCTGGCGCTGCTGAACGATGGCCTGCAGCATTACAAGACCATTGAGGAGTCTTTGCAGAACACGCTGCTGGTAGCTCAGCAGACTGGTGAGGATATCAAGAAGAACGCTTATGACAAAGCGGAAAATGTAATAAAGGAAGCTGAAATCAGAGCTCAAAGACTCATTAACGAAGCAAATCAGGAAGTTGTAAAAGTAAATTTTGAATATGAGGATATGAAAAAGAAGCTTCACATTTTCAGGTCGAAATGTGAGATACTGCTGATGTCTCAGCTGGAAATGCTCAAACAGATATTTGAGGAACAGGAATAAGAGGAATAAGAGCGGAAGTAATCAGGAAAGCCTCTGTTGACAGTGTCGCAGCAGTGTTGTATAATTCTTAATAAATTACAAAAAATGTTTTAAGCGATGATCGGAACGAGTAAAGAGTGGTACCTTTCAAGAGAGCAGATGGTTGGTGCAAATCTGCAGGGTGAGCCCTTGAAAATCCTCCGGGAGCTGCTTTCTGAAGACCGTCGGGTTAATTTTTACCATATTCGATGGCAAGTACGAATAGCCGGGACACACCGTTACATGTGAAATCAAGTGACCGTTCGGGAAATTCATGAACGGTAATCTGGGTGGTACCGCGTGAGTATAATATCCTCTCGTCCCTTTTAATTGGGATTGAGGGGTTTTTTATTGCTATTTTTTTGGTAGTACGGGGAAAGTATATATAGGCGTTTGGTGATTTATTATCGCGAAATGCCTGATAAGGGAGGCAGCTATGTATAAGAAAGTATCTACAGATTTGAAGTTCGTTGAAAGAGAAAAGGAAGTACTGAAGTATTGGAAGGATCATAAGATTTTTGAAAAAAGCCTGAAGTTCAGGGAAGGCTGTGAAACGTTTACCTTCTATGACGGCCCGCCTACAGCGAATGGCAAGCCGCACATAGGACATATCCTTACCAGGACGATGAAGGATATCATACCGAGATACAAGAGCATGAAGGGCTATAATGTTCTTCGAAAAGCCGGCTGGGATACACATGGACTGCCTGTCGAGCTGGAGGTGGAAAAGCTTCTTGGTATAAACGGAAAACCGCAGATCGAGGAATATGGGGTTGAACCATTTATTCAGCAGTGTAAGGAAAGTGTCTGGAAGTATAAACGTGAGTGGGAGGAAATGAGCGATCGTGTCGGCTTTTGGGCGGACATGGAGGACCCTTATGTTACCTACCACAATACCTATATAGAATCCGAATGGTGGGCGCTGCGGCAAATATGGGACAAAGG
>DBTX01000072.1:198115-218532 GCA_002307275.1 Hungateiclostridiaceae bacterium UBA1305
TCGAGCCATGAAGTGGCACAGGGATATAAGGATGTCAAGGAAGCCTCCGTATTCGCGAAGTTCAAGGTAAAAGGCGAACCGGGCGTATTTCTGATGGCCTGGACCACTACGCCATGGACACTGCCGTCCAATGTTGCCTTGACGGTTAATCCGAACGAGAACTACATCAGGGCGAAATGTGGAAATGAGACCTATATTCTCGCTCAGGCACTTGCAGCATCTGTTTTAAAAGAAGAGTTCAGTACCGTTTCAAGCTGCAAGGGAAGCGAACTGTACGGAATGGAGTATGAGCCCTTATTTGATTTCGCAAAGCCGGATAAGAAAGCATATTACGTCGTCTGCGACAATTTTGTTACACTTACGGATGGTACGGGAATAGTTCATACGGCGCCTGCCTTTGGAGAGGACGATGCCAAGGTCGGAAGGGCAAATGACCTTCCATTTGTACAGATGGTCAATGAGCAGGGTGAATTTATAGAGGAAGTTATACCGTGGAAGGGCATGTTTGTTAAGGATGCGGATCCCGCTATCATAAAAGAACTGACCTCAAAAGGGTTGGTCTACAAAATTATGGATTACGAGCATTCGTACCCGTTCTGCTGGAGATGCGATACGCCGCTGATTTATTATGCTCGTGATACCTGGTTCATTCAAATGACAGCAATCAAGGATAAACTGATCAAGTACTGCAACAGCATCAACTGGCTGCCGGATAATATAAGGGAAGGCCGTATGGGTAACTTCCTTGAAAATGTAGTGGACTGGGGCCTCAGCCGATCCAGATACTGGGGAACGCCGCTGCCGATATGGGAATGCAGCTGCGGTCATCGCCACCTGGTGGGCAGCATAGCCGAACTGAAAGAAATGGGCGAGAATGTGCCGGAGGATATAGAGCTCCACAAGCCCTTCATTGATGCTGTTTTGCTAAAGTGCCCGAAGTGTTCGGGCGATATGAAAAGAGTATCGGAGGTTATCGACTGTTGGTTTGATTCCGGAGCGATGCCATTTGCACAATGGCACTACCCCTTTGAAAACAGGGAAAAATTTGAGGAAAACTACCCTGCAGACTTCATCAGCGAAGCCATTGACCAGACAAGAGGCTGGTTCTATACACTGATTGCCATATCGGCACTGCTCTTTGACGAACCTGCATTTAAAAATGTAATTGTGCTCGGCCATGTCAACGACAAGGACGGGCAAAAAATGAGCAAGCATAAGGGCAACGTCATTGATCCCTTTACCATTCTGGATAAACAGGGCTCTGATGCAGTACGCTGGTATTTCTATACCGGCAGCGCCCCATGGTTGCCCAGCAGATTCTATGAGGAAGCGGTAAGCGAAAGCCAGAGAAAGTTCATGGGTACGCTTTGGAATACCTATGCCTTCTATGTTTTATACGCCAATATCGACGAATTCAACCCGCTCCAATATAAGCTCGAGCAGGATAAGCTGGCGGTCATGGACAAATGGGTGCTGTCAAGGCTTTATACACTGATCGGCAGGATCGACAAGAATCTTGAAAGTTATAGGATCACGGAGTCTGCAAGAGATATCCAGGAGTTTGTAGACGACCTTAGCAACTGGTATGTCAGAAGGGGCAGGGAGCGTTTCTGGCAGAAGGATATGTGCCAGGATAAGATTAATGCCTATATGACGCTTTATACCGTGCTTGTGGAGCTTTCAAAGGTTTCTGCCCCGTTTGTGCCGTTCATCAGTGAAGAGATCTATGGCAACCTGGTGAGAAGCATCGATGAGAATGCACCTGAAAGTGTTCATCTGTGCGACTTCCCCGTAGTGCTGGAAAAGTACATTGATTCATCGCTTGAAAGCAATATGGATAGAGTTCTGAAACTGGTCGTCCTCGGACGCGCATGCAGGAACACCGCCAATATCAAGAACCGTCAGCCCATCGCCAGAATGTACATCAAGGCGGACGGAGAGCTGCCGCAGATGTATCAGGAACTCATAGCAGAGGAGTTGAACATCAAGCAGATCCTTTTTACCGACGATGCGACTCATTTCACAACCTACAAGTTCAAGCCGCAGCTTCGCACACTCGGACCCAGGTATGGCAAGCTCGTGCCGAAGATCGGCGAATACCTGTCGAAAGTGGATGGCAACGAGCTTATGGGACGTTTCAATAAAGGTGAAAAGGCCGCTTTTGAACTGGAAGGCACTGCAGTGGTACTGGAGCTTTCGGATGTGCTGGCTGAGACCGCACAGAAGGAAGGCTTTGTTTCAGAGAGCGACAGGGACATCACAGTTGTACTCGACACTAACCTGACATCGGAATTGGTTGAGGAAGGTTTTGTCCGTGAGATCATCAGCAAGCTGCAGACCATGCGAAAGGAAGCAGGCTTCGAGGTTCAGGACCACATCTGGGTATACTATGGCGGGAATGAAAAGATCAGCTCAATATTTGAACGCAATCATGCGCTGATATGCCACGATGTACTTGCGGAGGAACTGCTGCCGGCATTGAGCGACGGTTACAGCAAGGAATGGAATATAAATGGAGAGAAAGTTACCTTTACGGTTGTGAAGGTTTGATAGGGGCCATTTGTAGAACTAACCCGGTCAAACATATGATTTCGCAACCCGAAATCGCATCAGGAAGGGCTTGATGCCCTTGAAATTTTCCTGGTCTTAATGCGACAGGGCGGCATCGTCAGCCCTGTCGTTAACCATATGAGGAGATGCTGCAATATGATCAAAATGAATGTTAATCTTGGAGAAAGAGGCTACCCCATATACGTGACAACAGATTTCACCGGTTTGGGCAAGGCCTGCGCGAGTGCCAAATTATTCGGTAAAATGGTCGTGGTTACTGACAGTAATGTAGAGAAGTATTACGGCGACGCATGCATCGAGGCGCTTTCGGAAACTGGTGCCGAGGTATCCAGACACGTTATTCCGGCTGGGGAAAAGAGTAAAAACCTTGATACCGTAAAAGACCTCTACAGCAGCCTTGTATCGCTGAAGCTGGACCGTCAATCGACGCTGGTGGCTTTGGGCGGGGGCGTGGTGGGTGATATCACAGGCTTTGCCGCCGCAACTTTCCTGCGCGGCATCAATTTTGTGCAGATACCGACCAGCCTGCTCGCACAGGCGGACAGCAGTATAGGCGGCAAAACCGGGGTGGATTTCGAGGGCGGCAAAAACCTGATCGGCGCTTTTTATCAGCCGCGTTTTGTGTTCATCAATGTCAATACACTCCGGACGTTACCGGACCGGGAGTTGAAATCCGGTCTGGCTGAGGTTATAAAGCACGGATTGATACTGGATAGCGATTTCTATGACTATATTGATTACAATATTAATAAAATAGTGACCTTCGATGAAAATGTACTTCAATATATCTCAAAGATGAACTGTTCCATCAAGGGAAAGGTAGTGGAACTGGATGAACGTGAAGGTGGCCTGCGTGCGATCCTCAACTTCGGGCATACAATTGGGCACGCTGTCGAAAGTGTTTCAGGCTTTGCGCTGTTACATGGGGAATGTGTGTCGGTAGGCATTGCAGGTGCATACAGGCTTGCGATGAAAATGGGAATGGTGGATGCCAAAACGACCGGCCAGGTCGAAAATACGCTGAGAAAGATAGGGCTTCCAGTAAAAGTACAGGGAATGAGCGCCAAAGCAATCTATGAACAGATGTTTTACGATAAAAAGATTACGGATGGAAAGTTGAACTTCGTTCTTCCGAAAGGAATCGGTGACGTGATCCAATGTACTGTTGAAAATGATGAACTGATCAAAGAAGTAGTGTCTGAACTGGTAATATAAAGAATTTGCATGTATGGCCTGGATTGCAGAATGACTGCGTATCCAGGTCTTTTTTTAATGACCATAATGACCATAATAACCATTTGTGAAGCCATGGATAAAATATTGCTCAAATTGATAATCTATATCTATATACAATCTTTGTACAAAATTTTTTTGCAACGTAGTTATATAAAAAATCCGGAGGAGAATATGGCTGTAATACTGGAAGCAGAAATACAAAGTGATCTGGAAGCACTTTATAAAATAACGGGGGACCTGTTGAACGAAATAGAGTTGCATAAATATGAGAACTGTCCCTTGATCGATCTTGTAAAGTTCAGGCTTGAAGATATCGGCGGAACACTGCAAAAGGATATTTTCAATTTAAGGCATCTATCGATGAAAACAAAGACAGGTACGCCTTACGCCTGAGATTGAGGTTTGAAAAGGTGGAGTTGAGCTGTTCAGGAAAAGTGGCAGGTTCAGAATAATAAATAAGAAATTGGATCAAATAGCATTGAATATGGAAAAGTTCAAGCTGGTGGATTATGTCTATTATTTGGAACATCCAAGGAAAATGCTGTTTGCAAATTTCATCGGGGGACTGGCAAGGGGCTTTGGTGTTGCCATTGGCTTCACAATGCTGACTGCACTGACAATATATGTTCTAAACCTGATAGTAAGGTGGAACTTACCGGTGATAGGGGAATTCATCAGTGAATTAGTGGATATCGTACAAAAAAATCTGGATGGCGCAGGAGGAAAAACAGGTGCATAAAAGAGAAATGGAACATTATAGGGAATTGCTTGTAAAACGACTTGGAGAATTAAATAACACGTTGGGGACAATGAAGGAAAATGGCGAGGGTAAGCAGAATATGTATTCTCCCGGTGAACTGTCGAATTACGACAATCATCCGGCTGAATTGGGAACAGAGCTTTATTTGACGGAACTAAACAAAGCACTGATCGTCCATGAGGAAAATATCCTTCAGGATATACGTGATGCTCTTGAAATGATCGATAAGGGGACTTACGGTATCTGCGGTCATTGCGGCAAGGAGATTCCGGTCGAACGTCTTGAAGCAATGCCATATGCAAAGCATTGCCTGGAATGTGAGGAAACGCTGGAAAATGCACCGCTCAGGCAGTTTAAAGGGAGGGCTAATGAAGAACTGGTACTTGATGCGCCGTTCGGACGCAAGTATCTTAATAAACAGGAGGATGATGAATTTGAAGGTGAGGATCAGCTTAACGATTTGATGAAATATGGCTCTTCAGATACTCCGCAAGACCTTGGCGGGTATCATGATTATGAGGAATTTTACACGAACGGGATCGACAGACAGGGAATTGTTGACGATATGGACAGGATTTCAAACGAAGAATACAAAAAACAGCTCCCGGATTAGACTAATATTGCTAAAAAACGAGATATTTCTTGTAATTTATTCTATATAGAAGATATAATCATTATAAGTCAAATACACTTGTGAAAAAGTGTATTTATAGTCGTTTGTTATTTTTGAGGGGGAAAAATGAGATCGGGTTTATTGGCAGCGGCATTGTATAAATATCCTCTGACTGATACCATGATCGTTTTGTTTATTGTATTAGCCTTGTTAGTGCTGACGTTATTTGTATTACATCGGTTGAATGTTTCGCGCCTTAAAAAAATAATCCTTTGTGAGCGCAGCTATTCTGAAAGCATTATTTCAAAGCACAAAAACACTGAAAACAAGCTTACTGAAAGTTATCAGAAGCTTGAAGAGACACACAAACAGCTGCTCGAAGCTGAAGAGAAGATGAGGCTGCAGTACAATGACCTCAATGAAAGGGATAATGAGCTCAAACGCAGTGAAGAGCGTTACAGGCTTGCGGTCGAAGGTGTAAATGACGGCATATGGGATTGGGACGGCAAGGACGGAAAGCTCTTTATGTCCATGCGATGCAGATCGATTATGGGCTTTGAAAATACAGGTGAAAACATTTTTATAGAAGATTGGTTTGGCGTTATTGCAAGGGAAGACATAGAAAAATTCAATAGAAGTTTTACCCGATACATTACTGAACCGCAGAAAAAGCATTTCCAAATAGAGTACAGGATAAAAACAGGCGATGACAGGATCAAATGGATCCGCACCAGGGGGATGGCCATATGGGACGAAAGCGGAATACCCTTCAGAGTGGCAGGCTTAAATACGGATATAACTGATCAGAAACTTTCAGAGGAAAAAATACATAATCTGGCCTATTACGACTCAATGACAGGTCTTCCAAATAGAACGCTGCTATTGGATAGATTCACGATAGCGGCTGCAAATGCGCAACGAAGGCAAAGAATGGTTGCAGTATATTTCCTTGATCTTGATAATTTTAAGGCGATAAATGATACAATCGGTCATTCCTTCGGGGACCAGCTGTTGCTCAGAGTCAGTGAGGAGCTTAAAGCGAGGCTCCGAAAGGGAGATACCATTGCACGTCTTGGCGGAGACGAATTTATCATGCTCCAGTCCAACGTAAGAGATATGAGCGAGGTGTACCACCTGGCAGGAAGAATGCTGGACATTTTCAAGCAGCCGTGGTTGTTGAACGAGCATGAATTCTATGTGACAGCAAGCATTGGGATATCCATATACCCCAATGACAGCTCCGACTTCCAAATACTGATGAAGAATGCGGATGCCGCAATGTACAAGGCAAAGGAAATGGGCAAAAATGCATTTCAGGTGTATACGCTTGAACTTAATCTGCGCATGATGGAACGGATGAAGCTGGAGCACTACCTTAGAAAGGCGGCCGCAGGGGATGAATTCAAGCTTTACTACCAGCCTCAGATAGAACTGGCAACAGGCAGGGTTGTGAGCGTAGAGGCTCTGATCAGGTGGTCGGATTCTACAATGGGATGGATCTTGCCGGGTGAATTTATCCATATTGCAGAGGAAACAGGACTGATCAACTCAATAGGTGAATGGGTGTTGAGGACAGCCTGCAAACAGCTTCACAGATGGCATCAGGAGGGTAACAACGAACTGAAAATGTCAGTAAACCTGTCAGCCAGGCAGTTCCAGGAGAGAAACCTTGTGGAATTGATTAAAAAAGTAATAAATAAAACCGGAATAAAGCCGGAATGGCTTGAACTTGAAATTACCGAGAGCATTGCCATGAAGGACCTGGACTATACAATATCGGTTTTGAAGGAACTTAAGGAAATGGGCATCGGAATTGCTCTCGATGATTTTGGCACCGGATATTCTTCGCTGAATTATCTCATGCTGCTGCCCATAAACAACCTTAAAATTGATAAAGCTTTTGTACATGACATTACTATGAATTCAAACCAGGCCATGATTGCTAAGGCGCTTATAGTGCTTGCTCACAATATGAATCTCACTGTGACGGCGGAAGGAGTGGAAGAGCGAAGTCAACTGGAATTCCTGGTACAGGAGAAATGTGACATTGTGCAGGGATTCCTGTTCAGTACACCAAAGCCGGCGAATAAACTTCAACTGTCAAATTATGATGTAACACATATAAAGGACGCAGCGGAATTTTCCGCTTCAGTCTGAGTCAGGCGGCTAAGCCCGCACTTTCCGCCAAGCTTTCAAGCTTTGCCTTCAACAAACCACTTGTCCTCCTCCAGCCAGATATAGGTCTCTTTTCCATTGATCCTGCATTTGTATCTCATACCCTGTCCACCTGCCTTGAGCGACGCTGCCCGCCTTACATCGGTCACCTTGTCTATATCAAATTGCCTTCCGTCCTCCCATGTCACAGAGAGCGGGACCTTGCCGCCATCCTTTGTGAATTTTGCAATTACTTCGACAAAAATCTTTCCCATACGCTTCACCTCAAAGTTTTATCCCAATGATTTTTGTCCATACCGTGCAAACCTTATCTGAAGAACGATACCGGGTGTATTACATTCTCCTCTACCGGGTTTGCATTAAGCCCATTACTTCTCAAAAGCATTGCGCGCTGCACCGAATAGTGTCCGAACCGTGTCCTGATGTTATCTATGCTGTTTTCCAGTTGCTCCCGACGGATCCGCTTTTCGTCATCAAAAAAGGATAACTGTCCGCAGCTGTCCGCCGTTACTACGCCGGTGACCCTTACGCCAAGAGTTCTTATCGTTTTGGACCAGTCCCATGAATTCAGAAATATTTCCATGGACTTTTCCGCGATTTCCGAGGACGTACAGGTATAGTGAGAAAACTGACCCTGCCGTTCTACAAAAGAAAGATCGCACGATCTGATATACACCTGAACGGTCCTGCCTTTGAGGTGGTGCCTCCTCAGCCTTTCAGCGACACTGTCGGCCAGCACGTATGTGAGAATCTTCACGTCGTTATTGGTGCAAAGGTCATGAGGTGTAGTCAACGAATTGCCGACGCCCTTAACGCCCGGTTGAAAATCAAGCTTTATCACAGGGGACTCGTCATATCCGTTCGCAAAGATCCAAAGTGTCCGGCCCCACTGTCCAAAATGCTTTTCAAGGAACTTTGGGGGTGCGCAGGCAAGATCGCCTATTGTGCATATCCCTATATCCGTCAGCTTTCTGCGCGTGGAGGGCCCTACATATATCATATCGGCCGCAGGCAGGCTCCAAACCTTTTGCCTGTAGTTCTCCTCCGTTATTACCGTGGTGGCATCCGGCTTTTTCATGTCAGAGCCAAGCTTTGCAAAGACTTTATTAAAGCTGACGCCAACTGAAGCTGTGACGCCCAGTTCATATTGAATTCTTTTACGCAGTTCGTCCGCTATTTTTTCACCGGAGCCGAAAAGCTCAATGCTTTCCGTAACGTCCAGCCAGTTTTCATCTATTCCGAAGGCCTCTATCAAATTGGTGTAATTCTCGTAAATCTTCCTTACAAGCATTGAAAATCGCAGGTACTGCATATAATTGGGCCTGACTACAATGAGTCCGGGGCACTTGGACCTGGCTTCCCAAACGGCATCACCGGCCTTGACGCCGAATTCCTTTGCAATGCGGTTCTTGGCCAGCACGATGCCATGCCTGGTCGATTGTGAGCCGCATACAGCGACAGGGCTGTCCCGTATCTCCGGATTGTAAAGACACTCCACGCTTGCATAGAAGTTATTCAAATCGCTGTGCAATATCACTCTGCTCATAGTTGTTTTCCTGATCTTCGACCTGAACTGTAGTAACATTATACAGGCCTTTTGAGTAAAATCGAACATGTGTTCGTAATTCAATTATAATCCCAAACAGCAAGGCATGTAAAGTGGTTTGTTTAGCCAAAAAATTGGCATGAAAGCCCAAATCCGACGGCGAACGCAATATGTGGTATCGGATTTTATTTGACGGGCGATATGTTGGATTAAAATGCAGTTAAAATAGAAAAAATTTTTGCAGTAATATATAGAAAGAATTCTTCGAAGGTTTATGACGATGAGTTAGCGGAGGGGGATACCACAATAGGCTATATATTGCTTAGCCATTTTACGACATTGCTTTGCATGCTGTCTCCGGGCAATATGCTTTTTGCACCGAGATAAGCGGCAAAACGCCTGAAACAATTGACTAACTCACGCTGCATTGTTTGTGTGGGCTTGATGTCTTTTTCTTTTGTGATCCGGATGGCGTCCATCAATGCACCTCAATATAAGATAATTGACATATTTGTATTATATCCGAACATCTGTTCTTAAGTCAACGGCTTTGTTTCTATTCGTTTCACCTTTATCCGGTTCTTACCACCATGCTATTTCCCGAAACTTTGACTAATTGACTTCTTTGTTATACAATATAATAGCTGAAATATTAGCTAAGGAGGCGTTTAAATGATCGTCAAATCTACAGAAATCAAGAACAGCTTTGGAAAATATCTGAAACTGCTTGACCAGGAAGATATCATCGTCATCAGGAATGGTACGCCGGTGGCCAGGATAACCAGGCATGAAAACTGGGAAGAAGGTGGAACGGTATGCGAAATGGCAGAACAGTACAGTTATGGCGGCAGGAAAATGAGCTATGAGGAATTCATGGAGATGTATGAAAATACTGACGAGCGCTATGAGTATATCGACGGAGAGGCATATTTGCTTGCTTCACCGAGAATAACTCACCAGAGAGTATTGGGAAATCTACACGTCATATTTCGTCTTTGGTTTAAGGGGAAAAAGTGTATGCCATATCTATCACCGTTTGATGTAACACTCAAAAAAGGTGAGAACAATATGAATGTTGTACAACCTGATTTATTAGTCGTCTGTGACCCAGAAAACAAAAGTGTGAAGGACAGGTACACGGGGATACCTTCCCTAGTCATTGAGATTCTTTCAGATTCCTCGATAAGAATGGATCTTATTAAAAAGCTGGATTTATACATGCAGACGGGGATAAAGGAGTATTGGATCGTCAATTGTGTAAACAGAGAGGTTACTGTATACGAATTCTGCGACAATGAAATAACCAATATGAAGACATATACAAAGGAAGATCCGGCAGAATCCTTCCTGTTCAAAGGACTTACGGCTGATATGGGAGAGATATTCGAATGAGAACTATCTTTGCCGGATGAGATGAAAAAGTTGTCTGGCGCAGGTTAAGCTCCAACTCAGATAAAAAGTCTGAAAGCCGCAATTGCCGTTAAAACGATAATAATGTAACGGAAGTATTTTTCATTTATTTTCTTTATGACAAATGATCCAATGAAGGCACCCAGTGCTATGGCTGGCAGCATCAGTGCCGCCATAAGGAAGGACTTTGCAGTGACATTGTGCCAGACGAAAACCTGCAGAGGTATCTTTGAAAGGTTGATGATCAGGAAGAACCATGCAGTAGTTCCCATAAAATCATATTTTTTAAAGCCTCTGGCAAGAAGATAAACACTGAATATTGGTCCGGCTGCATTTCCTATCATGCTTGCAAAACCTGCTGCTATGCCGGTCAGTGCAAACAGCCACGGTTTTTCCGGGACTGTCATGTTTTTGCCCTTCTTTTCGGTATATAGAAGTATTCCAAGGCAGAGGATGACAATGGCTCCGATCAAAGCCTTGAATTGTATATCGTTAATGAAGCTCCCGACAACGATTCCTGCGATTAGTCCCACAAAGGCCCAGGGTACAAGTCTTCTGATATTGTGCCATTCCGCATGTCTGTGGTAATACAATACTGCGAATATATCTCCTGCAATGAGTAAAGGCAGCAGTATTCCGGTTGACTCTCTTCCTCCGAACAAACTTGCCAGTATAGGTATCACAAGCATGATCATGCCGCTTACGCCGGTTTTCGAGAAGCCCACCATAAATGCAGCTAATATTAATAAAATCCACTGTACCTCAGTCAGCTCGAATATTTTAAGAAAGCCCATGTTGTCAATTCCTTTAGTTAAATTTTTCAATAGTGAAATTAAATATAATTATACCTTATTAATCAAACAGGAGCAAAGAATAATAAAAAATATCCAATCAACAAAAAGGCAGAGTTAAATCCCGGTTACATTCAGCAACCGAGATTTTCTTAGGTCAGGAAATTAGCCAGCCTTACATGCCATGCTTTTTGGATTCAGAAGCAGGACTCACGCCTCCGCCTTTTTGCTGCGGCATTTCAAATGAGGCAGGGTTTACGCCTGAGCTTGGTTCTGCATTCATCCCTGCGGGCTTTTGCATGTAGAACTTTTTTTCTGCCATCTTATCCTGGACTATGCGCAAAACTTCACCGAAGCGCTGGAAGTGGACTATTTCACGCGCCCTGAGGAATCGCAGCGGGTCGATCACATCAGGGTCATCGCTTAGGGCAATCAGGTTTTCATAGGTTGCCCTGGCCTTTTGCTCTGGTACGATGGTGTAAGAACAACATTTAGAAATTCCAATGAATTTCAACAGGTACAATCTTCGTTGCCGGGTCGCGTTTACCGATCACAATATGGTCTATCAGGTTATCTACAATTTCACGATTGAGCTTATCAATATCCATGTATGCCTCAATCATTTGCCTGCGATTTTCAGTTGATAACATTTTCGCTTGAAGGTTTTCCAACTGTACATTGGCACTTGTAATCAGCTTTTCAAATCGTTCTTTCTCAGATGAAAAATTTCTTGAAAGCTCAAGAAACTCACTTTCTGAAATAACACCATTTACTTTATCTAAATAGATTTCACGAAACCCTTTGGCATACTCGTTTTTCTTTTTCTCAAAAGAAGCAATTTCACTTTTAATTTTGTCCATGCTCTCCGCTATGTTATTATGAAAGCTGACACGCTGGGTGATATCATTTTTGTCTAAGTATGAATCTATCATATCTTTTAGTTCTTTAATAACAACACGTTCTAATGCTTCCACTGATAGAAAAGAACCCTGACAAGCACCTTTTGCTACATGTTTGGTCGTGCATTGTAAATAATGTCTACCATGATTTTTTGACGACCGCATAATATAACCGCAATACATGCACCTGGTCTTTCTTGCAAAAATCCCGATTGAGCCAATTGAAAACGGCTTGGCTTTTTGTTTTATCAGCTCTTGCACCCTGTTCCATAATTCCATGTCAATGATAGGCTCATGGGTATTTTCCGCTCTAATCCAATTTTGCTTCCCAATAGGCTTGTTTTCTTTAGTTTTATAAGAAACACTGCCATATTTACCTTGTACCATGTTTCCAATATAAATTTCATTGATGAGCATGTCGGAAACTGCAAAGTATTTCCATAGCGTACTATTATTTGTTTTGGGCTGCAGATATCGCAAGCCTTTTTGACGTTTGTACTCGGTTGGATTAGGAATACCTCTGTCATTTAAAATTTGGGCGATTGAAGTTTTTCCATAACCTTGCGAAAAAAGTGTAAATACCTCCCTTACAACTGTGGCGGCTTCTTCATCAACAATCAAATGTCCTTTTTTATCAGGGTCTTTCATATAACCGTATAGAGCAAATGCTCCAATGTGAAACCCGTTCTTCCTTCTGTTAGTCAATACGCTTTTGATGTTTTCCGACATGTCCTCAAGATACCATTCATTGATAAGCCCATTTATTTGACGAGCTTTTTTATTACCCTTTACATCGGTATCTGCATTGTCAACCACGCTTACGAACCGAATATTCCAAATAGGGAACAGACCATGTATGTATTTTTCTACTAACTCCATTTCCCTCGTAAAGCGTGACTGGGTTTTGCATAGGACAATATCAAATTTGTGGTTTCTTGCATCATCTATCAGCTGATTGAATTCGGGGCGATTTCGGTCAGCCCCGGTATAATCATCATCACTATAAATGTTATAGATGTCCCACTGTCTGTCAATTGCATATTGAATAAGCAATGACTTTTGATTTTGAATGCTCTCGCTGTCATCATTTTCTGACTGCTTGTTTCTATCCTCCTCGGATAGACGACAATATATCGCTACTTTCATGGCTTTTTATCTCCTCTTTTCAGATTCGACAAAACAAGCCACCTACCAATATTGATTATATATGAATAGGATGGGCTTGTAAATTATCTGGTCAGGGGTGGGGGGAGTATGTTCTTGTTTTTCTCCATTTGATTGATAAGTTCAATCCATTTCTGGGTAAAATCTTTTTTGGATGTATCCATATCAGCATTCTTAAAGATATTTTTCACGATCACTTGTACTTCTTGAGCCATATGGACACCTCCAATACAATATGCTATATAATATGCTGCGTTACTTAAATTCTGTGTGTCCTTTTTGTTTTTAACGAGTGGGTAAAAATCTTCGATCTTTAAGGTTACTAGGAATTGGAATGTAAAGCTAAATAAACATTTTTCGTTCTCTTTAAAAATTCATTATCAACTCGTCCGAGAAAGATTTTTACGTTTCGTAAAAATTCTCATCGCAATTTTTTGAGTGGTATAGCAAAAAATCGTTTGCCATTACAACCGCTTATTTGGATGGAGCGTTTTTCCTTGCCTCGCATTAATGCTTCTTTAGCTATCAGCGCGCTGACGACATCATCAAGACTGGCGGTAGAAACAAATTGATGGATTTTTTTCATAAGCTTGGCACTACGCAGACACAGCCTATCATTATAAATCAATCCATCGTGTTTCTCTTTCAACTGCCCCACACTATCTGCTAAACGAAAGCTGTCACTTTTAAAGAGTGTACGAATAAGTTCTAAGTAGTCTACCTTGTCTTGTTTACTGTCCTCACTCAGGGTTGCTCGTTCATTCTGTGCCTTTACTAAAGCCGTGAGCAAATCTTGAAAAGAGCTGTTCTGAAGATGAGCCTGCTCGGGTGAAATGAATTTTTTTTCTGTACAATAGGTGAGAAATAACTTATATGCAGTGCTTAGGCAGAAAAACGTCTCCTGGAGACGAGCATGTATCCCAAAATTCACCTTACGGTATTCAGTCAGCCACTTTGCCAGTAAGTCCCGAATCTCATGGTAGTGTGAGATAAACCAAGTGATGAAATAGTGATAAAAGGTAGAGAGAAGAAGCGGTTCTTTCTGGCACTGGTGTAATTTTACAGGGTCAATAGGGGTTGAAAATTTAACAGGCAATAAGCGGGCGGCATCCGAACCTGTCCCAATGAGATATTCCCCTGTAACTATGACACCGCATCGAGGTTGTCTCGCTACAACTTGATTACCGCTCATGCGTGCGCGCCCACTACTGTCACCAACAATTCGCGTAAGTTCGATTAGTGTCTTCTCCTGATTTCGCTTCGTTTCGCTCGAATTGGCCGGAAATAAGTCATCCAAAACGACAGCACAATCGCTCTTTTCATATAGAATTGTTTCAGCCGCTGCACAACTTGCATTCAATCTCATCGGATGCTCAATCCCCTTGTCGCGGTTGTACAGCTGTGTTTGGAATGCGGCATAAGTTGTCTTTTTTAACCCAGTCTTCCCAACTATGAACACAATGCAACGTGGGGTTACGCAAATATCTAGATATGCAGCGCGCAAAACACTTAAAAGGCACTGAGAAAAAATCACGTTCCCGGCATCTGGGCTCAGATTTACAACCTGCAGCATCCCGGTAACTGCTTGACGTTCAGAATAGCGCTCTAGGTCAATCACCAACCTATCCGGCAACGGTTCAAATGCGACATCAGGTTTTTGCTCTATGCCGAGAGGCCAGACTAGCTGGTTTCCCGTACAAAATAGAGGAACGTCTTCAACGATATGCGCCCCTAGGCGACTAATGTGATACTGCTTTGCTACTGGGACAGAATACAAAGCGGAACCGATGATAAATGCGAGGTATTTCATTGCTTTCGAACAATCAGGGTTTAGCTGGCATCTTTGGTCTAAATCAAACCACTTGGTGGCTTCCAAGTCAGAAAGTGGCAAGGTCATTAAATTGCTTTCTTCCTCATTTGTGAAAAAGCAACTCAACCTAACAAAAGATTCAATTTTCCCATCAGATTCGAGTTCCACCTTATTATGTACACGAGGCAAGAAAGAGCATATGTACTGCTCCTTCCATAAAAGTCCAGTGTCAGAAAAGCTTACCTCTGGCGGTAGCTTATTGATATATTCATCCAAATCATTCATTGCCAGCACCATCCTTACCAGTTAGGTATAAGGTTCTGCTTTTTGGCGGTGTGGTAAACTTCTGTAGTACTCCATTGAGAACCAAAGATACTAGAGTGGGGGCAGCTTTGTTAAAGATGTCGCCCCAAACGTTCTGAACCGACTGTCGCGGTGTTCCGGTTTGAACAAACCTTCCGAGTCTTTCGAGCTCCCGTTCCAGATATTTTAGCTTACGATCAAGCTTTTTTACTTTTTTGCCTTTACTTTTGCGATGTTTGCGTTTTTTTGTAGTTTTTTGCAATTGTTCACGAAGCTCATCTACCATTGTGAGTATCTCATGATTGTTAGTTGGTGCAGCCTCGGTAAAAAAAATGTCTTCCATAAAAATTCTCCCTTTCAAATTTGGTAGTTAATTTTGTTGCAGATAAAGTGTAACAACCTATGTGCCTGTCCATATATATATGGAATAGACTATCCTCCTTGTAATTGAAGTAGATTCCCGATGTGCCAGTCCCATTCACCTCTCTTTCTTGACCATTGTGTGCATTGATTTCATCATAGAATTCGGATCAGTCGATTACGTGAGTCCCGAAAGCGGGTCACTATTAAAAAATTTTGTTAAAACATGTGGTAGGGTGGTATTTTACCACCTATACCACGTATTTTTTGTGGTATAGACGATCAAATTCACCTTTGATAATCCACTATCCATTTGCGAAAATTTTACAATAAAAAAGATGCTCCGTAAAAACACGAAGCACTCCATTTTTTCCACCTTTAAAATAAAAAGAAGTACTCCGCAAAATATGGAGCACTCCATTTTTCTATCCAATATAAATACCCTATTTATTATCCATAATTACTGCACCCAACATTTCTATTTTACAAACTGTTATAGTACAAGCTATGAAGCTTTAACATTTCGTCAATATTTGGGCATCCCAGTATTTTTATCAAAATGCTGTCGCAAGCATCTTCAAATTCTCTGAGCTTTTCCCTCATATCATGTCTTCCTATATTAGCATACCAGTGATCTGTGACTTTACGTACCCAATAAATCTGTAAAGCGTCATAAGGTTGCTTATTACCTTTTATTGCTCCTTGAACTTGTTGTTTTCTTTTACTTTGGTTCTCATAAGCGTGAAATACGTAATCAAAAGTCTCATTACTACAATCTGATATAATTGCTTGTAAACATGATATTATCCATAGTTCGGTAACTATATCCCCTATATTGATAAGCGGTCTTGTGCGAATACAGAATTCAATAATTCTATTCACTTTTTCTTTGTGGTATCGTATTCTTCTGTGATCTTCCTTATCTGTATCTACTTTCAAATAAATATATTTTGCTATTTCTGAAGCTTTTTCATCTATGTAGTTTTTAACATTATTGACGTCAACTTTTTTATTGTGAAATATTTTCATTTCTCTAACAAATTCTAATGGCACGTTATAATCTGTCCTCATCAGAATTTTATTAATAAACAATATATCTTTTATCTGACCAATTTGCTCATGTTGTAATATCTTCAAATATAGCGTTTCTATTGGTGAGTGTTTGTATTCTTTGTCTTTTAGGGCTATATCTATCGGTACTGAATTAAATAAACTAATTATACTTTCAAAATCACATTCATATTCATAACCTGCTAAATAATCCATCTTTATAAGAGTATTTTCAAGAAGTTTATCCCATTCAGATACAACATAAGATACCGCATTTTTTATGTTGTTTTTTGCGGTTAAGGACAATTCTTTTTCAAGCGAATTATTAATCGTCTTAACAACTATTCCATTACTTGTTGCCATTCCCCAAAAAGAATTATCTATGTTTTCCATAGAAGGGTTACTAAGCAATTCTAATACATTAGTTTTAGGAAAACACTTATGTTCCAACATGTAGAAGAAGTAAAGAATTTTACATATTTCTCCTTGCAGTCTGTGATTTTTGACATCAAATAATTCAATCTTAAAGTCCAAATGCTTTTTTAATCGATCCTTTAAGCCACCCTGCCTATTAAGCTTTTTAACAAAATCTTCTATTTCTGCTTCTATATCGTTTTTATCTACTAAACTCATTTCAGTGATAATTTCTCTTGCCAGAGCAGAATCTTGGCATTCATTGTCAGCTAATTCATAGGGGTTTCCCATATCATAAATATTTTCATAAGTATCTAACACTTGGCTTTTTTCTAATAAATAACGCTCAATAGTCTCCTCTACGGTCATGCTGCTATAAACAGAAAATATCCGTTCATCTTTTATAGTGGCATAATTCGTCGATTGTTTGTAATTATCACTATCTATCTCAATGCCATTATTTTTTAAAAACTCCACCATACTTTGTTTTAAAAACTCCATCATATATTTACTCCCGTTTTTTATTCCTTTAGCGAGCGACTAATGCGGTAATGCATTATCTATTTCTTTCAATAATACTATAAAATGTGCTTATAAAAAAGCTGCATAGTTTTTTGCGCTAATATGCAAAAATCGTATATGTATAGCTTTTACTTATATATTCTCTCAATATAATCAAATAAACAAAAAGGAGAGAATCAAAATGCCAGCAAATGTAGAATCAATGTTTTATGTACGGGAAACACCATGGCATGGGCTTGGAACCCGTGTCGAAACTGCTCTCAGTTCGGAAGAGGCTCTAAAGGAATCAAGTCTTAACTGGACAGTTATGCAACGCCCAATTATGACAAGCGATTTTAAGTCCATTCCCGGATACAAGGCAAATATCCGAAAGATGGACGATACCGTACTTGGGGTTGTAACCGACAGGTACAAAATCGTTCAGAACTATGAAGCCTTTGAGTTTACGGATGACCTACTTGGTGAAGGTGTAAAGTACGAAACTGCCGGAAGTTTGCAGAACGGCAGAAAAGTTTGGCTTCTTGCCAAACTGCCGAATAATTACATTATAGGCGGTGACAAAATAAGCCCATACCTCGTGTTCAGCAACAGCCATGACGGTTCTGGAAGTATCAAGGTGGCTATGACACCTGTCCGAGTCGTATGCCAGAACACCCTGAATTTAGCTTTACTTGAAGCAAAAAGGATATGGACCACGGTACATACTGGGGATATTAAAAGCAAGCTTGACGAAGCCAAAAAAACCCTGCTTTTTGCAGAGCTTTACATGGACAAGCTTGGAGCAGAATTCGACAGGCTTTCAAAAATCAAACTGTCTGATACTAAAGTAATGGAGTATATCGAAATGCTGCTGCCTATGGCTGATAACCCAACGGAAATTCAGCGTAAAAATGTTACGCAAATCAGGGATGACTTAAAGAAGAGATACTTTGACGCTCCTGACCTACGCCATGTTGGGAAAAATGCGTACCGTTTCATCAACGCTGTGTCTGACTTTGCCACCCATGCCAAGCCCCTGCGGGAGACAGCCTCTTACCGTGAAAATGTTTTCGACAAAACAATAGCGGGAAACCCATTGATTGACAAGGCTTATGAGATCATTCTGACTGTAGCGTAAATGGGAGGATGTATTGATTATGTTTAAAATATTAACATCAACCGAGGGTCTATCAACCGAAGAGTGGCTGGAATTCCGAAGGTCAGGTATTGGAGGTTCTGATTCCTCAGTTGTATGTGGCATCAACCATTATAAATCGCCCATTGAACTTTGGATGGAAAAAACGGGTCAATGGCCGAATCAGGAAGCAGGAGAACCGGCATATTGGGGACAGCAGTTAGAATCTTTGGTACGGAATGAATTTACCAAGCGTACAGGCATTGAGGTAACTCTGATAAAGCGAATACTGAAAAGCAAAGTCCACCCATTTATGCTCGCCAATCTTGACGGTATATGTGAACATCCGGATCACGGAACCTGTGTATTTGAAGCCAAAACAGCCAGCACTTTTAAGAGCGGAGAATGGGATGATGCCATACCGGATGAATATGTATTGCAAGTCCAACATTATTTAGCCGTAACCGGTTATACGGGCGCTTTTATTGCGGTACTGATAGGCGGAAATCAATTTAAGTGGAAATTTATAGAAAGAGATGAAGAATTGATAACCATGCTGATACAACTGGAAGCAGAGTTTTGGGGGCATGTTCAATCGAACGTGCCTCCTTCTCTTGACGGTTCGGAGGCTGCTGCCAGGTTTCTAAGTGAACGGTTTCATGATAGTATGCCGCAGTCAAGACTTGAATTGCCTCAAGGGGCTGCTCCATTAATTGAACAATATAATCTTGCATGTGGGGAAGTCGAGAAGCATACCGAAAAGAGGCTGGAAGCGGAAAATCTATTAAAACAGATGCTTGGCGAGAATGAAGCCGGAACTGTCAAGGATACGGTTGTTACGTGGAAAGCTGTTACTCAAGAGCGATTGGATTCAAAAACTCTAAAGGCCGAACACCCAACATTATTCCAGAAGTACGCAAATAAAACATCATATCGCCGGTTTTCTATCAAACAATCAACTATGTGAATCTGATATGGGAGGAACAGAATGAACAATACAAATCTTAAAAATCACCTGAACGGAAAAGTGCAAAACATACAGGCCGAGCCAATGAAAGGAAAGATCGTAAATATGAAAGATACGCTATTAGGAACGGAAACCGCATTAACAACCGCCGATTCTGGTTATATCGCATTTACGACAAACGCGCTGGATATCATCAATGAAAACTTGAAGAATCAGCCTATTTCGTATCGGTTGTTTGATATCATCAAATCTCCGACAGGAGGTGGCACAGTCTTTACCGTAGCCGGCCTGAGTGGAGATGAAATTCAAAAAGAACTGACAGGTATTATTCTTGATTATGCCACACCAAGAGCATATTGGGAGACTACCAATCCGGTGGAAGGAACTCCGCCAGCCTGTTACAGTTCCGACAGCTTAATGTCATATGAAGGAAAAGCTTGCAGCCATTGTGTCTATAATGAATTTGGCTCAAAAGAAGGTGATTCTAGTGCCAAGGCATGTAAAGAGTCGGTTCTACTATACCTGCTTCGCCCAGACAACATTATGCCGGTCATTATCCGTATTCCTACATCAAGCAAATTCATCTTCCAGAGGTACATGACAAGATTAATTGGCCGTCTAATTCCGCTATATGGCGTAGTGACAAAAATCACACTCGAAAAGGCAACCAGCAAGGCTGGGCAAGCGTACGCACAGTTCAACTTTGAAGCTG
>DBTX01000083.1:0-1121 GCA_002307275.1 Hungateiclostridiaceae bacterium UBA1305
CCTTCACCGGGTGCGAGCACCGCCAAGGAGAAGGGCTTCGCGGGTCCAGCTCAGGAAAGTCGCGACAGCGGAACGTTATGCGAAAGACCATACAGGGAGGCCGGGCGTCCATGCCGGGATTTGCTAGAGTTGGACTTTGTAGTAAAAAAGATTAATTAAATAAGGAGCATTCATAAAAAGATTAGCTTATTTTTAGTTACATTAGTTTTGTTATCTTATTGTTCGATTGCGTGTTCTAACAAATCTGAAGATGTTAAGGTCACAGAGAGCTCTTTTAAAAGCGGCTCAGATGATTCGAATTATGTGGAATTATCAAAAATAAATGATAATATTTGGGTACATACCACTTATTCAAACTATAATGGGAGTAGAACACCCTCAAATGGTGTTATTGCTGTCTCTTCAAAAGGATTGGTATTAATTGACACCCCATGGAATAATGCTCAGACAAAAGAACTAATAAAGTTAACAAAAAGTGTATTCAAAAAAGATATTGTTCTTGCAATTATAACTCATGCACATGAAGATAGAATAGGTGGAATTGATACATTAATAGAAAATAAAGTAGATGTAAGGAGTTCAAGCTTAACAGTTAAAGAAGCTGAGAAGAATGGGTTTAAGAAGCCAGAACCAAAACTTGATTCTGACCCCAAAATTGCTTTTGGAAATATTAGTATGGATGTGCTATATCCAGGGGAAGGTCATACTGTGGATAATATAACTGTTTGGTTTCCACAGTATAAAGTACTATTTGGAGGTTGTTTGATAAAGTCATTAGAATCAGACAATATTGGTAATATTGCAGATGCAAATATAAAGCAATGGCCATTTTCGGTGAAAAAGGTGTTAGAAAAGTATCCTGATGCTGAAATAGTAATACCTGGACATGGAAAGTGGGGTAATCTGGAATTGGTAAATCATACTCTGGAGTTGCTCGGTAAGTAGGAGGAATTTGAGGGGACACCATCCGTGGTGTCCTCTGAACTACGGGGCATGGTCCTTCGCCTAACAAAGCTGAACGTACAAGGGTGTACAAGGTCTGAGTCCCTGATTTGGATCCTGAAATAATAGTCCCTGCAGTACACCACATTCCTTTACCGGGTGCGAGCACCGCCAGGGAG
>DBTX01000083.1:1401-2506 GCA_002307275.1 Hungateiclostridiaceae bacterium UBA1305
CTTCGCGGGTCCGGCTCAGGAACGTTGCGACAGCGAGACATTAGCTGAAATATCACTCATCGGACGTCGCCCGGGCTCCACTCCAGCCGTCGGGCGAAAATTATCGCTCTGCGTAATGGTAAGATATGACGAAGTACTGATAATTTATATTTGTGGAGGTGTCGCTATGGATTCCAGAAAGGTTTTTGACAATGTTCCCGAGGAATTTGATAAATGGAGATTTCGTTATTGTGATGAGCTTTTCGCTGACGTGATAGAATATGCCAAGATTGACGTTAAAAAAACAGTTCTTGAAATTGGTCCAGGAACAGGACAGGCTACCGAACCGATATTAAAAACGGGCTGTTCATATTTGGCGGTTGAGCTTGGTAAAAATTTTGCAGAGTTTACAAAGAATAAATTCAGCTCTTATGGTAATTTTCAAATTGTAAATGACGATTTTGAAACATATGATTTTGGTAAAAATCGATTTGATTTGGTATATTCAGCTGCGACAATCCAATGGATACCGGAGGAAATCGCATTCCCAAAAGTTTATGATATATTAAAAAGCAATGGAACCCTTGCTATGATGATGACGCATACAGATTATAAAAGCTCAAATGAGGCACTGTATAAAAAAATACAGAAAGTGTACGAAGAATATTTCCGTCCGGAAACAGCTTATACACGCCATTTAGAGTATAAAAATGTTGTAAAATATGGTTTTACAGGCTTTGAGCGCCGTGAATATAAGGAATCAGTAGAGTTCAATTCAGATGATTATGTTTCTTTAATTAGCATTCAAGCGGATCATCTGACATTGCAGGAGCCATATAAGTCAAAATTCTACGCAGGCATCAGAGATGCCATTTTGAGTTTTGGAAATAAGATAATTCTTAATAACACAATAATCCTGTACTTGATAAGAAAGCCATAACCCTGCAATATAAGCATATTTTATGAGAAGTTACTTCGCAATCTTTTATATATGTTGCAAGAATATAAAGGAAAAAGATTATCCGGCCTTGACTCCGCGGTGCGGCCGGAGGACGAGTGATACTTCAACTAACAATGCTGTAACGCAGGGTGTACATGGTTTGAGTCCCTGATTTGGTTCCTGAAA
>DBTX01000083.1:2766-46409 GCA_002307275.1 Hungateiclostridiaceae bacterium UBA1305
CCTGAAATAATAGTCCCTGCAGTACGCCACATTCTTTCACCGGGTGCGAGCACCTCCAGGGAGAAGGACTCTGCAGGTCCGGCTCAGGAACGTCGCGACAGCGAGACGTTCTACGAAATGTAGTCCATTGACGTCGCCCGGACCTCTGACCGTCGGGCGAAAAATGGCACTCTTCACAATGATAGAATATTGCGCATTCATAGAATACTGCGTATAAATGTTTTTGGAAACCGGTATTTTGTAAGAGCGCGCATTGCGCATCCGATATATGGTCCCCTTGACATGGCCGCCCCTACATTACATCCCGTTCATTGTGCATACTTTATAGGTTGAACCTATTGGTCTTTCAAAAACTCTCTGCCGCTTTCAATGGAGGCTTTAACGCTTTCGGCTGAGGGACCTCCGGGTAAATTCCTTCCTGATACGCATTTTTCGAGACTGACCTCAATGTAGACGTCCTGTTCTATCTTATCGGAAAATCCCTTAAACTCTTCCAATGAAAGCTCCTCAATAGCTTTGCTGTTATTGATACAATACAGGACCATCTTTCCGATTATTTCATGGGCGCTGCGGAAGGGGATTCCTTTTTTGACCAGATAATCGGCCACATCGGTTGCGTTGGTGAAGCCGCCCTGGGCAGCCTTATACATGTTATCCTTCTTTATTTTCATTGTAGCCAGCATTTTAGTAAAAACCGGAAGGCACATTTTTACTGTGTCAATGGCGTCGAAAATGGCTTCCTTGTCCTCCTGCATGTCTTTGTTATAAGCAAGGGGGAGAGATTTCATCACAGTGAGAAGTGTCATCAGCGAGCCATAGACTCTGCCCGTTTTACCCCTTACCAATTCGGCCACATCGGGGTTTTTCTTTTGGGGCATGATACTGCTGCCTGTGCTGAAGGCATCATCCATTTCCACAAAGGAAAATTCACCGGAAGACCAGAGTACCATTTCTTCGCTGAACCTGCTCAGATGCATCATGATCATGGAAATGCAGGAGGCGAGTTCTATTGCGAAATCCCTGTCACTGACGCCGTCCAGACTGTTCTCCGTGATGGCTGAAAAGCCGAGCTTTTCAGCAACAAACTGTCTGTCCAGCGGGTAGGTCGTACCGGCGAGTGCACCGGAACCCAGCGGCATGACATCCATACGCTTGTAGCAATCCTCCAGTCTGCCAATATCGCGCCGGAACATCTGGAAGTAGGCCATCATA
Organism: Hungateiclostridiaceae bacterium UBA1305; assembly: GCA_002307275.1. Lineage (GTDB taxonomy): Bacteria > Bacillota > Clostridia > Acetivibrionales > DTU013 > UBA1305. The sequence goes on from DBTX01000083.1 coordinate 3,979, forward strand.
TGGTGGGCGAGCGTTACCGGCTGCGCCCTCTGCAGGTGTGTATAACCTGGCAGGATGGTGTCCAGATGCCGCTCCGATATGTCAAGCAGCGTATGGAGAAGGTCTGTCAGCATAAGTTTTATCGCAGCGGTCTCGGCTTTCAGGTACATGCGGAGATCCAACGCTACCTGATCGTTGCGGCTCCTGCCTGTATGCAGCCTTTTACCGGTATCCCCGATGCGGGAAATCAATATCGTTTCTATATTCATGTGGATATCTTCAGCATCAATTTCAAACTGGACCTGGCCTTTTTCGATATCTGCCAGTATTTCATGCAATGTGGTGCAGATCAGCTTCGCGTCCTCAGCAGGAATAATGCCGCACTTGCCCAGCATTTCTGCATGAGCCAGGCTGCCCTCGATATCCTGCATGTACATCCTGGCATCAAAGCGGATGGATGAGTTGAAATCATCTACTGATTTGTCTGTGCTTGCGGCGAATCTGCCTCCCCAAAGTTTCATACACAATACCTCTCGTTTCAAATATAATAGGGAAAGGGAAAGCCCGGAGTATGGAGCTTTCCCCAAATAACTACTTATTAAGGACTTACAGGCACATCGGAGCGATCAGGTTCTTCAGTAATTTTCAGGATATGGTAAGTAACTCTCGATAGCAATACCTCTGCAGGCTCTCCGTGCCTCATCAGACCTCTCACGCTTTCCCAGGACTTCTATGAACTCCTCAGGTTTTCCCTTGTTCCTTCTCCATCATGAGCGCCCTGACCTTGATCGGAAGGCCGAACAGGTTGATGAAGCCTTCGGCATCCTTCTGGTTGTAAACGGCATCGCGTCCAAAGGTGGAGAGCTCTTCACTATAAAGGGAGTACTGGGACTGTGCGCCAGCCGGCATGCAATTGCCCTTGTAAAGTTTCATGCGCACGGTGCCTGTAACATTCTGCTGTGTGCTGTCGACAAAGGCGGAAAGAGCTTCTCTCAACGGTGTAAACCACTGCCCGAAGTAAACCAGCTCTGCGAATCTCTGCGAGACGATGTCCTTGTAATGCAGTGTGTCCCTGTCCAGGCAAAGCAGCTCAAGTTCCCTGTGGGCCGCATAAAGAATGGTGCCGCCGGGAGTTTCGTATACACCTCTGGACTTCATACCAACCAGCCTGTTTTCGACCATGTCGATGATTCCTACGCCGTTAGCTGCGCCAAGTTTGTTCAATGCGTCGATCAGTTCGATCGGCGCGTATTCAACTCCGTCGACCTTTTTCGGAATACCTTTTTCGAAATATATTTCAACATAAGTTGCTTTATCGGGTGCTTTTTCCGGTGAAACCATCAGCTTAAGCAGCTTGTCGTACTGCGGCTCGTTCCAGGGGTTCTCCAGATCCTGTCCCTCGTGGCTCAGATGCCACAGGTTCCTGTCCATGCTGTAGTTGTCCTTCTTTGTAACGGGAATCGGAATATTTCTTGCCGTTGCATAATCAATGGCATCTTCCCTCGACTTGATATCCCAGATCCTCCAAGGCGCAATGATTTTAAGGTGCGGCGCCAGCGCCTTGACGGTCAGTTCGAATCTGACCTGGTCATTGCCCTTACCTGTTGCGCCATGGCAGATTGCTGTTGCACCTTCTCTGAGAGCGATCTCGACCATTCTCTTTGCAATGATCGGCCTGGCAAAAGAGGTGCCCAGCAGATATTTGCCTTCGTATATGGCATTTGCCTTTAATGTAGGGTAAATAAAATCGGTAATGAATTCTTCCCTAAGGTCTTCAATATATATTTTGCTTGCGCCTGTTTTTATCGCTTTTTCATTCAACGGCGCCAGCTCTTCGCCCTGTCCAACGTCGCCAGCCATCGCGATGACTTCGTAATCGTAGTTTTCCTTCAGCCACGGGATGATAATGGATGTATCAAGACCGCCCGAATATGCAAGTACTACTTTTTCCTTTTGACTCATATAAATTCCTCCACAACTATGCTAAAATGTTTTTTAGAACCAATCTTATTTTACCTATTTTTATTAGATTATACAACAGGGTGTATAATTATGCAATAAAATTTATAAATATTCAAAATGTTAAGATAAACACGGGAAGCGGCTAAACTTTTTAACAGAGAGCAGGCACAAATGATTATAATGGGAATTGACCCTGGATTTGCAATAACAGGGTATGGTATAGTGAAATATGAGGGGAACAAATTTTCGCCCCTGGAATATGGCGCAGTGCTGACAAAGGTGACAACGCCCTTTGCGCAGCGGCTCCTGCAACTGGATGAAGGGCTTGCGGCTATTATTGAGAAGTATAAGCCGGATGCGATTTCTGTGGAGGAATTGTTCTTTAATAAAAATGTTAAAACGGCGATCATGGCGGCGCACGGCAGAGGAATAGCACTTGCAGCTGCTGCAAGGTCGGGGGCCGAGGTTTTCGAATATACGCCGCTGCAGGTAAAACAGGCCGTTGTTGGCTACGGAAGAGCGGAGAAGGCACAGGTGCAGCAGATGGTGAAGGTCATATTGAATCTGCCTGCCATTCCAAAGCCGGACGATGTAGCCGACGCGCTCGCAATAGCAGTATGCCATGGCCATTCCTGCAAGATGCTGAACCTCGGAATGCGGTAGCTATTTTGAAGTAATCATATATTGAAATTGATATTGGAGGGCTGATATGTACGCATATATTAAAGGAAAGCTTGAGGTAAGAGGCGGAGATTATGTAATAATTGAAGCTGGCGGGATAGGGTACAAGGTGTTCACCTCCCTTTCGACAATTGAAGCAGCAGGCCAGCCCGGACATGAATTCAAAGCATTCACGCACCTGTATGTCAGGGAAGATATCATGAGTCTCTACGGATTTGCGACGCAGGAGGAGCTTGGAATGTTCGAGCTGTTGCTGACTGTATCAGGGGTGGGCCCAAAGGCCGCCCTCGCTCTGTTGTCGGCTGTGTCGCCCTCCAAGTTCGGACTTGCGGTGATTACGGATGACACCAAGACTTTGACAAGAGCACAGGGGATCGGCGCAAAAATGGCTCAGAGGATCATTCTCGAACTAAAGGATAAAATCAAGAAGGAACAGCTTGCATTGAATACGGTTGTCGGTTTTGAGAAAGCAACAGCCATGGGAGGCAGCTCCAGACTGTCTGAGGCGGTGAGTGCACTTATGGTGCTGGGCTATACACCATTTGAGGCAAATAAGGCTGTTGCGGCTGTGTATTCTGATGATCTGGATCTGGAGACGATTATCATGAATTCACTCAAAGGCTTGATACGCTAATACGTAAGTTACCTATTTTTAAGGTGCTATTTTTTGATTTAAACGGAGGATAAGCGGATGGATGAGGAAAGGCTGATCGAAAGCGAAGCCGTTAGTGAGGATATTGACGAGACCAGTCTGAGGCCCAGAAGGTTTAATGAATATATAGGTCAGACAAAGGTAAAGGAAAATCTGAACATATTCATTGAAGCTGCAAAAAGACGCAAGGAAGCGCTGGATCATGTACTGCTTTACGGGCCTCCCGGCCTGGGAAAGACAACGCTTGCAGGCATTATTGCATCAGAGCTTGGTGTGAATCTGCGCATAACTTCCGGTCCTGCTATTGAGAAAGCCGGCGATCTGGCAGCAATCCTTACCAATCTGGGTAGTTATGACGTACTTTTTATAGATGAAATCCACCGGCTTAACAGGAGTGTCGAAGAAATTCTTTATCCTGCCATGGAGGATTACGCACTGGATATCATCATCGGCAAAGGCCCAAGTGCGCGATCCATCAGGCTTGATCTCCCAAAATTTACTCTTATCGGCGCGACGACCAGAGCAGGCCTGCTGACATCTCCATTGAGGGACCGGTTTGGCGTCATAAACAGACTTGAAATGTATAATAATGAAGAATTGACGCTTATAGTAAAACGTTCTGCGGGTATACTGAACATAGAGATACAGGATAAAGGCGCAAAGGAGATTGCACGGCGCTCGAGAGGTACGCCGAGAATTGCCAACAGACTGCTGAAAAGGGTAAGGGATTTCGCACAGGTGAAGGCGGATGGTGTAATTGATGCCGATGTTGCTGCCATGGCTCTCAGCGCTCTTGAAATAGATAACATAGGACTCGACAATACGGACAGGAATATGCTTTTAAGTATTATTGAGAAATTTGGAGGCGGACCGGTAGGGCTTGATACGCTTGCCGCCTGCATTGGTGAAGAAACGGAAACAATTGAAGATGTGTATGAGCCTTACCTTTTGCAGCTTGGCTTTATCAATAAGACGCCAAGGGGCAGGATGGCCACGAAGCTGGCGTACGACCATCTGGGGATGAAAATGAAGGGCGAATGGTACGAGCAGGAGGAGATCAAGACCGAATGAAGCTATTAATGCATATGTGCTGTGCGCCATGCTCCACATTCCCATTGTCGCAGCTGCGGCAGGAGGGTATAGAGCCTGAAGGCGTTTACTTTAATCCGAACATACATCCGATTGAGGAATTTGAGAGGCGCAGGGAGAATGTTGCTAAACTGGCTGAAATAAAAGGTCTGAAGGTCGAGTATTTTGATGATTTCAGGCAGCCCGAATGGGAAAGCTTCAATGGGACGGGTGACGCCAGATGTACCATGTGCTATGCCGTCAGACTTGAGAAAGCTGCGGAGCTTGCTGCTGCAGGAGGCTATGACGCTTTCACCACATCCTTGCTGGTCAGTCCGTATCAGAAGCATGACCTTATAAAACAACTTGGAGAAAAATATGCCGCAAAGTACGGCATCGAGTTCTTTTACAGAGACTTCCGTCCCGGTTTCAGGCAGGGGCAGCAGGAAGCCAGGGAACTTGGCCTGTACCGCCAGAAATATTGCGGCTGTATCATTTCGCTAAATGAACGCCAGACCAAATAGATAGCGTCTATTGCACATTATCATATTGTTATGAACAATTTCAAGAACGCGTAATATATAAAGTATGCGCATTCCTATGTCAAGGGGACAGGTACGGTCGCAAACCAGAGGAACCGTCCCCTTGGTTCCTGCCGGTCGCAAACCAGAGGAACCGTCCCTTTGGTTCCGAAGTACTAATATGTCTGACGGACTATCCAATTTTACCTTCTGATTACAAAATGGTTAAAGGTTGATGAATATGGTAGGGAAAACGCTGCATTTGTCGAAATAATATTTATAAGAAATTATTTTGACACTTTATACGAAAGCAAAGTATTATGGGGGCAATTGATGAAAAGAATCGCAGCGGTAGTATTGGCATTTTCCCTGTTGGCTTCAACAGCAGGCAGTTCATATTCATTTGCGGTAAATGCCGTATCCAGGAATCAGATAGCCACGGGGTTTCTGACAGGTGTCAAATACAGCTCCAGCGAGGGAAGTGAGGCTGTTTCCATCTATGCGCGGAAATACGAGGATTACAGTGTCATGGAACTGACAAGCCCCAAAAGAATCGTCGTTGATATTTTCAACGCACAGTCGACGGGCAAGCAGCAGGTTATCCAGGCTAACGGAAAAATGATCAAACGCATCAGATATGCACAGTTTGACACCTATACGGCAAGAGTTGTGCTTGAAGTCAGCGGTGATGTGGAATACGGTATAGAAAATACAGATACGGGACTGCTGCTATTTATTGGCGAAAAGCCCGGCGTTCATGAACAGGAAGAAGAGCAGGAAATTCCTCCGGCTGACTCCAATGTGAATCAGCAAACCATTACAGTCCACAGCAAATTTAAAATACAATACAGCCCTAGTGGGACAGGAGAGGATGTTTCCATCCTTTTGGGCAATTATGCCGGCTATCGGGTCACAAGGCTTACCGATCCGGAAAGACTGGTCGTCAGCATCCCGAATCCTAAATATACCGGTACGGCCAAGCATGCGGATGTCAATGGCAGCCAGTTAAAGAGCGTCGACTATACAAAAACAAGCAAAAATGGCGCAATTATTACATTGGGCTTGAATGCTCAATCCCAGTACAGTGTTTCAGAGGAAAAGGGCAGACTGGTTCTGAGTATGCAGCCATCCACCTATAAACACATCACATATCACAGTTCCGGTGACAGGGTTTATTTTGAACTGCAGGATACAACACTTACATCCGGCAGTGAGTTTTTGCAGGAATTATATACGGGCAGTTATGATAAGACAGGATTGAATTATACGGTCACTTTCCCCACTGGCCAGGCTGATCTTGGCAATGGTGTTTTGAATATAAATGATGCATATCTGAAATCAGTGGAAGTGAAGACGAACCCGGAGGTCGGAACTACCAGCCTGATTTTCAATGGAGCCGGCAAATATGTGTATTTCCCCTATACCCGAAATAATCCTGGTATTACGGCAATCACAGTCCTCAAACCTGCTGCTGAAGGTCAGAAGATCGTAGTGATCGATGCGGGTCATGGTGCAGCGATGACAGGTGCAGTTTATAAGAGCCTGTATGAAAAAGATCTGAACCTTGATATCGCGAAGCGTTTGAATACGCTGCTGGAGAAGAAAGGTGTAAAAACCTATATGATCAGGGAGGATGACAGTGATGTCGCCAATTACGAGAGGGCATACATCGCCAACAAATTAGGTGCCAGGCTGTATCTGAGCATACATAACAACGCCATTGACAATCAAAGCTACAGAGGCACCATGTCTTTATATTGCCCGTCAGACAGCAGCGGTTTTACCGGCAAGGACTTTGCGGAGATCATACAGAGCAAATTACTTGCCAGATTAGGTACAGTCAACAGAGATGTCAGGGACAGACCGGACCTGATCGTGCTAAAAGCCACGAATATGCCCGCTGCGTTGGCTGAGATCGCTTATATGACCAATAGTGCCGACAGAAGCAATCTGCAAAAGACATCCTTCAGGCAGAATGCAGCGCAGGCATTATGCGATTCTGTCGTAAAAGCGCTGACAAAGGTGAATCAGTAAATGTGGTAATATTGTCGTAACAAGCCTGTAACAGCCTTGTAACAGGCTGACAGCAAACAGTTCTATTGTATAAATATCTATAAAAAAAGTCAGTGGAATTTAGGTATTCTACTGTTTTTTTTTTGGTATTTCATGTGTTACCATTAAAATAATAGCTTATAGCTATAATGCAAAAAAGAAATAATACAGCAGGCTTTTTTGCATGGGAAATACTAAAGGCCTTAATAGTTGTCCATAATTATATTAATTACGATTATGGGAGGACTATATGAAAAGGTTTATAGTCATTTTACTGGTTATACAGATATTATTGCTTACAGGCTGCACGATACCGTTTATAGGAGAAATATCCAAGCCTTCGGACTCGGTTGAGGGGCAGGAAATGCTTACGGCGCCTGTAAATAGCTGGATGGCTGCACAACTGGACAGCCAGTCAAGTATTACGAGTAATGGTATTTCACTCGGAACGCAGGAAAGTACACCCGGTGCTGTCAGTTCCATGACGACAGAAGGAGCTTTGGCACAGGCGGCAACTGATACGATAAATGAAGCCGCTGTTACCAGTGAGTCAGCTATTTCCAGCGAAGCGGCTTTTGCCTCAGCATCGACCGGTACTGCTGTGGCGGGTGAAACATACCAGGTGTCACAGGATATTTCTGCCGACATGGAGGATATATCTGCGACAAGATACCCGGTCACGGTGTATTATCAGGACGGGGATGGCTGTCTGATTCCCATGACCAGATGGATACAGATACAGCAGGGAATTGCAAGGGCAGCTGTCAGCCTTTGTATCGACAGTGCGATCGCCCGGGAGGAAGTGGCCTATTATGGTGTATACCCGGTAATTCCTGCAGATACGGTTATTTTGGGTCTGAGTATAAGAGATGGAATTGCAGTGATAGATTTTAGCAAACACTTGCTTCAGTATAGCGGAGCGGAGGCGGAAAAGAATATCATTACCTCGATTGTGTATACGCTGACGGAGTTCAAAAATATCAACGGGGTGCGGATATTGGTCAATGGCTATCCTCAGGGTGTTCTCAAATATGGGACGGATATCTCGCAGGTGCTTGGACGTGAAGATGCGGTAATCAATACACAAACTGCGATAGCTGAAAACGGGCAGGGGAAAGTGGATGTCTTCCTTTTAAAGAAGGCGAATGAAGGATTTACTTATATGGCGCCTGTGTCGGTTCCGGTCATAAATAGCAGTGTAGAATCTGACACAAATGTGCAAGCGGCAAGAGTACTTTTAGAGCAACTGCTCGTGAAGGATGGCGAAAACGGAACATTTACCGAAATACCGGACAATATTGAAATACTGAACTGCAGCACGGAAAACGAAATACTCACGCTTGATCTTAGCGAAGGATTCGTTGAATACGGTGGTAACGATAAAGAGGAGAGTATTTTAAAGCAGCTTGCTTATACGGTTCGTCAGCTTGACGGTATCAAACAGTTGAAGATCCTGGTCGGAGGGCACGCTGTACAATTGCCTGAGGGAACTGATATATCCTCCGGAATCAAAATACCCTCAACGATAAATGATGTGATGGACAGATAAAAGCGGAAGGATGCTGCAGCATTGAAAGCAGATACTGGAAAATACGGAATAAAGCCTTTCAGGCTCATAGCCGCAACGAAAAACAAGGGAAAGCTTGAGGAAATTGCTCAATTGCTGGCACAGCTTCCATGTGAACTTGTCTCAATGGAGCAAATCGGGCTGGTCGATGATATAGTCGAGAGCGGCAGTACATTTGAAGAGAATGCGCTGATAAAGGCAAAAAGTATCTGGAAGGTGACCGGTGAAGCAGTTCTGGCCGATGATTCAGGACTTGAAGTGGATTATCTGGATGGCGCGCCGGGCATTTATTCTGCAAGGTATGGCGGAGATGGAGCCACGGATACGGATAAAAACCGAAAACTTCTGGATGCCTTGAAGGGCGTTCCGGCAGACAAACGGTCCGCAAGGTTCGTATGTGCTATAGCATTGATTTTTGAGGACGGCTCTGATCTGTCAGTGAGGGGCGTCTGTGAAGGCTATATTGCAGCAGAGCCGGCGGGCAGTAATGGCTTTGGGTATGATCCGCTATTCTATGTTCCTGAATTTGGGATGACAATAGCGCAAATGGATTCAGATATAAAAAACAGTATCAGTCATCGAGGAAATGCTTTACGGAAAGTAGCAAAAGAGCTCGAACGAATTTTACTTGAGGATACTGTAAAATAGGGACTGCAGCAAGGTTGGGCGGGGGTTAGAATGAAGATTCTGGTATTAAGTGATACGCATGGCGACACGAATAAAGCTGAGGAAGCTATTAGAATAAACAAGGGTATTAATTTGATCATTCATCTGGGCGATTATTTCAGAGATGCACAGAAGCTGGCAGCACTGTTTCCGAACATACCAATCGAATATATATATGGTAACAGTGATTTCATGATTGACGATGTACCAGCTGAAAAAATGCTGGATGTATGCGGGAAAAAGATTTTTATCACACACGGGCACAGATACTCAGTCAAATGGGATTATGACAAATTGTACAAAAGGGCGGAAGAACTGCATGCAGACCTGCTGCTGTTCGGGCATACGCATATCCCGGATATCATTGAAAAAGACAGATACTGTATTTTGAATCCTGGCAGTACGAGTGATCCAAGGGATGATTACGACGAGACCTATGCGATCATAGAGATAGACGACGGAAAAGTAGCCCCGAGAATATGTCATTTTTAAGAGATTTATTCTGCCTTCCGGAGGAAGCTCACAGCTATAATTTGTCCAAGAGTTTTCGATCGCACCCCTTTTAATTCTTGTACCCGCATGGCAGGTTATTAAGGGGGATGAGCAGATTATCCCCCGTGGTGGCAGTTACCTCCGCATACGTGTGCATTCGGGCATTCACCTTGAGTGGATTTTCTTGATTGTATGATATTGACTTTTGAGAAAACAGCTTCAAGCTTATCGATATTGCCGCATTTGGGGCATTTTATGCGTTTGTTTTCCCTGTCATTCATGGAAGCCATAACGTTGAACTCTTCTCCACAACTGCATCTCAAATCATAAAAAGGCATCCTTTTACCTCCAACATTATTAGGATATAAAATCAGTTTAGCACAATGTCTGGCATAATAGAAGATACTGTGTGCTGAATAAAATTTGTTTTCTGACAGTTTCTAACATAAAAATAATTACTTTATACGATATTGACATAATATAGAACAATATGGTATTATCGGGGTTAGTAACTACTAACTAACCTGCGAGGTGTATTGTGTATAAGAAATATATGAAGCGAAAAGACCGGGTTATCATTGATGCCATTGACCTTCTTGACGAACAGGGAATCCAGGGGCTTACCACAAAGGAAATTGCACGTCGGGAAGGTATTTCTGAACCGGCCATATACAAGCAATTCGACAGCAAAAAAGAGATTATTCTCGCAATAATGGACAAATCATCTGCTTTTGATGAATTAATTACAAATACAATTCTGGAACAAAAAATGAGTTTTTTTGATGCTCTGCTTTATTTTACAGAATCCATTACAACTTACTATCAGAATTACCCACAAATAATTACAGTTGTGTTTTCCTTTGATGTTTTCAAATATGATCCTGATACAAACAGTAAAATGCAAAAGACTGTCAATGATAATTATGATTTTATAAAAACACTGATAAAAAAAGGTGTTGAGTCAGGGGAACTGGATTCCAAAACTGAATCTGAAGAGCTGGCAGAAATAATTCCGGGTATTCTTTGGTCTGCAATATGGAGATGGAAGATTACCGGTTGCACGTATGACTTGAAAGAGACTGTAATGAAATCGATTAAATGGATTATAAAAAGTATTTAATTCGATATGTAGTTAATCAAAAGATAAGGGAGGAGTGAATAGATGAAAAGGGTACTGATTGTTGATGATGCAGCATTTATGAGGATGTCGCTCAAGACAATGCTTGAAAAAAACGGATTTGAAGTAGTCGGAGAAGCTGAAAACGGTCTGGTGGGCGTAAATAAATACAAATCTCTTAAGCCCGATCTTGTCACAATGGATATAACCATGCCGGAAATGGATGGCATTAATGCGTTAAGGGCAATAAAAGCGGTGGATCCGGATGCGAAAATTATCATGATTACCGCTATCGGACAGGAACCAATGGTAAGGGATGCGATCATGTCGGGAGCAAAAGGTTTTATTGTCAAGCCTTTTAAGGAGGAAGGAGTCATAAATTCCATCAATAAGCTTTTAGGATAGAAATGGGGTGAAAGGAATGTCAGATCCGAATTTTCTTAGTAAGGAACCGATGCTTGAAATGTTCATTTTTGAATCACTCCAATTAATTGAACAACTTGAGAAAATGTTTCTTGAATCGGAAAAACGCAATACTTTGGATAAAGAAGAAATCAATGAAATTTTTAGAATCATGCATACCATCAAAGGTTCCTCTGCAATGATGATGTTCGTCGGCATATCTTCGCTGACCCATTCTCTTGAAGACTTGTTTTATTTTATGCGTGAATATAGTGCCGATCAGGTCGATTTTACAAGAGTTTGTGATCTGGTGCTTGCAGCTGTCGACTGCATCAAAGCAGATATTTCAATGATAGAAGAAGGAAACACTCCCGAAAGTGGGCATGGGGAGCTTGAAAACAGGATTAAGGAATATTTGAATTCATTAAAGGGTGAGAATGAAGAAAAGCCGGGAGAAAATAATTCGGCAGATATGTTAAAGAAAGATCAGGGGAAGTTCTATATCAGTACATATGGATCGAAGTCCGGAATGGCTTATAAAAAGTATATTGCCCGGATATATTTTGAAGAAGGCTGTCAGATGGAAAATATTCGTGCCTATACCATCGTACATAACTTAAAGGATGACTGCAGGGAGATATATCACAAACCCAGCGATATAGTAAATGATAATACGAGTTCTGAATATATCTGTAAAAACGGCTTTACTTTATATTTTTCTGCAGGCTGCGGTGAGGAAACGGTAAGAGAAAGGATTGAAGATACACTTTTTTTAAAATCCTTTGAATTAAAAGAAGTTGATAGCTATGAAGAAGATATCAGCAATTTAAAGGGTAACATAGTCAATGAAAGCAGTAATGTAATTGATAAAATGGATAGCAGTAACACTTCAGAACAATCTGAAAAGGAGACATCATCAAAAGGATTGAAACAAAGCCTTATCAGCGTAAGCATTGATAAACTGGATAAGCTGATGGATCTTGTGGGGGAGATCGTTATATCCGAAGCAATGGTCATAAGAAATCCGGAATTGAAGAATCTCCAACTGGATAGTTTCAGCAAGGCGGCCAGACAACTCAGGAAACTGACGGATGAATTACAGGATGTCGTTATGTCCATACGGATGATTCCGATTGCTGCAACCTTTCAGAAGATGAACAGGATTGTCAGAGATATGGGCAAAAAACTGGGTAAGGAAGTTGAACTGAAGGTCAGTGGAGAGGAAACCGAGGTAGACAAGAATATTATTGATCACCTGTCCGATCCGCTGATGCACTTGATCAGGAACGCTATGGATCATGGCCTGGAAATGCCTGATGAGAGAGCTGCAAAAGGCAAACCTGCCAGAGGAAGAATATCCCTTGAGGCGAAAAATGCAGGTGGTGAAGTCTTAATTACCATAATTGATGATGGCAGGGGTCTGGATAAAAACAGAATATTGGAAAAGGCGCGTGAAAGTGGATTGATCAACCGGCCGGAGAATGAACTCAGTGACAGGGAAATCTACTCCTATGTGTTATTACCTGGCTTCTCGACAAAAGAGAAGGTCACGGAATTTTCCGGACGGGGCGTCGGAATGGATGTTGTCAGGAAAAACATCGAAAAGGTTGGCGGAAGTGTATCTATTGAGAGTACAGCCGGAATTGGGACAACGATAACTGTCAAAATACCATTGACACTTGCCATTATCGACGGGATGGAAATATTCGTTGGAACGTCTTTTTATACCATTCCCATGACTGCCATCAAGGAATCCTTCAAGGTAAACGGTAAAGACCTGATCAATGATCCTGATGGCAATGAGATGATTATGATCCGTGGAGAATGCCATCCGATTATCAGACTGCACAAGTTGTTCGGAGTTCAAACCGAGGTGGAGGATCTGTGCAGTGGAATAATTGTCATGGTGGAAAATGATACGCATGCAGCATGCCTATTTGCGGACGGGCTGATCGGTGAACAACAGGTGGTGGTTAAGCCGCTGCCCAATTACATATTAAAATATTTCAGAAATGTGAAAGGAATAGGAGGCTGTACTATTCTTGGCGATGGGAATATCAGTCTGATTATTGATGTGAACGGGATCATAAAAAATTACTGACAGGGAAGGTGATAAAAATGACGCAAACAGTTGAGGAAGTGCAGGAGACAGCTGAAGACACGCAAAAGGGCAAGTATCTTACATTTTCCATCGGGAAGGAGCAGTATGGAATTGAAATCCGGTATGTGACCGAGATCATCGGCATACAGACAATTACAGGGGTGCCGGAGCTGCCGGAATACGTTAGAGGGATTATAAACCTCCGGGGTAAGATTATCCCGGTTGTCGATGTAAGGCTGCGATTCAGGAAGGAATTCATGGAGTATAACGACAGAACCTGTATCATTGTGATCGATATTTTTGATGTATCTATCGGATTGATTGTCGACACGGTCGCAGAGGTTTTAAATATCGATGAAGGGAATGTAGTACCTCCTCCTGATGTTAAAACGGGTTTTCAAAACAGATATGTAAAGGGTATTGGAAAAGTAGGGAATGATGTGAAACTGCTGTTGGATTGTGAAAAGCTTCTTGGAGAAGGGGTAGTCGAGAATATAAGCAGCAATCTATAGTTTTGATTAATTTAATTGATAAATGTGAGGGGGCATATGTTATGGGTTGGTTTTATAATTTAAAAATCTCAGTAAAGCTTTTGACGGGGTTCGTCCTTGTTGCGATCATCGCAGGTGTGGTAGGGATTATCGGCATTATGAACATCAATACGATTGATGCAAAAGATACGGAACTGTATGAGAAAGGGGCAGTACCTCTGGTGGAGATGGATGACTTGTCTACAGATTTCCAGGAGATTCGCGTGGGATTGCGCAATATTATATTGTCCTCCGATGCTGATGAGATGAACACCATAGTTAGCGACATCAATAAATATAAAGGTGATATGACCGGGTTAATGCCCGAGATGCAAAAAACACTTTTAACGCAGGAAGGTCAGGATGCATTCAAGGATCTAACGGATTCATTAACTACCTTCTATCCGGAGATGGAGGAAGTAATTAAAACAGCTTTGTCAAACAATGATGCAGCTGCAATCCAGGCGATACAGGAAACCGCTCCTGCAGGGATCTCTGCAGGCAAGGTTCGTGATGCTATCAGTAAATTGGTCGAACTAAAGGTCAATGCTGCAGAAAGTATGTCTGAAGAAAATACCGCAACGGCAAACAGTGCCAGAATAACTATGATCATCATTGTTGCGATAGGCGTTATTGTCGCAGTAATGTTTGGTTTGTTCATCAGTAGTATCATCAGCAGGCCATTGGGTGAAATTGTTGCGGTGGCAGGCAAGATCTCGGATGGCGATCTGGATGTGAATGTTGATATAAAAACAAAGGATGAAGTTGGCATGCTAGCGGAAGCCTTCGAAAAAATGGCGGAAAACCTGAATGATGCGATGTCAAACATCAATTATTCCGCAGAGCAGGTTGCAACCGGATCGAACCAGGTATCCATGTCGGGTCAGGCATTATCCCAGGGTTCTACCGAACAGGCCAGTTCAATTGAAGAAATAACGGCTTCCATGACACAGGTTGCAGCGCAAACGAAGCAAAATGCAACAAATGCGAATCAGGCGAATGACTTTGCGTTAGTAGCAAAAAACAATGCCGTTTCAGGAAATCAGCAAATGCTGGAAATGTTGAAAGCAATGACTGAAATTAATGACTCATCTGCAAACATATCCAAAATCATCAAAGTCATAGATGAGATTGCATTCCAGACGAACATACTGGCGCTCAATGCCGCTGTCGAGGCTGCAAGGGCCGGACAACACGGCAAAGGCTTTGCGGTGGTTGCAGAGGAAGTGAGGAATCTGGCTGCAAGAAGCGCCAATGCTGCCAAGGAAACGACATCAATGATAGAGGGCTCAATAAAGAAAGTCGATATGGGAACTAAAATTGCAAATGAAACAGCGCAGGCGCTGAATAAGATAGTGGATGATATCACAAAGGCTGCGGAAATCGTCGGAGGCATTGCAAATGCTTCAAATGAGCAGGCGACAGCGATATCACAAGTGAATGTGGCAATTGAGCAGGTCTCGCAGGTAGTACAGACGAATTCTGCGACAGCGCAGGAAAGCGCCGCAGCCAGTGAGGAACTGTCTGGACAGGCAGAAACGCTTAGCCAGATCGTTTCAAAGTTTAAGTTGAAAAAGATAAATCACTCATCATCAACAAGTACTGATAAATTATCTCCGGATATAATGAGAGAAATTGAAAACCTTATCGGGAAGAATAGTTTTCGTCAAGGTAGCAGGGCAATACTTGAAGCAGCGCCGGCTTCGCACGATGCCAGGCTTAAAATAAACCTGACAGACAAGGAATTCGGGGGATATTAGTACATATGCAGGTTGAGGGAATTATTTGATGCAGAGGAAGAAATGAATTTCCACAATAAGAATTATGAAAGGTTATGAAAATATCCTGTGAAAGTATAATTCCAAAGATATTCTCATAACCTTTGATTTTCTCCTGGGAGGTCTTATTAATTGAACATTACGGGTAAAGAATTTGATCAACTGGCTGATCTGATTAGAAAAAATTATGGGATAAATTTAGGCAGCCAGAAAAAGATCATGATGGTGGGCAGACTGCAAAAAATTTTAGAAGAACATAACCTGAAAAATTTTGGCGAATATTACAAATACGTTCTCAGTGATACAACAGGTAATGCGGCATCTTTGCTGGTCGATAAGATCACAACCAATCATACTTTTTTTATGCGTGAAGCTGAGCATTTCGGCTATTTTAAAGAAAAGGTGATGCCCCATTTCACAAGTTCATTACCCGACAGAGAGCTTTGCATATGGAGTGCCGGCTGTTCATCGGGGGAAGAACCCTATACGCTTGCAATGATAGTTGATGAGTTTTTAGGTGTTCAGATGGCTTTGTGGAACGCGAAGATACTGGCAACGGATCTATCCTCAAAAGTGTTGGAAATCGCAGGCAGGGGGATATACCTGAATGAACAGGTCGGGCATCTGCCGGAGATATGGAAAAGAAAATATTTTCATAAATTGGATGATGAAAAGAGCGTTTTGGTTGATAGAATAAGAAATGAAGTGATATTTAGAAGACTAAATTTTATGGATTCTGTTTTCCCATTCAGAAAAAAATTCCATATTATATTTTGCAGGAATGTCATGATATACTTCGATGCAGCCACAAAAAAGGATTTGATCAATAAATTCTACAATCTGACTGTACCGGGGGGATATCTTTTCATTGGACGCTCCGAAACAATCAACAGGGATGAATCAAAGTATGTATGTGTGGCCCCCTCTGTTTATAGGAAAGAATAAGGAAGTGGATAGTTGATGATTCGCTATTGTTTCGGGAAACTCTTTACAAAGGGGTTGTTGGAGATGAGAAAAATGGAGCCAGGACAATAGAACAACAATAGGACAGAATGAAGAATCCTGTGTTGTCTACGGCATGTCAAAGGTTGCTTATTATATCGGAGCAGTAAAAAAGCAAGCCAGTCTTAATGAAATTCCAAACTTATTTCAACAATCTTGAATAAAAGATAAAAAAATGTTTTGATATAGGTATGTCAGGATAATAATTGGAGGGTGTGTGTATGAGAATACTTATTGCTGAAGATGACATGGCGAGCAGAAAGTTTTTACAGAAATTTCTCGGGCAATATGGAGAATGCGATATAGCTGTCGACGGATTGGAGACGATTGATTCATTTTTATATGCATTGAATGAGAAAAGATCATACGATTTGATATGTCTTGATATTATGATGCCGAAGCTTGACGGAATCAAAGCCTTAAAAATGATAAGAGAAATTGAGGTTGGAAAAAACATAGGAGACGCTGAAAAGGTAAAGGTGATCATGACTACGGCCCTGAATGATAAAAAGACAGTAATGGCATCTTATGATGCCGGTTGTGAGGCCTATGCATGGAAGCCCATCGATGTGAAGAAATTTATTGACGTAATGAAAAATCTTGATTTGATTGAATAAGTAGGGACGATCGACTATTCCCGTTTATTTAAAAAATCTGAAATAAAGGTATCTGCATTACACTGGACGATTTCGGAACGGGATACTCTTTGTTTAACGATCTTAAATCTCTGCCATTTGGGTATCTTCGCAGAATCAGATGCAGTCTGGTTCAAGGATATTATATCAGTAAGCCGTTATCTGTGAAAGATGCCGGGAAAGCTGTGAACGAGATGAATAGTGGCAAAATTCGACAGCAAATAGCGGAATAATACATAATGTGATAAAATTAAAAACTAAATTATAAAAAGAAATGGCTTGATATTATCTCAAAACAATTTAGTTAAGGACTTTTTATAATTCCAGGGAGGAATATTATTGAAACTGTTGCAGAATATTTCAATTAAATCAAGGCTTAGGCTGGTAATTGCACTCATTGCCTTGTTCTCAATATTATTTTGTGCTTTTTCCATTTATCAGATTAATATAGTCGGCAGTCTTGTAAAAGATCTCCGGGATAAGCCCATAGGAGTCACAGAAGCCTCCATGAAAGCTTTTATGGCCATCACCAATAGCAGGAATACGGTAAAAGGAATTATTCTTCAGGGTAAAACTGTTATTAGTGATAGTGATGAATTCCAGATAGAAGAAAATCAAAAGGTGATTTTTGATAACCTCGATCTTATCAGTACAATTGTTAAGGATGAAAAAGGTAGAACACTTGAATCGAAAGCCCGGGCCTTATATATCGAATGGCTGGATATCCGGCAGGAAGAATTTTCTCTTTTAGAGGAAGGCAGGGCGGAAGAGGCAATGAACGTATTCAACATCCGCGGTCTGGATCAATTGATGAAAATTGAGGATGTAATACATGATCTGAATCAGTATGCAATGGATAGTGCGGATGACTTTGTCAGGAAAGCGGCGGATCTCCAGAGAGAGGGCGTAATGTTCCTGATCCTGGCGGCTTTGTCCGGTTTTGGCGCAGCAGTAATACTGGTGTTGCTGATTATCAGAAGTATCCTATCTTCGGTCAATATGCTTAGAAATTCAATGAAAAAAGGAATGTCGGAGGGTAGGTTTATTAAAACAGAAATATATGGCAGAAATGAGATCTCACAAATGGCGGAAAGCTTCAACGGACTGGTTGAAGTGCTTGAAAGCCGGATGTGGATTGAACATGGGAAAAATGGGCTTAATTCAGTAATAGCCGGCAACATGACTGTAGATGAACTTTCAGAAAAAGCTCTTTCGTATATTACAAGGTATGTGGAAGGTGCAAGTGCGGTATTCTATCTCTTCGACGAGAACAGTGAGAGCTTGAAGCTGTTAAGTTCCTTTGCTTTTGTGGAAAGGAATCACTTATCCAATGAATACCGCCTGGGCGAAGGTATTGTAGGTCAGGCAGCAAAGGAAAAAAAGCCGATTTTACTAAAAACAACAACGGAAACCGATGGGTTGATTACTTCAGGAATTCTAAATGCCAAACCTGCATCTATTTATACATTTCCACTGATGTTCGCCGGTAGGCTTTATGGAGCTGTGGAGATTTTTATGTTGACACCAATGGAAAAAGTCAAGCTGAATTTTCTTGAAGAAATCGGAACAATTCTTGCAAATACGCTTCAAAATGACATTAAGTCTCAAAAAATCAGGTATCTTCTTGATGAATCCGAAAAAGCAAAGCTTGAACTTAAAAAGCAGGCGGAGGATATGCAGGAAAGCAATGTTCAACTGGAAGAGCAGCAACAGATATTAAACCAGCAGGCAGAAGAACTGCAGCAGGCCAATATGCAAATGGAAGAACAGCAGCAGGAGCTCCAGCAAATGAATTTTCAACTGGAGGAGCAAAAAGGCGTACTTGACAGACAAAACAAAGCTCTTATTGACAGGAACAGGCAAATGGATCTCGTTAACCAGGAACTGGATACCCGTACGGAGGAATTGGAAAGGGCGGGGAGATATAAATCGGAGCTTCTTGCGAACATGTCCCATGAGCTCAGAACTCCGTTAAATTCCATCATACTTCTGTCGAGGCTTCTTTCGGATAACTCCGGCAGAAGTCTGAAAGAAAAAGATGTAGAAAAAGCATCGGTTATTCATAATGCCGGAGTGGAACTACTGACACTGATTGACGATATTCTTGACCTTTCCAAGATCGAAGCCGGAAAGATGCAGGTCAATATGGTAAAGTTTGAAACCAATGGCCTTGCGGTGGAATTAATGGATATGTTCAAGAACATGGCGGAAGAAAAGGGTTTGAAGTATGGCGTAACGGACAATATTGAAGGATTCATATACAGTGACAGATTAAAAGTTACCCAGATTGTCAGGAACTTTCTATCAAATGCATTTAAGTTTACAAAGGATGGAAGCATTAAACTGATTCTGGACCGTAACGGTTCGGAAAGACTACCGCTGAGAATTGTCGTAAAGGATACAGGGATAGGGATAACTCATGATCGGCAGAAAAAAATATTCGATGCATTTTATCAGGGCAATTCATCTATAACGCGCGAATATGGAGGAGTGGGGCTTGGTCTGTCGATCTCAAAGGAACTGGCTCTTCTGATCGGTGGCGAAATCAGCATATCAAGCGAATATGAGAAAGGTAGTGAGTTTTCACTCCTTTTGCCGGATACAGGAGACAGCACTGGAGCGGATTGTTGTTTACACGGCGAGGTGAGCAGTAATACCAATTCCATCAGCAATGAAGTGCAGAATGAATATGTTCGTGAAATTCAATCCGAAGATGCTTCTGTACTTGTCATAACGAACAATCATGAGCTGATAGAGAAAGTAAGGGAAAATGTTCTGGGGAAAGGTTTGAAATTATTAACAGCTGAAAATGGCAAATCCGGCATAGTCAAAGCGGAGAACTGCATGCCTTCAGGAATTATCCTCGAATTGGATCTCCCCGATATGAGCGGTTCACGTTTACTGGCTACCCTGAAATCTTCTGAAACTACCCGCGGGATTCCTGTCTATATTGTTTCAGAGAAAGTGCGGGATGGCGATGCCAGGAGTATGTCAAGAGATGATAATTCGATAAAGCCGGAGGTGCTTGAGAAAATAAAGCTTGCGGTAAATTCTATCATAACACGCGATAACAAAGTGTTAAAACATATACTGATACTGGAGGATAATAAAGCGCAAAGACAAGAAATGAATGAGCTCTTTGAAGATAGCGGAATAATAATAGACTATGCGTCAAGTGAAGCTGCGGCAATGGATAAGATCAACAATGAGAACTATGATGCTGTTATTGTTGATCTTATGTTGGAGAACGGAAACGGGGCCAATATATGCCGTTATATTCAGGAAAACAAGTCCGGAATTCCGGTAATCGTACATACTGCAAAAAATCTGGATAATGAACAGGAATTGGAAATAAGGAAATATGCCGACAGTATCATATTAAAAACGCCAAACTCATATGAACGGTTAAAGGAGGAAATGTCTGCATTCCTGAACAAACTTGGAGAAAGCGGGAAAGAGACGCGAATTACCGGAGACAAGTTACTGGATCACCATTGCGAAGGATTAAAGGGAAGACGGATACTTGTTGCAGATGATGATGCAAAAAATATATTTGTCATGGCAGCGGCCCTTGAAAATATCGGCATGGAGGTAGGTACGGCGCACAACGGCAGGGAGGCTATTCAAAAACTTACAGCAGAAGAATTTGACATTGTGCTTATGGATATCATGATGCCTGTTATGGATGGTTATGAGGCAATACGTATCATAAAAAACAATGAAACGCTGAAAAAGATTCCGGTCATCGCAATCACGGCTAAAGCGCTGAAAGGTGATAAGGAAAAAGCTTTGGAAGCAGGAGCTGACGACTATATATCCAAGCCTGTTGATTATGACGTCCTGATAACGATACTGAATGCATGGATCGATAATGTGGAAGCTGAAAAATGAGGGGATACCGGTATTGAATATTTTTTATGAGGATAGCGCGAATACCAGATTGATTTCTATCATGTCAACTCTCCATAAAAGAGAGGAAAGGGAATATCTGCAGTATTTAGTAAAAGACACCGGAGAAAGAAAAATCGAGGTTTTCATTTATGAAGCAAATATTATTCATGGTTATGCGCTAAAAATGTTATGTGAATATTGTGCTTCAATAAAAATAAAGGTACATGTTCAAAAGAAAACATTGCATTCCTATCTCTTACGGTGTGGCATCCCAAGTTTGCTTATCAGCAGGGGAAGTATCCAAAAAGAAATGAACGTACCGATAACTCAGACAATTGATGCAAAGGACAGTGCAGAACAGAAAATCGATTCTGTGACTTCTGAAATGGAATTTACCGATGAATTAGTCGATAGGTTTACTGAAGTGGTATACAGTAAATATGGTTTTGATTTCAGGGAGTATCAAAAAAACAGTCTGAAAAGAAGGCTGCAGATTTTTATCAGGAAAGGGAGAATTCAGGACTTTCACCATATATACGAAGAGGTTTTAGAGAACAGAGAAAATTTCGAAAACCTTATGATAGACTTTCCAATCAGAACTACGGAGTTCTTTCGGGACAGCAATGTTTTTAAAATAATACGGAACAAAATACTACCATACCTTGATTCATATCCCAGTATAAAAATATGGTGTTCAGGCTGTTCCACAGGGGAGGAACCATATTCTCTTGCTATTTTGCTGGGTGAGGCAGGCATGCTGGATAAAACGCATATATATGCAACGGATCTTAATCCGAATGTAGTAGAGGAAGCTAGAAATGGAATGTACGGGATCGAAACAATCCAGAAGGGTTCCGAGAATTATACGAATTCGGGAGGAAAGAATCATTTTAATGATTACTTCGATATCATCGGTAAGTGCGCAAGAATAAAACATCAGTATAGGAACAGAATACTGTTTTTCCAGCATAGTCTGACCAATACGGGAATATTGAATGAGTTTCAGTTAATCCTTTGCCGTAATGTTTTGATGTATTTTAACAATAGCCTTCAAAATAAAGTTTTAAAGCTATTCAATAATTCAATGGACCTGAGCGCTTTCCTTTTACTTGGTAAAAGTGAAGGAATTCAAAATAATGATGGCAAGGATATTTTCTTTGCATATGATCGTGAAAACAGAATTTATAGAAAGAAGGAGATTTTAACAGGGAAAGAGAACTGGCTATTATAAATGGGTATGGAGGTAAACATGCAGGACAAAAAGTTATATAAAATTCTTATTGTAGATGATAACACCAATAATCTCTTTACTTTAAAAACCGTGATTAACCAATACATTGACGCAGAGGTTATTGAAGCAGCTTCGGGCGAAAAAGCACTGGATATTCTTTTGGACACCCTGGTCGATATGATTATACTTGATATACAGATGGACGGAATGGATGGGTTTGAGACTGCTTCCATTATAAAGGGCAGGAAGAAGACACAGGATATACCCATTATTTTCCTAACGGCGGCATATGTATCGGATGAATTTCAAAGACGTGGTTTCAAACTCGGTGCGTCAGATTATCTTACAAAACCTGTGGATGATAATCAATTAATAAATAGAATCAAAGTATACCTGAAGCTGATTGAAAAGGAAAGGATGATGAATACCGGTCTTGAAGCTCTTGTTGCCGTGCGGACCGCAGAGCTTCTTAAGGCTAAGGAAGAGGCTGAAGCTGCAAATCTGGCCAAAAGCATATTCCTGGCAAATATGAGCCATGAGATCAGAACACCTATGAATGGTGTAATCGGCATGCTGCAGCTTCTGGATATGACAGGATTGAATACCGAACAGAAGGATTATGTCGATACCATTAAGAACTCGGCCTATCAGCTTCTCAATATAATCAATGATATTCTGGATATTTCAAGAATTGAAGCAGGCAAGGTAAAGCTTGAAACGGAACGTATCAGTATAATAGGCATTTTAAATGAAACAGCGGATTTCTTCAGGAAAAGTATTACCGGGAAAGATATCACACTTAAACTTTCAATATCGGACAATGTGCCTGAAAATGTTTTTGGAGATGGATTGCGCCTGAAACAGATACTGAATAATCTGATTGGAAATGCCTTAAAATTTACTACGCATGGGGAGATATCGATAAAGGCAAACATGAAAAACATGCTGATTGCCGGCGATACGGCATTGATAGAGATTTCCGTGTCAGACACCGGCATTGGCATAGAAAAGGATAAGCTTGATATTATTTTCAGCAGCTTTACGCAGGCTGACAGCTCCATCACAAAGAAGTATGGCGGAACAGGGCTTGGACTTGCTATTTCTCAAAAACTCGTTGGACTGATGAATGGGAAAATATCTGCAGACAGCCGCTTGGGAGAAGGAAGCATTTTTACATGTGTCATTCCTTTTATAATATGCAAAGATATGAAAGAAATGTCGCAGAAAGAATTGCAGGAGAACAGCTGGGGCGTGAAAACGCAGGCGGAAGTAAAGACTGGAATCAGAATTCTGATCATTGAAGACAACCCAATTAACAGTATTGTTCTTGAAAAATACCTTGCGATCATGGGGCATTCTGTTTCTGTGGCAAATGATGCAGAGAGTGCACTTGAGCTAGTGGGAAAGGATTATTATGATATAATCCTGATGGATGTCCAAATGCCTGATATGGATGGAATTACACTGACTCAGATAATCAGGAGGGGAAAGGCTTTCAGAGATATTCCCATTATTGCGGTTACTGCCATGGCTATGAGCGGAGACCGGGAGAAATGCCTGGAAGCGGGTATGAATGACTATATTGCCAAACCCGTCGATCTGGAAAATCTGCATGAAATGGTTTTGAAATATACAAAGGGAGCAATGCAATAGGATGAATAAAACTTTTCGATTCCATTGACAATTGTTATATTTGCGAATATAGTAAAAGATAGTTAATAATTAAATGATTTAGTTCCTTGTATCTGAGCTAAATGATAGGCGTAGGCGCTTGAGTAATGTTATGAAAATCAACATTACAGAAGGTGTCTTTTTTTATGGGCTTTTTATCTGAAAAAGAGGACTTATTACCAATAAGGTGAATGAAAATGCAGGAGATATTTACAAGCGTCGGGATCGATATCGGGACAACTACCACACAATTAATATTCAGCAGGATTACCATGGAAAGTAAGGGAAGAGGCAGTGCCATCCCTGAAACCAGAATTGTCGATAAAGAAATCATATACAAAAGCCCCATCTATTTTACACCTTTCGTATCTCAGTACCAAATTGATGTATTAACTTTGAAAAAAATCATATCAACAGAGTACGAATGTAGTGGAATTGGCAGGGATGAAGTTTTAACAGGTGCTGTAATCATAACAGGTGAATCTGCCAGAAAGGAGAATGCGCAAGAGGTTGTAAATGCTTTATCTGTATTTGCAGGAGATTTTGTTGTAAGTACGGCAGGGCCGGATTTAGAGTCGATACTGGCTGGATGGGGAGCAGGTGCGGGTGAATTGTCAAAACTCTGTACCGGTTCAGTGATCAATTTTGATATCGGCGGAGGAACAACCAATGCAGCTGTTTTTTTTAATGGAGAGGTCATTGATTCATTTGCGCTTGATATTGGGGGGAGGCTGATAAAACTGGATGAAAACGGATACATCTCTTATATTTCCAATAGACT
Source organism: Hungateiclostridiaceae bacterium UBA1305 (assembly GCA_002307275.1). Classification (GTDB taxonomy): domain Bacteria; phylum Bacillota; class Clostridia; order Acetivibrionales; family DTU013; genus UBA1305. The sequence goes on from DBTX01000083.1 coordinate 28,758, forward strand.
TAAGCCTGTGCTTCACAGCCTGGAATCAAACTTATTTGTGGGGATGAGGGCTGAATTTGTGGATTTAAAGAGAGTAGCGGACAGACTATCCGGTATGTTCATCGAATTGATATTGCAAAAGGAACTGACGAAAGATACAAACAAGCTTTTTATCGGACATGGACACAAGAAATTGAAGGTTGATCACATTATGTTTTCAGGCGGGGTTTCAGAGTACATATACGGCAGTGAGAATATTGATACGCTGGAGAAGTCGACAAAGTTCAAGGATATTGGTCCTTTACTGGGCTATTGTATCAGACAGACTTTTTCAGCCTTAAAAATAAGTTTGCTGCCGCCCAGCGAAAGGATCAGGGCAACAGTGGTCGGCGCTGGCAATTATTCATTGGGTGTCAGTGGAAGTACCGTTACTTTCAATAATGAAAACCTTCCAATCAAAAACATTCCGGTAATCAAATTGTTTGGAGACCATGAAGAAGAGGAGATAGGCAGTATCTACAAAAGAATATTATCTAAAAATACCATGTTTCAGGATGAACCAACAGCTATAGCCTTTAGGGGCAGGAGATGTCCCGGTTATCAGGATATCAGGAGTATGGCTTGTCAAATCATAGAAGCAACAAAAGATTCAAAAAATCCAATCATTGTAATAACTGAAAGCGATTTTGCAAAAGCATTGGGGCAGACAATCCTGATCATGCTGCATAACAGTAAGCCTGTCATATGCCTGGACGGTATCAAAGTCAGTGATGGCAGCTATATTGACATTGGCCGGCAGACGGCGGGAGTCGTTCTGGTAGTAGTAAAAACGTTGATATTTAATAGTTAGAATAAAATGAGAGTTTATTAGGGGGGGTTATTTTATGAGCAATACTTTGAGTAAATCATTATCACCTGTCCAATTGTGGGGGATTATCGTAGGTATGGTCATATCGGGCATGTATTTCGGATGGAACTATGCCTTGCAATACACAAGCCCGCTGGGACTTTTTGGAGCAACATTGATCGTAACCGCATTTTATCTGACATTTATGTTCTGCTTTGCTGAAATGTCCACCGCCATTCCTCATGCAGGTGGTCCAATGGCTTATTCCAAAAGGGTTATGGGACCTTTTGGAGGATTTGTAGCCGGATTTTCAGTGCTTGTTGAATATATGCTTGCCACACCGGCCATTTCTCTTTCAATTGGTGCCTACATACACTTCCTGATGCCGTCCATCCCTGTTGTAGCAGCTGCTGCAGTAAGCTACATCATCTTTGTATTGATCAACTGTCTTGGCGTTAAGACTGCTGCAATTGTTGAACTCATTGTAACAGTAGTTGCTATTGGCGGTATCATTCTTTTCGGCATTGGCGGTATAGGCCATGTCAACATAAACAATATTATCGGAGGAGACATATTCTTTGGCGGCTGGAAAGGAATATTTGCTGCCATTCCTTTTGCCATATGGTTTTATCTTGCTGTTGAAGGCGGCGCTATGGCTGCAGAGGAATGCAAAAACCCCAAAAAGGATATTCCGAAAGGATTTTTACTGGGAATATTTACACTGGTTATTCTGGCTGCTGTGACTCTGCTTATAACAACCGGTGCCGGAGAAACCAGCAAGATAAACAACATGGATTCTCCTCTTCCAGGTGTTCTGGCTATCATATTTGGAGAAGGAAACATATTATCAAAGATATTGTCCTTTATCGGCTTATTTGGTCTGGTTGCAAGTTTGCACGGCATTATTATCGGCTATTCAAGACAAACCTTTGCAATGGCCAGGGAGGGGTATCTGCCGAAATTCCTGTCCTATACCACTGAAAAGAGCAAGACGCCGATTTGGGCAATCATCGTTCCCAGTATTATTGGTATCGCATTTGTATTTACAGGCGCTACTGCAACGATCATTACGATTTCCTGCTTTGGAGCTATTGCGTTATATATCATCAGTATGATAACGGTATTTATGCTTCGTATAAAGGAACCCAACCTGAACAGACCGTTTAAGGTTGCTTATCCCATTGTTCCTGTCATTGCCCTGACAATTGCCGTAGTATTCCTTATCGCTGTGACGTATGCAAACCTGGCTACCATGCTGTGGGTCGCCTTGACCTATTTAGTAGCAATTGTATTTTACCTGACGTACAGCAGAATGGGTCTTAAGAAGCAGAAGGCAGCAGGTTCGGCAGAGGTGCAATCTGCTGCGGAAGTTGAAGGCGCCTAGTACACTGTTAATTCTATTACATATGCTATCCGGTAGTAGCGTACGTAATTAGAGTTAACAGTGCTCTATATAAAATTTTCTGTAGGATGGATGATACAATGATTTTGAAAACAAGACTTTTTGGCAGGTCCTATCAATTCAGAGATGTGAAGGACGTTCTCGCCAAGGCAAATGAAGAAAAATCAGGCGATATCCTGGCAGGAGTAGCTGCTGAAAATACTGCTGAAAGAGTGGCTGCAAAAGTAGTTCTTTCAGAGCTGACACTGGAAGATCTGATGAATCATCCTGTTGTTCCATATGAAGAGGATGAGGTAACAAGAGTAATACAGGATTCAGTGGATATGGCAGCATATCATTCTGTCAGTTCCAAAACAGTCGGAGAGCTTCGTGAAATGATTTTATGCCTTGATGGGGCTGAAATAGAGCGCATCGGCAGTGGTCTGACATCCGAAATGGTATCAGGTGTCACGAAGCTGATGAGTAATTTGGATCTCGTGTATGCTGCGAAGAAAATAACTGCAACGGCTCACTGTAATACGACAATCGGGAAAAAAGGAACTCTTTCGGCAAGACTTCAGCCAAATCATGCGACTGACGATATCGCCGGGGTGCTTGCATCCATCAAAGAGGGCCTCAGCTATGGCGTGGGCGACGCGGTTATTGGCCTCAATCCTGTTGATGACAGTATCGATAATGTCTCGCGGCTGCTGAATTCCTTCAGGGAATTTACCGTAAAGTGGAAAATTCCGACACAGAACTGCGTCCTGGCCCATATAACCACACAAATGGAGGCTTTGGAGAGAGGTGTGCCTGTAGACCTGATGTTCCAGAGCATAGCCGGATCCGAGAAGTCCAATCGTGCCTTCGGCATCACTACAAGTCTGCTGGATGAGGGATACGAAATGATGAAGTGCAAGGCAGCATCGGAAGGGCCGAACTATATGTATTTTGAAACAGGCCAGGGTTCGGAACTATCCTCCGAGGGGCACAACAATGCGGACCAGCTAACAATGGAGGCAAGATGCTATGGGCTTGCGAAAAGGTATAAGCCGTTCCTTGTAAATGACGTAGTAGGATTTATTGGCCCGGAATATCTTTATGATTCCAGACAAGTAATCCGTGCGGGTCTTGAGGATCATTTCATGGGAAAACTGTCGGGATTGCCCATGGGCGTAGACGCCTGCTACACCAATCATATGAAGGCCGATCAGAATGATATTGAAAATCTGCTGCTATTGCTTACAGAAGCTGACTGCAATTATTTTATGGGTCTGCCTGTAGCGGATGATGTAATGCTGATGTACCAATCCTCCAGTTACCATGATATTGCAGCATTAAGAGAAATAACAGGCAAAAGGCCTGTTAAGGAATTCGAAAAGAGAATGGAGGAACTGGGAATACTTGAAAATGGCAGGCTTGCAGAAAGAGCAGGAGATCCTTCCATTTTTGCCGATTGAATCTGTAGAATTTCATGTAAGCAGGAGGGATGATATGAACTGTGATTATGTAAGAGATATATCGGCTTTGGATCTATCAAGTAGAGTTACCGTAGACAACCCCGAAGATATGGAATTGTGCAGGAGGCTGAAAGCCGGTACATTGGCCAGGATCTGCGTAGGAAGAGCCGGAAGCAGGTACAGGACTGAAACCCTGTTGAGATTCAGGGCTGATCATGCAGTTGCCATGGATGCGGTCTGGTCCTCCGTCGATGAAAGCATCGTTGATAAGCTTGGTTTTGTAAAGGTACAGACACTTGTCTCAAACAAGGATGAATACCTGACCAGGCCGGACCGGGGGAGAAGATTTACTCAGGATACATTGGCAGAGATTAAAAAGAAATGCATCCATGAACCAGATATCCAGATTGTGGTTGCCGATGGACTAAGTGCACCAGCAATTAACGAAAACCTGAGAGATATTTACCCAATTATCGTTGAAGGCCTGACAGCCAAAGGGTATAAAACAGGAACACCGATCTTTGTCAGGTTCGGAAGAGTCGCAACAATGGACCGCATCAGCGAAGCACTCCATGCAAGGATAACGATTCTATTGGTTGGAGAGAGGCCCGGTCTGGCTACCGGTGAAAGTATGGGATGTTATATGGCTTTTGAGGCGAGTACCCAGAAACCCGAGTCCCAAAGGACGGTAGTTTCCAATATTCATAAAAACGGGACTCCGCCGGTAGAAGCAGGAGCATATATTGTATCCGTTGCGGAGATCATCATGAAATGTGAAAGAAGTGGTGTTGATCTGAAATTGTAGAATAGCATGGAACTTCAGGCATGAAAACAGTGCAGGGATCAAAAAGATCATTTCTGTACTGTTTTATACCGTGCAAAATTTGATTACTAAACTGTAGCAAAATAGTTATATAAAGATGTACAATTAGACATACTATGTTATAATGTACAAAAAGGTAAACAGGAGCTAAATTATGAAATCTACAGGTATAGTAAGAAAAGTTGACGAACTCGGACGAATAGTACTTCCGATAGAACTGAGAAGAACCCTTGATATAGCTGAAAAGGACGCTCTGGAGATCTATGTTGATGGAGCAAACATTATATTTAAGAAGTATGAGCCAGGCTGTATTTTTTGCTCAGAGGCAAATGGTATTATTGACTTTAAAGGAAAGAATATCTGCAAAAATTGCATAGATGAACTTCAAAAATAATCTGACACTACTCACTGTACAAAGTACATCTCATTTTGAAGGGAAAATGAGATGTACTTTGTGCTGGAGACCTTTTGAATAAGGAAACTCTCCTTTACTCTATTGCTCCATCCACCAGCGATTTTCCAGATTAAACAATTCCATGTCCCGGCTGTCAATTTTACATCGCCAGCGGATAGCTCCATCAAATAATTTATTGCTTCGAACTGGATCACTGATTGTAAAAGTGTCATCATTATATTTTAGTTCCGTTGGAACGTTCCAGCCGTCTTCTGAGAGCGATGTTTCTATCGTTAAATATACTTTCTTCGGTCCACTTTGTTTCTTTGCCATATCACACCTCCGAACGAATGTTCTATGCCATATTCTACAGTAAAATCATTCAATATGCAAACTTATCTCTGGAGTATCCATAGTAGTTTCAATTTATTAATTCAGTAAATGTCTCAATATCAGTATCATTAAATATTTGCATCCTTTTTATTTCATATTTCCCTGGAGGAATATATACCTTGTAATCTGATGTTACTACACAATATTTGTAATACTTTTTTGCCATGCAGATGATCTCTTTGTTATAAGCGCCAAAAGGATATGCCAGTACTGTAACATTCTTGTTCAATTGACTTTCCAAAGCAGTCCTGGAATCTTTGAGCTCACTTTCAGCAGAAGCAATTGGCATTTTCGTAAGATTATTATGATGAATGGTGTGTGATTCAAAATCAATCAAGTCCCTCATTTTGTTGATCTCGTCAAAGTTGAGATATCCCTTATGTCCAATAGCTCCTGTTATTAGAAATATAGTAGCTTTGAAACCGTATTCTTTCAATATCGGATAAGCATTTTTGTAATTGTCTTCATAGCCGTCGTCAAATGTTATGATGATCGGTTTATTAATATTCTGTACAGTGTCAAGCTGATCAAATGTAATAGGAGTAAACCCCGTGTCATGCAGGCATTTCATCTGCTCATCGAATTGTTTGATGGAAATGAACATATCCTTTGGGCCGGAAATATTATTGTCAATACAATGATACGCAATAATTGGAACGCCTTTCAAGCTTCCGGAATTCAAACTCATTATTTTTTTCAGATAAACGATAACAACTTTGTTTTTTACAAATAGCCTGGCGGGTGATAGGACTATACCTGCCAGAGCTGCTATTACAATTATTATTATTATTAAAACTTTATACCTTCTTGATATTCTATTCATTACATCCCTTTTATCAACTTGAATAAGCTTAGCATCAACACTGCCGGTGGATTAAAGTAATTGCGCTGAAACTGGAAGTTCGGTATGATCAATCAAATCTTATCCTTAATCACATTGTAATCAAAGGTATTCAATTCTTCCTGTTTGAGTGGAAGGGTTTTAATAAAATTAAACGCTTTAATAGCCTCAAGGGATATTAGGCAATCGTTACATTTAGGACAATAATGCATAAGGGTATTATCTAATAAGATAGTTGCTCCCTTGGACCTGGATTTTACTGTTTGATAAACAATTGATGTAGCTGTGTGGCAGTGTATGCATTTTAAAGTATACCCCATATGAATGTCTCCTTGATGTCGATACTCTTATTTTACCATACAGGAGACATAGTTTTGATATAAAAATGCAAACTTTATGTTAATACTTTTATTTCCGCCTACCATCGCTCACTATCATAATTCAAGTAATAGCGACGTTACCTGTTTGAGCCCAGACGGCTTTTTTGCTTCATGAAATAAAAAAATGAAGATACCCAGATAGTGATATCTATCGCGGTATCTTCATCTATAATATTCATTTAACAGTTCTTTTTACAACCACCAAATCCCCCGATGCCGCCAAAGCCGCCGCAACAGCAAAGTACAATTATTATAATAACAATCCATATCCACCAGGAGCCGAATCCAAAACCGGTATTACATCCGCATCCTCTATCATCTTCCATAAAAATCCTCCATACTGGTTATACATTAAAACTCTTGATGTATTATATGGAAGATTGACATAATGTGTGAATAATATTTTATGCAAGATCAATACATAGGCCGATTTACATAGTAAAACCCGCTAATCTTTTGATATTAGCGGGTTTCATGTGGTATGCCTGATAGGATTTGAACCTACGGCCAACGGATTAGAAATCCGTTGCTCTATCCAGCTGAGCTACAGGCACATATTCACTTTTGTGGATATGACTTCGGCCATGTCCATGTCAAAAGGGTTTGGAGCGGGTGATGGGAATCGGACCCACGCAATCAGCTTGGAAGGCTGATGTTCTACCATTGAACTACACCCGCACAGTGTTCTTGACTTCCGACTTCAATATTATACAATCGAGGCTCCCTTTTGTCAATGCCAGCTGCTTGTATTTGTTTTTATAATTGACTGGCAAAATTTATCATGCAAAAAGTAAAGAATTTATACAAAATATACAAAATGCTATGTAGTTTTTACTATAAAAATTGTTTAAAATTCTATTGTAAGGTATTTCTGCACACGGGGAGAAATCAGGATGAAGATAAACAGCAACGAAGCACAAGCCCTGCAGGCATTTAATATTCAGAAAAAATCCAGTCTGGGGTCAAGGCTCACTAGAAACAAAGCAATATTACTATTACTCGTACCCGGAATCATTTGGTATCTGCTATTCAAGTATCTGCCAATGCTTTTTGCCGGTGTGGCATTTACAGATTATGGTTTGAAGGCCGATGTGCACTTCATTGGTCTGGAAAACTTCCAGCAACTGTTTTCATCTCCGGGTTTCTGGGGTGCATTGCGCAACACCTTGCTCCTGAGCGGCTACAATTTGATATTTTATTTCCCGCTTCCTATCATTTTGGCATTGTGCATGAATGAACTTGGACATGTTTATATGAAGCGTATTGCTCAGTTCATCGTTTACATACCGCATTTCTTCTCATGGGTTGTAGTTGGTTCTGTATTTGTACTTGTCCTGTCTCCCAGTGATGGTGTTGTTAACCACATCATACAGAGTCTGGGTGGTGATCCTATTTATTTCATGGCAGCACCCGAGTGGTTCAGAAAGATTCTGGTAGGATCTTATGTGTGGAGGGATGTGGGTTACGGTACGATTATCTACATTGCCACGATTGCCACCATCGATGTAGAATTGTACGATGCCGCCACGGTCGATGGTGCAGGGCACTGGGGCAAACTCTGGTCCATCACGCTTCCTTGTCTTAAAGGTACGATTGCTACAGTATTGCTGCTGACAGTAGCCAGAATATTAAAGATATTTGAACAGGTTCTGGTCATGACGAACGACAATGTGTTAAGTGTAAGTGAAGTTCTGGATACTTATGCATACACGGAAGGCCTTTTGAACAGCAATATCGGCTATGCAACTGCAATAAGCCTGTTTACAGCATTAGTGAGCACATTACTGGTAATTGGCTGCAATGTATTGAGCAAGAGGTTCCTGGACGAAAGCATATTATAAACACACACTCAGAGACATTCAAAATACTGATATTTCAAGGCGGTGGATTATTTGTACAACAAAACTATTGGAAGAAAGACATTTGAATTTCTAAATGGAATTTTTATTTTACTGGTAAGTGCCGTTATAGTGGTTCCGCTTCTCATGATCATTGTGACTTCACTGTCACCGGATGAGGTTATAGCAGGGAAAGGCTTCGTATTGATTCCAACGGCTATTACATTTTCCAATTATGCAGCCATACTGAACAGTGGATATATGCCCAGCTTCTATAATTCCATCATTGTCACTGTATCGGCAACTGCTTTCTCCATGGCCATGACCCTGGTCATGGGTTATGCGCTGGCTCACAAGGCGCTGCCTGGCAGAACTGCAGTAATCAGGTTTGTTATAGCGACAATGATGCTCGATGCGGGGATTATTCCGTTCTATATGGTGGTACGGTCTATGGGGATGATAGACAGCTATGCTTCACTCATTATTCCATCAGCTATTTCCACTTACAATCTGATCCTGATGAAGAACTACATTGGTTCGATACCTGACAGTCTGCTGGAATCCGCCAGGATCGACGGTTGTACCGAACTTGCCATACTGTGGAAGATTGTGATTCCGGTTTCGATACCGATTATTGCTGCAGTTACACTGTTTTATACAGTTGCTCACTGGAACACCTACTATCAGGTAGTCATGTTTATCAATGACAGCAGAAAATATACACTGCAGGTCTTGCTGCGGCAGTTGATCTTTCAGTCGGAATCAGCAGTTTCTTCTGTGTCAGCTATGAACAACTTCAAGATGGCGGTAATGATCATGACGATGCTGCCGGTATTGATACTATACCCGTTTATACAGAAATACTTTATTTCAGGCATCATGCTTGGTTCGATCAAGGGTTGATAATATGTTCACCTGAATTAGTTTGAATTATAACAGGGCGACCTGTATAGTTAAATTCTATGAAAATGGAGGATTTTTATGAAAAGGTTATTGTCATTCGTTCTATGCATCGTCTTCGTGCTGTCATTTGCATTACCGGCATCAGCATTGCAGGCAGTGCCGCTCAAATCAATCAGCCTGGGCGCGGCCACTTTATCCCTTAATGTAGGACAGTCCTACACACTTAAGACAAAATTGGTCCCGGCGAATACGACCCAGAAACTGCTATCGTTTACCACCAGTGACAAGGCGGTCGTGTTTATCGATGGAAAAGGCAATGTGATGGCTGTTAGTGCTGGAAAGGCAGTTATCACTGTTACCAGCCAGACAAACAAGAGTGTTTCCGCAAAACTGAATATTACAGTTGCAAAGCCGGCGCCTGTCAAGCTCTCATTCTGTCTGTCACAGACCGGTTGGGGCGGCGAGGCTGTTGATCCGGAACTGATGAAGGACGTTCAGAAGGTTATCGAGGACAAGACGAATACCGAACTTGAAGTCATTTCTCCTCCACAGAGTACCTATAATGATAAGCTCAATGTTATGCTTGCTTCAGGTCAGATCCCGGACATTTTTGCAATCAGGAAAGCAATGGACAACGTTCAGGTAATGGCTGCCAGAGGTTACACGCTGCCATTGGATGATTTGATCAAAACGGCGCCTGAAATCACAAGCCAGGTTAACAAGGTATTCCTCAGTTATCTGAAGGTTAACGGAAAACTCATGGCAGTTCCGATGTATGTTCCTCTGTCCAAGGTTATCTGGCTCAGAAAGGACGCTGCCAACAAGTATGGTGTTAATCTTTCAACAACTCCGACCACAGATCAGTTCTTGACTGAAATGTCGAAAATCGACACGAAAAAATACATACCATTTTCATTTGCTAAATTCCTTGATAACCTGCCGTTCTTCTTCAATCCGTTCGGCGCTTATTATGGAATAGCAGTAAACAATGGCAATTACTACGATGGTTTCAATACCAAGCAGGCCAAGGCAGCCCTGACATATTGCGCACAGCTTTACAAGAGCAAGATTTGGGATCAGGAATTCCTGACCAATGAAAATGCCGGAATGAGAGAAAAACTTTTCTCAGGAAAGGCTGCATCTGCGCTTGACTATTATAACAGGTTTATATACTACTCCTCTGAAAGTGCCAGAGTCCTCAGACAAACAGAATTTCTACCCATATATGAGCTTAAAGGGCCTGAGCATATTGGCGGCAACCTGAACGAATCAATACAGGATGCCCTGGCAATATCCTCGAAGTCAAAGAACCCTGAAAAAGCATTGGAGGTAATCAAATACTACGTTTACACTGAAGATGGTGTTATGCTTAGAAATATGGGCGTCAAAGGCGAACACTATACAGTTGAAAATGGAACTGTCCAACCAACGGATAGGGCAAAAAATTCAGGCTACAAGTGTGATATAAATGGTTTCTTCCTATATTTCCCGACGATCACCGATTATGGCTTCAAATGGAATGCGATTACAGAGAGTCTTCTTCCGGAACAGATGAAGATCAACAAAGAAGTCAACAGCCACCTTGGACCTAAATACATCGTTCCTGGTGGAAAGTCCGACCTGTATGACAAGAACCAGCCTGCATACGCAAAGAAGATAGCGGAAATTTCTTCCAAGATCATAACCGGTGCTGTTTCTGTTGATGCTGGATATATAGAATATATAGGTTTCTGGAAGAGCATCAAGGGTGATACTATGTTAGCAGAACTCAACAAATAACAGATCATGTACCTACTCTCCAAAAACTCGGGGGCTCATCAGCCCCTGAGTTTTTATTTACGGCATTGCGAAGCTATTGCCAAAAGTATACAGGGCTCGATGCCCTGTATACTTTTATTATGGAATTTGCGTGCAAATTCCATATGTCAGATATCCGATGTTCCGGATTTTTCTGCAAGAGTGGAGTAAATTGGTGTATGATATAAAGATAACATGTACTATGGAGGCGCAGGAGAATGCACAGTGACCTGAGACTCGGCAATGATAACAAGGAGTTTGGATTTATAACTACACAAAAGAAACTGATCATCTATTTCTTTGTAGCTGTAATCATCTTATTCTTTATTTTCAACTCCATATTTTATAAGCTCTACTCAGCAAACATAGAGCAGATTATAATCAAGGAAAGCAATAGTACTGTTTTGAAAACGATAGAATTCACGGACATCATACTTCAGAGTGCCGAGTATACTGCAGATATAGTACAGGGCAACCAAACGGTCCAGGAGTATCTTATACATGATGAGAATGGCTCGTCATCCGATTCCTGGACGGAAAAGGAGTTCGTTGATACGCTTCAAAGCATTGCAAACAATTCTGTAAAAAATATTTCTTCCATCGATCTGTTTCTTAACAGCACGCATAAATTGTATTCAACAGACTATGGCGCCATTTCAGGTATTGATTCAAAGATCATAGAATATTATCAAGCACTTCAGGTGCAGGATGTATTTTCACTCAGTGTGGAATACAGAAAAAAACTTACCTTCATGTCGAACAGAAATTATGAGCAGATTACGTTTATCAGGCCTTTCTATGACCTTAACTCCGGTTCCAGGGTAGGTCTGATCGCGATCAATATTGACAAGTATATACTGAAAAACCTTATAACAAGGGATTCCGATTCCAGCAGCTACATATTTGATGAAAAAAATAATGTGATTATCAGCTCGATCAGCATGCAGCACAGGAAATTGTCCCGGCAGCTTGAGAGTTTGGAAGGTCAGATGAATCAGGAAGAAGGAGTGCTGTTTTTCGACTTGGAAGGTAAAAAGCAGATACTCATATACAATACTTCAAGATACTCAGGCTTGAAATTTGTCACTGTCATTCCTGCCACTGCATCTCTGCAGCAGATGTCCCAGCTGCGTGATTCAATCCTTGTTCTGTTCCTGCTGATGAATATTTTGTCGGCAGGCATCCTTGTCATATTACTATCAGGAAAGATATACAAAAAGGTCAACAAACTGATCTTATCCATGAAGGAAGTGGAACGGGGAAATTTTGACATTACGATTGCACATGGGGATAGAGATGAATTTGATTTTATGTATACCAGCTTCAACAATATGGCTGGTAAGATCAAATCGCTCTTTGGCGAACTTTACCAGCAGAAACTTCTCCAGAAGGATGCGGAATTAAAGCTTCTCCAGTCCAAAATCAACCCTCATTTCATCTATAATATTTTTGACAATATGAATTGGCTGATTCAGCTTGAAAGGTACGAAGAGCTGGAATCACTTGTCGATGCAGTATCGAACTATTACAAGAAGAGTTTAAATGTCGGGCGTGATTTCATTTCAATTTCAGATACGATCGATCAACTCAAAAGCTATATTGAAATTCAAAAGATCCGCTTCAGGGACAGATTCACCTGTAGTTTTGAATTCGAGAATGAGCTTCTGAATATCCAAATACTTAATTTCATGCTTCAGCCACTGGTTGAAAATGCGATATGTCATGGAATCGAACCGAAAGCCGAGAAATGCCACATTTCTGTTAAAGGCTATAGAACAGGCGAAAATGTATATCTCTGTGTTGAAGATGACGGAATGGGCATCTCAGTTGAAAAACTGCAAGAGATCAACTATTACTTCGAAAATGAACAGTCTAAATCGGATGATTATTTTGCCATAACCAATATCAATATGCGTGTCAAGCTTTTTTACGGAAATGAATACGGCCTTAAAATCACAAGTGCGCCTTCAAAGGGAACACTCGTCACTGTAAAGCTACCTTCGGTTATGCCGGCAAAAGTGGAGGGGACAAATGTTAAAACTGTTGATCGCTGACGACGAACAGATCATTCTTGATGGAATCAGTGAAAGCATAGACTGGGGCAGCTATGGCATAGAAGTTGCAGGTACTGCTACGAATGGTGTGGACGCGCTTGAAATGGCAAAAAGGCATTGTGTCGATATTCTGATCACTGATATCAAAATGCCGGGACTTGGCGGCCTTGAGCTTATTAAGGAGATCAACGGTTTGAAGCGCGGCATAAGAGTCCTATTGATCAGTGCCTATGAACAGTTTGACTTTGCACAGGAGGCGATAACCCTTGGGGCGTTGTCCTATTTGACGAAGCCGCTGAAAAAGCAGAAAATCATTGATGAAGTGCTCAAAACACGGGATGGTATTTTGGCCGAAAGACAGGATGCGGACAACAGGAATATACTTGAAGAGCAGTATCGGGAGAACCTCCCGATCATACGCGAGCATTACCTGAACAACCTTATCCTGGGCAGGACAAGTATGGGCAGCGACTTTGGAAAACAATTCGAAACCTATGGGATCGAATTGGCTGAAGCAGCAATGGGCGTGTTTGTATTTACAGCTGACGATATTGGGGAATCCGGGGAGGAAGGCTTTGAAAAAGGCGCTCAGATAATATATCTCCAGATTTCTCATATGATACGGGAGCTTTTACCTGCATGCTACAAGAGCGTTGTATTCCAGAGCCACAATAATGAAGTGGTGACTATTTATAATTCGCAGGAGCCATTATCCGATACAATCAGGGATATTACTTCATGTGCCGAGGAAATCAAGAACAAAATAAGACATGAAACAGGTATATCGGTAAGCGCCGGGGTTGGAAGGACATATTCTTCGGTCGGCGATGCAGCCCTTTCGTACCGGGAAGCTCTCAAAGCCTTGAATTATCGGCTTGTCTACGGAAACAACGCAGTTCTTTACATAGATTATGTGGAAATAAAGGAATTAAAACATACGAATGTATTCAACAATCTGAATGAGATGCTTACCAATATACAAAATGTCCTGTGGACGGGCAGGTACGATGAAGTTATAAAGCTGATAGATAAAATCATGTCGGGAGTGCTGAATAACAAGGGTATCCCTTACCACTATATTCAGCAGGTCTACTGCCAACTGCTTTCAGTACTGCTGAGGACTATTTACGAAATGAACATCATGCCTGAACAGCTTTATGGTACATCGGTCCATCTATATAGTGAACTTCTTAAGAAAAGCACCTTCAGAGAAGTTGATCTGTGGTATCGGGATCTGATCGGGAGGGCGTGCACAGCAATCAACAGTAAGAAGGCTGTCAGAACAAACAATGTGATAAGCGGCGCCATCAAATACATAAAAGAAAACTGCAGCAGGGATCTTTCACTGAGCGAGGTTGCTGATAAAGTCAACCTGAACCCATCTTACTTCAGCAGGTTGTTCAAGGAAGAGACGGGGACGCAGTTCGTAGAGTATGTAAGAAATATAAAAATGGATTTGGCAAAAGAATTATTGAAAAATAGCAATAAAAAAATATATGAGATCTGTGAGGATCTTGGATACTTGAATGTCCAGTATTTTTCAACTGTTTTCAAGAACACTGTCGGGATGACCCCGAACGAATACAAGAAATCAGGAAAGTTCTGAGCCTTCAGCCTATTTGCCTATGCAGCTTGCTTCCATCCATTGTGATGAAGGAGTTGATTAGTTCAAACTCAAGCCCTTCATATCCCCGTATAGTGACCCTGTCCATGGAGGAGTCTTTCAGGTTACAGCAGTAGAAACCCCTGCCGCTCATTGGTTCAAGCCCGTCCATCATAGCTGGCATGCCGGGTTCGCATTCTGTTGCCATATATACAGTAATATTGCTCAGGTGAACATCTTCTACAGGCGCCTCAGGCAGACCATATATAAAGCCTGCTGCTGCAGTTGTATCAATAGCTGAAATATCGCTGAGGTAAATTTTTCTGATAAATGGAGTTGAATCAGTCACAGGATGGGCGTTCTTATCACTTACGTATTTATCTTTTCCGCCCTCACCGCAGAAATAGAACTGATGTATGACAAACGGACACATCACGCCCTTCATGATGAGGTTTGAGATGCGCACATTTTCAACAAAGCCCCCGCGGCCTCTTCTTGTTTTGATTCTTATACCCCTGTCAGTCCCTTCAAAAATGCAGTTTGTGATAACCACATTCCTGATTCCGCCGCTCATTTCACTGCCGATTACTACACCGCCATGACCATGGACAAGGGTGCAGTTGGTAACTGTTATGCCTTCGCAGCATATGCGTCTGCTGCTCTTCTCCGTGCCGGATTTTATTGTGATACAGTCATCACCGACGTCTACATGGCAGTTGGAAATATGCACATATTTGCAGGAATCAGGGTTGATTCCGTCAGTGTTTGGGGAATCGGCCGGATTTTTTATGGATATTTTATCAATGGTTACATTCTCGCAGCGAACCGGGTTTATTGTCCAGGAGGGCGAATTAATCAGACGGATTCCTTCTATGAGAACCCGATTGCAGTCCTCAAGTCCGATGAAACGGGGTCTTGGATATTTGAGCCCCCCATTGCGGAGAAGCTCCCACCAGTAAGCTCCCTGACCATCCAACGTACCGGAACCTGATATGGTCACATTCTCAAGATCTTTTCCATAGATGCAGGGAGTGCAAGCCTTTTGCTCCGAGCCTTCCCATCTTGTTGTGATGACCGGGAAAACGCCTTGATCTTGAAGGAACAGCAGTTTCGCCCCTGCTGAAATATATAGTGTTGTATTACTTTCCATGCAAACCGGTCCTGTTAAAAAGATGCCTGTCGGGATGTATACCGTACCTCCGCCTGCCTTTCTGCATTCCATAAAGGCCTGTGCGATTGCGGCAGTTGAATGTTGTTTTCCTGTCGGGTCGGCTCCAAATTTTGTTATGTCAAATATTGAATTCAATTCAAGCATGGCTACCTCCAAGAAGCTCCATTTCAGCACAGGCCAGTATGAACGGGCCATAGCCCTTATAATCGTTCATTGCCCGGGGTTCTTTTATATAGTATTCAAAGGAGCCGTCACGGTAGGGATAACCTCCGAGCCCCGCTACGGAACAGACATCCTTAAGATTGATGTAATCATTGCCGTCATTTTCGACCAGATATTCAAGTATGCCTGCAAAGCCTTTTTCAACACATGAAATGTAGGATTTATCAATGTAACCCTTTCTGATAGCTTTTGCAAGCGAATAGACGAACATGCAGGAAGCAGACGTCTCCCTGTAATTACCTTCTTTATCCTTCCTGTCAAGCACCTGATACCATACGCCTGATACATCGTCCTGTATGGCGGCGACCGCAGCGGAAAGATTTCTGATAATGCCTGTCAGTTCAGCATACCCGGCGTGCTCTGCAGGAAAATGATCCAATGTATCAACAAGCGCCATGCTGTACCAGCCGACAGATCTGCCCCAGAAGTTCGGAGAGCAGCCTGTTATATCATTTGCCCACTTCATGCCGCGGCTTTCATCCCAGGCATGATACAAAAGCCCGGTCTTCGGATCCCTTGCATGCTCCCACAGAAGTGTTGCCTGTCTGACGATAAAATCAAAAGCTTCAGGTTCATTGAACCGTGCAGCATATTCTGCGTAGAACGGCGAACTCATATATACGCCGTCGAGCCACATTTGATGTGGATAGATACGCTTATGCCAGAAGCCTCCGCTGCTGGTGCGCGGTTGTTTATCAACCTGCAGTCGGAGTATATCGGCAGCTTTTTTGTATTTTTCTTCACTTGTTTCTTTATAGAGAAATAGAAATACCTTCGCAGGGTTGATGTTATCCAGGTTCATTTCTCCGGCATCATAGCCGCGAATACTGCCATCTTCATTTAGAAATCTGTCAATATTCGCTTTTATGTAATTGAATATCCGATTGTCGCCGTTGATCCTCCAAACGGCTTCGAGTGCCTTAAGAATGAGGCCGAGCTCATAGCAGTACTTGTCCATATAGGACGAAGGCCTTTCCATTGCCGAGGCGGCGGCTCTTTCCATGAGTTCTCTTCTGCGATATGATTTTTGCATGAGATTTCCTCCAGATATGTTATAGAGATGTTCGAAGTTGCTTAAGCGATCTCTTACCCAATTATAACATATGTAGGTGTTTTGCAGTATACATAATGGGAATTTAATGCTATTTTTGAGTCTGTACAGCGTCGTCCGGCTGCTTTTGCACTTCTGCCAGCAAATTGTCCGAACCAGGAGCTTCAACGAAAGTCAACTGCTTACCCATACATCTTTAATGATTATTGACAAAGATGGTAATGGCTTATAATATCAATAATAGAAGAACAATGCAGGCAACAGTGTATTATAGTTGGAGGAACGGGATAATGGTTAAGAAAAAGAAGACAATGACAGAGATGATGCTGCAAATACGGAATACATGGAAGATCAATCCGAGGACCAGGATCAAGGAAGACGAACAGAAAAACAAAAAGAAAAGAAGAGAAGCAGACAAGAAACTCGTAAAGACGGATGACAGTACACCGGAGTAAGGAGAAATAATTCTTTTACTTAAGTTTCGCGTGCTATAACAGGGCTAAATCATGAAGCAA
>DBTX01000036.1 GCA_002307275.1 Hungateiclostridiaceae bacterium UBA1305
GTGCACGAAAATTAAACGCACCCCTGCATTAAAAACATTAAATACATTAACAGAATTAAGAAGCCCGTCATCGTTCTTTACTCTTTCACATCATAAGAACAACAAATATAACACAAACAAGAAACCGACAGTCAATTCAACCCCATATACCTGCTGATCATATTGCCCATTAGTCTTTTATAAGGCTTCATTGTAGTTATGGTAAGACTGGCAAGGTCATTGGGATACCTTGTGAGCGATTCGTAGCCGTCTCCCGTCACAAGCACAGTGTCCGAGTGGCGGATTCCGCCGATATCCTCCAGATATATACCGGGTTCAATACTGATCAGCATATTTTCCTCCAATACATCCGTACTGCCCTCGGCAATCCAGGGTCCCTCGTGTGCGCCAAGTCCAAAGCCATGCCCGGTTCTGTGCAGTAGCTTATCTCCGTAGCCCTCTTTCACCAGGAAGGCTTTTACCCTGCTGTCTATTTCACTGCATTGCATTCCGGGCATTACCATTTCAAAGGCCAGCTTCCTTGCCTCCGACATCGTTTTAAAAGCGTTCACTGCTTTGGAAGAGGGCTTTTCCAGGAAGTACGTTCTCTCACATTCCGTGGCATATCCATTGATACGCATCAAGGTCAGCGCTATATGGGATCCCCATCCCAACCGGTCTCCCACGCCCGGCACATAATGCGGCTGGGCGCTCATCGGGGCGGGCCAGGCTCCTGCAACGATCTCCGTATTCAGTACATCATAGTCGCAATTTTTCATCACCTTCATTTGAATTTTGCGTCCCTGTGAAAATAACTCCAGCTCTGAAACGCCGAAATACGATGCCTTTATCACTCTCGCTATTGCCATATCTGCAAAGCGTGCGGACTGCCGCAGCATTTCCACCTCGTCGGCAGACTTGACCAACCTGACCTTTTCCACCAGAGGCAAACATTTTACAGAATGAGCAGCAAGCCTGCCTGCAATATCACTGGAAAGCGCAGGTTCGATCCCGACCTGTCCGATCCCTTCCAGCAGACCCGCCAGCTTCTCATACCAGCCTTCCCCCTCCGGAGAAGGATAGTCCCAATAGGAATGGACCTCACTTACATTCGGCGCTGCGGACAAATGTGCCTTCTCCATAGCCGGAACCAGGATTTTGGCCTTTCCATATCTTCCTAGTAAAAGGAAAAAAGGCCTTTCCAGCGGCTTGTATGTGACACCTGTAAGATAATAAATACTCTCCTGTGACGAAACCACAAACAAATCCAGACCATATTCCCCGATCAATTCCTGCAGCCTGCCCATTCGCTGAACATACTCATCCCTGCTAAATCCCATACCGCACCTCCCTTTAAACTAACTTTATCTCTTAAACAAACATCATTGATTTGTATAAATCAAACTAGCATATCATCGTGTTTTTCAGGTAGAAGTTTAAGCAGCAATCCCTCCAGCCTTTCCAATTCTTTTATCTCTATTTTATCAAGCCTGTGCAGGTTCAACCCGGATTTCACCTTTCTGGCCAGCTTGATAAAATCAAGGATCCTGAAATCCAGGCATCGGCCCTGCTGCATCTTCGAAAGCAAATAAATTGGCTTTATTTTC
The DNA here is from genome assembly GCA_002307275.1 of Hungateiclostridiaceae bacterium UBA1305. Taxonomy (GTDB): domain Bacteria; phylum Bacillota; class Clostridia; order Acetivibrionales; family DTU013; genus UBA1305. The sequence goes on from DBTX01000036.1 coordinate 1,587, forward strand.
AGATCTGTAATCAGGGTCGTCTTAACACCATTTTGCAAGCCCTTTGAAATTTTTAGCTTCATCACGCAGGAAAGCTTTGAATTCAGGACCTCTCCCTGACAGGATACCAGATCGCCAAGGGCATATGCAATAAAGCCTTCCTTCTCCTTTTGGGAAATTGGATCCGTAAAATGATATTTCTCCATCGTCTGAAGTACATGCGCATGATTTCCGAGGATGATGTCAATTCCGCATTCCATGATCCTATGGCCCATGGTGATGATTGTTTGGGTCGGATAGGATTCGAATTCAAGACTCCAATGGAGGCAGGCCACAATGATATCCGCACCCTTTTCCCTTGCGGCTGCCGCCTGTTCCCGCACAAGTGACAAATCGGTATCCGGCTTGTTCAGCCTGATATAGTTTACCATAAAGCCTTTATCCACAGGCAGTTCCTTTCCATTCAAAGCATATGTGTAAGATAAAAACGCGATTTTGATATTGTTCTTCTGAATGACCGGAACATTCATCTGTTCCTCAGCGGTGCGGGAGGTTCCGCAATGCCCGCATCCCCTGTTGTCCAGGAAGTCCAATGTCGCCAGCAGCCCTTCCGTACCCTGGTCAAGGCTATGGTTGTTGGCTGTGGAAAAGAAATTGATCCCTTTTCCGTTTTTCGCATATACCTCGAACATCTCCGGCGTCGTATTAAAGCTCGCCGTTTTAAATACATTCCTGATATAATCAAGCTGCCTGCCGGGCACTACGGGAGTTTCCAGGTTGGCGCAGGCTATATCCGAATTGAAATAAAAGTCTTGAATATCATCCCACAGATTTACAGTATTCTCCGGTCTGATATGTACCGAGGTCAGAAGGTCTCCTCCCGCGGTCAATATTACACTTTCCTCTTCCGAAAAGCCTGCCGGCGCAAAGTTGAGATCCTGCCCGGCAAAATACTCCTCCAGTTTTCTTCCCTTCTGTCCGGTTTCAATCTGCTTTATAAAATATTTATAAACCCACCGGATTTTTTCACTGATACCCATATATTGATAATTGTCCTCATACTCCTGCGGGTATTTATATTTGTCGCCCATAAAAAAACCGATACACCGCAGCAAAAACTTTACCAAACCGATCATCATATGTCTATTCTCCTGTAACCGTTACTGATTGTTTGCGTTTCTCCGGAGCAAAGCTCCGTTCCCGTATGGTGGATGCCGCCAATGCCGCTGCCAGCAACGCTATGGCAAGGGTGATGAATGTGCTGTTGTAGCTGCCCCCCGAAATGGTTACCAGATACCCGATCAGCAGCGGAGCAATAAAGCCGGCCAGCTGTGCCCCGGAATTGATAATTCCCATGGATGAGCCTATTACAGAGGATTTTAATTGTGTCAGCGGAATTGTCCAAAACGCGCTTGTTGCCATGCTCACTGCAAAAAACGCTACCGTTACAACAAATATATACAGGTTATCGGATGAAATCCGTAAGGTAAGGAATAAAATTACCGCCCCCGTTACATATCCTGTCATGACAATCCATTTGCGTTTCTTTGAAAAAAGCTTGTCGGAAAGCAATCCACCGGTGAAGGTGCCAAAAATAGCCGCAACAAATGGAATCGCAGTTGCAATACCCATCTTGGCTGTTGAAAAGCCTTTTACATCAAGCAAATAGGTCGGCAGCCAGGACATCAGGCCCCATGTCGTCATGTTGGAAAACAAAATAATGATAAAGCACTTCCATACCATGGGGTTTTTTAATATTTCAAGAATGTTCAGGTGTTTTTCTTCAGCACCGGTTAACACGGCATCCTTCTCCAGTATTTCATCCAGTTCCTCCTTTTTGACTCTTCTGCTTTTAGCAGGGGAGTTTTTCACGAAGAGCCAAATCAGCGGCAAAATGACGCATCCCGGGATGATCAGGGAATAATAGACCATACGCCAGTTCCACCAATCCAGCATAGCCACTACAAATAGAGGTGCAATAGCCGGAGCAAGCAGATTGGAGGTGATCATAATGGAATTCGCCACCCCTCGTTCCCGGCTTGGAAACCAGATTGTCAAGGTCTTGGAGGATGCAGTGGGAAAAAGGCCTTCGCCCAGTCCAAAAACCACCCTGATCACAATCAATACCAGAAAGCTGGAAGCTGTTCCAGTCAACACTGTAAAAAGCGTCCACCAGACTATACCGATGAGCATGGTCGTTCTTGGCCCGAATTTGTCCGCCAGCAGACCTGCCGGGAACTGCATCAGGGCATAGCTGATGAAAAAAGCACTCATCACGGCACCCATCTGGATTTTTGAAAGATTCAGATCCTTCGCAATAAAAGGAATGGATGTCGATATGACCATCCTGTCAAGGTAGCATACAAAAAAGGAAAGAAACAATACCGATAATACAGAATACCTGGCCTTCCATTTCAGTCCAGACGCCATATCCGTCAACCCCCATTTCGGAACTATCCCGCCGCATATTATCCACGGGAAGCCTTCTGCATGCCGTAAAGGCAAATATCTATAATTTGAAATAGTTTTTTATCCAGCCCCTCAACCGGATTCCTTTGATAAAACCAGTTCAGCAAAGGAAGGAACAGTGCGCTGTTCAAGATCTGCACCTTCAATTCCAATGCTTCCGGCTCGTTTTTTTCACTATCCAAGGAAAGAAGCATTATTTCCCTCAATACCGCTCCAAAGTTGAATTTACCATCCAGCCCGAATTCGCTGTGCTTGACCATCAATTCCTTGAGAAAGCTCACAATAAGGCTGTTTTCCTCATTCAATATCTGAATGAACCTTTGAACCATCAAGTATAAATTCTCCCGGATAGTCCTTTGTTCACTGGCAATCTCATCAACATCGACTGCTTCAAATTTCACTTCAAACCAGTATAATAGAACCTCGTTCTTGGATAAAAAATAGTTATAAAAGGTTCCCTTGCCTATTCCGACCTTTTTGGTAATCTCATCGATGGTTACACTGACATAGCCTTTTTGCCTGAACAAAGCGATGGAGGTTTCCGCAATAACCTGTTTTGTCTGTTCACGCTGCATCAAAAATAATGACATCCTGCACTCCTGTCTACTCTTGTATGTTTTGAATGAAGAGGATATAAAACTCCACATATTTCCTGAAGTTGCCCAAGGAAACCCTCTCGTTCACACCATGATTCATTTCAAGCTCCTTCGCTCTTATCTCCAGAGGTCCGAAGCGATAAATGTTATCCGAAATATCTGCATAATGTCTTGAATCCGTTGCGCCAAGTACCTGATACGGAGCTGTGACCGCTTTCGGGAATACCTGCCGGATAGTTTTCTGAATGGCTTGAAAACATTTCGTATTTGTACCGGAAGTGGACAGCACCTCTGATTTGATGCCAATCTGCCTGATTTCGATACGTTCATCCCTTACGGCATCTTTTATATGTTTTATCAAATCATCAACACGATCACCGGGAAGCGTACGGATATTAATTACCGCTTTGGCACAGTCCGGCAACACATTCACCTTGAAACCGCCCTGAATCATTGTTACTGCTGTGGTACTTCTGACGGTTGCGGCCGTAGCGGGCGATGAGAGCATGAATCTCTTCACAAGGCCCTTGAACAACCATAGATTTGAAAGCAATACTCTGTAAACCGGCTTCATGTCTTTTGCTACAAATGAAAACATTTCGCCGACAGAGCCCTTCAGCGAGGACCGGAATGGATGCTGTTCCACCTTTGAAACTGCCCTGCTCAGTATCCCTATGGCAGTTTCCTTCGGAGGCGTTGAGGAATGCCCTCCCTCCGTCCTTACTGTAAGTTCAAGGTTGACAAACCCTTTTTCAGAATTGCCCACCAGCGCCACCGCTTTTTCCAGACCAGCCAGTACCCCTGTAACAACTGCACCTCCTTCATCCAGTATGGCATCCGCTTCAACGCCGTTCCTTTTCAAATAATCCGCAATTTGCCTTGCCCCCTGGTATCCCATGACTTCCTCGTCATGCCCGAAAGCAAGATATATAGTGCCATCCGGCTGAAAGCCGGTATTTAACAGGTATTCTACAGCTTCACATATTCCAATCACATTGCTTTTACAGTCTACAGCTCCCCGGCCCCAGATGAATCCTTCTGCAATCTCACCGGAAAAAGCCGGATACCTCCATTCTTTTTCCGTATCAACAGAGACAGGCACTACATCCATATGAGCCATCAATATGAGCGCTTTTTTATCAGGAACTCTGCCTGTCCATTCGAAGAGCAGGCTATAGTCTCCTATGACGGTCTTTTTCAGCTTTGAGTGGATATTGGGATAAGTCTTCTCCAGAAAGGTGTGGAATCTTGTGAATTCATCATAATTAAATCCATTGGGGTTTTCACTGGATATTGTCTTGAATTTCAACGCATCAGACAGATGCCCCGTTATTGCAGTCGGATCAATGAAAAAATAAGGTTTTTCCGTAGACCCGGTTTGTTTTGAAGGCATGGAAATTGTTCGAAATAGTATGATGATAGAAAGAAGAATAGCGAAGAAAAGCAGGTATAGAATGATGTTCATCCTCATGCGCCTCCGACCGTGTTCATAATGTGACTGCAGTCATCATATCATAAAATTCTTCCATTTTGCAAGAATTTTATTAAACTGCCTGCTTATCAAAAAAAAATCAATACAGTAAGCCTTTTTCATCTATATTACCTTTAGGTTTTTTTATAAATCTAATTCTTTATTATGAGCATAAGCCCATTACTATTGTATATTTATTTTGAGCATATGTCAATAATCTATTCATTTAAAATTAATAAAAAATTCTGTAAATAATTATATTACTTATTTACAAGTTCAAACAAAAGATATATACTCTATTAATTACGATATCGTATTATGTATGAAAGGTATAATCTAATGAAGGAAGTAAAAGCCGAACATATCGATAAACTGGATCACGTCATGCACATTTTTTATAGACGTATGAACAGCCTGGGGGAAGAAATGGACATACACCAAACCCAGGGGGCTACGCCGATTGAAATAAGCATACTCGGAATGGTAGGAAAAAACCCCGATATTATTCTGAAAGATATTATCGATATGCTGCAGATACCGGGAAGTACGCTGACAAATGCTGTCGACCGGCTGGAAAAACGCAGTTTTCTTAACCGGGTTATCAGTAAAAGGGACAGGCGTTCTTATGGATTGTCATTGACCGATGAAGGCCGAAAGGTATATCTTAAACACCAGAAAACGGAGCAGCTCTTGTGGGACAAGATATTAAGCACGCTGGACAGTGATGAAGAAATAGAACTGTTTCTTCATTTAATAGAAAAAGTTACAAAAGAAATAAAGTAAATCGGGAGGTTTTTTATATGGAAAACGCACAAACCTACAAGGAAAAATCCGCATCCACCTTTAATAAACAGGCTGCAAATTATGATTCCACTTATTGCGGACGACATGCTCAAATGCTCTACAGCCACGTAATGGATACCATGGGCCGATATGAATTCCAAAATGTATTGGACGTTGGATGCGGTACCGGAAATGTTCTCGCTGGGGTCCTGAAGAAATGGAATGTCTCTGCCGCAGGAATTGATCTTTCAGATAATATGCTGGATATAGCCAAAAAGCGTATCGGTGAAAAGGCAGACCTCAGGAAAGGAGACTCCGAAAACCTTCCCTGGGAAAGCAATATGTTTGACATGGTTATCTGCACCGATTCGTTTCATCACTATCCCAACCCGGAGGCCGTCCTGTCCGAAATGAAAAGAGTCGTAAAACCGGAAGGTAAAATCATCATTGCAGACCCATGGCTTTCCGCACCCTTCAGACAAATAGCAAATCTGTTCATGCCCCTGTGCAAGGATGGCGATGTTAAAATCTATTCCTGCAATGATTTAAGAAAATTGCTTCAGGGTAGTCGACTTAATCTGAAAAGCTGGGAAAAATCCGGCAAAAACGCATTTATTGCAGTAATAGGCATCTGTCCGTCAGGCATAGTCGGAGTATAACCAAATCTTGCCCAACCTGTATGATTTAGTCACGTCCCGTAACCCCTGCGACTTTAATAAGATTGGCATGATAATTTTCAATAGCACTTTTCAGCGCTGTTGCTCCAAGCACGGAACAATGCATCTTGTTTTCAGGAAGCCCGCCCAAAGCTTCTGCTATATCAGTATCAGTCAGCTTCAAAGCTTCCTCCAGCGTTTTGCCCTTTACAAGCTCTGTTGTCATACTGCTTGTTGCTATTGCCGCAACACAGCCAAATACTAAAGAGCTGCTGAGTTTGAAACAAGATAATCCACCGATTTCAGTGCAATATCTCTGCTCATTAATTTACGTCTGCTGTTATAGTCCCCTTCAGAGGCAAAACAGTATTCACACCGTAAATTGCAGTCATGGGATACATGCTAACAAAGCGCTTTTAAACCGGTATTCATTTGCTTTGAATTCACAGCATCTTCCAGACTTTCTTCAGTGGAAAAAAGCATTCCCTGTTCATTCAGAGATATGATTTCATCGTAAGCTTCGCTGATTTCACCATCAGAGTATTTCACTTTAAGCTTTTGTTGTACGTTCACCAGCGAAGGCATCTCATTTTCATCTTCAAGTATTTTATATGTCATATCATCAAAGACATGAATGCTCCCACTGTTTCCATCTATTGCAATGTTATATCCATTGAGTGAAAAGTATGAACCACTATTCCAATCTCCTTTTATAATAAAAATAAAGCTATAACTCTATGGAATCTCCCGCGCATAATGGGAGGCACCTGCTCCCTAAAAAACGCTTTATCTCGCAGATAGCGAATATTCCCGTGCAATGCAGGGGGATAACCTTTTGTATGTCCAGATCAAGCATAGACTGTATTGTCATCTTGAGGCGCAAAGGGGTTACGCTGTCGAGGTGCATTCCGGCCACCAGTGTACTGATTTTTCTGCCCACAACAACCATTTTAGTACGATTATGAGCATACGTCAATATTGTTCGATTTTTTATTGACAACGTGTAAATATGGCAATACAATATATATTGTATTTAAGCTAAATAAAAAACCATATATATTGTGTTTTCGATCCAAATATGCATTTATAATAAAACTCGTCATAAGATAAGGTGGGCTTTGTATTATGCTAAAACAAATTATTAAAAGAGACCGTTCCTGCGTGTTCTTTAAAAAAGAAAAAATCGTATTGGCGATTTTCAAGGCCGCCACTGCCGTGGGAGGAAATGATTTTTCAACATCAGAAATGTTAGCGGATGAAGTAATAAGAATTGCGGAGCGGCAATATCCGGATGGTATCGCCGAAGTTGAGGGAATACAAGACATTGTTGAAAAGGTTCTTATCGAATCCGGACATGCGAAAACAGCCAAGGCATATATCCTTTACCGGGAAAAAAGGCGCTCGGCACGAGAGTCGAATGCGTTGATTGGCGCGACAATAAACATGTTCACTGAGTATCTGAATGATCGGGACTGGCAGATCAACGAAAATGCAAACACTCAGAAGTCAATAAACGGGCTTAATAACTATATACGTGAGGCATTTACAAAAAACTATTGGCTCCATGAGATTTATCCGGATGAGATCAGGAACGCTCATCTGTCGGGAGAAATCCATATTCACGACCTGGGCTTCTTCGGCCCTTACTGCGCAGGTTGGGATCTTCGGCAAATCTTGATGAATGGTTTTGGCGGTGTTCCAGGTAAGGTGGAATCCAAGCCGCCAAAACATCTTCGCTCCTTTTTAGGACAAATCGTTAACTCCACCTTTACAACGCAGGGCGAAAGTGCCGGAGCACAGGCATGGTCGTCTTTTGATACCTATTGCGCCCCATTTATACGATATGACAATTTGGATTATAGGACTGTCAAGCAAGCTCTTCAGGAATTTATATTCAATTTAAATGTCCCTACAAGAGTAGGCTTCCAATGCCCATTTTCCAATCTGACTTTTGACATCATTACACCACGTACGATAAAGGACGAACATGTTATTTCAGGCGGTCAGATCATGAATGAAACCTACGGAGATTTCCAGGAAGAAATGAACATGTTCAATATGGCATTTTGTGACGTAATGATGGAAGGAGATCTAAAAGGCAGAGTTTTTACATTTCCTATCCCAACCATAAATGTAACAAAAGACTTTGACTGGGATGGCCCTGTCATTGAAAAATTTATGGAAATTACCTGTAAATACGGCATCCCTTACTTTTCAAATTACATAAACTCCGATTTGTCACCCGAAGATGCTCTTTCCATGTGCTGCCGTTTGAGGCTCGACACCAAGCAACTGCGAAAAAGAGGCGGCGGCCTGTTTGGTTCAAATCCATTGACCGGTTCCATTGGTGTTGTGACTATCGATCTGCCAAGGCTTGCTTACCTTTCAAAAAGCGAATCTGAATTTTTTATAAGGTTATGGCAGCAAATGAACATTGCAAAAAACAGCCTTGAGATCAAAAGAAAGGTAATTGAAGAGCAAACAGACAAGGGATTATACCCATACTCCGCAAACTACCTGAAAGATGTGAAATTAAGAACCGGTTTTTACTGGTATAACCATTTTAATACGATTGGATTAATCGGCATGAATGAAGCATGTCAAAATCTGTTAGGCTTCAATAATGATCTCACCACACACGAAGGACAGCAATTCGCAATAAGGACACTGAACTATATGCGTGATGTTATTAAAGAGATTCAAGATGAAACAGGTCACTATTACAACCTTGAAGCCACCCCGGCAGAGGGGACAAGCTACCGGCTTGCGAAGCAGGATAAAGAGCGTTACGCCGATATCATAACTGCGGGAGAAAAGGTGCCCTATTATACCAATTCTACGCAGCTCCCGGTGGGTTTTACGGACGATATTTTTGAAACGCTGGAGCTTCAGGATGAACTGCAATCCCTTTATACCGGCGGAACGGTTCTGCACCTCTATTTGGGTGAACAAATTAAAGACTTGAATACTGCGAAAAGTTTAATAAAAAAAGTGTTTACCAAATACAAACTTCCCTATATTTCATTAACGCCAACCTTTTCCATTTGCAACGATCACGGATATATTTCAGGTGAACACTATACCTGTCCCGAATGCGGTGCAGCTACTGAAGTCTGGAGTCGTGTTGTCGGTTACCTCAGGCCGGTTCGGAATTTTAACACGGGAAAACGTGAGGAATATGAACAGCGCAAAAAATATGTAATCAAGGAGTGAGATCAGTATGACCCTTTCAGGGATTGTGAAAAGCTCTCTCGTTGATTTTCCGGGGATTGTCGCATGTGTGTTGTTCGTGCCGGGATGCAATTACAATTGTTTTTTTTGTCACAATCGTTCACTCATTGACGGGACTCATGACTTGATCAGTCCGCAGTATGTCAAGGATTTTCTCATGAAACGCGCAGGCTTGCTGGACGGTGTTGTAATTACCGGAGGCGAACCGACCCTGCAGCCCGACTTGATTTCTTATATGGAAATGATAAAAAAGCTTGGCTTTAAACTAAAATTGGATACGAACGGTTCTTCGCCTCAGGTCATCGCACAGCTATTGCAGTCCGGTTTGTGCGACTATTACGCTGTTGATTATAAAGCTCCGGCAGTAAAATATCAGGAAATTTGCGGCACCTCAGCGAATACAGAAACGGTGTTGAAGACTATAGGTCTGCTGCTCGATTACCATGCAGACTTTGAAATAAGAACCACCGTAATTCCACAGCTGAGCGAAGAAGATCTTGTCTGTATGGCAAAAGAACTGCCGGTTGTTCCCCGCTACGTTTTAAACCGTTATCGTAAGCCGGATAAGTATTTGCCCTGCGATCAGTTAAGAGTTGAACAAACGCCATACCTGCAAAGTCAAATGAATGCTTTTGTCAATTTGATCCGTACCTGGCAGCCAAATATAACGACGTAAAATGAAAAAATTTTATTCTTTCATTCTTCCATGACGCCAGCAGTTTCTCCGGCAAATCTTTCCACTACAGTTCTGCCCACAGATCACCTTCGTTGAACTACAGGCAGGACAGGTATACTCTCCGTTTTTGATAGACTCCAGGTTCTCGTAGCTTTCCATCCATTCCTTTCCGCAATCAAGACATCTTACCGGGCAGATATTCTGGGTGAAGTTACCGCCCTCTATGTGAATAATCTTTCCATTTACCAAGCTATCGGTAATCTTTTCTCTCGCGGATAACAGGATGCGCTGAAAGGTCGGACGGGACACCTCCATTTTTTCGGCGCACTCACTTTGCTCAAGTCCCTCCAGGTCTTTCAGGCGTACGGCTTCCAGCTCTTCAAGCTTCAATATGTTTTCTGGCACCTCGGCAACATATTTATCCGATGGGATGAAGTAAGGAATAGCAGGCATATTCTCTATCTTTCTCCATTTAGTTGGCCTTGCCAATTATATCAACTCCATTTCATTAATGTTATTACCTGTATACAATCTCCTTTTAGTGCTTTAGTAACTACAATTTAGTGTATAAGTATTGCTGACATATGTCAACAATCGTCACTATGAACTATACATCCAGTTGATTCTTCAGCGTCCCTGAAACAACTTTATCAATAAACAAGGTGCCGTCAAGATGGTCAATTTCATGGCAATAAATTATCTCCTTCAAAGTGAAAAGCAGGTCATGCAACCTGCTTTTCGGTGGTATCAGCTACTCATTCTAAGTCTTCATGCGGATGATCGCATACAGTCTTCTCCACACCGTATCCTCTTCCCTCTCCCGGCTTGCAAAGACTTTCTCCACCTTCAAGAATTCCATTTTCCAGTCTGGATATAGCCTCGTTTATTTTACCGCTCACTCCCGTTATAGCTTCAATTCCAAATTCCTCGAATAAGCCTGATGCTCTTGCTCCCATTCCTCCGCATACAATAAGCTTTACACCTTTTTCATGCAAAAATTGCGGGATAATCCCAGGAGCGTGTCCGGGATTATTGATTTCTTTTCTGTCAACAGCCTTGCCGCCTTCAATATCCAGCATTGTAAAAGTAGGGCATCTTCCAAAGTGTTCGGAAACAACCTCTCCATCCGTTGAAATTGCTACTCGCATAATAAATCCTCCTCATTCATTGATCTTACCAATTTCACTAACAAGCCTATCCCAAATACCTGTAATTTCATCTGTAACCTTCTGAATGCCGGCTTCAACAGGCGTCTTGAATTGTTGAAGCGCTTTTACGATCAAAGGTTCAAAAGGAATTTTCCCTATCACAGAGAAGCCGTTCTTCAAGCAATAGTCTTCAATTTGTGCTGTCATTTCCAAATTTAGATCATATTTGTTAACACATACAAAAGCAGGTATCTGGAAATGCTGTGCTACGCTTAAGACCATTTTCAGGTCACTGAGTCCGGACATGGTAGGCTCTGAAACAGCTACGACAGCATCCGCGCCTGTGATAGAGGCAATAACAACACAACCTGTCCCGGGTGAGCCATCGATAAGCGTCCATTTCTCGTTTTCCTTAAAATTGTAAATGTTTTTCCGGACTTCGGTCACAAGTCTTCCGGAGCCTTCGGCACCAATATCCAGCAGTGCGTGGGAAAAGGTTCCTCTTTGCGTCCTGGACACATAAGTCTGTCCTGTTTTTACTTCCTCAAGGCAGATAGCCTTAACCGGACAGACCAGCATACATGCGCCGCACCCTTCACATTTCATGGGTAGTACTTCCAATTCTTCACTGATGGCATCAAACCTGCATGTATTTTTGCACAGACCGCATTTTATACAAACATCTGATTCAATAACCGCTGATTTGGCACCGAAATAATCTTCTTGTTTTAGAATTGTGCCATTTAACAGTATGTGAAGATTTGGTGCGTCCACATCACAGTCTGCCAGCATTTTATCCTGCACAATTATGCTCAGAGATGCTACGAGGGTGCTTTTCCCGGTTCCGCCCTTACCGCTTACAAAAACGATCTGTTTCATTTTACAGCACCCCTTTCCACCTTCTGATAGAGCTCTGCAAACTTTTGCTTCCATTGCTCATTATTCTGTACCGGCAGTATTCCATTTGAATAAGCCTGTGCGATTTCCTGCGAAAACGGAATTTCCATAAGGACTTCAATATAATTTTCAGCGCAATATTCTTGAATACTTCCGTTGTCTGCGGTTGCTTTATTAACTACCACACCAAAAGGAATCCCCATCTTCTTTATAAGCTGTACGGCAATTTTTAAGTCATGAAGTCCAAAAGGCGTGGGCTCTGTAACCAGAATGCAGTAATCACAACCATCAACAGACTGTACAACCGTGCAGGAAGCTCCAGGCGAGCAGTCAAGGACCACTGCGACATCGTTTCGCAAGCGTTTTTTCAATTCTCGTATAATCGGTATACTTATAGGCTCTCCAATATTTAACCTTCCCTGAAGAAAAGTATTGCTGTTGCTTATTTCTATAACTCCGATTGTCCGATCCACCTCATGTATCGCTCCCTGCGGGCATGCAATCAGGCACGCACCACAGTGATGGCAAATTTCAGGAAAAAGAAGAACCTTTCCTTTTATGACAGCAATTGCATGAAACTGACATGCTTTCCCGCAGTTGCCGCAGCCATTACACTTTGAAGCATCCACTTCGGGAACAGGAACATTTACAGAAATACTTTGCGTAATATCCGGCTTCAAAAATATTGCACCATTGGGTTCTTCAACATCACAATCTACGTACTGGCACCCATCAATTGACGCTGCAAGGCTTGCAGATACAGTTGTCTTTCCCGTTCCTCCCTTCCCGCTCAAAACAGCGATTTTCATTTCTGGCCTCCCTGCATTCCAAAGTGTTGGGGAACCGTAGCATCAATTTTTTCAAGCGAGCCCTTTTTATACTTCTCCAAATTCTCTTGTATAGATACCGGCAAGCCTTTGTATACTTCGATTTCAGCAGCCTTTAATACATTCATGGCATTGGGACCGACATTACCTGTAACAACAACCTGTACTCCCTTATCCACCATGAACTGCCCTGAAGTAATCCCTGCTCCTCCACCGGTAGCCGCACCCTCATTTTCAATAATCTCGAATTTCATCGTTTCAGTATCCGCAACAGCAAAATACGCAGCCCTTCCAAACCTTGGGTCCAGTAGACTGTCTGAAGAATTTCCATTTGAAGAAAAACATACTTTCATAAAATTACATCTCCTTTTCATAATGCACAATGTTAATTACTAGCTTATGCCCATAATTATAATAACTCTGTTATGAGCATACGTCAATAACTATTTGCAGAAAATTCAGAACACTTAAAATGTCCGGCAACGTAGAGAATAAGTAATGTATGAACATAATCACAATCTGGAGGTATTCGCTTGTGAATGAGCATATTGTCCCGTTAAGTATTTTACCTTTAGGAAAGAAAGGGAAAGTAAAGATACTGACATCTGATGGAACAAATCGCAGAAGAATGCTTGATTTGGGCCTTCTGTTGCAATATTCAAATCCGGATACTTCTCATCAAGCTCGCTGTAATATTCTTTTGTAGTTTTTTGAGAGGATACAAAGCTGGTATCCTCATTTTTTGTGCTTTTTGCTGAACTGTTCATTTTGACATAATAGCTTGAATCATAATGATTGCTTATACGCAACGACATATGGATCACCTCATGCTTTATAAACAATAAATTACTTTAGATGCTAACATATCGGAATAAAAGTATACAAGATTAATACAAAATTCCAATTTTTGATACATCATCTTGTCCAATAGCCAGGCAGTCTGTCGGGATTGCTACAGTCTACACCACCTTCAATACTCCGACCCGGTTCCGACAACAATAAATGCTTGCCCTTTCTATAAATTTGCATTTATTGTTCATTGTCAGTCAGAGAATTTTTCCAGTACAATCCGGTGTTCGACCAGTGCCATCTCCACTCTTTCATCAATATACTCTTTCATCAGAGTGAATGATTCACCAATTTGCAGGTATAGCTTTCCCTGGGTGAATCAAAGACATCTGCAACAGACCCCTGTTCAATAATTCGCCCCTTATGCATGACATAAACCCTGTCGGCTATTTTACGGGCCAGCGCCAGGTCATGGGTAATATACAGCATGGCAAAGCCCTTTGAATTCTGCAGGCCCTTTAAAAGTCTCAATACATTGGCTTGCGTGGAAGGATCCAGCATCGAACTGATTTCATCAGCAATCAGAAGCCCGGGCTCCAGGACAAGACTCCTGGCAATGGCTGCACGCTGCCTTTGGCCTCCGCTCAAGCTGTAGCATTTTCTTTCAATAAACGCATCCTCACCCGGAAGCTGGACCTCCTTCAGTGCCTGCCTCACTTTATCAAGTCTTTCATCCTTAGTTCCCAGTTTTAATATATCCAGAGGCTCCCTGACCACTTGTAAAATTGTCAAATGCTCATTTGTAGCCGAAAACGGATCCTGAAATACAATTTGTATCCCATTCCTGCGGCACGAAGCACTATTCCCTATCACCCTTTCATTTTCAAACAAAACCTCGCCCTTGTCTGCCGGCAAAATTCCAGCCAGAATACCTGCAAGAGTCGTTTTTCCGGAGCCTGATTCTCCAATCAGCACGACAACTTCTCCTGAACGGATCTCAATATCGCAGCTTTCACATGCCTTAACTGTTTTTCCTTTAAATAAATAGCTCTTATGAATACCTCTTCCGGTCAGCAGAGTTGCAATGCCGCCACGGTTGCAAGCCACCTTTCTTTCAATGGACACTACCTCAAGCTGTGGCTGCTTTGTCCTTCATTCTGAAAGCTTTTGGTTGCACCGGTCATAGAAAGGACATCCGCCGAAGGTATTTCTGCCGGCTTCTCCCGGTATACCCCACAGGTCGCGGTATGGATTTATATGCGGCGAGGCGTGAAGCAGCCCTCTTGTATAAGCATGCATGGGGTTATTCAGAACATCCTTTGTCAGGCCTTCTTCCGTGATGCGCCCCGAATACATTACCAAAACCCTGTTTGCAAGCTTTGAAATGATTTGCATCTCATGTGATATTACGATTAATGAAAATTTCTTTTCCCTGTGTAGCTTTGCCAGAAGCCCTGTTATTTCATCCTTTGCAACAGCATCCAGCGCAGTTGTCGGTTCATCTACCATCAGAACCTCCGGATCACAGGACAATGCCATTGCCAGGAGAACTCTCTGGCGCATGCCTCCCGACAGCTGATGCGGATAATATTCATTCCATCCCGCTTCAAGTCCAACCAATTCAAGCAGCTGCATGACTTTTATGTCCGCTTCCCGTCGGGTCAATCCAGTATGCCGGCGCAAGCACTCCAATATTTGCTCATGTACTGTCAGGACGGGATTCAGAACATCCAGGCTGTTTTGAAATACAATGGCTATTTTTCCCCATCGGTAACGGTTCCTCTCCTTCTCTGAGAGGCTGTTTAAATCCGTATCCTCATAGTGAATCTGACCGTCAACCGCAACAGATTTATTCAGCAAGCCCATTATTGCCATGGCAATGGAGGTTTTCCCACTGCCGGATTCACCGATGATTCCAAGGCTGCCTCCCCTGTCCAGTCTGAAGCCGACCTTGTTTACAGCCTGGATTCCTGCTTTATCTGCTTTATCTGCTTTATCTGCTTTATCTGCTTTATCTGCTTTATCTGCTTTATCTGCTTTATCTGAAGGATAGCAAACTGAAAGATTTTCCACCCTTATGATCGAATGCTCCACCATACTACACCTCTTCACGCTTTCGAGTTAACAATTTTTTCAATATCCCTGCCAATAAATGCTATGGCTGTCACCAAAAGCGTAATTGCCACAATCGGACTGACCAGCCACCATTTCCAGTATTCAGTAAAGTATATTCCCCTGAAATTAATCGCATGGTTTAAAATCAACCCCCAGCTTTTCGATGTCGGGTCCCCCAGTCCCAGAAAAGCAAGACCCGCTTCCGCAACAATGGCCCTGCTTACCAGACGGATCACACTCACCATGACAAGAGGAAGTATGCCGGGCAGGAAGTGTCTCAGCGTCAAATGCCAAAAACCGGCGCCGTAGCTCTTTGCCGCCGCAACATACTTTTCCTGCTTTACAGACAATACCTTTGACCGGACAATCCTTGCCGGCCCGGTCCATGAAAACAGTGCCAATACAATAATGATATTTTTGACACTGGGGCCAAAAAAGGCTCCCAGTACAATCATCACGGGCAAATCAGGCATGGCAATCATGATATCTGTAATCCTCATGATCAATTTATCGACCAGACCGCCAAAGTATCCCGAAAATATACCAATAATGCTTCCGCCGATACCAGCAAGCAGTGCCGTACCAAATCCCACGATAATGCTGATCCTCGCACCAAAGCAGATTTGAGCCCATAGGTCGATTCCCAGATCATCCGTGCCCAGCAGATGTGCCACTCCCGGAGGTTCAAGGGATGCCCCGGAGGGTATGTTATGCGGGTGAAGGGACAACCAGCCTGAAAATACGCCCAGGAACAAGACCACCGTTATTATCGCTATTCCCATCCTGCCCATAACAGTAATCTTTTTAAGCATATCGAGGAATACTACGATATGGGAAGCAGCCCGCTGCATATATGAAGAATATCCTTTTTTTTTCTCATTACTCCGTATTAGTATCATGAACTCACCCTCGGATCCAATCTCCCGTAAATGATATCTGCGAGAAGATTCATGGTCAGGACCATACCCGCCACGAATAAAAAAATCCCCTGAATCAGCACATAGTCCCTCACCATGACAGCTTCCCTCATCAACAGCCCTATTCCCGGATAGTTAAACACATTTTCCACCAGTATCGCACCGCCGAATACAGCCCCAAGGGATAAAAACACCCTTGTTACAATTGGCAGCATGGCATTTTTAAGCGCATGTC
Source organism: Hungateiclostridiaceae bacterium UBA1305 (assembly GCA_002307275.1). Taxonomy (GTDB): domain Bacteria; phylum Bacillota; class Clostridia; order Acetivibrionales; family DTU013; genus UBA1305. The sequence continues at coordinate 18,376 of DBTX01000036.1, forward strand.
TGAATACGATCCGCTTTTTACACAGCCCCTTCGCCCTCGCCGTTGTCATATACTCCTTTGTGAGCACTGATATCATGCTGTTTCGTGAAAGAAGGTAAAACTCTCCCAGCCTGACTGTGGATAAGGTCAGAACCGGCAAAAAGGCATGGTGCAGTATGTCTGCCAGCTGCCCTGCAAAGCTTCCGTAGCTTGCAAAGGTTTTCATGCCTCCGGACAACGGAAACAATCCCAGTTTTGCCGCAAGTATGAACAAAAATATGATTCCAACTAAAAATGCCGGTATTTCAGATATTACAATCATAAAGGAGTACAGTCCCTTGTCAGGCAATCCATTCCGGTGCCATGCGGACACACTGCCAAGTGCCGTACCGATCAGGCCGCTTATCAATATAGCCCCGATAACAATGGATACCGTCCACAGCATTCTTTTGCCGATAACATTGATAACACTGTCATTATAATAAATGCTGTAGCCCGCATTGCCCTTCAGAAGGTTTGAGATATAGCTTGCATACTGCACGGCCATTGGCTTGTCAAGTCCGTAGTAAGCCTTGTATTTAGCTATTTGCTCTTCTGAATAGGTAATGGTAATCTGTCCTTCACTTGATGACAAAAAAGTAAAGGGATCCCCAGGCATCAGCCTGGGGATAAAAAAGTTCAATGTAATCACCACGAAGAACGTCACAAAATACTCTGCGGCCTTTATAAGTAACCTGCTTCTCATTTCACCGATTCTCATTTTACTGCTTCACATCCAGAAACGAGAGCTTGTTGTGTGTCACTTCATGATGGTCGAAATTATACTTCCATCCATCAAACTTTTCAGGTCTGAACACAATATATCCGGTTGTATTGTATAAAGGTATTTGAGGTATTTCTTCAGCAATCAGTTCCTGAAGCTTGAAAATGATTTCTTTTCTCTTTGTTGTATCCATCTCGTATAATTGCTGCTTGCATAATTCATTTATCTGCTCATTATTGTACCCCGGTATCCCATCCGACGACGGACTCTGGTTGGAGGTCTTCTCATTTGCCGCGTATGTGGTTCTTAAAAGATCTGCGTCGCCGCCCCAGCCGCCATGGCCATTCAAAACAATTTCATAGTCGCCCTTTTTAATTGCGGCATCTCTGGTTTTGGTGTCCGCACTGGTAATGCTAATATCAATTCCGGCTTTTGCAAGGCTTATTTTGAGAAGTTCAGCTATTCTTACTTCATCATTGGAGTTTCCTGCTAAAAGCTTGAAGGCCAGCTTGTTTCCCTTAAGCAGCTGCTTTGCTTTTTCAATATCAAAATCATAGTTTACGGCATTAGAATTGTACATTGTATGCCCTACAGGAAGATATCCCGCATTTCCGGGCACTGCCGCTTTCCTTGCCACCTTTTCCACAAGCTCGTTCTTATCTATCGCATAGGCAAAAGCCTGGCGAATTTCTTTCTCTTTCAACTCGGTCCTTTTGTTCATGTTAAAAATGAGACGGTAACCCCAAAATGCAGGGTTTTGTATTACCTTGTATTCCTTATTGTCCTGATATTTCGCAAGAATATCTGTGGTTATGCCGGTCAGATCGATTTCACCCTTGTCAAAGGCAAGTATGCTGTCACTGACGGGCACAAACTGCAGGGTATTCACCAATTGCTCCGGTCCCCAGAAGTCCTTGAAGGCTTCGTATTTATACGCGCCCTGCTCTTTGCTGTACTCCTTGAGAACATAAGGTCCGGTACCGATAACAGCCTCGGGTGTATTAAACTTCAGCGGATCTTCGACTTTTTCCCATATGTGCCTGGGAATAATCCTTGTATTTCCTATTTTACCAAGAAGAATCGCTAATGGTTTTTCCACCTTGAATACAACTGTTTTCGCATCCGGTGCCTCCACCGATTGAATAAAGCTTTTTCCGTCAGCCGTCAGGTCATTGGATACAGGAGGATGCTTCGCAAAATATTCAAAGGAAAATTTCACGTCCTCTGCCGTCATCGGCTCGCCGTCCTGCCATTTTACATTATCCTTCAGGGTAAAGGTGTAGGTAAGCCCATCCTCAGAAATATCCCATTTGTCTGCAAGCCAGGGAATATATCCTTTTTCTCCCCTTTCCAGCAAGCTGTCAAAAATCAGGGTCATCTTGTAAACCCCGGGTCCTCTCGAATAATGGCTGAAAGGCGTCGGATAGCCCCAGTCCCCTCCTTCAAGGTTAATCACAACCGGCTGATTTGTACTATTGCTTTTACTCTCTGCAGGCTTTGAATCACTGCAGCCCGAAACCCCTGTCAGAACAAATGCCGCAAGTACTATTGCCGCTATTGACTTTATTATCCTTTTAAACATTTTATCCCCCTAAAAATTTAAATTTTCCAGTACATCCATGCAATCTTTGCATCAATTTTTTCATTAACGTGGCCATTTTCTGAAATCTTGCCGAGATACTCGGATATATATGCCTTTTGCCCGCTGCTCAAGGGATGTGACATTTCAAAATGAGATGTATACATTGAAACCGCTTTTTCAAGGGTGTAGACATTTTCCCATTCCGTATCCAGATAGGTAATCTCCGGATGAAATCCCATCAGCCATAAAATATTGAAACCGCAGTAAATCGTCTTGCTGAAATCCCTTTTTGCATTTTCCCAATCGATAAAGCTGCTCAAAGCGTCCCTGACAGAATCCTTTCTTTCAACAAAGGTACTGATAAAGCAGAAGCCCTTTCCGGCCTTCACCATTTTCTCAAGGGTGCTTCTGCTGTTGATGCCCGGACACATGGATGCAAATACCAGATCAAATTTCCTCTCCCATCCCAAAGCCGCAAGATCGGCGGCTTCCCAATCCATCGTATTGAAAGACGTATTCTCAAGACCCGCTACCCGGGCATTCTCTCCTGCAAACTCAATCATCTTCGGAGATATATCAATACCGGCAACGCTTTTGGCATGCCTGGCAAATTCAACGGAATACTTGCCCGGACCGCAGCCGATGTCAAGAATGCATCCATCTTCCTTCAGCATCCCTTTTGTAACAAGCAGCTCCAGCACACCGTTCAGCCGCTTGTCGCCCCGGTTTTTCTGTTTCTTTTCATTGAATTCTTCGGCTCTTCCGTCCCAGAAGGCCTGGCAGGCAGTCTTGTCCGTTTTCTTTTTGCTCCATACCTGTTCAAAATAGTTAATATCCATGGTCACCATCCTCTGGAATAGTCTTTGAAGCAGTCAAGGCATACCCTTTTTCCGCCACTGATTCTCATCTTGTGTTCAGGCGCACCCTCACCGCAGATTTCACAAACAACCGTAGTAAACAGTCTTGCTTTTTCAGGCAATTCAAAGGTTGGCCTGCTGAATTTGAAAATGTCGTCTACAGGTGAATTCAATATGTACTCCTGACGTTGCTTGCTGTCCATTTCTCCTTTAGCCGGTTTTATGATCATCCTCAGGCTCTCGCCATTTGTTCTGTTATAGAAACTGAAGGCCATTTTTCCCGTACCCTTGTACAGAAGGTTGCCTTTCCCGAACGTACAGCCTGTGATGACCTGAACTGCATCAACCCCGCATGCATCGTTTTCCGTAACGCATACAATCTCCTCATCCTTCGAGAATGTAATCTTCATCTTTTCCATTGCCGCTTCACATGCTTTAAAGCCCATTGCAAGCCCCGGACACTCATGTCCGTGAAATGCCACTGATTTTTCCCATAATTCCCTGTTCATTTTGATCTCCTTTTCGCTGAAAAATAAAAACCACGAATAGAGCCGTTCCTTACGGCATCCCTTCGTGGTTTGGTTTACATTGAATAATGTTTTTCTTCTAAAACCTTCGTGGTTTTAACTGTTCATAATTGTAATCAATACTGAGTGCTTTTGTCAAGAAGTTTAATGTCATATCTCAAATATGAACCGCTGCGTGTTAGAAGTAATTGCAATCGGGGCATCGCCTGTGGACTGAAGCCTAATGTTTTGAAGTATATGGAGGTTCTATTATGATTACCAACAATCCAATGCAATTAAAGACTTATATAAAGAAAATGGCTGCCGAAAAGAACATTTCTGCGCAGCTTGTCATGCAAAACTATATGATGGAACGATTACTGGAAAGGGTTTCTCTTTCGAAATACAAAGAGATTTTTATTCTGAAAGGTGGCTTTCTGATTGCGGCTATCGTCGGTCTTGATACAAGAACAACAATGGATCTCGACACAACCATCAAAGGTTTTGAACTCACCCATACCTCTTATATCGATTATGAGAGCATACAATAAAATCAATAAGCTTCATGCAATCTCCTTATATTTTAATTTCCTGAAATCTCAGCCATAAACTGCTCAACCAGCTTATGTACACTTGTGTATGGATTCATATCCTTAATACTTGTATACACTATTTTCCCTTCAGCAGCATATTGTTGCTCAAGAATTTTGGCGGTATCAATCGCTTTTTCAATCTCACCGTTTTGAATAATTTCGCGGGTTTTACCTCTATGTCCTTTTGAATATTCGCTATTTAGGTGTTCTGATAATCGACGATAAGTTTGGCGTTTGGTATGTTTTGTATTTACCTCTTCAAAGTGCATTAATAGCCATGTTTCAAATAGATAATTTGAAATCAGCAGTTCATAATCTTTTGCCGCCAATACCACAGACTGGATATCCGGCGGATCATCGCAGTCAAATACCAGATACTTGCCATAAGTGTTAAATTTGCGATTATGTTCTTCATCAGCCATGAAACTATTTGCATACTTCAAAACAGTCTGTGCATTTCCATTAGCAGTTTCTAAGACCACCTCAACTTCGGTATACTTATTTTTCTTAATTATCTCTGCAAAGTAGTCAAAATAGAATTTTTCAGTTTTTCCTTCACAGAAAATTATAATGTGCCCAATATTGGTTTTCTTGGTTTCCGAGAGACGTTGTGGTGATAATTGAGTTCTACCCATCTGATTCACCACCTGTAATTTCATCATAATTAAAGATGGGAATAGCACCATACTTTCCCTGCAGATAGTCCTTGCTAAATGTGGCATCTTCGCGCACTTTTAAATCAGAGAGGGCATAAAGAGTAGATTCTCCACGCTTATTTTTATCGACAAATACCACCTCATCACGCCGAAATTGGTTATAGTTCAGCAAAGAGATGTCGTGAGTAGTAAAAATTAACTGTGCCTTTTTATTCTGGCTGGAGCAAAAGATATCAACAATAAGTTTGGTCAGCAGAGGATGTAGCCTTGCGGACATTTCATCCACAATGAACACACCGCCCCTTGAAATCATTTCAATGATGTTTTGAATATAAGCAAGGAAGCGGAGAGTGCCGGTAGATTCCTGTCGCAAATCAAAGAGCTTTTCACCAACCACATTTCCGGCTTCGTCATAAATATCGTGTACTGTGCGGACAACCTTTTCTTTCTTTTTCTTGCCAGTACGTTCGTTGAGAATAGTCTCAGTCTGCACATCGAGGCGTTTTATGCCGACATCAATTAACCGGAGATAATTCTCTACCTTTTCTCTATACGCCTTACTACTCACCAAATTCTTTGATAGGCCAACAATACCAGCTAATCCTTTTACCGTGGATTCAAAGAGAATTTCGGTGAACACATTATATTCTTCACTAAAAAAGGAAATAAAATCACCGAGTACTGCCTTCTTGGCTTCTTCATCGAGGAAGTATTCAAGCACAGCGATATAAAGCCTTTCAGTAGGCAGCTTTCTGTAAGCACTCAACATTTTTTGATATTGGCTGCCAAATGAAAGGTCTATACCAGTGCGTTCAAAGACTTTCTTATCATCAATGAACAACCACTCATTTAAAACCTCTTTGGAGGTACATTCGAATCCGTACTGTATCTGCTTACTGTTACGCAAAAAGATGATATCAAACTCAGATGCTTCGTTATCGTCGTTGGAAAGGGTAAACGGCTCCAGTTTCATCTTTATGCCTGTTTCGCTGGATTCAAAATCCTCATCCTCTTTTTTGTTAATGAACTGTGAGAATATATATTGTTCAAAAAAGAACATGGCTGAGATCAAATTTGATTTACCAGAAGCATTCGCCCCATAAAGGGCGGTCGCTTTCAGCAAGCCAGTTTTATCATCAATGGGTATGACATGGGAAGGATGCTGCACATAGGCCGTTGCCCGCATATCCAAAATAGATTCGTTTTTAAAAGAGGTGTAGTTCTTCACCTTAAACATCAATAGCATACAATTACCTCCGAGATAGTTTGCTTCTACTATATAGTATACCCACTATTTTATATAAGTCAATCATATTTACGAAATTTTCGTAAATATTTAATAAATAGAAATGGTAACAAGTTATAAATCATGAATTATTCCTATTTTATCGTTTATATAAATCGACGCTAATCTTGCTTTCTTCTTTGCAGTGGATCTCTATATTTTTACAAAACACGAGAATATGATCAACTCTATTTCTAACAACATCTTCATCATAAGCTCTACCCTGGCAAATAGCCTCGCTCAGAGTATCCTGCAGCCATCCTTCATCCAGAGTAGGGGAATGGGTACAAGTATCTTTACCCTTTTCAATCCTTGTAGCGCAGCGCCAAAGAACTTTGCCTCTTTCCGTCCTTCTCCGATAAGATGCTCCGCAATCGCCACACACAAGCAGATTACCTAATATATATTTCCCGCTGTATTTGCTTCCGCTGGTTTCTACTGTGCCATCCTCGTTGCTTACAAACCTTTAACGCTTGGTCATTTCTCCCTGAACCTTATCGAATACTTCAGCAGGGACAATGGCGGGATGACTGTCTTTCACATAATACTTGTTACGCTGCCCATCATTTCTTCTTTTCTTTCCGGTCATAAAATCCTCGGTAAAGGTCTTTTGCAACAAAGTGTCGCCCTTGTATTTCTCATTGGTCAACATCCTATGGATTGTTTTTGTATCCCAAATCTCCTTGTCCGTTACAGTCTTAATACCTTGGGCTTCTAGACAGGCCTTAATTTGTCCCAATGTCAGGCCATGTAAATATAACTCAAAGATTTTTCTGACTACTTCTGCCTTTTCCGGTACAATAACAATCTCGCCGTCAACGCAATCATATCCCATGAAATTCTTATACTTCGTATAAATCTCGCCCTTTTCAAACTTGCGCTGAATTCCCCATTGAATATTCTCGCTGATATTCCGGCTTTCATCCTGTGCCAGCATACCTCTCAGCGTAATTTCGAATTCCTTGTCCACTTCGATTGAATCCAACTTCTCATTTTCAAAATGCATATTGATCCCTTGCTCTCTTAAAAATCTTATTATCTTTAACATTTCCAGAGTATCTCTCGACACTCTGCTGATTGACTTTGTGATGATGTAATCGATTTTGCCTTTTGCCGCTTTTCTAAGCATTTTGTCCAGACTTTTTCTGTCGCTTCGTCGAAGCCCGCTTTCAATATCATAGAAAACACCAGCAAAAATCCAGTTAGGATGGCTTTTTATCCTCTCCGAATAAGTCTTTATCTGAATCTCAAGGCTGCGCATCTGCTCCGGTCCGGATGTACTTACCCTGCAATAGGCTGCAACTCTGAGTTTTTTATTCTCTTTTGGCTTTGCAGGTATAATTCTGACATTTTTCATCTCGTTTCTTACCATCTATATAAAATGAGTAAGCCCTATTTATATTTTATCAAAAGGAAAAGACGTGAGGGCATCCACTCACGTCAAAGCATGTTTCTAACCAAACTTCTGTTAGGCCTTGCAGCATCAGCGTTTCATGTTCTGCAACAGGGCTGCGGCTTCCACATGCCTTGAGTGCGTAAAAAAGATGTCGCACCCCTCTGGTACCCCCTTGGTGGGGAGGTATATTTCAGAAACAGACGCCTAGATGGGCCATTTTCCCGTCGATTTAGCATCTGATTTTGCGTTACAATTTAGGTGAATTGTAAGCAACAAAACCCTCAAAAGTGTGTTCATCTCTTGAAGGCCTTATTCGATACAATTTCTCATCATGTTCGTTTCTATAAATGCGACCGACAGGGCAGGAGAGCATCAGTGCTCTTCCTCCATATATCTCGAATCAAGTAGATAGCCGAGAAGTCCTTCCACATGACCGCGTTCACGCGAATCTTGCACTGCGACATACTGAAAATAGCAGTTACCCTTAAGCCACGCCTTAGCCTTATCATAAACATTGATTTCAGGCAAATTTTGATTATCCTCAACTATGTACTTTTTCAATCTTGCAGTGGATTTATTGCCCTGCAGATGATTTGTATATAGTTTCCGTCTTAGCTTTCTTAGAAATGGTGAATTATGGTTTGTTAGATATCAGCTGACAAGGAATTGCATAGGTCGACGCGACTGAATAATACAGCTCCAAAGTATGTTATTGTACCAGTGCCGTTATCGTAGGCCAATCCCGACTTTTCCGCCAATTCATTTACCAAGATACCATAGCTTTCGGGAGAGTGGTGAAGGCTTTCGGGGAAACGACAGGGTGCATCCGGATATGTGCACCCCTTACATGTATTGCAGCCCTCACTTGAAAGTGTAAGGTGCCTCCCCAAGTAGGGCTTCAAGGTGCTCTCCAGATTTCGGGATGTTGACTTGAACTCTTCCATCCCTTTTTTCATTTCCTCAAGATCAAATGGGTCATTGAGAAAAGTTAGGCAACTAAAAACAAGCATTGTGTCATACTGAAGGCACCTTTGCCGGCACTCCTCAACTGTTCCAACCCCTGGAGGACACGCCCAGGTTGTTCCATACCTCCCACATGTGTTATCTGCGCATATATTACGTATTACCTGTCGGAACTCAATCTCGGAGGGGTTTAAGAAACCGTATTCCGCCACACCCGTCTCATAAATTCTGTCCTTAAGAAAGTCAAGCACCACATTCACCCTTTCAGTTCAGCCTCGTTTTTTCCTGCAATCGATCAATTTTTTCGGACTTATTCAACCTTTGGAAGGATAATGTTTTCTCCACTAAGATATAAACCGATTATCTTTGCAATTTCGGTTGCTTCTTTCCAAACGGGTTGCGTTTCCACACCAACGCACAATTCGGCGGATGCTTTTATATTTGGACCAAATAACTTTTTAGCTCCGCTAAATTCACAGTTATCTCCATATCCGCATGTTAAGCATGGAACATTCCCAATAATGCTCAACTGTGCAATGTGATTCATTCTTTCCTTGTTTAGTTCAACAGCCATTGAGTGCAGTGTTTTATTCGCGACCTGCGCAGTTAAGCTGGATATTACAGTTACAACAATTTTCCCCTGGTTTAGGCCTTTAATATGTCTCATTGACCATAGACGTTCCAAAAAAGCTTTTGTATAGGCATCAATCATCTCATAGGGGGTATATCCGCCGATTATCATAGCTTCACTGGCTTTTGTTTTTATGGCCAGTTCCTGAAAATCATCCGGTATTTTGCATATATTGTCCTCAACACAGCCCTTACAGGCACGGCAAGGCCTAATATTCAAGTTGCTAAGCTTAGCGAATTCATAGTTTAAACCACTTGATTTCAGGATTTGCATGATTAATCTATCTGCATTACTGTTCGGTATCGGACTTCCCGATATACCAATTATTTTCTTACTCACTGTGAACAACTCCGATGCAATCTTTTAGTCTTTGAGGACAACTAAACAAATGGAGGCTATATTGTAGAAATAAAGCCCACATCTGTTTGTTTATTGGGTAATAAATATCGGTTGCTTCTAAGATATAGAAAGCGTTAATTATGTATCAAATAAGTGCTTCGGTCTTCGTCGGCGTGAATATCAGTTGTTTTTCCTTTGCTTCCACCGTGCCGGTGAGCCGATAGCCTTTCGGCCCGCCGTCCATAGTTGCCGCGACAACGCAAGCATTTTTATTGGCCTTCAAATTCTTTTGTGTCGTTTCCATCTTGTAAATGCCAAAGACAACGGTATCTCCCACAACCTCTCCTTTACCTGCAACGATCGGATGAGGCGTACCGTCCGAATTCATTGTGACCAGCGAGAGGAATGACGATCCCTCAACTACCGCCTTAACATCTTCATTCATAGTCATTTTCAACATCTCCATATGATATAAAATTTGCAGCAACTAGATTCTGTTTTGCTACCTGATATAATTATACTATCTTGAATCTCAATATCAAGTACGCAGAATTAATTGAGTTGATAAGGAAAATCTGATTACTTGTCTGCATAAATCCGTTAACTAATAAAATTGATTACGTCAACGTTTCGTGTAGGGGCCGTTAACTCTTTTTCTATATTTTTATAACCGAATGCCACGCCGTAATAAGGTTCATATCCTTCAGGTATCTCAATTCTTTTGACTTCGTCCGGTAAAGTAAAGATAAGTGTCAGAAAACTAAGCCAAACAGAGCCAATATTTAAGCTCTCGGCCGTAATCAGCATATTTTGTATTGCGGCTGAGCAGTCTGTTTTAGGGTCAAGGGCATCTTTTCTCCCGGAAACGATAATTAAAGTCGGAGCATTGTATATAACATTTATATTAGGATTCGAACCTAAACTTTTCATAAACTCATCGTCAGTTTTTACCATGAGGTCCTTGGTTTTCTCGTTTATATGTGAAAGCAAGTCATTATTTTGTATCACAGTAAAATGCCAGGGCTGATCGTTGTGCGCAGTTGGCGCGTAAATACCTGCCTCTATGATTTGATGCAATTCTTCAGGCTTTATTTGCGTTGTCTGGTAAGATCTTACGCTTCGTCTGTTTTTAATCGTTCTTATTACTTCGTTCATGTTAATTTATTCATCTCCATATGATATAAGGTATAGTAATTTACTTTTGTTTTGATACCTGATATAATAATACTATCTTGAACTGAGATATCAAGTACGCAGAATTTAATGAGTCAATAAGGAAAATCTGATATGAAATGTGATCCCAATAACAATACATGTAAAGGCAATTGCCCATGTAAGGAATATTGCCCGCTGGGCAGCGCGCTGAAGCTTATCGGTGGAAAATGGAAAATCCCGATTTTATGCGCGCTTTCACAGGACGGTACGACAAGATATAACGAGCTTTTACGTAAGCTACGAGGCATTACGAATACAATGCTGGCAAGTTCACTAAAGGAACTGGAAGCAGACGGTTTAATTTATCGCAGACAATACCTGGAGATGCCCGTGAGGGTCGAATATGAGATTACTGATTTCTGTACTGATCTTCTGCCAATATTAGCCCAGCTTGCGCAGTGGGGCGTTCAGACCCACAAATCTAAATAAAGTGTTTTAAAAATGACGTCACATAACTGCGCTATGCGAACACCTGATTTCTTGTGAAATCGGGTGTTTTTTTCATTGCAGAGACGGAATTAAAAGTCAAGACCAACTATGTAGCTAAATTATTCCCAAGAGGCAGGCGCTTCATCAATATGCACATAATATCTCCAATGATTGATTGTTCCAACGTAAGCGTAAACGCTTTAGGCGGATTGCAGAGAACGGCAGGGTGTGCGAAAATATCCCAAAAGGCTGAATGAATCCCATAGACTCTAAGGGAGACATTCGGATAAGCTGGGAGTTGACATTAAGATGGAGCAAAGTCTGCAGACATTAACATCCAACCAGCGGCTGGTCGAATGGGGAGAACGGATTGCATCTTGCCGGAGCAGTGGCCTCAGTGTCAGAACCTGGTGCCAGGAACATGAGATATCGGAGAAGACGTATTTTTACTGGCAGCGCCGAGTTTATCAGACTTTGAGCACACAGCAAGGGCCATATTTTGCAGAAGTGCCGGTGACAAAACGGTCTGGCAAACCGGAAGTTCTTGCAACGCTGCGAGTTGACTGCATAGAAGCGGATATCTACGCTGGAACCGACGCGGCAACAATAGAAATTATCTGCCGTGCTCTGAAGTCATGCTGAATGATTTCAACGGGACAGACCGCGTCTACATAGCCTGCGGCTTATACACATAATATTTTTATCCAC
>DBTX01000081.1 GCA_002307275.1 Hungateiclostridiaceae bacterium UBA1305
AAGGAAAATATATTATACTTTTAATGGTATATTTATCACCTGATACTATTAGCAAATACTAACTACACTGGTAAGGTAATACCACTGATAGAATTATTTTCATGTTAAATATTAATGATAAACCAAATAAAAGGAGTGTAGATTATGAATTATTTCCTGACGGAAGAGCAACAAATGATCAAGGAACTGGCTGCAAAGATCGCAGATGAAAAAATCGCACCTGTAGCCATTCAGTATGATGAAGAAGGCAAATTCCCGCATGATATCATGAAGATCCTTGCCGATTCCGATTTGTGCGGCGTTTACATAGCCGAAGAGTACGGCGGGCTTGGAGGCGGCATACTTGAAATGTCACTTGTGGTTGAAGAGCTGAGCCGCGCATGTGGCGGAATCTCTCTGGCCTTCGCAGGAACCGGACTTGGGACGTTCCCGATCATCCTTTTTGGTAACGAGGAACAAAAGAAAAAATACCTGCCGGATATCGCTTCAGGTAAAAAACTTGCCGCTTTCGGTCTCACTGAGGCCAATGCAGGCAGTGATGCCGCCGGTATACAGACGACAGCCGTACTTGACGGTGACGAATATGTCCTTAATGGAACAAAGCAGTGGATTACAAACGGCGGAGAAGCCGAAGTATATACAGTGGTTGCATGCACCAACAGAAGCAAGGGCGCCAGAGGTTTTTCAGCATTTATCGTAGAAAAGGGCACTCCCGGATTTTCCTTTGGTAAAAAAGAAAATAAAATGGGTATCAGGGCATCCTGCACCAGGGAGCTTGTTTTTGAAAACTGCAGAATACCCAAAGAAAATCTTCTTTCAAGAGAAGGCATGGGCTTTATCGTAGCGATGAAAACACTCGACAGGACCAGGCCGGGTGTTGCATCACAGGCTCTGGGTATTGCACAGGGCGCGTTTGAGGACGCAGTGAAGTATTCAAGGCAAAGAGTTCAGTTTAACCAGGCAATATCCTCCTTTCAGGCGATTCAGCATATTCTGGCGGATATGGCAATTCAGATAGAAGCAGCAAGAGCTTTGGTCTACCAGACCTGCCGCTTTATTGACAGCGGGGCAAAGGATTTTTCAAAGGAATCGGCTATGTGCAAGGTCTTTGCCTCCGATACCGCTATGAAGGTGACAGTCGATGCGGTGCAGGTTCTTGGCGGATATGGTTATATGAAGGAATACCCGGTAGAGAAAAGGATGCGTGACGCAAAGATCACCCAGATTTACGAGGGTACGAATCAGATTCAGAGAAATGTCATTGCCTTGGAACTGATCAAAGAATCTTCCAAAAAATAACATTGGCTTCGTATAATGGCTTTGGTCCTGACTGAAGCCATTCGTCATTTGTAAATATCAATTTCAGAGGAGTGAATTTTGATACTATGAACATTGTTGTGTGTGTAAAACAGGTACCAGGGACTACGGAAGTAAAAATGAACAAGGAAACAAATACAATTATTCGTGAAGGTGTTGAAGCGATTATTAATCCTTTCGACACCTATGCTGTTGAAGAAAGCCTGCGTATCAGGGAAAAAACAGGCGGCAGGGTGACAGTCCTCAGCATGGGCATTCCGTCTGTTGCCGTACTTTTAAAGGACACCATCGCCCTTGGGGTTGATGAGGCAGTTCTTCTTAGTGACAGAGCCTTTGCCGGAGCCGATACTCTTGCAACCTCCTATGCGCTTTCAATGGGTATACGGAAAATGGAGAAGGTGGATCTGATCATCTGCGGCAAGCAGGCTACCGACGGTGACACTGCCCAGGTAGGCCCAAGTCTTGCAGAAAAGCTTGGCTATCCCCATACCACTTATGTAAGAAAGATCGAAGAAATTAAAGAAGGCTATATCAGATGCCAGAGAATGACGGAGGATGGATATGAAGTGGTGGAAATGCCTCTTCCTGCTGTAATCACTGTCGTCAAGGAAATAAATGAACCCAGACTTCCCTCCATTAAGGGGATGATGAGAGCTAAAAAAACGGAGACAATAGTCTGGACGGCAGACGACATCGGTGCCGACAAGAACCTTTGCGGCTTGAAAGGCTCACCGACCCAGGTTGTCAAAACCTTTGTACCGGTTCATGACATTCAGGGTGAAATGATTGAAGGTGAAGCTGGAGAGCAAGCTGAAAAGTTGGCTGGTATCCTGTTGAAGATGCAATTTCCTGTTGGCTGATCATATTTTTTTGAAAATGTTTTGGAGGTTATTTTAATGGCAAATATAAAAATTTTATTGGATAAATGTATTGGCTGCAGGATGTGTATAGGAGGCTGTCCCTTCAACGCCATCAAGGTAGTGGACAAAAAAGCCGTAATACAGGAAAACTGTACTCTTTGCGGTGCATGTGTCTCCTCCTGCAAGTTTAAGGCAATTGACTTTGAAAAGGATGAGGCTGCAACTGCTGTCGATATCTCGCTTTATAAGGACGTATGGGTATTCGGTGAGCAGAAAAACGGAGAACCTGCGAATGTCGCGCTGGAATTGCTGGGAGAAGGCAGAAAGCTGGCGGATCAACTCAAGGTCAAGCTGGCAGCAGTACTTATGGGTGATCATGTAGAAGCTGCTGCCCAAAAGCTGATTTCATTTGGAGCGGATGAGGTATATCTGGTCGATGCGCCTTCGTTGAAAGACTATAATGATGAATCCTATGCTGATATTTTTGTACAGCTTATTAGCAGATACAGACCGGAAATAGTGCTTATGGGGGCTACGACCTACGGACGTTCCCTTGCCCCGAGAGTAGCCTCAAGATTGAATACCGGCCTTACCGCAGATTGCACAAAGCTTGAGATCGATCCGGAGAAGAGAATCATTCTTCAGACGCGCCCGGCCTTCGGCGGTAACCTGATGGCTACGATCATATGCCCGAATCACAGGCCTCAGATGTCCACAGTAAGGCCAAAGGTCATGAAACCCCTTGAACAGGATCAGTCAAGGAACGGCGAAATCATCCGGCCGGATATCGTTGTCCCGGAGGATGTAAAGGTAAAGGTAACGGACATTGTTACGACATTAAGCGAGAAAGTGAATCTCACGGAGGCTGATATTATCGTATCAGGCGGCAGAGGTCTCGGAGACCCGAAGAATTTCGTATTGGTGGAAGAACTGGCGAAGGTCCTTGGCGGCGCAGTCGGAGCCTCGCGCGCAACTGTTGATGCAGGCTGGATCGAATACAGCCATCAGGTAGGCCAGACCGGTAAAACCGTCGGCCCCAAGGTATACTTTGCTTGCGGTATATCAGGCGCGGTGCAGCATCTTGCAGGAATGTCCTCCTCCGATACGATCATTGCCATAAACAAAAACCCGGAAGCGCCCATATTCAAGGTTGCAACGTTTGGCATTGTCGGTGATGTGCTTGAGGTGCTTCCGGCATTAATTGTGGAATTCAAGAAAAAACTCGGATAATTATTTTCGTATAATTTTTAAGAAACGGAATGCTCAGTCTAATGTAAAAGTTGGATTGAGCTTCTTTTGTAAATAATATGCAAATATGAAAAATGATATATTGAATAAACTATATAACTATAATAAAATGAGTTGACATGGTGATCGTTCAGTCAGGGATACCTGAGGCAGCGGTTTAGGGAAAAGAACGACCAAGGAGTGGGCGATATGCTGGAGGAACAATATAAAAGAATAAAAATGGGTGAGCGCGGCGCTCGTATCAGTATTATCGCATATGTTGTTTTATCGGCACTCAAGCTTATTATAGGCTATCTGACAAACTCAGAGGCACTCAAGGCGGACGGTCTTAACAATTCAACAGATATTATAGCGTCTGTTGCAGTATTGATTGGATTGATGATTTCAAGAAAACCTGCGGATGAGGATCATCTTTATGGACATTGGAGATCTGAAACGGTTGCTTCGCTAATTGCGTCATTCATTATGATAGCTGTCGGGCTTAATGTTCTTTTTAATGCAGGACGTTCAATCATCTATTTTAAAGCGAAGACACCCGATATTGCTGCGGCGGCTACCGGCTTGATCTGTGCCATTGTGATTTATTTCGTATATCGTTATAACAAAAAGCTGGCAGTTCTAATAAAAAGCTCTGCACTTATGGCGGCAGCAAAGGATAACCTGTCGGATGCATGGGTTGGTATAGGTACATCAACAGGAATAATTGCTTCTCAATTCGGACTTCCCTGGATGGACCCGGCAGCGGCAGTAATTGTTGGTATATTGATCTGTAAAACCGGCTGGGATATTTTCCGTGAGGCTACTCATAATTTAACGGATGGCTTTGATAAAAAGAATCTGGTCAATATAACACAAATAATAAGCCGGGTACCTGGTGTAAAAAGTGTCAAGGATATCAAAGGCCGCGTATATGGAAATAATATTATGGTAGATGTCATAATCATTGTCGATGCTGCGCTGAATATCGCAGAAGGCCATAAAATCACAGAAGATATTGAAAATCATTTAAAAAGCGAATTTGATGTAATTGATGCCGTGGTTCATGTAGAACCCGATGTCCAGGAGTTTACGAGCTGACTCCCAGGATAAAGCACACCTGTGTGAAGAGTACCTTAATTGTGATTGTACATACAAATATCAAATGATATAATAAATCCGTATTGAAAATGATAGGGGGGCTATTAAATGTTAAATATTCCGGAAGTGAAGCTTGGTATAGTTGCAGTCAGCAGGGACTGCTTTCCCGTACAGCTCAGCGAGACCAGAAGAAAAGCGGTTGTAAAAGCATGCAAAGCTGCAAAAGTTAGTATTTTTGAAGCAAAGACGGTAGTAGAAAACGAAAGGGACGTGCTTAAAGCGCTGGAAGAGTTGAAAAAAGCCGGCTCTAATGCACTTGTTGTATATTTGGGCAACTTCGGACCGGAAGGTCCTGAGACGATACTGGCACAGAAATTTGCCGGCCCGGCTATGTTTGCTGCTGCAGCAGAGGATGGGGAAGACAGCTTGATCAGTGGCCGCGGGGACGCATATTGCGGTATGCTGAACGCTTCCTACAGCCTGGGCCTGAGAAACATGAACCCATACATACCCGAATATCCCATTGGGACACCAGACGAAATCGCTTCAATGATTTCTGATTTTGAAAATATCGCGAGAATATTGATCGGGGTAAGAAAACTGAAGATATTCAGCTTTGGTCCCAGACCCCAGGATTTCCTGGCATGTAACGCACCTATCAAGCCTTTATTTGACCTTGGTGTTGAAATCCAGGAAAATTCCGAACTGGATCTTTTTGCAGCGTTCAACAGCCATGCAAATGATCCTCGCATCCCCGCAGTCATCAAGGAGATGGAAGCGGAACTGGGACAGGGCAACGGATATCCTGGAATTCTCCCCAAGCTTGCACAATATGAACTTACACTGACCGATTGGATGGAAAGCAATAAGGGAGCGTCGGAATATGTGGTATTTGCGAATAAATGCTGGCCGGCGTTCCAGACACAGTTCGGTTTCGTACCCTGTTATGTCAACTCCAGATTTGCTGCCAGAGGAATTCCGATCGCTTGTGAAACCGATATCTACGGCGCTTTAAGCGAATACATCATTACCTGCGCTACCAAAATGCCTGCTACATTACTTGATATCAACAATACTGTCCCAAGAGACATGTATGATAACAACAAAGCCAAACTGGGAGACTACAAACTGAACGACCTGTTCATGGGCTTCCATTGCGGAAACACGCCCAGCTGCAGCATGAAAAATTACTCCATGAAATATCAGCTGATCATGCACAGACTTCTGGAACCCGACAAGGAACCCGATATCACAAGAGGTACGCTTGAGGGGACAATACGTCCGGGGGACATTACCTTCTTCAGACTCCAGAGTACAGCAGATGCGGTATTAAAGAGTTATGTGGCGGAAGGCGGGATTATCGACCTGGATCCAAAGTCCTTCGGTGGCATCGGTATTTTTGCCATAAAGGAAATGGGCAGGTTCTACAGGCATGTACTTGTTGCCAAAAGATATCCGCACCACGGCGGAGTGGCCTTCAAACATGTGGGGAAGGTGCTTTTTGCAGCTATGAAGATGCTTGGAGTAGGGGATGTAGCATTCAATCAGCCCGAAGTTATGCTGTACAAGGATGAAAACCCATTCAAATAAACTTACTATAAATGATAAACCCTCTAAAAACCTGTCGGATTTCCGGCAGGTTTTTATTTAGGCCATTTGCGAAACAAATCCGGCTTAAATCGAGTGGAGCCCGATGTTTCCGGGATTTATTCGTAAGTGCAGGGATTGGCAAACATGAATATGTAAGAAGAAGTTGTTAAATAAAGGAATACGCAATATTCTGTCGAATAATATAGTTAGAGAAAACCGGTTTAGGAAGGAGTGTAAAGAAATGGGGGAGCAGATCGGAGATAGTGAGGAGTGTTATAGAATAGCTTTTAATAGTGCGGCGATCGGCATGTGCATCTATTCCGTTGATGGGTTGTTTTTAAAGGTGAATCGTGCCTTGTGTGATCTGATTGGTTATTCTGAAGAAGAGCTGGTAAATATGCATTACCTGCAAATAACGCACCCTGATGATTTGGCCAGAAACATTGATACCTTGAAACAGCTTTTTGCTGGCGAAATATCAAATTTAATACTTGAAAATCGTTATTTGCATAAGAATGGAAGTGTTATCTGGGCACTTTTAGGTATGTCCATTGTAAATGGTGCCGATTCAAAACCACAGTACCTTATTGGACAGATACAAGATATCACTTCCAGAAAAAAAATAGAAGAAGAATTGGAAAATGCGAAATTAGAAGCTGAGAAGCTTGCAAATACGGACTACCTGACCGGCATAATGAACAGACGTGCCTTTATGGAACGCTTTGTTGGAGAACTGAACCGTGCAAGGAGAGAAAAGTATTTTGTAAGCTTACTGCTTATAGATATTGACTATTTTAAAAAAATTAATGATGTTTACGGACATCTCGTAGGAGATGTTATCCTGCAGAAATTCACACAAGATTTGTTAAAAAGCATACGACCGTACGATTTTATAGGACGACATGGCGGCGAAGAGTTTGTTATTTGTTTACCGAATACAGATCGGGAACAGGCGGTAATGATTGCTGAACGGATGAGAAGGTCTGTTGAAGTCATATCAATCGAGATCAAGAATGTAGATGAGCCAATAAAACTAACAGCAAGTTTCGGCGTGGCATCGCCTATCAGCGGATTGGAAGAGAGCATTGATTCATTGATCATGCAGGCGGATAATGCAATGTATAAAGCCAAATCAACCGGAAGAAACCGTGTGTGTACTTCAGAATGATGATGCGTAATAAAGAAAGAATATAGAAGAAAGGCAAAAGCGAACCGACTACTTCGTTTATGTCTCTCTCCTTTATTTTTGCTTGCCCGGGTTACAGCGAACTGACTACTTCGTTTATGCCTCTCTCTTTTATTCTCTTGATTGGGCCTATTACGGAAATCACAGTTGCAGTCAGTGTCAGTGCCAGTATGATGGCTATCTGCGCTGTAGGAAATTCCCATGTGATATGGAGCCGCGAAGGCATTTCATGACTCATTTTCCATTGCAGCAGCAAGCCCAGCACACATCCTGACACACTGCCGATGACACAGTATGTTGCAGCTTCCGTCAGAACCATCCTGCCAAGTTGGCCTCCATCCATGCCTACAGCACGCATTACACCCAGATATCGCGTCTTTGAAGCGATGCTCGTATTCATCGTGTTGATTATATTTATTATACTGATCAGACCAATTAAAGCTACAAAGCCATATACGAATATAGCCATCGTCATAAAAGTCTGGTCATTTTCAGTGTTCTTTTGCCTGAAATCCCTGAATTCCATAGGCTCTTCGACCATAGCCTTGACTTTATCGGCCGTGTTCTCCTGCGACCTGTTTTTTACCTGGATGTCAATAATATCATAGGTAGAATCGCCTGTCAGCGCGGTATATATTTTCTCCGTGGTAATGAATGTAGCCATGTTCAGTTTGGAATCACCGAATGGTACGGAACGTAAAATTCCCATCACCTTCAACTTCTTTACTCCGGAGGAGGTCTTTACATGAACCGTGTCTCCAAGCTTAAGGTCCGCAGTTTCCCACGTAATACTCTTTCTCAGGTTCATTACCACTGCTATCACACCATTCTGAGCATTCAATTCCCCTTCATCAAGCGAGCCTTCAATCAGATCCTGTTTGGCCCAATTCAACTGGTTTCTGTCATATGAAATCAGCCATGAGCTTTCAGGCGCGTCAAAAGTACCATCCTTCTTTATTTGAATTCCGCCGATCAGCTTTTTATATTCATCTGTAAGCCTGTCGTAGGCAAAGGTAACATCAGCATACCCGAACATTCTGCCATACGCCCGTTTGACGCCATCTATTTCCGCCACTTTCCCAAGTAGGTCATTTTTTAGTCCCTGTTCCGAAATGATTGACATGTCCGGTGTATAAGGCTTTGTCATCTTCATTCCTCCGTATAGCATATCAATAAACACCTGAAAGCCCAGAAACATGATAATACTGATTGCAATGGAACAAGACATGAGAAACAACGTTTTCTTTTTCATTGCCGCATTATTTATTCCCATTGCCGTCTCGACATGGAATATTTTAGTCAGCAGACCCTTCTTTACTTTCTTGCGCGGCTTTATTTCATTGCTGCCGGATACCGCATTCACAGGGGAAATACGGGATGCTTTTTTTGCAGGCAGAATAGATGCTGTGAAAACAGTCAGCATGCCAATGAGGATTCCCGCGCCGATACCGATCAGGCTGGGGTTGAACAGCCTGATATCTCCATAATATTTGCTGTTATAGTATTTGAGTACTGCCGTACAACCGAAGGTGATGGCAAAGCCGGCAAGCACACCTGCAGGTATGGCCTTAAGCATCAATAAAGAGGCCTCCCTCCGGACAAGCTGCCTGATCTGCGTTCGTGATGCGCCGATGCACCTTAAAAGGCCGAATTGCCTAACACGCTCCATGACAGAAATGTTGAAGGTGTTGTAAATCATTACGACCCCGGCGATCAGTACGATAAAAAACAATACCGCTCCGACATAATATATCGCGAATACTTCCTTGTTTTCACTCTGCCCCATAACCGCCAGCAGGTACTCGTTGCGCTGCATCCTGCCACTGCTGAGCTTCAGGGCCGCTTTGATCTCCTTTTCCGCTTGAAGGACGTTGACGCCTTTTTTCATTTCCAAATAAAATATACTTCTCAGGTCTTTAATATTCAATTCCTGCAAGGTCTCTACAGAGGTAAAGATTCCAGGCGTCCCTTTAGACTTCAATGAGCTGTAATCACTGATAATACCGCTTACTGTAAATTCTTTTTCCGTGTTATCCGGCAATAGGACCTTTACAGTATCATTGACCTTCACATTCAGATACAGTTTCTCTACAGCCCATTTTTCAACCATAATTTGATTTTTGCCGGACGGATAGCTGCCTTCCAGAAATTTAACATCAAGATTGGGAGCAAACTCTTCCTCAAATGCATACAGACAGCAAGTCACACCTTTGATTGACACCTTGGCGGGTCCATTAATATGTCCGCAATTCTGAACGTCCACCCTGCTCCGTATGGAAGATACCTCTTCATCGGTAGGATTTTTGAGGAGGAGGTGGTAATTGCCCTCATCATGCTTCATCTGAATAATTTCAAATTGCTGCATCGCATCCAGCATGGAAAAAATCCCTGTAATCAATGCAACAGATATGGCAATGCCCATAACGACCAGCCTTGTTTTCTTCTTATGCGCCGACAGATATTTCGGCACAAGCTCCGTGAAGCGCTTCATACAGCAACACCCCCAAGCTCGGTTACCATTCCGTCCTCGACACTGAAGACACGGTCCGCAAACGACGCATAATTCTGGTTGTGGGTGATCATGATCAATGTCTGGTTGTACCGCTCCACGGACAGCCTCATCAGATTGATGACTTCCCTGCTGTTTTTGCTGTCGAGGTTTCCAGTCGGTTCATCAGCAAGCACAATCGCAGGTCTTGCCGCCAGCGCCCTGCCGATTGCCACACGCTGCTGCTGACCGCCCGAAAGCTGGCTTGGAAGGTGCTGCCTTCTGTCCGATAGTCCAAGCACCTTGAGCAGTTCATCAATATATTCCCCGTCCGGTTTCTTATAATCCAGAAGAATCGGCAGGATGATGTTTTCCTCGACGTTCAGCTCCGGCACGAGATTGTATGCCTGAAAGATGAAGCCTATATTGCGCCTGCGAAATATGGACAGCTCCTTTTCCTTCATCGTAAAAAGCGCTCTGCCATCTATGCTTACCTTGCCCGAAGAAGGCAGATCCAATGCGCCGAGAAGGTTCAGAAGCGTACTTTTCCCTGAGCCTGAAGGTCCGACGACCGATATGAATTCACCTTTATTGATAGAGAATGAAACATCCTTCAATGCTTCAACCCTTGTACTACCCTCACCATAATTCTTTGATAAATTGACCGCTTTTAAAATTTCCACAATTCTACCTCACTCCGCTCTGTTTTTGTTCCGCATGTGTTATCGGTTCCTGCTGTTGCCTGCCATGCCATAGTCTCATACAATAATTTGAAGAGTTCAATATGGCGCCACATCCGGTACAATAACAGAATAGCGCTGAATTCTTACTCTTTTATGAATCCTGTCTTACAGATTTGTAAGTATTGGAAGGTGAATCGTGAATGCAGTCCCTTTTCCCGGAGCGCTTTCAACAGTAATATAGCCGTCATGCAGCTCAATGACCGACTTCGAAAGTGTGAGTCCTATGCCTGTACCCTGTTTGTTCTGCGAATGGCGGCTCCGGTAGAACCTTTTAAAAATATTGTTTATATCATCCGGGTATATCCCTTCTCCATTGTCACGGAAAATTACCTTCACCATCAGTGGGCCCGCCTCTATCTCCGCCTCTATCCGGCAGCCCTCTCCGGTATGCTCCACTGCATTTTTGAGCAGGTTGCTGAATGCCTCCAGCATCCACTCACGGTCGCACAGATAATGAACGCTGCTTTCCGCAATAATCTCGAAATGCTTCTTTTCTAAAGCCATTCTGGTTCCAAGGCTTCCGGCTGCTTCTTCCACTATCCCGTTTATTGAATGCTCCGCCTTGTTAAGTTCAATGATTCCCGCGTCAAGCTTCGCCAGCTTCAGGAGATTCGCAGTCAATCCTCCCATGCGCTCCAGTTCGTTTTCGCTTTTATACAGAAATCCTGTTACAACTTCATTATCAACCTTTTCTTCTTTCATTATTTCCATATACATTCCTAAAGCAGTCAGCGGAGTTCTCAGTTGGTGTGAAATATTGGCGATGATGTCTTTCAGGAATATTCGGCTTTGTACTTCTTTCTCTATATGTGTATTCAAGGATGTTACCAGTTGATTAATAGAAGCCGCAAATTTGGACAAGCTGCCCTCTTCATGTTCCTCAAGCCTTATTGCGGTGTCCCCTTTCATGATCTTTTGTATACCCGTATTATAGCTTTCGATTTTTTTATCCTGTCCGGAAACATACAAATAAACGCACAACAGGATGCCCGGTATCAGCAGGCAGGAAAGTATTATGAAACCAATCCTGCCGTTCACCCTGGCTGCATCGGCTTCAGGGATTAAACGAATATCAATTGTCCCCTTGTATCCACTTTGCTCAAGCAGTTCTCTGCCTCGTTCCGCAGCCGCCCCCGATACTTTTGCATGAAAGGCGGCCTGAATTTCATCAGCCAGCTCCGGATTGCCTTCAAGCAGTGCTCCTGCCAGGCCGTAATCGTTCTGCAGCGTTAAGTTCTTGTACAATTGTGCATTATAATTAACTATCATCTGACTTGCGAAAGCTGCTGCAACTAAAATCAAAACCAGCATTGTGAACAGCCTTCGAATACTTCTGTCAACAAAGAGATTCATAAATACTCCTTATCGCTTCCTGTTTTTCACATGAGGTTCCATCTATACCCCATACCGCGGACCGTTGTCAGGAAAGCCGGCTGTTTCGGAGTATCCTCGATTTTGTCCCGCAGCCTGCTTATGTAGACGGCTAAAGTATTGTCATCTATAAAATTCTCATTACAGTCCCAAAGTCTCCGCATGATCTGATCCCTGGAAAGTACAGCCCTCGGGTTTTGCATAAAGAGGCAGAGCAGCCTGTACTCAACGGATGTCAATTCCAGATCGGTTCCGCTTTTAATAACCCTTCCTTCAAGAAGCTTTACTTTTATCCCGTTTGAGTTCAATTCCGACACCTGTTCACTAACAGTACCGGAACGCCTTAATGCCGCATTTATCCTTGAAAGGAGTTCATTCAGCTTGAAGGGCTTTGTAATGTAGTCGTCGCCGCCGATATCAAGTCCCATGACGATATTAACCTCCTCATCGGAAGCAGTCAGGAAAATGACAGGAATGCCGGAGCTTTCACGAATGATTTTACAGACATCAAAGCCGCTGCCGTCGGGAAGCATCAGATCAAGAACGGCCAGTTGAAACAGATCCGGAGCGAAATTTTCCTTCGCCTCCTTTACGGTACGTGAAACCGTTACATCATAGCCATTCTTTGTCAGAGAAAACTTCAAACCTTCAATCAGACTCAAATCATCTTCAAGAAGTAAAATCTTTTTCATTTAAGCCCCCTATTTGAATGATATATTTGGGTATATCACAATTTTAAGCTTTCAGCAACCGTATTAATCGTTGATTCCCGTGTTTATCCCCTCATTGCTTCAGGCAGCTTGACCGGTTTGATGATCGGAACCGTAAGGATTGCTGTAATGGCAAACTCAGACGGCAGGTATGTGCCATTATTGAGTATCATGCTGCTCCCAGTATTCCAATGGCCACAGGGTAATCAAAAAATTGTAAATACCGCAGCTTTTGTTTATAATAGGAGCATAGGGAGAGATGCTCATGAATGTTGATGTGATTGGAGTGCCGGTTGATTTGGGAGCTGACAGGAGAGGCGTAGATATGGGTCCCAGCGCAATACGTTATTCAGGGCTCATGCAGGCGATAAGGAAAATGAATATCAACTACAGGGACTTGGGAAATATTAATGTACCGGTGCCGGAATGCCACAGTGATATTCCTGTCACCTCTGCCAAACCCAAATATGTACGTGAAATCAGAAATGTTAATAAAACGCTCTCCGGCATGGTGGCTGCCAGCTTAAAAGAGGGCAACATGCCGCTGGTTCTTGGAGGTGATCACAGTATAGCAGCAGGAACGCTGCTTGGAGTCCAGAGTGTATATAAAAATGTGGGCATTATATGGATGGATGCCCATGGAGATTTTAATACCGAGAAGACTACCTTGTCCGGAAACCTTCATGGCATGTCTCTGGCTGCGGCAGCCGGTATGGGCATGCTTGAAATGACAAGCTTCAAACCTGACACAGTACAATATATCGACCCGGAAAAGATTGTTATCATAGGCGCCAGATCGCTGGATGATGAAGAGGCGCAGCTCCTGAAAAAATCCGGCGTTACTGTTTTTACAATGGAAGATATAGACATGTATGGGCTCAGGAAGATCATGAACAGAGCCTTTGATATTGTAGAAAACGGAACGGAAGGCTTTCATTTAAGCTTCGACATGGATGTAGTGACACCTACGGATGCTCCCGGGGTCGGAACTGCTGTAAAAGGGGGCCTGACCTACAGGGAAGCACATCTTGCAGCAGAAATGCTGTCTTTGCGGCCTAAACTATTGTCTCTGGAATTTGTTGAATTGAATCCGATCCTTGATCATGCCAATATAACAGGCGAATTGGCCGTTTCTCTGATATGTTCGGTTTTGGGGAAGAAGATTTACAATTTATAGATCCAAGGATAATAAAAGTCATAAAGACAAATAAATATTATAGCTGGTTGTTTGCATAAGAACATTGGTAAGCATTTTTTTGTGTACTTATTTACTGCTTGTAAATGTATTGAATAAGCGATACAATTATAACCAGGTAATAATATCAGGTTATATAAACGATAATGGTGATAATAAATCTGGGGTTGATTGGGAGACGGTTATGAATAAGGGGATCAGTATATCTAATATGAACGGAAGAAGAGTTGTTAGAGGACTAGGATACTATGAACCCGGAAAGATTACGGATCTCAGGGAATTGGTGAAGGGCAGCGCAAGCAGATATAAGGATGCGCCGGCTTTTAAGTTTAAAGACAGGGAAGGGAAAATCACCGGAAAAACATATGCTGAGTTCGACAGGGATATCGACTGTCTCGGCACTGCATTACTGTCCATGGGACTAAAGGGTGCGAGAATATCTGTTATTGGTGAAAACAGGTATGAGTGGTGTGCATGTTATTTTTCGATTATAAACGGAACAGGAGTGGCAGTACCTCTTGACAAGAATCTGCCACGGAATGAAGTGGAAAACCTTTTGGTAAGAGGCGGTGTCGAGGTCGTTTTTTATACGGCTGCTTTTGAGCAGATCATGAAAGATATTTCAAAAACAAATGACAGAATAAAATATTATATAAGCATGGAAAATGCTGTGGGGACAAATTGCCAGGGCCCCAGATTTCAAGCTCTTCCGGATTTGATCGAAAAGGGAAGAGCTTTAGTGGAGCGCGGTGACAGATCTTTTATTGATGCAGTCATCGATAAGGATCAAATGTCCATCCTGCTTTTTACATCAGGGACAACAAGCATATCAAAAGGGGTCATGCTGTCGCATTCGAATATTGCGGCAAATGTAACCAGCATGACAACAATCATTCATGCAGGACCGGGTGATGTGCATCTTTCGCTGCTTCCCCTGCATCATACCTTCGAAAATTCCGTCGGCTTGATGTTTATGGTACACTGCGGTGTTTGTATCGCCTACTGCGAAGGAGTAAGGTTCATTCAGCAAAACCTTCGCGAATACAAAGTTACGATCCTTGTTGCGGTTCCTGCCATATTGGAGGCTATGTATAAAAAATTAAAGGATGGGATTCAAAAGTCGGGCAAGGCAAAAATGATCCGTATTCTGACGAAGGTTTCCGATGTATTGCGATTTGTTGGGATTGATTTGAGGAGATTGATATTCAAAAGTGTATTTGACAAGCTGGGACCGGGTTTGAGACTTGCCGCGTGCGGAGCTGCGCCTCTGAATCCGGCAGTGGTCATCGGGTTTGAGAAAATGGGACTCATCCTGGTCCAGGGCTTTGGTCTTACTGAGACTTCACCGTTAATAACTGCCACAAACGATTTTGAACATGCACCCGGTACGGTTGGCTATCCTTTGGCTGGAATCGAGGTGGCAATTGACGCTCCTGATGAGAATGGAATGGGTGAAATTATTGCGCGCGGCGAAAATGTAATGCTTGGGTACTTTGAGGATCCCGAGGCTACGGCGGAGGTCATTGATTCCGAAGGCTGGTTCAGGACCGGGGATCTGGGGACGATAGATGAGCAGGGCTTGCTCAGGATAACCGGACGAATAAAGTCAATGATCGTATTTACGAACGGTAAAAAAGCTTTTCCAGAGGAATATGAAGTACTGCTCAATAATATTCCGGGTATCAGGGATTCTTTTGTATGGGGAAACAAAGCGCCGGATGGTGACATACAGGTATGTGTGAAGCTGGTCCTCGACAAAGAGAAACTTGCAGAAGGGAAGGAAAATCTGCCATCTGAAAAAGAGCTGGCTGCTGTATTCGATGCAGCTATCAGGGAAATAAACAAAACACTCCCTCAATATAAAATTATCCGGTATTTCGTCATGACATATGAGGAACTTGTAAAAACCACAAAATTCACAATCAAGAGGTCGATTGAGTATGAGAAGGTCAAATTGGTACTGGATAAGTCAGAAGTTGAAATGAGGAAGGCTTCAGGCAGGATATTGGAGAATCTGTAGAATCTGTAGAATCTGGAGAATCTGTAGAAGCGGACTGCAGAAGCGGACTGCAGAAAAGCAGAAAAGGCATAGGGTTGACTTATTAAGGTATTTGCCTTAAAATAAGATATGAAACTGACTAGCGGTTATAAATAGAGAGATTTATGAATGGGGCATATCAGTATTTGAGATATGTCCTTTATTTAGGCCATTTGTGTAACAAATATGGCCAAATAGTGATTTCATCTAGAAATCACATCGAGAGGGGCTCGATGCCCCTGAGATTTTCAATTGATATGTGACCGAAATAATAACAACCAGTTTAGAGGAGAGATATAGTGAATTTCGAAGATTTAAAAATTTGCGCACCAATACTTAAGGCAATTAAAGAAGAGGGCTACGATATACCTACACCGATCCAGCAGCAGGCCATACCTGTTATACTGGAGGGCAGGGACCTTGTGGGATGCGCGCAGACAGGAACGGGAAAGACGGCTGCATTTGCCATGCCGATATTACAAATGCTTTATCAGCAGAACAAGCAGCTTTTGGCATACAAAGCGCCAAGACGGATCAAGACTTTGATCCTGACCCCGACAAGGGAGCTTGCAGTACAGATAGGGGATAGTTTGAGTGCGTATGGGAGACATACAGGTATAAAACATGCGATCATTTATGGTGGAGTATCACAGCTGCCTCAGACAAAGGCATTGAAAAACGGGGTGGAAATACTTGTTGCGACGCCTGGAAGGCTTCTGGACCTCATGAGTCAGGGCTTTATCAATTTAAACGATATCCAGTTCTTTGTATTGGATGAAGCGGACCGCATGCTGGATATGGGCTTTTCACACGATGTGAAGAAGATTATCGGCAAGCTTCCGGAAAAGAGGCAGACTCTGCTGTTCTCCGCCACGATGCCAGGCGAGATAACCAGGCTGGTGGATTCTATTCTGACAAATCCGGTAAAGGTAGCGGTGACCCCTGTATCCTCGCCTGTGGATGCAATTGAGCAGCATGTTTATTTTGTTGAAAAAAAGGATAAGAAGAATCTCCTTTCGCATATTCTGAAAGATAAGTCTGTAGTCTCTGCTCTTGTATTTTCACGTACGAAGCATGGGGCAGATAAGATAACAAAGGATCTTTTAAAGTCCGGGATCCAGGCGAAGGCCATACACGGCAACAAGTCCCAGACTGCAAGACAGGAAGCCCTGAACAGTTTCAAGGCCAAACAGACCAGAATCCTGGTAGCTACCGATATTGCGGCAAGAGGTATAGATGTGGAGGAACTGTCACATGTGATCAATTATGACCTGCCCAATATTCCCGAGACCTATGTGCATCGGATCGGCAGGACTGGAAGAGCAGGTCTTGCTGGTGTGGCACTTTCCTTCTGCGACAGTGAAGAGAAGGATTACCTGAAGGATATCCAGAAGCTGATATCTAAAAAGATACCTGTTGTAGAGGACCATCCGTATATGCCGGGAGCACATATTCACTGAACTCCGTCCATGTGACACCCCGGTTGCAGCAAATGTGAGGCAGGGGCGGCCATTGGCCGTCCTCCACAGGACACCGGGAAACCATATAACGGATACAGTGCGCACTCCTACAGAGTACCTGTTTCCATTTCCAAAAACATTATGTACCATAGAAAATCGTGACAAGGGACAGTCCACTGTCACGATTATAATAGCAATCGTCCTGCCACGCAGGGGCGGCCATTGGCCGTCCTCCACATGGTACCGGAAAACCATATGACGGACGCGCAATGCGCGCTTCTACAGAGTACCTGTTTCCATTTCCAAAAACGTTACTGCATATACTTCAACAAATACAAGACAAGATTTTTAAATAGTACTTGACATAGCTGTGCATGTGTATTAATATGATAGTACACTAGTTCAATAGACAGGAGGTAAACATATGTGATGAAGTTTAATGAGGACTCGCCGATTTACGTGCAAATCATTGAGAAGATTAAGGCGGATATTGTTTCAGGAAAGCTGAAGGGCGGGGATAAGCTCCCGTCTGTCAGGGAGATCGCTGAAACCTTCAAGGTAAATCCGAATACAGTACAGCGCGTATATATGGAGCTTGAAAGGGAAGGCGTGGCTTTTCCGCAGAGGGGGATCGGGACCTTCATAGCGGAGGGGGAAGAGCTTATGGAGAAGTTGAAATCCACCCAGGCGCAAAAATATACGAAAAGATATGTAGGAGAAATGAAGGAGCTTGGCATGAAAAATAACGAAGTGTTGGACAATGTAAAAAAAGTTTTGGAGGGAAATGAGAATGGTGATTCTTAAGGCGGATAAAATCAGTAAGAAATATTTTACAAAACCTGCGCTTACCGATGTGGACATTTCATTGGAACAGGGCAAAATCATTGGATTACTGGGCCCGAACGGAAGCGGGAAAACAACCTTCCTGAAGTTGATCACCGGCATGGTAAGACCGTCAGCCGGTAATTTAACGGTAAATGGATTTGAGATCGGTTATAAATCAAAAGAGCTGGTAGCGTTTTTACCTGATAGTGAATTTTTGTATGATTGGATGACGATAAAAGATGCCAGAGATGTATACGCTAATTTTTTCAGAGACTTTAATGCCAGGCGTTTTACAGAACTGCTGGAATTCATGAAACTGACTGAGGATATGAGGGTAAAGAGTCTGTCCAAGGGAATGAAGGAGAAGCTGGTGCTTGCGCTGACGCTTGCAAGGGATGCGAAGCTGTTCGTGCTTGATGAACCGTTGAACGGTGTTGATCCGGTTGCGCGGGAACTGATTCTGGGAGCCATAATCCGGTGTTTCAATCCGGAAAGCACTGTTCTTGTAACTAGTCATTTGATCAATGAGATCGAAAGTATTCTTGATGAGGCCTATTTCCTTAAGGAAGGCAGAATAGTACTGCATGGCGGGGTTGACAATCTTAGAAGTGAAAATCACAAGTCACTTGATGAGCTTTACAGGGAGGTATTCGCATGATTGGGAAATTGATTTATTTTGAAATAATGAAAAAATGGCGTTCCGCCAAGTATCTGCTTTTGGGGTATCTCGGGATCCAGGCACTGAACCTGCTTATTACAAGGATATTCCTATGGAACAATAAAATAGGCGATGCATTTATACACAGTGGAACTGCACCAAACAATGCAGGTTTGCCGTTCATACTGACTACTATACTGTTTTTCATATTAGCAATTTTTCTTGGCGCGTTTCCATTCATTGAAGGAATATATAGATTTGAACGGGACTTATCCGGCAGGCAGTCGTACCTTGAACTGATGATACCCGCAGTTTCCTGGAAAAAGGTTCTTGCCAAGCTTGCAGCGACTTTATCAAGTCTGATCGTCTGCGGTACGGTTTCCTTATTCTCCATGTTCATGTATGTTATGGCTAATTTTAATGCGCAGGCAATTGAATTTATCGGGGATATCATAGAAGCCCTTTCGCATGACTGGTTTAAAGTTATTTTGGTTGTACTGTATATGCTATTTAGTTGTGCAGCATCTTTCATGATCATTTTCTTCTGTATCACGATTGCAAAATCGTTTACCCATAAAAACAGGATTGCCGTTCCAATAGGTATCGCAGCCTTTTTAATAATAACCGGCTGTACTGCGGCACTGGGTATACAGCTTGACAAAATACCGCTGATGAAATTCAGCTTATGGGAAATTGAAACCTCACTGAGCAGAACACTGGCCGACATAATTGTTTTCCTTGCAGCCATTGCCGGTACCAACTGGTTAATGGAGAAAAGGATAGAACATTAATCCTGTAGATTAAAAACGGTGGGGTTATATAAGGATGCGAAGAATGGAAATCATATCCTGCAGAGGCGGGTCTCCGCGCCCGCTCCCTGCTAATCTGCACCGGCTCCGGATTTTCCGGCGGGAACTCCAGCCTTTCCGGATGTTATCCATCATCAGATAAATCCCCGTACTTCTGTACTCACCCGGCATCTTACCGGTTATTTCTCGGAATACTACTTGTATACAGTGATAAAAACAAATAAAAGAATAACATATACCATTGAATTGTTGTATGTGCTTTTATAAAATTATATAATTAATTAAAATTATATAATCGCAGAAATTATTTGATGCAGAGGAAGAATGAATTGGGGTGGTTCTATGTTGAACATGATTGCATTTGATTATGGGGCAAGCAGTGGCAGGGCAATCGTCGGGGAATACGACGGACATTTGTTGAAGCTTGGGGAGTTCCACCGGTTTGCAAATGAACCGGTTATGACCAACGGCAGTCTGAATTGGGATATCCTGAGACTTTACCATGAATTGAAACAGGGTGTCAGTAAATGTGTGAAGTCCGGGTTTAATGAGATTGCTTCTATCGGGATTGACACATGGGGTGTTGATTTCGGATTACTTGATTCATCAGGCAGATTGCTGGGAAATCCTGTTCACTACAGGGATACTCATACGCAAGGAATTTTGGAGGAGGCATCTGAAATAATCCCCCAAAAAGAATTATATGAGCGGACAGGGATACAGTTCCTGGAAATCAATACGTTGTTCCAGCTGCTGTCAATGAAACGAAAAGGCATGGCTGTACTTGACAAGGCAGATACGCTCCTGTTCACACCGGATCTGCTGCGCTATTTCCTTACAGGGGAAAAAAGTACGGAATATACAATAGCAAGCACATCACAGATGATTGATGCCCAAAGTCGAGGATGGGCTGTTGATTTGCTGGAAAGGTTCGGC
Source organism: Hungateiclostridiaceae bacterium UBA1305 (assembly GCA_002307275.1). Lineage (GTDB taxonomy): Bacteria > Bacillota > Clostridia > Acetivibrionales > DTU013 > UBA1305. The sequence goes on from DBTX01000081.1 coordinate 20,512, forward strand.
ATACCTGTGAATATCCTGACCCGGATGGTCGATGCAGGAACGATGGCAGGCAGGCTTTCGGAAGCAGTGTCGGCAGAGCTTGGAACTGCCAGAATACCAATTGTTGCAGTCGCGGAACATGATACGGCAAGCGCGGTCACTTCGGTTCCGGCATTGGGAGACAGATATGCCTACCTTAGCAGCGGTACATGGTCGCTTCTGGGCGTAGAGATACCGTCACCTGTCATCAATGATTCCGCCTTCAGACTGAATTATACGAACGAAGGCGGCTACGGAAGAAATACCAGGCTAATGAAGAATATTATGGGCTTGTGGCTTTATCAGGAATGCAAGAGGGAGTGGGACAGGGCGGGAGGCAATGATAGCTTTGACGTATTGGAAGCAGGCGCTGCTGTTGTTGCGCCGTTTACTGCCTTCATCGATCCGGATGACATAAGCTTTCTGAGACCCGGCCATATGACAGACAAGATCCGTGAGTATTGTTTAAAAACCGGGCAAAAACCACCGGAATCGAAACCTGAAATAGTAAGGTGTATATTGGAAAGCCTTGCTTTGAAATACAGGATGGTACTTGAAGGGCTGGAAGAAATATTGGGTTACAAGCTTAGGGTACTTCATATTGTCGGCGGCGGCAGCAAAAACACAGTGCTGTCACAGTTTACCGCAAATGCCATAGGAAGGCCTGTTTTTGCAGGACCTGTCGAGGCTACGGCTGTGGGTAACATAATTACACAACTGCTTGCACTCGGGGAGGTCGGAAATCTGCGTGAAGGCCGGGAGCTTGTGAGACGATCTTTTGCGGTAACGGAATATCACCCGGCGGACACGGCGCAATGGGATGAGGCATACGGCAAATTCAGGAGTATTATATAAATTGGCATATTAGTTAACAGGAGATGGTGAGATGATTGGCGGGAAAAAGAACGAATGGACTTTCCGGCTTCCTGACAATTTCCTTATGGGCGCGGCCACAGCTGCAACCCAGATAGAAGGCGGCGATACCAACAACAACTGGTATGACTGGTGTATGAAGGGCAAAATCAAGGACGGCACCTCATGTGTCAGAGCAGATGATCATTGGAACAGGGTTGAAGAAGACATTGAACTGATGGGACAGCTTAACTTCAAGGTTTACCGCATGGGCCTGGAATGGAGCAGGATAGAGCCTGAGAACGGAAGCTTCGACGAGACCGCCATCGATCATTACAGAAAAGAAATCAAGCTTCTTGTTGCGAACGGAATCAAACCACTTGTCACGCTTCACCATTTTTCAAACCCGCTTTGGTTTGCATCCGAGGGTGATTTTGAAAAAAGCACATCAGTGAAATATTTCGAAAGGTATACCAGGTATGTGGTTGAAAAGCTTGGTGATTTGGTCGGTGAATACATAACCATTAATGAGCCCAATGTCTATATGGCCAATGGATACTATTTCGCAAGCTGGCCGCCTGGTAAAAAGAATTTCCGGCTCTCAATGAAGGTATGCAGGAACATGACTCTGTGCCACATTGCAGCATATCGGGCAATTCATGAAATAAGGGAGAAACGCGGCTTCACAGGCAGAACAATGGTAGGTGTTGCCAACCATCTCCGTGTGTTTGATCCTTTTTCAAAGAACCCGCTGGATTTTATTGCAGCAAAAATCATGCGCTTTATTTTTCAGGATGCGATCATCAAATCCATGGCGGGAGGCGTTCTAGTCCCGCCGATTGGCTTTGGAGCGCCCTTGGGACGGGGCAGGTTCTACGATTTTATCGGTATCAACTATTATACGCGAAGCGGTGTTCATTTTAAAGGCTTCAAGGATGATACCATCCCCGGCAACCAGCAGAACGACCTGGGCTGGGAGATTTATCCGGAAGGCTTGTCCAGACTGTGCAGGCATTATTACAAGAAATATCGGGCGCCGATATGGATCACAGAGAATGGTACCTGTGACGCCAGTGATTCTTTCAGGGCGAAATACATATATACGCATCTTAGAGAAGTGGCAAAGCTTTGTAAAGAGGGAATTCCGGTAGAAAGATACTACCATTGGACACTCATGGATAATTTCGAATGGCTTGAAGGTGAATCTGCCCGCTTTGGTCTGATCGAGGTCGATTATAAGACACAAAAACGTATGATCAGGGAAAGTGGAAAATTTTATGGAGAGTTGTGTAAAACAAATAAATGTACAAATCCCACACTGCAATATTATCTGGAAGAGTAAAAAATTCTGGCTTTTATGTATAATTTAGTTTAAGTTTTTTAATTATTATTGTATAATTTCCATAAGATAAAATATTTTTTGCTTTGGGGGAAAAATGAAAAATAGAGTATTAAACAAAATTACGGGAAATAGTTCGAATCTTTTGAAGAAGGAAGGTGCCAAAACGTTAAAAGAAATGAATAAAGAAAACAACAGCGAACACTCATCAATAAAATCTGTACTTTCAGATTTAACATCTACCAAAAGCATATTGTCAAAGATGGTATTGATGTTTTTATTGCTGATCATCATACCTGTATCAATCATTGGCTTCATTGCTACCAATACCGCTTCAAAAAGCCTTAGGGAAAGCACGGAGGCTAGTGTTTCCGGCACAACTCTTCAAACATCCAACTATTTTGATGCCTTTCTTGCAAAGGCAAAGGATGATTCAAATCAATTAGTTGCAAATTCGATTATTCAGGATTATAGCGCCATCTGCACAAGTACAAGTGGGGATGATTTTGACACACAGAAGGTGAAGGCAAAGAAGGATGCTACCTCAGTATTGACAAGCATTAACTCCTCTTCTCAGGATATTAACACGAAGATGCTATTTAATACAGGCGACACAATAGGCGATATAAATGCCCCAAGTGATATGGATAAGGTATGGGAGACAGAATGGTACAAAAAGGTTCTTGCAGAGGATGGCAAGCCCATATGGGTGAATTACGGCGAAGCGATGGATGGAATAATCAACAAAAGCTATGCGTTGTCTCTCGTTAGTTTATTCAAGGATTCAAACAGTGGGGAAATATCGGGTTTGATATTCGTTGATGTGAATTATAAAAAGATAACAGATGTACTGGGGAATATAAATCTGGGTAAAAAAGATGCTTCATATCTAATCACCCAGGAGGGTAAGGTTCTGTCGGGAAAAGGTCAGTCGGAGGAAAAGGCTCTGGCACAAAGGCAGTTTGTCAAGGATGTACTTGAGCGCAGCAAGACAAAGACAGCAGATAGTTTCCATACTATGGACGATAAGAAGGATTATCTTGTCTCATACAATAAATCTCAGGAAACAGGCATAATAGTTGTGATGACAATTCCAAACGAGGAGATCCTGGCAGGCGCAAACAAAATAATGTGGACTACAATATGGACAGGAATTATTTTCGTACTGATTGCCGGAGTGATTGGCTTCATTTTTTCACTTGGAATGACGTTAGCTCTGAAAAAAATAATGGGCGTGATGGCAAAAGCTGAGAATGGGGATTTGACAGTCAATTTAAAAATGAGAAGGAAAGATGAGTTTGGAAGGCTGGTTATCAGCTTCAATGATATGCTCGATAACATCAAAGAACTTGTGAAGGATAATAAGATTGCAGCTGAAGAGGTTGTAGCATCTTCCGATAAAATGACCCGGATCTCATCACAGTCATCACATATTTCAAATGAAATTGCTCATGCAATAATGGAGGTAGCATCAGGTTCCGCTAACCAGGCTTCTGAAGTAGAAGTTGGTGTAAAGAATGTTTCACAGCTTGCCAATAAGATTTCACTTGCCGTTGAGAAAACACATGCAATGGAAGTGGATTCCGAGTCTATGATGGAGCTTTCAAAGTATGGCTTGACGACGATTGAAAGCCTTAACATCAAGACTGCTTTGACAAACGAGATCACTACCAGCGTGGTTAATGAAATATCCCAACTCAACCAGTATGTCAAAAATATAAATGTCATAACGCAGGTGCTGCGCAGTATCGCAGACCGGACCAACCTGCTTGCGCTAAATGCGGCTATTGAGGCTGCCAGAGCAGGAGATGCCGGCAAAGGCTTTGCAGTTGTAGCAAATGAAATCAGAAAACTTGCCGAACAGTCCAATAACCATACGCGCGAGATCCAGAAGCATATCGAGGATGTATTCAGGCAGGCCCAGGTCTCTACACAGCTTGTTGGGAAAGCTGAAACCAGCATAAAGGAGCAAAGCGAGATGGTGGCACAAACCGCCAAAGCCTTTTCAAGAATCAATGCTACTACCGGTGCACTTGCTGAAAATATCAACAAAGTTGGAAACATAATCACTGACATGGATTCAAATAAGGAAATGGTGATGTCAAGTATGGAGAATATTTCAGCTGTATCCGAGCAGACTTCTGCCTCGGCGCAGGAGGTCTCGGCATCGACACAGCAACAACTGGCTTCCATTGAACAGCTTGATGATATGTCAAAGAAGCTGAGTGAACTTGCGGCAAACCTCATCAGACAGATGGAGAAATTTACGGTATAGATGCTATCTGTTACTATGTAAGAGTGAAGTACTGAAGTGAAAAAGTTTGCTTACCTAAATTTATTTTCACTATATATAGAAAAAACTGCAGGTATCTTCTGCAGTTTTTTCTATGCCTGGCTTGTTCATGTTATTTTCTGGCATCCTTAATCTTGAGGACAAATTCGGAAGCCAGCTTTGTAATACTTGCGTAGTCGCCTGTTTTCGCTCCTGCTGTCATAGCGCCGCCGACACCCACAGCCACTGCACCTGCCCTGATCCATTCCCCAACATTGTCGATACTGACGCCGCCGGTCGGCATCATGCTGGCCTGTGGCAGCGGACCCTTGATTGCCTTGATGATACTTGGGCCGAAGGCTTCTCCAGGAAATATTTTAAGAATATCAGCACCAAGCTCCATCGCTTCGACGACGCCTTCAACAGTCATGACTCCCGGCATGCAGGGTATTTGATAACGATTGCACAACCTGAGTGTTTCACGGCTCAGGTAAGGGCTGACAACATACTGCGCTCCGGAAAGGATTGCGATCCTGGCTGTCTCCGAATCCAACACAGTACCGGCTCCGATGATAATCTGACCCGAGTATTCTTTAGCAAGTTCTTCAATAACCTTTGTTGCACCTGGCACCGTATAGGTTATTTCAATTGCTGCAGCTCCACCTTCCAGGCAAGCATTGGTAATCTTCTTCGCTGTTTCCGGGTTTTCTGCTCTGACTACGACGACAAGCCCGGAATCGGTGATCTTTTTGATAATATCCCATTTTTTATTCATTTGAAGGCCTCCTGTAAATGCATGTTCATTAATATCCAACCTTTTCTATTATAAACTTTTTGCTTCTGTTTGTCTCGAAAACATTAACAGCCTTGACTGTTTGGTGATCTCCAGGATCGGGATGGCGATGATGATTTACGGTACCGCACCTCATGTAGTGGACTTTGGGAGACGAAAAAGATGATATATTCCACAATCAATGTAGATGCAGGTTTGGAGGCCTTTTTTTTATGAGAGCAAAATTGTCATTGTCATTCGGAAAACAAATGTAAAGATTGTACATTGACAATACAAATATTGAAAAAATGCAGTATAAGCAAAATAGTTGTACCGGATAATCCTAGGCCTGTCATGAGTTAAATTGTAGGAGCTTCAATAAAGTTGCGGAGATGGCATATGATAACACCCGTACTTATGACAAATCTAAATAATGTTGTAAAGCAGTATAAGGATTTTAAGGAATTGACGCATACAATAATGGGTGAACTTATCGATTACATAGAAATTGGAGAGAAGAACAAGGAAACGGGAGAGCAAAAGGTAAAGATTCATTGGTTCTTTTAAGAAGTTTTAGGATGTAGAATATGTTATAATAAATAACCCGATAGAACTATTGATTATGGAAATAGAAAAGGATAATATTATAGTGCTGTTATTCTCATTCGATTTTTAATCGGAGTTACTAACGGAAAGGAAGTGTTGCGAATGACCAATGAGGAATTTCAAAAGATTGTATTACAGGAACTAAAAGAGATGAAAAGTAAAATTGGCAATTTGGAAACCGGCCAGGATGAGGTCGGGAAAAGGTTATCAAAAATGGAAACCGGCCAGGATGAGATCGGGAAAAGGTTATTAAAAATGGAAACCGGCCAGGATGAGATCAAAACGAATTTATCTGATATGAAAACTCGACAAGATGAGATATACCAAGTAGTTAGTGCAATTGAGCATTCCAATCAGGTTGGGAAATCCGAGCTTGATAGTCATAATATTAGAATTGCTAAAGTTGAGGGCAAGCTGAAAAAGGTTGCAAAAGCTTTTAATGAGGAAGAAGAGCTCGATGAAGCATCAAACCTCTAATAACATAGAGAACTTAATGGTATAGAGCATGAAACAACGGTAATGATAAAACTGTTACCGCTTTTTTGTGTTTAAAAGACAACTTGACATGTAGTGGACTTTTTTTATACGACAATGCTGAGCATTGTATCCTACTCTGTCTGAGATTAATACGAATGAATTAGAAAGTGCAGGATAAAGTTCAGTCTGTCATTTTCCGTTGAGACTGAAGTGCATATAATCCTTACCATTGGACCAGTTCATATCTGGACTCCAGTGCCAGCCGTAACGGTTGAATGCATGGACAACATCACCTTCCGGCAGTATGGAATACGGGTTATTACCGGGTTTCCATATGGAGCCGGACTTAATCACTCCATCTAGTGAGATAAAATAATTTTCTGTTGGATTAATATCAACAGCAGTGCCGTTAGAGTGCTGTGAGGTTCCACTTCTATAGGAATAACCCTGGGCGTTCTTAATAGGAAATTTCCCCTTCCCATTATAAATTTCCTCAAATATTTTTTTCATATTTTCTGCAACGTTTTTGTTGATCGTAAGGGTGAGAGAGGCGGGCTTTTTTGTACCTGACGCTGTTAGGTTCCAAACTTTGACCTTGATGCTTTTCATATTCAGATTTGCTTGACTGATATTTGTAAACTGACTCTTTTCAGGGTCACCAGTTATCATCTCACTTGCGTTTGCCCAGGGGAATATGGTAAACTCACGTTTGAGAAAAAACACAGAAGGCTCACCGTTGCTATTGACAGGAACTACCTTCAAAGCAGCGTGAATCACTTTTTTGTCACCCCCAAATACGCTGGAATAGAGCAGATTAGCATTATTTGTGACTGCAAAAGATTCTGAATACTGGTCATAGGTAGATGAACTTGTCTGTAAATCCAGGTAATTGCTGCATATTCTCATTGTATATGAGGATATGCCATTTTTAAATACCGTGATATCATATGCTGAAGCCAAAGGAATTGTATTCCAACGAAGATAAACATCACTCATGTAATAGGACGGAGAGATAAAAATTCCTGCCGGCGCTGGCAGAACACATTCTGCAACTCCTGCAGCCCGGATTTGCGATTCATCACAGTAGGCCAGCACATTAAGAGACAATAATACAGCCTGCTCGCGTGTAATATCGGACTTGGGATCCAACTTGTCTTCTCCTGTACCTGAAAGAATTCCGAGCGCATAGACATCAGCCATATAATTCTGTGCCCATCCAGATACCAGATTGCTGTCCGTAGAATATTCAACAAGCAGTCGGGCTGCTTGCTGCTCGTCCATAGGCAGCGAGTATGCAAGAGAACCTGTAGAAGTTGTAGACACGATGCTGTAGTGATTTTCCGAGGCACCATGGTTTCTTGCATTATGATAATAGTTATCTCCTCCAAAATCGTATAAGTCTCCTGCATGATTCCAATCTCCATGATTCCAATTGAAATTTTCAAAGCCATTATTAGAGGAAGACTGAAAAAGCATGCGCAGTTTTGAGAGCATGACAGCTGCCATCTCACGTGTAAGCGGCAGGTCAGGACTAAATATTCCAATGTCGGTGCCTTGAGTTAGACCCAGCATATAAGCATTTTCTGCATTGTTGTCCGTTGTATCGGTAAACGGATGGGACACAGGAAGTTCGTGTAATGTTATTCCGAAGATACGGCAAGTGTTGATCAACACTTCGCAAAAATCCTTACGTGTGATGCTTTCTGTAAACGGTTGGGCATCAAAGTCTTCAGGGATGATACCAGCTGTTGCGGAAATTACGATTTTTTGAGAGGCCCACGAACTTGGAAGGTAGTTTGTATTTGCATAGGTTACCGATGCACTCATTGAGAGTAATATTATAAAAATCAATGCTAAAGCAGCAGAACGAAATGTTCTTGTTTTCATTATTATACTCCCTTTATTTTGTTTTTTTGATCGTTGATGTAATGAATTAATAGCGCATTTTGAAATTTATGCTGTTATTTGTAGCGCTACATTATATATGTTCGAAAACAGAAATGCGATTTATGGGGTAGGGTGTTATGTTTATCTTCAGTAGTTCATTGTATTTAAGCCTTACAAGTTATAAACCTTTGTTGTTTCAGAATCTGCATTAGAATATAATGGTACTATTATCATCATCTAAATATTATGTCAGCTCCGATGAGATATTAATATAGGTAGTATATCAAGGTAAAATACTGTGCCATTTGACCAATTTGAATCATTTTATGGAGGCATAAATATGAAGGGCTCTGCGACAAATACGTTTGGAATACTGACGAGCGGGGGAGACTGCCCTGGCTTGAATGCGGCGATCAGGGGAGTGGCAAAAGCTGCATATGGGTTATACGGTATGAAAATAATCGGGATAAACAATGGCTTCAAAGGCCTGATTGAAGATGATACGGGAATACTCAAACCGGAGGATTTTTCCGGTATCCTGACAAGAGGGGGTACGATACTTGGAACATCAAGAGAAAAGCCTTTTGGTAAGGTAAAGGACAACGATTTTTCGGTTGATATGAAACTGGATGCGATCAAGGAAAATTATAAGAAGAACAATCTGGACTGCGTCGTTATGCTGGGAGGGAATGGATCTCATAAAACAGCAGCTCTTTTGAAAGAGCAGGGACTCAATATTATTGGATTACCCAAGACGATTGATAATGACATCTATGGAACTGATATCACTTTCGGGTTTCATACTGCTGTAGATATTGCAACCGAGGCGATTGACCGTCTTCATTCAACTGCACATTCCCACAACAGGGTAATGATTATCGAGGTAATGGGACATAATGCAGGCTGGCTCGCACTTTACTCGGGGCTGGCAGGCGGCGGCGACGTCATCCTGATCCCGGAAATACCGTATCATATGGACAGCATAAAAGATCATTTAAAAAACCGTGCAAAAAGCGGGAAACAATTTTCAATCGTTGTTGTTGCGGAAGGGGCCTTATCGTATGAAGAATATAAAATGGATAAAAAGCAGCTAAAGCAGAAACGGAAAGATCCGGGTTATCAATCCAAAGCCTATGAACTGGCAAAGGATATAGAGGATAAGACGGGAATGGATGTACGTATTTCCGTGCTTGGGTATTTGCAGCGCGGCGGCACACCTTCTCCCTATGACAGGGTTCTGGCGACGCAGTTCGGCACGGTTGCCGCAGAGCTGTTGTATAAAGGGGAATATGGGAATATGGTTGCCAGGGAAAAAGATGATATCATCGCTAAGCCTCTTGAAGAGATCGCAGGAAAACTAAAACCGGTTCCTCAGGATCATATTCTTCTTAAGAATGCGCGTATGGTCGGGACCTGCTTCGGGGACTGAGCTGCCCCAATAGGTATCTATATGGGATTTTCATAAAAATAGGTCTGGCTGTGGATGGGCTTTTTGCTTCTTCTGTTTACCCATACATACTGCCCATCTGCTTTAAGCTCCCTGGCTTTGACGTTGTCTTTCAGATAAATGTCCAGTATGGATTCGAGCCTGTTCTTTAAATCCTCATCAATAACCGGGAATAGAAGCTCGACCCTTCTGTTCAGATTCCTTTCCATCAGGTCTGCACTGGACAGAAAAATATCTTTTCTTCCACCGTTACTGAAGTAGAATATCCTGCTATGTTCAAGATACCTGTCAACAATACTGATTACACGGATATTTTCACTGACACCGTTGATGCCGGGACGCAGCGAACAGATTCCCCTTACGATCAGATCTATTTTTACACCGCTGCAGGAGGCTTTGTACAGAAGCTTTATAATTTCCGAGTCCACCAGAGAATTAATTTTTATGATTATTCTGCCTGGACTGTCAATTGTCGATAATTTGATTTCATTTTTAATGAGCTCGGTAATTTTCTTTCTCAAACCGAATGGAGCAGTATTCAGCATATACCAGTCCGGCTGGTCGGAATAGCCTGTAAGCTGGTTAAAGAGTGCAGTCGCATCGGAGCCTATGTGTCTGTTTGATGTAAACAGACCGATATCTGTGTAAAGCTTTGATGTCGTTTCATTGTAATTTCCAGTACTCATATGCACGTAACGCATGATACCATCAGTTTCTCTTCTAACGACCAGTGTTATCTTGCAGTGTGTCTTTAGTCCTATCAGGCCATAGGTTACGTGGCATCCGGCTTCTTCAAGCTTTTTAGCCCATTGTATATTATTTTCCTCATCAAATCTTGCTTTGATTTCAAACAGCACTGTAACCTGTTTACCATTTTCAACAGCGCGAAGGAGTCCTTTTATAATAGGTGAATTGCTGCTGATCCTGTACAGCGTTTGTTTTATGGCTAACACATCAGGATCATCGGCTGCGTGATAGATGAAATCAATCACGGATTGGAAATCCTCATATGGATGATGCACAAGGATATCCTTGGTTCTGATGGCACTGAAAACATCTTCATATTTCTTGAAGGCGGGAGGGTATATACTCGGGAAGAGTTGATCCTTTAAGTCAGGCCTGCTGCGCTGTGCTGCCATTTTCAACAGGAAAGTGATATCAATAGGTCCCTTGATATGGAATACGCTCTGAGGATCGAGTTCCAGCGCGTCTTTCAATATGGATACGATTTTTTCATCACTATGGGCTTCAACCTCCAGCCTGACAGCTGCACCCCATTTTCTCATTTTAAGAGATTTTTCAATTTCCAGCAGCAAATCGTCAGCTTCATCTTCATTCAAGCTGAGATCTGCATTTCTGGTTATCCTGCACGCGTTGACTGCCAGGATCTTATGTCCTTTGAAAAGCATGGATATATTCATTCGGATGATTTCTTCCATCAGGATATAATTCACTCCATTTATGTCAGAGGACACTTCAATAAATCTTGGCAGGACTGAAGGGACTTGTACTGTGGCAAAAAGCTGATCTTCCTTTTCTGAACCCTGCAAAAGTACGGCAAGGTTCAGGCTCTTGTTTGCGATTAGAGGAAAAGGCCTGCTTTCATCAACAGCCATGGTAGTTAAAACAGGATATATTTCATTCACAAAATACTCATTCAGAGTGTTCAGCTGAATAGGAGTCAGAACATCACTGTCAATGATATTAATACCCTCGTTCTTCAGCGCGGGTAAAAGTGAATAGCTCAGACAATTGTACTGGTCCCGGATCATGGATGCAACTGTCCTGTATATACTCTGTACCTGCTCATCAGGTGTCATACCTGATGGGTCCGGCTTGTCAAAGCCTGCGTTGATCTGATCATTTAGAGATCCCACTCTTACCATGAAGAATTCATCCAGGTTTGAGCTCACAATAGAAAGAAACTTCAGCCTTTCAAGCAATGGATTTGAATTATCCTGGGCTTCCTCCAATACTCTCTTGTTGAATTCAAGCCAGCTCAATTCGCGGTTTATAAAAAATTTGTTGCCATTGAAGCTTTTTTTCATCCTGACCTCCGGTTATTTTCTTTTAATTATCAGGTTGGGTTTTATACCGTAGACTTCATTGAATAAATTACTTTTATTTTCGAATTCCCATTCTTCAAGGAGCGAATCCCTGTTGGTTTCTGCTTTTATCGTAAAATTCTGTTCGCTTAATACGATTTTCACATCCGAAAGCTTCTGCCTGTGGCTTCTATCCAGCGCATCCGCAAGCTTAAGGAAGGCCGCAAGCTTCGATACCATAATCCGGCTGTCGTAGTCAAGCGCTTTATAATTAAAATCATCCATACCCGGCATATTATTTGCATGGTATCTGATTATATTCGCAATGATATGTAAATCATTTTTTGAAAGCCCAAGAATGTCGGAATTCAGAATGATATTATGGGACAGTATATTGTGTGCCTTTATATTGATATATTTGCCAATATCGTGTGCAATCGCTGCTATCTGTAAAAACAGCCTTTCCTTATCGGAATATCCATGAAGTCTTTTGGAATTGTCAAATAGAAGCAAAGCTACTTTTTCAACCTGTTCAGCATGCTTCGAATCGTAGGAGTATTTTTCACCAAGCTTTCTCACGGAAATGATGATATCTTTTTCAGAAAAGGCTTTATTTCTCAGGCCGAATTTTGTATCCGACATATATCTCACCAGACCGTCACATAAAGAGACAGCAGGTGTAAAAATCCTGTCCGTTTGGGTAAAGGACAGGAATTTCTCATACATCAGCATGGCAGGTACAAGAGTTTCAACACTTTCCGAATTCAACATATATTCCCCGGCAATTTGTTGCTGTGATTTACCGATGACTTTGTGGAAAATCTTGTAGAAAGCTTCTTTTGCCATAAAGGAACGATTGTACTCCTTTTTGCCGCTTGCAAGTATGTCATGCATGACGTTGATTTCCGATCCAATCACAAGGTAATTATTGATTGGGCTTTGTAACAGCTGTACTTTAATGGTGTCAATTTCACTTTCAATATATTCTCCAATCAAATTGGGAAAGTTCAGGGTTCTTCTTTCTAGAGTACTTAAGACCTCTTTTAGTCTCAGTGCCCCCATTCTGACATATTGGGTGAATATCAGGTCTCCTCCGCTAAAAAGGGTTATTTCCACACCCCCGGAACCAACGTCCGTAATCAGGACGCCTTCCTGCTTCAGCCTGTGGAAATCCTTCAAGTTATCCATTATTGACCCGTAGGTAAAAAATCTTTCTTCAGACTCACTGATCACATCAATTTTCAAGCCGGTTTTCTGGAAAATATAATCGAGGATATAATCACAGTTGACAGCTTCCCGCAATGCGCTGGTAGCTACGATCATATATTTGTCAGTCTTGTATTCACTAATCAACTTTTTAAAATTCTTTAAAATATTGCAGACTTCTTCAAGATGCTCGTTATTTATTTTGCCTGTAATGAAGGTGTCCTTCCCAAGGTTGATAAACTTTCTTGGCGTTTCCAGTGGCAGGATACCGCCGTTTGAATCTACATCGGCAATCTTCATCTTAATACTGTAAGAACCTATATCTATGGCAGCCATTATATGATGATTCAAGTTGGTAGCTTTCATAAAAAACCTCTAACTTACACAATGGAACAAAATTATTTATAATTCGAGTATATCTAAATTAATACCTGCCATCAAGTTCTTAACATAAATATAACAATTGGAGTATTATGTTGCTGGTATGCAATCCTGCAGATCGCATACCGATTGACCTGTCATTGATTCGAGTTATAGCAGTTGTAAAAAAGATTTACATTCTGTTAATCCAGACTTAGCATTGACATTTTATACTGTTATTATAACGAGGCAAAAGATGTCCCCCGCCCCGGATGAATGGGCGAGTGGCAGGCAAAGCTTGCGACCAGTCTCGTTAAAACGCAGCATCGGTTTAAACCGGTGCGTTATAGAACTCCATGCGATTTCCTTAAGTGCAAGAGCGTTTTAGAGGAGGATATATGAAGATTGCATATTTTACAGATACCTTTCTTCCACAGGTCAACGGAGTAACTAATACACTTGGAAAACTGGATGCCTATCTCGAAAAAAACTCCATTCAACATATGTTCTTTGCTCCTGAATATCCCGAAGCATCCCAATCTGAAGATTCTCTAAAAGTTCAAAGGTTCAAAAGCATAAGTCTCCCCATATATAATGAATGCAGGCTGTCCATCCCCATATATGCATCCTTTAGCAAAATAATTGATAAATTCAACCCGGATCTGATACATCTGGTCACATCGTTCGGGATCGGATGGATGGGCTTGAAGTATGCCCGTGAAAAAGGCATACCAGTGGTTTCTTCGTTTCATACGAATTTCGATGCCTATTTGAAATATTATAAACTCGAATATTTGGAAGAACCCATTTGGAATTATTTCAGATGGTTCCACAATTTCAGTGAAATCAATTTCTGCCCTTCTACCGATACAATGAAAGCATTGGATGACAAAGGATTCAGAAATATCAGAATCTGGTCAAGAGGAATCGAAGTAGAGAAATTCAATCCCACATTTAAAAATACTAATATCAGACAGAAGTTTGACGCTGTGAACAAAATGATGTTCCTTTATGTTGGTAGAGTCGCAGCAGAAAAGGATCTGGATATATTGCTGGAATGTATGAATAACATTAATGCGCTCCACCCGGGGAGAGCCTGTTTCATCATCACAGGCGACGGTCCATATGCTGGATACATGAAGAAGAATGCTCCCGCCAATACACACTTTACCGGCTACCTAAAAGGGTTGGAATTGGCGGAAATTTATGCTTCCAGTGATGTGTTCATATTTCCATCCAGCACGGAAACGTTCGGGAATGTTGTACTTGAAGCCATGGCTTCAGGTTTGCCGGTGATTGCAGCAAATGCCGGCGGTGTGACGGATAGTATTCATCACGATTGCGACGGACTTATTTGCAAAGCCAGAAATGCCATGGGATTTACAAAAGCCATGGAAAAGTTTATAAGTACCCCGGGTTTGGCGGCATCCATGGGCGCAGCAGCCAGGCAGTATACGCTGAGCAAGTCGTGGGACAGCATATTTAATGGCCTGCTGAAGGATTATCAGGAAATCATCGGCAAAGTGCGTCCTGATTATGGGAAGACCGCTTGAAACATGTAAAGAGGCATACCACACTTAATAAAGATGGATATGGAGGGCGTATATGAGAGTTTCAATCATTGGCGGAACCGGATATATTGGACTGGTAACAGGAATAGGACTTGCTGCAAAAGGCCATCGTGTCATTTGCGCGGATATTGATCGTTTAAAAATTGAAAATATTGAAAGAGGAGTCCTGCCTATTTGCGAAGAAGGCTTGGATGCCCTGCTTCAGGAAGCGAAAAGGTATGGGAATATAAGCTTCACCAGCAGTATTCATAGTGCTGTAATAATATCGGACATAGTGATGATTGCCGTTGGTACTCCCGAAGGGATAAACGGAGAGACTGATATGAACCAGCTGTTGAATGCACTTAAATCGGTAGCTGCTGCTATGGATCACCATAAAACAATCGTAATCAAAAGTACTGTTCCTGTGGGTACCAATGACATGGCAGCAACGTTAATAAAAAAGCATCTCAAATCCTCATCTATCACATTCGACATGGTATCGAATCCGGAATTTTTGAGGGAAGGATCAGCAGTAAAGGATTTTATGAATCCTGACAGGATTGTTATTGGCACCTGTTGTAATGATGCCGCTCAAACAATGAGGGAATTGTACAGATGCTTCGATTGCCCGGTTATTGTAACAGAACCGCGCAGTTCCGAGATGATCAAGTATGCGTGCAATTCCTATCTTGCTGCAAGAATATCGTTCATCAATGAAATTGCAGAAATCTGTGAAAAGGTGGATGCGAACATACAATCCGTCATCGATGGGATGAAATCCGATAAAAGGATCGGGGGTCACTACCTGAGTCCTGGTCCGGGTTTTGGCGGTCCCTGCCTGCATAAGGATATCAGGTCTCTCATCCATTTCGGTGAACAGGCGGGAGCGGATGTTGGAATGCTCAAGGCAGTTCTTGAAAGGAATGAAAAGCAGATTGAAAGTATTGTGCAATATATTGGCACTATTTTAAAAAGTATAAAGAACAAAAAAGTTGCTGTGCTGGGATTGAGTTTTAAAGCTGGAACCAGTGATACAAGGAACTCCCCGGCAATAACACTGATCAGGAAGCTTGTAGAGACGAACTGTAAGGTTTCCATTTATGACCCTGTAATCTGTAAAATAGAAGAGCACCTGAATTCTTCTGTCATCATGGCGCAAAGCATTGGTGAAGCCACTGTTAATGCGGACTGTATTGTAGTCATGACTGAATGGGAAGAATTTTTTACAATGAATCTTGATGTTCTCTATAATGGAATGAGACATGCTTTCATTGTTGATGCAAGGAATATCATATCTCCGGATCGAGCATTGAAAGCGGGATTCCAGTATAAAGGGATTGGTGTTCAAAGGTCGGGCGCCCATTTAAATGGCGATCATCTGATGAAAAGGATCATTTGAAATAATATAACTACCCCCATTGATGTAATTTTATAGTGACAGAAACCAGGTTTTAATCATATTGCCGATCACTTTCAGCCTTAACTGCAGCGAAATACCTTTAGCCAGGGACTGCAGATCATGATTTGCATCGGCTGATTGACTTGCCTTTTTATGCAGTTCATGCAACACTACATTTTCTTTCAGTGGCTCCTCTGTATATTCATTAGGCCTGGAAAAATAAACACCGCCATCACAAAAGGCTTTAATATGATTGAAGGCAGGAGGCTCGAGCACTCCTCCATTGAATGGAAAAAGGCCCAGCATGAAGCGTGTACAAACACCATTATATGCGGGCGCCAGTGATCTGTGATAGGGACTGGCTGCGACTACAAGCTTCTGAGCCAATCCGGCGCCATAGGTTTTATGGTGTCTCTGTCTGCCAAAATATGTCCCAAAAGGGTTGAAGCAAATGCCGGATGTATTTCCGGTCCTGAAGGAGCGCATAGGACAGAAAGCCATCGAATTCAGCCTGTTCCTGTCTGTTGCTACAACAATGCCGAAATTCCCGTCGGTCGCTCCCACAAAACCTGCTGTGATATGATTATTGAACGAATCCATTTCGGAATTTTTAGAGTCAGCTTTCTCAAAATCAGATATTTCATAACGACTTAAGTCACCCTGAAAATTATATTTGATCACGGAAACGGGTTTTGAAAATAATGGCTTTATCTGAAAAGGAGCCACTTCTATCCAGCTGCTGTCGCAATAATGACCTAAAACGGCAACCTCATTGGACAGCAGATCGTTTTCCGCAGTGTATGGGTACTGCATGTCCATCCGCACCATTAGTGCAGGAATGCCGTCTACAATAAACAAATCCATCGAAAAATGTCCGGGATCAATCTGGGCAGGAAGGTCTATACATCCATGAAACCTATAGCCTGCAAGCCTTCCGCCTCTTCCAGGCGTGAGCAGTTCCTTGCGTTCCATGTGGAATTCATATTCTGTTCCGACTACGCCGTGAAGATATTTGACATAATTTCTTAAAAAATCCCTGCCTCCTATCATTTTGCCAAAGGCTCTGACTTCGGCGACAGCCAATCCATCACATACTATTTCAATTCCTTCTCCGCATAAACGATTTTCATTTACAAGCAGATTCCAGTTATAAGGTCCGACACCGTCATCTTCCAAAATGGTCAGATCAAGCCTGCAGGGGCATGGACCGTCTGGAAATACGAACACCTGGAGTTCTGCATACGAACCATCGTTATGACGGGCTGTATCTAAAAACGCCCCATCGACAGTTGTACCCTCCGGATTATGTAAAAGGAAATGACTGTGATCAAAAGCCAGTCCTTTTTTGAGTGATAGGATCATATTGATAAAGGGGGTATCATATAAATTTTCCTGAATAATAATAGGAATAACCTTTGTGTTTTTATTTTTAGTATTGCATTTGGATTCAAGCAGCCGGGGATTTGCAGTCAGCCATGCATTTCTGATTTCCTGCCATGCCTTCTGCGCATTTTCCAACATTCGTAATGACATTTCCTGGGCTCTATTCTCCCGCTCCCTGTTGATCATAGGAGCTGCAAGGCCGAAATGCGTGGTGGACATAAGACGCAGCCTGTCGTTGAAAGAAAGTTCAAGAAACTCTGACATTTCTTTTAACCTTTTATCATTTACCACGAGGTCTGCCAGCCAACGGGATTTTTCATCCAAAAGTCTGGCTTTCTCTATACGTGACCAGATGAGATGATTGAAGGGTTTCTCCGCCCAACTGGCATATCCGTCGAAAACGCCGTCAGCTGTATCCTGATTGAAGGTAACGGATGTAACCGGCGGATGACTTTTCAAATAATTATATGGCGTATCAAAAACGACATAATCCAAAGCTGATATTTCTTTTACCATGCCTTCAAGTCCTCTTGTATTCGGTAAAATACTGAATGGAAAAGGTAAATTCAATCCTTGCCATAAAATCGCATCAGCATCCAGATTGATAAATATCAGTACATCATGTTGGATTTCCTTTTTTAGCTGCTTTTTATGCAGCCTTCTGACCAGGGAGCCCAGACAGCCGTAGTCGACAAGGTCCGAAAGGCTTATGGCCGGAATCAATGCGATCCTTTCATCCTTATAGCAGTACCATAGCGGATTATAGGCATCCTCTTCCGATAAGAGAGGTATCAGTGTCCTGAAACTGTCAAAGGGAACTCCGCTGTAGTACAAACATAACGCTTCTATTCCAAGTTGCTTGTAAAGATGTATATAGGATGGAGAAAACATCATTTCCTGTGGCCTGACAACAGGGGCATAATTAACGAAAATATCCCTGACTCCAGACTTGAAGGGGTTTGAAACGGCCCATCCGGTTGAAACAGAAAACTCCTTTTCATCCATACAGCTCACAAGGCCATTATTATATGACATCAGAATGACCTCATCGCCACGGCTCTTAACCCGTTTTACAATATTTTCAATGATATCGGGGGCATGGACAGGAAGAATGTTTTCAAGCGAATATGCATTCTCAAAATCCCAGGTTCCTTTGACCGGTATCCCCTGAAGATTACACCTGTCAAGTACTTCAAGCGTGTTCCTGATGATCCTGATATCCAGACCAAAACCCCTGTCATCATTCGAATCACCTCTGAAAGAATGGTATAGGTTTACATGAAAACCAAATGCAACATGTACTTTCATGATAGGTTCATAATCCTCTCACTGGTAATGCAATCTTAATTATATTTTTATGTTTCCATATTACTATGTTGTTGTTAACCTAATATTAATTTCCGGTAATTATCTTTAAATCATTAATGCTGAACCGTATACTTAGAGCATCAAACAAACTATGTAAAAATTAACATGGATATAACATAATTCTAATCAAAATAGTGTATTATGGGGAAATATATGTTGAAGGACAAACCATAAATAATTTGAGACTAAGATTAGTTAAGGACTAAAATAAATTCCGGACAACGGGAGATCACAAATGCAAAAACTAGGCATTATTGATATTGGCTCAAACTCCATACGACTGGTTATCATGCAGATCCGCAAGGATGGCTCTTATAGTATTATTGATGAATTAGGCGATAGTGTACGTTTAGGAGAGAAGACAAGTGGTTTAAACGTATTGAGTAAAGAGAAAATGGACTCAGCTGCAGATACATTGAGGGCTTTTCAGAATTTGTGCGAGGCGCTTGAGGTCCGGGATATTATCTGTGTGGCAACTGAAGCAGTACGTCGGGCCTCCAATCAATCCAAATTCATAGAGCTTGTAAAGAAACAGCTTAACCTGGAGATCCGGATTATTACCGGACAGGATGAAGCATGGTATGATTATTTTGGCATGGTGAATACGTTGAGTCTGTCGGAAGGCTTGATCATGGATATTGGAGGAAGCAGCACAGAGCTGATTCTTATGAATGGAAGACAAATTGTAAATTCTATCAGCCTTCCTTTCGGGGCAATTACTTTATCGCAGATGTTTCATCTTGAGAATATAGTAAATGAACAAACGAAGAAAGAATTACATCGTTTTTTATTGAAACATTTTAGAAAAATTGATTGGATTCAAGGTGCAAAACCTTTGATTGGAATTGGGGGATCCTTTCGTAATATAGGCAAGATTGACCGGAAATTAAAGAAGTATCCACTGGACATTACACATAACTACCGCTTATCCAATATATCCCTGCAAAACATATATGATATGGTTAATGCGCTTTCTTCCGGGGAACGTAAAGAAATCAAGGGACTATCAAAGGATCGGACAGACATTTTTCCAGGTGCGCTTTCGGAGATAGCTGTCGTGTTGGAGCTTACCGGAATAAATGAGATCATTATCAGCGGATCGGGCCTTAGGGAAGGTCTGCTTTATGAGTACCTGCTTCAGGACAGGCAACCGGTTAAGGATGTTTTGAATTATTCACTGCAAAACATCATGAACAATTATGAATTGAATCAGACGCATGCCCGTCAGGTATGGAAAATTGCATACCAGCTGTTTGACCAGCTGCAGCGCGAAATTTCTGCTGAGAACAATTGCCATGAAGTATTAAAAACTGCTGCGTTGCTCCATGACTGTGGGATAAGCATAAGCTATTATGATCACCATAAACATTCATTTTACATGATACTCAACAGCCGTGTGAATGGGTTAACACACAAGGAACTGATTATGGCTGCCGAGGTAGCATTACTGCATCGTAAAGATGAGACAAAAATCGCAGCCCCTTACCGATCGATTTTAAGCAGTGAAGAAATTCTGACAATACAAAAACTTGGCGTTTTACTGCGGATTGCTGAAAGTTTTGACAGGCGTCAGAATGGCAATATTTGCGATGTACAAATAGAATATGATAAATATTCCGTCAGGATTAAAGTCGCTGCAAGGGAGGCTCCTACATTGGAGATAGAGGATGCCTTAAGCGTTGAAACCATTTTCTGGAAAATTTTTAAGCGAAAAATTTTTATTGAAGGGTCTTAAAAAGTTCTTTTTTCATAATGTATAGTTTACAACAAAGAAAGATGGGTTAATAATAAATTAGGAGGTGTATGTAATGGAAGAGGTAAAAAATGATTTGGTGGATCACGAAGAGAAAACGGAAGGTAAATCGTTAAAGAAACCAAAAAACACAGCAAAAGCAGAGAAAGTAAAAGCAGAGAAAGTAAAAGCAGAGGCGACCAAGGCAATGGCAAACACAGCAGAGGCAACCAAATCAAGCACAAAAAAAGCAAGCGAAGCAAAAGTTGGCAAAACAAAAGCAGTCGCTTCAGACGGCGATATCCGGAATATCAAGGAGAATGAACAGGAAATGCATATCCCGGTATACAATATTAATAAAACCTCAATTGAGAATACTGATCTGGATCAAATAGCAGACAATATCGAAATTAGCAAAAAAAATGATATTGAGCATCAGGAAGAAACAGAAAAAACAATCAAGGATGTAACTCAGGATGAAGAGAAGAAAAAGAATCCTAAAAAGCGCAAGTTGTGTAAATTGATTAAAAAGGATTTTTTAAAAAAGCATTTCAAGGAATATGAGGAATTGGTTTTAAACCCAGGATATATTTGTGGTAAATGCGGCAGAGTCGCAAAAGAT
This sequence comes from Hungateiclostridiaceae bacterium UBA1305, assembly GCA_002307275.1. Classification (GTDB taxonomy): domain Bacteria; phylum Bacillota; class Clostridia; order Acetivibrionales; family DTU013; genus UBA1305. The sequence continues at coordinate 41,850 of DBTX01000081.1, forward strand.
GCAAAGTCCCTCTGCAAACCAATGCTTATAGAAGAATAGATTTTGACAGGAAATACTGCGTTAAAGGGCTAATGTACAAGCATTGCCCTTTTTTGGCGTGCGTTTTTTGATAGATTATGAAAGATTTACATCCAGTTAATCCAGACTTAGCATTAACATTTTATAATAATAATGTAAATAAACAAGGAGGAGGAGTGTTCCTATGAATGCTTTATCCCATATTTATTTGTCCCTGATTTTTAAGAAAGCAGTGGAAAATAAATTGCCCATCAAACTCCATACTATTTCCTTCATAAAAGGGAATCTGAAACCGGATTTTTCACTTCTGTTGATTAAAGTACCCCATTACAAAATTCCTACCTCTGAAATAGTAAAAAATGAAATGGACCGGCTGATTCTGCACACAGCGAATAAATATACGACCTGTACAAAAGAATTTACCGAAAGTCTTGGTGTTGTCACACACTACCTTTCGGATTTTTTTTGTTACGCGCATTCTGTACGCTTCACTGGTAGTGTGTATGATCATGTCATTTATGAAAGGAACCTTTCAAAGTATCGCGGAACCATGCAGGCAAAAATAATGGAGTCGGTTGGCAACGTACCATATGGGAACTGCCATATGGATTACCAATCCATATGCAGCTTGATTGACAGATTACACACAAACTACAGTAAAAAAAGGCCTTCCTATGCCCGTGATTTGATTTTTACATTAAGAGCAGGCATTCCACTGACTATTTTCCTTGTCTCATATTGCCTGCAGCTCGGAGAGATAGATATGGCAGCATAATTAATGAATATCTTTGAGAAAATCATATTATGTAAATGAAATAGTTGGGGATGAAAAAATGTCATCCTTTTTTGCATTGAAGAATGGATTTCCTCGGGAAATCACTTACTATGCAGCTTTTTTCTGTCTGGTGAAAAAGATACCAGCCAAAATTGCGGTAAAAGGGGCTACAGTTACCAGTCCGAAACTGCCGACAATGGTATTGAGTATTTCTCCTGAAACATATTTTAGATTAAGGATGTTTACTATTGGGGTATCAAGTGACATGAATACCATCAGCAAGGCTATATATCCGCCGGAATAGGCCAACAGCAGGGTAGTTGTCATTGTACCCAATACGGTGCGTCCTATGGTGAGACCGGATTTTATGGCTTCCTTCGCAGTGATCGAGGGCTTTTTTTCAGTAACTTCATATACTGCTGCTGAAATATCCATAGCAAGGTCCATCAATGCTCCTGCAGATGCAATAAATATACCGGCGATAAAAATATTAGTCAGGCTTAGATTTTGATAACCGGAATATAACAAACTTTCAGAAAAGGCAAGGACAGCTCCGTGAACCTTAAAGCTGTTCCCAAATATCACAGCCAGGATGCAGGTCAGTATCGAACCGGATAATGAACCGAATATGGCAATATATGATTTCAGATTGAAACCGGAAACAAGCAGGATCGTTACCGTAGTCAATGCAGCAACTAACAATAAAGAAAGGAGAATTGGATTATATCCCTTCAAAAAGCAAGGTATCAAAACCTTCCAGATCATCAGGACGGTAAATGCAAAAGACAGTAGAGCACGGACACCCGTCCAGCCGGCGAATAGGATTAATAATAAAATGAATGCACCGAACAGAAGGATTTCCAGGTTAATACGATAATGGTCAATGAGAGTGACAAATTGTATTTTGTCATCTTTTATGTCGATACTAACCAATGCTTTATCACCAGGTACAAAAATCTTGTCCATTTCCAGCTTACCTAAAAGTTCGTTAAATGCAGAAGCTTGAATCCCCTTAAACTGTCCGGTTACTATTTTCACTTTACAGATCTGAGTACCATGCTTTATTAGTCCGATATCATGGATACTTGAATTATCCACCTCAAGAATTTCTGCCTTGGCTTGAGTACCATTCGCATTTATTTCTTTTTCAAATCCAGTAGGGATTAAAAAAAGTACGATGATTACCATTAACATGATCAAAGCAAAAATGATGTTTGAATGAAAAAACTTACTCTTCATATATGAAATACATCCTTCCCGATATAAATATGATGCAAAAACATATTGCATATAGATGCAAATGGATCGGATTGTTACATCCAAATCCATTTGCATTTATAAAGCATTTGATTTTATGAGTTAAAATTACTTGATCTTTAAGATAGAGTGAAGCTTTTTAAAGATATCCGTATTATCATAATATCCGTTGAAAAGATTCTGCCCTGCTCCATATGCAAATACAGGCACAGGAACACCTGTATGCGCATAGGACGTCCATGCGATCCCTGCTTTATTGTCAAGTATATGGGTAATTGTGACGGAAAGAGGTTCATATGTACCGTAAAGAATCTTATCCGAATCCGTATACTTTCTTTCAGCGGAAGGGAGGATGCTTTGAGCAAGTGCATTACGCAGTGTCTGCACTTCAGAGTCGGTCAATACCATATCCGGACTGCTTGCCGCAGCAGCATCCGTCGAAGTGATCAGGCCGAAAGAGTTCTTGATTGCAGGAAGCAGATCCTCAAGTTTTGCATTTTCGGGGGTTGTTCCGGCTACATAGGTCTTTATCTTTGCATCAAAGGAGGCGTAGGATTCTTTTTGATAAGCCAATTTGTCAAAGAAGGTCGAATATCCTGTACCTGCAAAGCCTATAGTCAGACCACCGGTTTCATGATCGGCAGTTACAATAATTAAAGTTTCCTTAGGGTGCTTGTTATAGAATTTGAGAGCTTCTCCGACTGCATTTTCAAATGCAACGGTATCCTTGATTGAAGTAGCAGCATCATTTGCATGACAGGTCCAGTCAATTTTTCCTCCCTCAACCATCAGGAAGAAGCCTTTTGAATTATCCAGCACGTCAATTCCTTTTCTGGTAAAATCCGCCAGAGAGAGATCGTCTGTGCTGCGGTCAATCTCATAAGGCAATGCTTTCTCATTATCAAGGACTGAATTGATAGCAATGACCTTTCCGGATTTGTTGTTAACAGCCAGAATATCATTTTTGGCAGTTACTACTTTGTAGCCTTTACTCTTTGCAATCTCCAGAATATCCTTCTGATCGTCCTTTGCACCTTTTTGCTGCAGGAAGCCGCCGCCCCCAAAAAAGTCAAAGTTACTGTTTGTCAATTCAATACCAATATCATAGTAATTGCTGCGGGAAGCCTGGTGTGCGTAATAGGCCGCAGGCGTGGCATGATTGATGGAAACGCTTGAGATGACACCGACCTTGTAACCTTTTGCTTTGGACATTTCTGCAATCGTCTTGTATTTTACGGTTTTGTCCACATTCATGTTGATTACGCCACTGAGCGTTTTGTTGCCTGTTGCCATGGAAGTAGCTGTGGAAGCGGAATCCGGGCAGATGGAAGAAGCATCAAAGGTAGTAGCTGAGCCAGCCACCGGAAAGGTTGTGAAATTCAATCTGCCGATACCAACTGTTTTCGGGTCGTATAATGCTTTCCCTTTAAAAGCTTCTGCGGCATAGATCTGCGAGTAACTCATTCCATCGCCGATGAACATGAAGACATACTTGGGAGCAGTACCCGTGTAAGCGTTGTTGGTTGTGGTCACTTGTGTAGTTGCAGCGGATACGGCTACGAAAATTGTCGATGCAATCAGCAGGATTGCCAACATTGCTACCAGAAATTTCTTGTTGAATTTTAACATAAAACACCTCCTGAATTATTTTAATTGGATAGTTTTTCAAACTTCCAGTATAAGCTTACAGGGTAGATGATAATTTGGAATTAATAGCAGGTTAAATACTGATTAAGAATATTTCAAGAATTCAATCCATGTTAATAGGGAGGGGATGAAACAATAAAATTAACTAAATATTTACATCTAATTAATTTTGTTTTATCTTTATTGGATTATAGTTGGCATATAAATAGAAGCGTTCTGATCTTGCATAATAAGTAGTAGAAGGGATGGACATCTTGTACTCAATTGTTTTATGAGGAGGGAGCTTGATGGACGAAGATATCAAAAATTCATTTGAATATATAGAGCCAAAGCATGATTATCTTGAGATATTCAGCCATATCAAAAAGAAAATTGCAGACGGAGTTTTTTCACCTGGGCAAATCATCCCCTCGGAAAATGAACTAAGCACTTGTTATAATGTTAAAAGATTTGTTGTAAGAAAGGTTATTAACAAGCTTATTGCAGAAGGCCTGGTTTTTGTAATAAGAAATGAAGGATACTACGTGCAGGATGAAATAATCAATGTAAGAATCAGGAAACATTCGAATTATACCCAAAGTATGATTGATAGGAAACTGACTCCGCAGATAAAGATTATCGGTATCAATACAGTGTACCCCGATCAGGAACAAATGAAATTGTTTTCTTTAAGCAAAACCGATTTGGTATGGGACATATATGTACTTAGGTATTATAAGCGGATCCCATACTTTATCGGCAGGTCCTTTATTCCACAAAATCGATTTCCAGATTTTGGCCCGGATTTTCAGAAATCGAAATCCATTCATAAGGTTTTTAACAAATTATATGGAATAAAGCCCATGAGAACCAATTCCATATGCAGAGCTACCATTTCAGATAAGAAAGAATCCCGGTATTTAGCTATTTTTGAGAACTCCCCCATCCTGAAGGTGACCAGCATAAACACAGATCAGTTTGATAAGCCTGTTGAGCAGTGCATCTCAACCTTCCGCTCGGATATTGTACGAATTAACGTTACTATTTAAGCTGCAAAAAGATTCATTGTATATATTTAATAAAATGTTAATGTCATAACATTAATTAGGGTTTAACATTTCAACAATACCGCCATAATATCCTTCTTCCATAATCAGTTTATAGATTATTTCATGAAAAGGAGAATTGAAATGAAAGCTTTATTAAGATTATCAGCATTTATTATTGCGTTAATGACATTGACGACATTACTGTTTGGATGTGGTACAACAGCAGCACAGGACAAGAATGCTCCAACCACAGATGTAAATGCAGCAGAGGCAAAAAAGGATCCAGTTGCAGCAACAGCTGCAGAAACCGGGGAAGCAACTGCAAAATCAAATTGGCCTGACAAGCTGGTAATGGGCTTTTTGCCAGGCGAGGAGTCTACCCCGGATGCCAAAGCTTCAAACGCAATTCATCAAAAAGCCTTGACCGACTATCTGGGCATTCCTGTTGAGGTCATCATTTGTGAAGACTATAATGCGGTAGTTGAAACGATGAGAACCGGCAAAACCCATTTGGCCTCCTTCGGTCCATTCTCATACATATTGGCTCATGACAGAAGCAATGCCGAAGCGATTGTTGTAAACTGCAAAGAAGGTAAAAAGGAAAATGCATTTTACTCTTCTGTCTTTATTACCAATCCTTCCAGCGGAATAAAAACACTCGCAGATTTAAAAGGCAAAAGCTTTGCTTTTGTAGATCCTGCATCAACCTCCGGCAATCTGGTTCCACGCGCTATGTTTGTCAAGGAATTTAACGTCACACCCGAGGAAATCGATACAAAAATATTTAAAAGTACTCAATTTTCAGGCTCACACAACAACTCTCTGCTGGCGGTGGCAAACAAATCCGTTGACGCTGCTGCTTGTACACGACTTACCTATGAAACAGGGATAGCAAAAAACACGGTGAAGGATACAGATGTAGTGATATTTGCAGAATCCGATCCAATTCCCAATTCTCCCATAGCCGTAAGAGGCGACCTACCTGCCGACCTGAAAGCAAAGATAAAGGAATTTTACCTCCAATGGCAGGATCCGGAATATCAGAAGCTCAGAAATATAGTTGGATATAAATTTATGGAAATCAACGATTCGGATTATGATGCCATAAGAACGATTGCAGCACAAATGAATATGAAACCTGAAGATCTCTCGAAATAAAGGATATTCTCCCGGAGCATCTGTCAATACGGATGTTCCGGGAAATCATGTGAAAGGATGATCAAATATGAAACCGATTCTAAGTGTAAAAGATATAAAAAAGACATATGCAAATAAAACACAGGCATTAAAAGGAGTATCCTTTGACCTTCAGGAAGGCGAGTTTGTTGCAATTATCGGTTCGTCGGGCTCCGGTAAATCGACCCTGCTGCGCTGTATTAACCAGCTTGTCAGTCAGACGGAGGGCAGTATTGAATTTAAGGGGACTGAAGTTGAAAAGCTTAAAGGAGCCGGATTAAAAAAAGTACGTCGTGAGATAGGAATGATATTCCAGCATTATAATTTAATTGACAGACTGACAGTTATACAAAATGTGCTTCATGGCAGATTGGGTTATATGAACGATTTCCGGGGAATTTTTGACCTTTACAGCATGGAAGACCGGTGGAAGGCTTATAAAATACTTGAAAGAGTCGGTCTCGCGGATGAGATATATAAAAGGGCGGACCAGCTTAGCGGGGGTCAGAAGCAAAGGGTTGGAATATCAAGGGCTTTGGCTCAGAATCCTTCCTTAATGCTTGCGGATGAGCCTATCGCCAGCCTGGACCCTGTTTCATCAAGTACAGTTATGGATTATTTACATGGAATATGCGTGGAGGATGGTATTTCTGCAATTGTCAGCCTGCATCAGGTGGATTTTGCGGTGAAGTATGCAACAAGAATTATCGGAATAAACAAAGGAATCATTGTTTTTGACGGCAAAACACAGGAGCTTTCGGATTCCATCATAAACAAGATCTATGATAACAAATGCAACAGTGTGAGTAGTGAAAATACAACCAATGAAATGATCCAAGGGGAACGTGTTGCCGTATAACCTGGCTTTTACGGGATGACTGAGTATTGGGAGAATAGAATGCAAATGGAGTATTTACCGCTAAAAAAGGAAAAGGACTTTTATACCTGGGCAGGGGTCTTGCTGGTTATATTCACTGCGGCGGCTACAGGTTATGTGTCGCAATTCAATGTTTTTGAGGCGATTAGGGTTATGCCTGGCGTACTGAGCTTTATTTTTACTGATTTTTTGCCCCCTTCTTATGTAGCGCTGCCCAATATAGTCCAACCGCTTCTGGATACATTTTATATGGCTGTTGTCTCAACTGTTACTGCGGCAACCATCAGCCTGGTGCTGGCCTTTTTATGCGCCACACCAACAATGCCCCATCCGGCATTTAAAATAGTCATCAGGGCATTTGCTTCATTGCTCAGGAATATTCCTGCCCTGGCCTGGACGATGATACTGATTCCGGCTTTCGGAATTGGAAAGTCGGTAGGCGTTATTGCACTTATTATTGGCTCACTGGGAAGCATGACACGATTTTTTACTGAAACAATAGAAGAAATCGATATAGGAAAGATTGAAGCGATCAGGTCTTCAGGCGGCTCCTACTGGCAGGTCCTGAGAGCCGGAGTCATGCCGCAGTGCACTCCCGGCCTGATATCCTGGACCTTGTACAGCCTTGAACTGGATATTCGCGCCTCGACGATCATCGGAATGGTTGGCGGCGGAGGGATAGGATTCTATATTCAGTCAACCATTAAGCTCTTCAAATATGATCATGCAGCAATGGCTATATTCATCGTGGCAATATTGGTAATCATCATTGAGCTTTTAACAAAGAAAATAAGGGAGCGAATAATGTGAATATGGACAGTAAGGACATGAAGATTTCTCTTGTTCCAAGAAGACAGAAGCATTTTTATTCGCTTTTTCTTCTATGTGCAGTATTGTTATATGCTTTCAGCCTTTTCCAATTAAAGCTCAGCTATGGGAGCGGCCTTGAAAGTATTCAGAAGGCTTTCAGCTTTATGATCAGGATGCTGACATTTAATTTTACGGATTGGCAGGATATACTTTATGCCGCATTGGAGTCCATATCAGTTGCTGTACTGGCTACCATCATTTCGTCAATACTGGCTTTTTTACTAGGCTTCATTGCAGCAACAAATGTTTCAACCAAAGGTTTCCCATTTGTTATCAAAGGCTTATGTGCTTTCGTTCGTGCTGTTCCAACCCTGGTCTGGGCTTTAATCTTTGTCGCTTATATAGGACTGGGGCCATTCGCAGGTGTTCTGGGACTTTGCATCCATAGTTTTGCTTATCTGGTAAAGGCTTTTTCGCAATCCATAGAAGAAGTGAATGAGGGAAGCCTTGAGGCTATGAAGGCAACAGGTTCCTCCTGGCTGCAAACGATGGCAGGAGGAGTTGTACCTACGATAAAAACCTCGGTTATTTCATGGACGGCCATGCGCTTTGAAATCAATATCGCACAGTCCTCCATACTGGGACTGGTTGGCGCAGGAGGTATAGGACATGAACTGAGCCTTTACATGCGGATGTTTGATTTTGAGAAAGCCGGCTTTGTCCTTCTGGTTATATTTTTTATGAGCTTTGCTGTTGAAATGACCTTTAACAAATTGAAAATAAATGTAGATAAGTTGCAGAAATAATTTGGTTTAAATCAAGAAAATCCTATGTGAAGGAATGTGAAATGGTGGATAAAAAGGAAATGTTCAGAATAATGGCTAAAAGCCATAGAGACAGGATCATTGAGCTTGCGGGTGAAATTGAAAAGAGCCATGAAGTGGTTGTGGTTAAAAAGCCTGCGAAAACACTTGTTATGTTGAAAATGTTCGAGCCGGTGGCGAAGAGCGAATTCTTTCTTGGCGAAATGCTGGCTTGCGAGGCAATGGTCAGTATTGATAACCGGCAAGGTATGGCGATTACTCAGAATGATGATTTTGAAAAGGTGCTTTCAATGGCAATTATTGATGCAGCCTATAACGCACAGCTGGAGGAATGCGGGTGGCTGAACGGGAGGCTTGAGGAGTTGAAAGAGCAGGTTGCTGAAGACGAAAGGAAAGAGTTTGGAAGAAATATGAAGTCAAAAGTTCAGTTTAGAGTAATGGAGGGACAATAATGATCAAGGAAAGTGTTTTTGATGAAGTGCACGATTGCCAGGGTTCTTTCAGATGTCTTCTGCATGCGATATCCAATCCGGGAGAAATTGTGGATTTTCAGGAATATGCCTGTAAATTTGAGGGGGACCACTGTATCATGCTGATGCTGGCATTAACGCTGCTTGATAAGGAAACAAGCCATTGGGTGGTGGATAATAAGGCTTTTTCAAGAACTCTGACAGAGCTTACCTATTCCAGACCGACGGAAGAAAAGGCAGGATTTATTTTCATTACGAGAACATGTTCCGAAGCTGTTATCGACAGTGTATTTGCAGAAGCAACTCCGGGATCCCTTGTTGAACCTCATACGAACAGTATTTTAATGATAGCGGTTGATGATTTCGAGCAAAATGGTACATGCACATTGAAGGGTCCCGGGATAAAAGAGTTAAAAGCTGCAGGACTTTCAACGTATGCAAGGATGTGGATAAGCAAACGCGATCGGATGGAATATGAGTACCCTGAAGGGGTTGATATATTTTTCGTTTCAGCGAAGGGGGCTTTAATGGCTATTCCCCGGAAAGTAAAAATGGAAGGGTGATGCGGATATGGCATATGTAGCGGTTTCAGGCGGGCAGGAGGCAATTGAAGAGTCCATAAAGCTTCTTAAGTATTACCGTACGGATGGAGAAAGTGATATTGAAATTGATGCGATAAAGGATAAAATGAAGCTTCTGATAGACAGAGTAATATCTGAAGCTGGTCTATATGCTCCGGATTATGCGGCTCTGGCACTGAAACAGTGTGAGGGGAGTCTGGAGGAAGCCGTCTTTATACTGAGAGCATACAGATCTACATTAACGCGAAACCATTATTGCAACACGATGAATAGTGTAGACATGAGGATTATACGCAGAATCAGCGCAGCTTTCAAGGATATTCCGGGAGGGCAGGTCCTTGGGCCGTCCTATGATTATGTACACAGGCTTCTGGACTTTGGCATCCCTGATGAAGACAAAGAAGAGATTGAAGCCTGGAGAACTGAATTTGAGAAAAATCAGCAGGCTGAAGAGGTTTATAAATTCCACAGGGTTTCTGATCTTTTACGCGACGAAGACCTTTTGGAAGAGGTGCCCGAGAATAAAAAAAAGCCTTATGATGTCACAGTAAACAAGCTTCCGCTTCCGGCACCGAGAAGCGCAAGACTGCAGACGCTGGCAAGAGCAGACACAGGATACGTTTCCGGCCTGGCTTACAGCTCTCTCAGGGGGTTTGGATCGGTCCACCCTACGGTTGGTGAATTAAGAACGGGATGGCTAAGTGTTGAGGTACCGTATTTGCTTCAGGAGGGACAGGAGATTTTTGTCGGAGAGGTTCTCGTCACTGAGGTGGAGTCGTTCGTATCTGCATCTAAAACAACAAAAAAAGAGCATGACGAAATGAAGGTCGGAGTTGGTTATGGTTGCGTATTTGGAAGAAATGAAACAAAGGCAATAGCGATCTCCATATTGGACAGCGCCTTAAGGGCAAACGGTGATTCACCTGTAAATGATGAGGAATTCGTTTTATTGCATGGTGATTGTCTGGAGATGAATGGGTTTTTATCCCACCTGAAGCTTCCACATTATGTTACGTTCCAGTCAAAGCTGGATCAATTACGAAAAAAGAAGGAGGGATAAAGGTGGATCATCAAAATAATAAACAGCATTATAATTTTGCTTTTCTTGATGAAGGAGCAAAAAGAGAAATAAGAAGATCCATTTTAAAGGCGGTAGCCATTCCCGGATACCAGGTTCCGTTCGGCTCAAGGGAATTACCGATTGGAAGAGGCTGGGGTACGGGCGGTCTGCAGATAACTCTTTCGATTATTGGTAAAAAAGATATTTTGAAAGTGATCGACCAGGGAAGTGACGACAGTGTTAACGCTGTCAGCATCAGAAAGCTTGTCACAGCTACAACAGGAGTTCAGACAACTACGGATACGGGCTGTGCAACTATTATCCAGTCAAGACACAGGGTACCGGAGAATAAAATGCGGAATGATCAGATTATGGTTTTGCAGGTACCAAACCCTGAACCCCTGAGATCCGTTTCTCCCAAGGAGGTCGTCAGCAGAACCCTGCATTCCGAAGCGGAGTATTCAGGGATATGGTTGAGATTATATGAAGGGATCATTAAATATGGACATACCGTTTCAGGCGCGGACCATCCTGTCATGGTAGAAGACAGGTACGTGATGAATCCGAGTCCGATACCGAAGTTTGACAATCCGAAGCTTCATCAATCCGATTGTCTTTACTTGTTTGGAGCAGGAAGGGAAAAGAAGATTTATGCGGTCCCGCCGTATACAGAGGTGGTCTCCCTGGCGTATGAAGATTACCCGTTTGCTGTTGAGGATATGACTGGCAGAGTGTGCAAGCTGTGTGGAGCTGAGAATGTTTATTTCGATGAAATTTTTGACAGCAGCACAGGCGAACATTATTTTCAGTGCTCCGATTCAGGCTTTTGTGCCAGACGACGCGGAAAGATTGGGGGGAATTAGCTTGAATACGGCAAATCCGGTTTTAAGGGTAAGAGATCTGATCGTAAGGTTTGGAGAAGGCTGCAATTATTGCCTCCAAGGAGCAGCTCTCGAGAAGGGCAGATGTCCATATTGCCACTCGGTGTGGGCGCTTAACAAGGTTTCTTTGGATTTATATAAAGGTGAGATTTTGGGGATTGTCGGGGAATCCGGGTCAGGGAAAAGCACTCTTTTAAGGGCTCTGTATTTTGACAGGGAGATAACGGGGGGAGAGGCTTATATCAGTGAGTATAAGGATGGAGAAAAAAATATATTTGAGATTTCCAACCAGCAGAAACGCTATATTCGTAATCAGAAAATGGGTATGGTCTATCAGAATCCCATTATGGGACTGAGAATGAACTTCTCAAGCGGCGGAAATGTCGCAGAAAAGCTTATTGCCGCGGGCATAAGAAATGCAGGCAGCATGACCGAACGTGCGAAATATCTTCTCAACCATGTGGAGGTCCCAATAAACAGGATCAAGGAAGAACCGAAAAATTTTTCAGGAGGTATGCAGCAGCGCGTTCAGATATCTAAAGCGCTGGCAAACAACCCCTCGATCCTTTTGCTGGACGAGGTTACAACAGGTCTTGATCTCAGTGTTCAGGCCAGAGTCCTGGATTTGATAAAAAGAATCCAGCAGGAGCTTGGAATATCCATGATTGTAGTCAGTCATGATTTATCCGTGATCAGAATGATGGCAGACAGGACGGTAGTGATGCTTGAAGGAAGGATCATTGAAGAGGGCCTGACGGATCAGATCCTGGAAGATCCCATCCATGAATACACGCAGATTTTGGTGCATTCACTGCTTTAAATATTTCGGATCAATTACAATTTATATGAGTTAGGGGTTTATAATATGAAGCATGTACAATATATCGTCAACGTTAACATCATTGCAACGGATTCCATTTTATATGATCATGTCATTATTCTTGAAGAGGACAGATTTAAAAGCATCCTTCCAATGTCTCAAATGGCGCAGTTTCTATCCGGGCTTGACCAGGAAAGTGTTTATGACGGTAAGGGCGCTTACGTTTCTGCAGGGTTTATAGATATTCATTCGGACAATATTGAAACGGTCATTCAGCCAAGACCTACCAGTATCATAGATTTTGAAATCGCACTGATGGAACATGAGAAACAACTGGTGAATCAGGGGATCACTACCATGTACCACTCCCTGTCGTTTTTGAGAAGAGACGGAGCCGCGATGAGGGACAAGGAGGTCAGAAAACCGGATAAGATGAGAAAATTGGCGGAGCTTATTAAAACACTCCATGAAGGCCGACATCTCATACGACATCGGTTTCATTGCAGATTTGATATAAGAAATTCAGAGGGGTATGATACCCTGATGGATTATCTGGACAGGGATTATATCGATTTACTCTCCTTCAACGATCATACACCCGGCCAGGGACAGTACAGGGATCTGACAAAATACAGGGAAAATCTAAAAAATTACAAGCCTGATCTTGAGGATAACCTGATCGATAGTATGATTGATGAGAGAATGGCAGTGCAGAAAATAAGCAGGGATAAAATAGAAAGAACTGCAGAGATTGCCCGAAGTAAGGGTATACCTATTGCTTCCCATGATGATGACAGTGAGGAAAAGATAGAATATGTGCATTCCGGACTAAAGGCCGATATCAGCGAATTTCCTGTGGAACTCAGTGTTGCCAGAAAGGCAAAGGAGAAAGGGATGCTCACGGTTGCAGGAGCGCCAAATGTTCTGATGGGAAGGTCGCATTCCGGGAATTTATCTGCGGTGGAGGCTATTTTAGACGGCTCTATTGACATTTTATGTTCCGATTATTATCCTCCGGCCATCCTGCATGCCATATTCAAACTTCATAACGAACACGGGATGAAGCTTTGGGACTGCATAAACCTTGTCACATTGAATCCCGCAAAGGCGCTTGGCATCGACAAGGACTTCGGGTCGATCGAAGAGGGCAAAAAGGCGGATTTTCTGATGATAGAAGTTCAAAACCGTATGCCGTCCATAACCAGGGTTTTTATCGACGGGATTTTGGTTTCCGAATTGAATTACAGGAGGGAAAAGTATGCTTAAAGTTGAAGGCTTATCAAAGGAATTCAAAATGCATATCAGGGACGGGCTGATTATTGAAGGCTTCAATGAGGTTTCATTTACGGCATGTTCCGGTAAACTGCTGGCTATAACTGGCGCCAGCGGAATAGGAAAGTCTACACTGCTGAAATGTATCTACAGGACATACAAGCCGTCGAAAGGCTCCGTCATTTACTTGTCAGGCGATGGTTCCAGGTACGATCTTGCAACGGCGGAGGATCAGACAATTCTCCGCCTCAGAAAAACCGAGATGGGCTATGTTTCGCAGTTCCTGCATGTTATTCCAAGGGTGTCAGCTATAGATATCCTCACAAACAGGCTTTTATCCAAAAACATTTTACCAGGGGAGGCAAAAGATACAGCAGAGGGCTACCTGGAAAAGGTAGGTATAAACAAAGCTTTATGGAACATGTATCCTTCAACCTTCAGCGGCGGGGAAAAGCAGAGGCTGAATATTCTTCTTGCGCTTGCCTCAAAGCCAAGGTTACTTCTGCTTGACGAGCCTACAGCCTCATTGGATTCCAACTCCAAGGAAATCATCCTGGAGCTGATCCTGGATGCAAAAAAAATGGGGATGACCATGATAGGGGTCTTCCACGACCAGGATGCCATAAAATTTCTCTCGGACAGCCGTTATGATATGCGCATCAATCAGCTGGTTGCCGTATCCTGATACACTAAATTGCAAAAGGAGATATTCATGTTATACGCGTATGAATCATTATTACCGGAAGGGCAGGAAAAAACAGAAAAAAAACTGGGCGAAAAGCCTGCCGTTCATTCAACCTCCAGTATCAGGAACAGTTTTCTGGGGAGTTGGACAGACATTGGCCCAAGGGTAAGCATCGCCGAGTCTGAGATAGGGGACTATACTTATTTTGCAGGAGATGCTTCCGCTATATATTCAACTGTTGGGAAATTCTGTTCCATCGCCTCCCATGTAAGGATCAATCCCGGAAATCATCCCAGGTGGAGGGTGATACAGCACCATTGTACCTATCGCAGAGTTCAATATGGGTTTGACATAAAGAATGATGAGGAGTTTTTTAACTGGCGCAGAGCGGATCGTGTTGAAATAGGCCACGATGTCTGGCTGGGACATGGCGTTGTTGTAATGCCCGGGATTAAAATCGGAACAGGTGCAGTTGTTGGCTCCGGTGCAGTTGTGACAAAGGACATTCCTCCATATGCCGTCGCTGTCGGCGTACCTGCAAAGGTCATAAAAATGCGATTTGATGAAGCTGTGATTGAGAAGATTATGAAAACCCGCTGGTGGGAGTGGGATAGAAAAACACTGGAAGAAAGATTTGAGAATTTTTTGGATTTGGATAAATTTCTGAAAAGTATGTCTGAATCATGAGATTTGCATTACCTCAACGCAAGTAACCCCGGTCACTGAAATAACAGCTAAAGGCAGGTAACAATATGGAGATGAATTATTCGGAATATGCAGAATTTGTTAATAAATTAATGCAGGCGGAAGTAATATGGCAGGCAGTGAATGATCTGAAGCCTCTCGGCAAATTTGTCATGACGGATACCTGTGGGTGGGAACCATTTTATTATCCGGGGTTTACATTGATTACCCCCACACTTGAAGAGGATTACTGCAATGCAGATGCTTACAGGATACTTTTAGAGGTAAAGAAAAAAGTTCTGTTAAAGCATATCAATCCGGCCAAAGGTGTTGAAGCTCCGGATCAAGCGCTTCATATGACTGTCGCACGGCTTATTTCGGGTAAGGACTTTGAGACAAACACGACGGAGCTTTACGATAACTTTTTCTTAAGCCATATGAAAGAGTTGCTTTCAAAACTTGCCGTTTCTGGTCAGCTCCGGTTCGAAATCAAGGGAATCTCTGTTTTCCCCCAGGGGGTAATTGCTGCTGTGGTTTCTCCTGTGAATGAGGCGGATTACAATTGTCTTCAAAATTTCAGGGATTTCGTTTATTCGGACAGAACCCTGCAGGAACTGGGCGTAGAGCGCAGGCGGATGTTCCATGGGCATATCTCTTTATTCTATATAGAGAAGGAATTGGACCACATGGAGAAACAAATACTCCAGGATGAAATTGACAATATAAACAAGCTATTCTTTGAAAAACCTTTACCCTTCCATATAAAAAGGGCAGAGGTAAGAAGATTTAACAACTTTTTAAGTTTTGACCATGTGGAAAATGGACCCGTTTTTGAATTTATCTGATGTATATACAATGAAAAAAAGAATTGGGAGCATCAGTTTTTTCAACATATATATCCGGATATGAGTGTGCAAATGGAGGAGTAGTTTTATGAAGGATTGTGAAAAAGAAATGGCTGAGTTTGCTTATGGATTGACAGAATCAGCGGGCGCCATATTACGGTCGGAACGCAAGCATACCGCAATCAAAATGATGGATAAAACATCGCATATGGATATTGTAACGCAAAAGGATGTATTGATAGAGAAATTTATAACGGATGCAATCCTCCAGAAATATCCGGGACATGAGGTGTTGGCGGAAGAAGGCTATAATACAGGTACAAACAGCAATTCCGGATATACCTGGATTATCGACCCTATCGACGGAACGATTAATTTTTGCCGCTTCGCCAGGGATTATGCGATTTCAATTGCATTATATCATGGTAAAGCTCCGGTCTTCGGCCTGATATATGATGTGGCAGGAGACAGGATGTACAGCGCTGAAGACGGCAGCATCCCGGAAGTAAATGGAACTTGTCTTGAAAAGCTGTCCGGCAGTGAAACCAAACTTCGGAATGCAATCATCGGGATGAGTCTCCGGACGATGAGGGAACTGAACAATATGGGGACGGATGTTTTGGATCTGCTTTCAAGAGTACAGGCACACAGGTATCTGGGATGCGCATCTCTGGAATTATGCAGGATCGCAAGCGGAGAATATGATGTGTTTATTTCATCAAATGTTTATACCTGGGATATTGCTGCTGCAAGAATTCTTATCACACAGTGCGGAGGATCCATGATTGTGTGCGAAAAAGAGCTGGATGCCGCCTGTGCGCGAAAATACTTTGTTGCAGCTTATCGTTCTCCTGCATTGTGGGAAGACATATTGCAGTTGCTGCCGTATAATGTACAGTGTGCTTTTGGATATTCCTCATAAAATTAACACACTATTAAACCCGGTGTAATTGAGGCTTAATCAGCAGGGTTTAAAATGAAAGCAGAAGATTTGATTTAGAGGGGAAAGGAGAAAAATATGTACAAGTTTATTACAGTCAAATGCAGAAGTTGTAATTCCGTCATATACAATTTGCCGGAAAAGGATTTTAAAAAGCTCAGGCTGATCAACCTGACCTGCGAAGATTGCAGGGATCATTCCACTTCGGAAAGTTTCAGGATGGAAACAAAAAAATTGGTTATTCCAAAAAACATGCAAGTGATTTGAAAAAACGCAGGATAAGCCGATATTGTAAGTAAAACCGCTTATCATAAGCGTTTTTTTTATGTGCTTTTTCAGGTTGCCATCATATGGAACATTTGTGCCGGATGAATTTGCGGAGATGCTGAGAAACGGCGGGATATTCTGAAACTTATGGATATACTTCTTGAGATAAGGCCAGGTCCAGGTGTGAATAGTTAACAAATACATAATATGGGACTAATGAAAATTATCTATAATGTTGTTATTAAAGCATTTTATGCAGGTAAGTAAAGTGTGAATGTAACAAAAGGAGCATTATAGATATGAAAATTAATACAGGAACAAGTTATATCAGTTTCAGAACTAAATTAGTTGCAGCCTTTATGTTGACCATTCTGCCGATCATTCTCCTTGGGATGATTTCCGCAAGCAAATCTGCAAATGCCATAAAAGCAACAACCGCAAGCGCGACCATTCAAACAATGGAGCAAACAAACAGGTATCTGGATCTGCTCTTATGGAATATTGAAAGTACCTCTCTTCAGATTGCCCAAAGTCAGGCGTTTCTGGGTTTGTCAAGTAACACGGGAACATCCGGTAATGGTAGTAATGTGGCTGAGGTTGAGAGTATCTTAAATAATGTAAAAAGCAGCAGTACGTTTATTTCTGATATTTTGGTTTTAACACAATCAGGACAGGTAATATCAACAGGTGGATATTCGGTCAATGGCATGAGCCTTGATGCTTTCAAAGAAAGCAATTTTTATAAAAAGGCAGACAGGGTAAACGGTGGCATTGTGTGGCTCGGTTCACACCCGGAACTGGATAAATACAGCAGTGCTAAAGACAGCCAATATTCTCTGTATGCAACCAGATTGATAAAAGGGAAATTGTCTGGCGATGCTGAGATTCTTATTCTGATAGATATTAAATTGGACTTTATAAAAGATCTGCTTGAGAATATAAAGCTTGGAAGCGGCGGGGAGGTTCACCTTGTAAGCCCTGATGTCAGAGATATCAGTGTGTTTGCGGGGAACGGGAAAGCGGCAGCAAATAATGTGCAGGTACCTGATATGGCTTTTTTTAAGAAGATCATAAACGGTACAAGCCTAAATGGCTCAGATTATATAGAGTATTCAGCCAATAATTATCTGATGACCTATTCACGACTTGGAACAACAGGGTACGTCCTTATAGGATTGCTGCCTGATTCCACACTTTATTCGGCTTCCCGGAGTATAGCTCTCACGACAATTTTATTAGTTGTATTAGCTGTATTGGTGGCAATTGCCCTTGGAATTTTTATTGCATTTCATACGGGCAAAGTCCTCAACGTGGTTACTGTATCTGCCGATCAGGCAGCAAAGGGCGACCTCACAGTGGAGATTCCCTCGGAGAGGAAGGATGAATTTGGCATACTGGCCCATAGCATCTCAAAGATGATTTATGATATGCGGCAACTGATAAGAAGTGCGACCAGCTTTACACATAGTGTTGTGTCATCCACAGGAGTTGTATCGAACACTGTAACACATGTTTCCAATATTTCAAACGAAATTATGCAGGTGGTTCGCCAGATAGCCGAGGGCGCAAACAAGCAATCTTCCGGAACGGAAGCTGCAACATTTACGATACTTGAATTAATATCAAAGATGAAGACGGTTGCAGATAGTACGGAAAAGATCGAGAACCTTTCAAATCAATCTCTGAACCTTGCTCAAAACGGATCAGCCTCCATAAGGAAACTATCAGCTGAATGCAGCATTGCTGCTGACGTTACAGGAGAAATGATATCTGACATTCGCTTGCTCAAAGAATATTCAAAGGATATTGGAAAGCTTGTAAGGGGAATTCACTCCATTTCAGAACAGACGAATCTATTGGCACTAAATGCAGCGATAGAGGCCGCTCATGCAGGTGATGCAGGACTTGGCTTCTCAGTGATTGCCGAGGAAATAAGAAAACTTGCTGATCGGTCTGTCACATCAGTACTGAAAGCAGAAAATATAATCAAGCTTGTAAACAGTAAAATTACCGATACCTCAAGGAATGCTTCCTCTGCAGAAAATATGCTCAAAGTTCAGAATGAAGCGCTTTCTGAAACGATATCCGCTTTCGACAGTGTATCCTCTGTAATGGATGCTTTTAATGCAGAGGTGTATGATATTAAAACAAAAACCTCCGACATGGAGCAGCACAAGGAAGATGCGATAAAGGCCATCAGTGAAATATCTGCAATTTCTCAGGAGACCGCTGCATCGACCCAGGAGCTATCCGCCTCCATAGACGACCAGGATCTACGAATCAATCTGCTTGTAAGTTATGTCAGTGAACTGGATAATACTTCTGCCAAATTATCAGATTCACTTGGGAGGTTCAAGACTTGAGGCTGTTCGGTGAAAATGCAGTTTATTTGTGTTCAGCCAGGATTGAACTGCAAACATTAACCCATAATTAACACGGGATTAATTTTAACTTAAACAATATACAATATTATTAAACTATACCTAATAGGTTAACAAAATAAAACGTATTCATGGAGGTTCATAATGAAAATGAAATTTAAAAAAGCAATAACCGCAGTAGCTCTCGTAATATCTTCAGCCATAATATTCACAGCCTGCGGTACTTCTTCGCAGCCGACTCCTGCAGCAGATAACGGTACGGGCACAGCAGGAACCCTTTCAGGTACTGTCACTATTTCCGGATCCACTTCCGTACAGCCTCTGGCACAAGATCTTGCTGACATATTTAACGAATCCGAGTCCGGTGTCAACATAGAAATACAGGGCGGCGGCTCCAGCCAGGGAATCAAGGATGTGACCGACGGTGTATCCGATATAGGCAATTCTTCCCGTGAATTGAAGGAAGAGGAAAAAACCGGCATTACCGAACACATCATTGCATACGACGGTATTGCCGTAGTAATGCATCCATCCAATCCTGTCACCAATTTGACTTCGGAACAGGTACAGAAAATCTTCAAGGGTGAGATAAAAAACTGGAAGGAAGTTGGCGGTAAGGATCAGGAGATTCTTGTAGTAACACGTGAGGAAGGTTCCGGTACAAGATCCGCCTTTGAAGAACTGATGAAGCTCCAGGAAAAGAAGGATGACAAAACGGTTTCTTTCATCAGAAGTGATGCGCTTGTCGGAGACGGCAACGGAGCAATAAAAGCTAATATTGCCTCTAAAGATAATGCGATCGGCTATACTTCTCTTGGATTTGTTGATACCAGCATCAAAAAAGCGACTCTTGATGGTGTCGAATGTACAGTGGAAAATGTGAAAAACAAAACTTATGCAATATCCAGACCGTTCCTGATGCTTACCAAAGGAGAGATCAGACCAGAGGTTCAGGCATTCCTTGACTTCATTCTTGGTGATAAAGGTCAGGAAGTCGTAGGCAGCAAATATATCAAAGTCAAATAATTGAAGGCCGGCAACTATACATGGATATCTGCCAAAGATTATGCCAGGACTGGTGGTTGACTGCGTCAACTGCTCGCCCATGAATCCAGGGTAACAGACTACACCAGTTTGTTACCCTTCCGGTATATCTGCGGAAGTCTGCAAAGAAATATTCAAAATACAAATGGAAGGTATTATCCTGGGGGTTGTAATGTACCTGCCAGGAGGCTGGACAAATGAATATGCAAAAATTTGAAATAGAGCAGCTAAACCTATTTTATGGTGATGTGCAAGCGTTGAAAAATATTAACATCAACATTGCTGAACTGCAAGTGACTGCTCTGATAGGACCTTCAGGCTGTGGAAAATCCACTTTTCTCAAGACGCTGAACCGGATGAATGATCTGATACCCGGTGTCCGGATCACCGGCAATGTGTTTATGGATAACGAGAACATTTACGGGCAGTGTGACATAGTGGATCTGAGAAAAAGGGTCGGTATGGTCTTCCAGAAGCCCAATCCGTTTCCGATGTCCGTATATGACAACATCTCTTACGGGCCGAGGATACATGGGGTAAGATCCCGGTCACGGCTGGATGAAATCGTTGAAAAGAGCTTACGGGATGCAGTACTGTGGGATGAGGTGAAGGACCGCCTGAAAAAAAGTGCGCTGGGACTTTCCGGTGGACAGCAGCAGAGACTTTGCATCGCCAGGGTCCTTGCCGTAAACCCGGAAGTTGTTTTAATGGATGAACCGACTTCTGCACTCGATCCTATATCCACATTGAAAATAGAAGATTTGATTGATGAACTGAAGCAAAACTATACGATCATTATCGTGACACATAATATGCAGCAGGCGGGCAGAATTTCCGACAGGACAGCGTTTTTTCTGCAGGGTGAGATCGTGGAATTTGACCTGACAGAAAAGATATTCAGCAGACCAGTGGATAAAAGAACGGAAGATTATATTACCGGAAGGTTCGGATAAGGAGGATTGAATTATGGTAGCAAGACATTCATTTGACCAGGGGCTGGATGATCTGCACCTGAATTTAATAGAGATGGGAAGTATGGTTGAGGAATCCATCGATAATACTATTCTCGCTTTGAAAAATCAGGATGTGGAATTGGCAAGGAAGATATTCCGAAATGACGATATTATTGATGATTTTGAGAAGAGGATCGAAAAGAAGTGTATAAACCTGATAGCACGACAGCAACCGTTGGCCAAGGATCTGCGCACGATAAGCACGGCGTTGAAGATCATCACAGACATGGAAAGAATAGCTGATCATTCTGCAGATATAGCAGAAATTACGATCAGGTTATCCGGACAAAAATTCATTAAACCGTTAATTGACATACCCAAAATGGCTGAGCTCGCCAAACTGATGGTTAATAAATCCATTGACGCATATGTTAAGCAGGATATCCAGCTTGCTGAAGAGGTTTGCGCAAGTGATGACGAAGTGGATGACCTGTTTAATAAAATCATTATCGAACTGATTGATCTGATGAAGAATGATCCAATGTGCATTGAACAGGGTATTGAATTTATGTTTATAGCAAAATACCTGGAGCGTATGGCGGATCATGCAACGAACATCGGCGAATGGGTCGTGTTCAATGTAACCGGTGAACATGAACGCCTTGCAAGGCTTTTCCATAAAGAATCGGGCATGGATAAACACGCAGAAGACAGTGATGACCCCGCAGGTACCATTCTTTAAGATGGAGGCTTAAGATGTCAAAAGAGTTGATTTTCTTAGTAGAAGATGAAGTCCATATACAGCAACTGGTAAAATACAATCTCGAAGCGAATGGATACAGAGTGCTTACATTCGGCAGCGGTGAAGGTCTTCTTGAAGAAGTACAATGCTCCATCCCGAGACTATTTATACTGGACCTCATGCTCCCCGGAATGGACGGGTTTGAGATCTGCAAACAGCTGCGGTCAAACCCCGGAACAAAGAATATTCCGATCATTATGCTTACAGCAAAAAGTGAGGAATTCGATAAAGTCCTCGGCTTGGAGCTTGGCGCGGACGATTATCTGACAAAGCCCTTCAGCGTACGCGAGTTGGTTGCCAGAGTGAAAGCGATACTTCGCAGAATGACGAATGCAGCTCCTGCTGAGATTGAGATTATCAGACATGGAAATATAGTCATGAACTTGAGCAGGCACGAAGTATACAAGAATGATCAGCTAAAGGAAATGCCGCTGAAGGAATTCGAGTTGTTGAAAATGCTGCTGCTTAACAAAGGTAAGGTCTTGTCCAGGGAGCTGCTTTTGGATAAAATATGGGGCTTCGATTATTATGGAGAGACCCGGACAATCGATGTACATATACGCTATATCCGACAGAAAATCGAGGACGATGACAGTAACCCGGAATATATTGAAACCATACGTGGCATAGGCTATCGGTTTAGTGACCGTACAAATGAGCAGTAATCCACAACATCAATTAACATTTCATCAACCATCATTTAACCAATCCATAATATTCTGCTAATATTCAGATAATAAAATGATCTTAAGAATATTTGATACGGGGATTCAGTGAAATGAATACATTTATTATTAACAATGTAAGAATTGTAACTGAGTATGGCATTATTGAGAATGGGTTTATCTATGTGAAGCGCGGAATCATTATGAATGTCGGGAGAACAGCCCCAGGCAAAATCCACCGAAGCTGCAGCACTATTGACGGCAATGGCGGCTGGCTTCTGCCGGGTATGATCGATATCAGTAATGAACAGCTTGCCACTGATGATAATGCATCTTTCTATTCTATTGAAAAAACCTTGTCCAGCCACGGAATCACCTCTGTATTCCATATGACACCCGGATATGAAGAAACTGGTGACAACAAGCTGGAACAACTCCGGAGATTGGGCATAATCCGCCATCATTTCAGGATAAACCTGCCAGTATTGAATTCATACTATATCGTAGGTGCATCGTCAGTCTGCAGTGAAACTGAAATCTCCGCACCCGGTTCAGATGTTACAACTGCGGGAAAGCATCCGCTCCATAACCCGACCATATACGATATGATCAGTCATCCTTCCATATATATCATTTGCGGCGACAGTGCGAAGCCTACGATATTGCAGTCCATTTATGCACTTCATCATTTTTATGGGGTGCGTTTGATTGACGCAGTAGGTATGGCCAGCTTAAACCCCGCCAGAGCAATTGGTCTTGACAAAAGACTGGGTTCCATTGAGTGGGGAAAAAGAGCAGATCTTATACTTACAGCCGACAGTTCCGATTGCATGAAGATCAGTAAGGTATTCGTCAGCGGTTGTATTGTATATGACAGTAAAGTCTCCGGGATTAATGAAGATCAAAATAACTATTTTAAATATCCTATGGACGGTATAATTTAAACTTCGTGCCATGCAGAAGGAGACATCTATGGAATCAGCCGTTTATAAAACCATATCCAATGAAAATATCAATAACAGACAATCCCAGTATTACCTGCAACCTCTTGCAGCCAGTAACGGGATAGAAGAAAGAGCATTGGGTGATGAATTTATGGAAATATTAAATCATGAGAAAATCAAAACAGTGTTCCAACCGATTATTTCCCTTCGAAATGGAGATATCCTGGGTTATGAGGCATTAAGCCGCGGTCCGCAAAAATCTTTTTTTGAGAATCCGGAGAAGCTTTTTGACTACGCCAGGGCAATGGGACGACTATGGGAACTGGAATTTCTCTGCCGGTTGAAGGCGTTGGAAAACGTTTCACGTTCCAGCATGACAGATTTGATCTTTATTAATGTGGATCCCCACATCATAAAGGATGAGAATTTCCGAAAAGGTTTCACAAAAGATTTTCTGCGCAGGTACAACATCAGCCCGGAAAATATCGTGTTTGAAATTACCGAAAAAAGTGCCGCCGTCAATATCGAGAGCTTCAACAAGCTGATCAATAATTACAAGGATCAGGGGTATAAAATTGCCATTGACGATGCAGGCTCCGGATATTCAGGCCTGAAGCTGATCACAGACATACATCCTCACTTTATCAAGCTGGATATAAACCTGATCCGTAACATTGACACGGACGGTTTGAAATACGCATTGATAAAGACCTTTTTCGAGTTTTGTATGGTCACTGATATCAAACTGATTGCAGAAGGAATTGAAACAGAGAATGAACTGAATACGCTGATAGATATCGGTATCGATTACGGCCAGGGGTATTTCATACAAAAACCGTCTGAAAAAATTGCCGATATTAATAATGATCTAAAAATACATATCAGTTTAAAGAATGCCAAGAAAAAGGAGTTGTATGTCAATAGACCTACTACCGTTTTCGTAGGCGACATCTGCCGCAGAAACATAACTGTGGGTTCCAGAAGCACCGGGCTTTCAGTGCTTGAAACATTTAACAGTAATCCGGCGTTGCACGGCATTCCGGTTGTGGATGACGGGATTCTCGTCGGACTTGTTATGAAGGAGAAGTTTTACTCCAGGTTGGGAACACAATATGGCTATGCACTTTATGTCAACAGACCCGTCAGTATATTAATGGATAACCGGCCACTTTGTGTGGATTTTGAAACGACCATCGATATTGTTTCCAAAATGGCAGTAGCCAGAAATGAAGAATGTCTGTATGACTACATTATTGTAACCAGGGATAATTCCTACTATGGCATTGTGACTGTTAAGGATCTTCTGGAAAAGACAACGGAGCTGGAGGTTAATTATGCAAGACATTTGAATCCTCTTTCCGGCTTGCCTGGCAATATGCTGATCGAACAGAAACTATCCTATCTCATAAGGGATACCAGCCCATATACGGTACTTTATTTCGATATCGACAATTTCAAAGTTTATAATGATATCTACGGCTTTGAAAAAGGCGACAGGGTGCTGCAATTTCTTGCAGTAAAGCTGGTGGACATATTATCTTCCGAATGCAGTTGCAGTCATTTCATCGGACATATCGGAGGAGACGATTTCATTGCCATTATCAAATCACATACTGCCGATGACATCTGCAAAACGATACTGGATTCTTTTGACCGTGGAATTACCGGCTTTTACTCAGAATCTGATCTGGAAAGAGGTGTGTTAATTGCCGGGAACCGACATGGCAAGGTAGAAGAATTTGGTTTGATGACTCTTTCCATTGCTGGCATAAGCAATAAAGAGCGCTCTTTTAACGACATTTACCAGCTTTCGGAGTACTCCAGCCGAATCAAAAGAAAATGCAAGGAGAAGAAGTGCAGCAGCTTCCATATTGAATAATTGTTAAGAAAATTATAAAAATCTTAACAATTCTTAACAGCGAATTAATTCCGTTTTTATACAATCATAACGTTGGCTTATTATAATCTGTTTGTAAGATAAATTCCCCAAAAAAATAGGAGGTTATTAGTATGCAGAAATTTAGGATTCTTATGGTATTTGCACTGGTTTTTTCATTGGTACTTGGAATGGGACTTGTTGCTTCGGCAGCAGATGATTCAGTAAAAATCGTATTGGATGGTAAAGTACTGGCAGTCGATCAGGCTCCAAGGTTTGAAGACAACTTCACACTGATTCCTGTAAGGGCTATCGGTGAGGCACTCGGCGGAATAGTAGACTATGATAATGCTACCAAACGAGTTGTGATTAAAACGGCAGACCACACACTGCAGATGGAACTCAACAACAGATATGCCATGGTAGATGGAAAGTCGGTTGCCATGGATATCCCGATGAGGGGATTTTCTGGAAGAACCTTTGTCCCTGCCCGCTTTGTAGCGGAAAGCCTCGGCGCAGATGTTACATATGTTAGTGCTTCAAAAAGTGTAAACATCAAGTACTTTTCAAAAATGACCGGTTCATTGAAGATCAGCGGATCCACTACTATACAGCCTGTAGCTGATGGAGCAACTATAAAATTGATGGATATGAACAAAGGCAGACTGACAGTAACCGTAGCAGGCGGTGGTTCCGGTGTTGGCGTAAAGGACGCAGTTGCAGGTACAGTCAATATAGGCAACAGTTCCGCAGCGCTGACCAATGCACAAAAGGCAACCTATCCTAAATTAGTCCAGACATTTATCGGCAGTGATGCCATTGCTGTCATCCTCAACAAGGCAAATCCGGTCAAGAATCTTACCAAACAGCAGGTATTTGATATTTACACCGGGAAAATCACCAACTGGAAGGATGTCGGCGGAAATGACGCACCCATTCTGGTGCAGGTTCGTGAATCCACCTCCGGTACTGCTGCTTCCTTCTTTGATCTGGCTATCAAGGCGATCGATTCCAAAGCAAAAGTCCCTGCAACCTTCACGCCTTCCATCTCCAGCGGCGCACTTGCACAGGCGGTAATGTCGAATCCCAATGCTATTGGATATGATTCCTACGGATATATTGATCCCAAGACAGTTCATGCTGTAGCAGTTGAAGGGATTGATTGCACGGACAATAATGTCAATGCAATGATCTGGCCGTATACCCGTTCTCTTGTAATGCTGACACAGGGAACTCCCACTGGTCTGAGTGCAGTTTTCATAAACTATGTACGCAGCACGGAAGGCCAGAAGATCCTGACTGATAACGCTTATATCGAATTGAGAAACAAATATGCAGCTACTTCAAAGTAAATATCCCATATAAGTCTCCAAAGGCATCAGGCAGAAGCCTGGTGCCTTTGGAAGTTCTAAAACAGGGACAATACAATACCGACATATGTTTTTTAAGAAAAAAGGTGGTGCAGTATGGAACAAGGTCAAATCGCAGAGCGCATTTCAATGTCTGTGAGTCATAGTAAGGAACAATCCTGTATTCGACGTGCAAAGCTCATTGATGGAATAGCGGAAAAGATAATTCTGTTTTTGACAGTAATGAGCGCGTTGATGATTGTATTTATATTTATCTTTATCATTCAAAAATCCTTTGGCGTCTTTTCAAAAAGCGGCGTTGGTTTTGTTACAAAAACAGGCTTCGACCAACAGGTGGCGGATTCCTTTGTCGCACTTCCAGACGAGCAGACTTGGGTTTTCGGTGTGCTTGGGCTTCTGGCCGGTTCATTGCTGACTACATTGGGTGCTTTATTACTGGCAGTTCCCATGGGTATTGGTACGGCAGTCGTCATCTCTGAATTATCCCCTATGTGGACAAGAAAATTTCTGCAATCGGTAATCAGGCTTCTTGCTGCGATTCCCTCCATTCTTTTTGGCTTGATCGGCATGCTGGTTGTCATCCCATTCATACAAAAAACCTTTGTCACAACCGAACTGCAGTTAAAATACATCCAATTCTTCCAAATGGACGGGAAAAGTCTCCTCGCCGGTATTCTGGTTCTCAGTCTCATGATCCTGCCGATCATTGTAGCTCTCAGTGTAGACGCTATCAATGCAGTACCCAAAAAGTACATGGAGGCTTCACTTGCTCTTGGATTATCACGC
This sequence comes from Hungateiclostridiaceae bacterium UBA1305, assembly GCA_002307275.1. Classification (GTDB taxonomy): domain Bacteria; phylum Bacillota; class Clostridia; order Acetivibrionales; family DTU013; genus UBA1305. Next base: position 69,588 of record DBTX01000081.1, read on the forward strand.
TGGCGCTCCATTGTCAAGGTGGTGCTGCCTTCAGCCAAATCCGGCATTCTGGCAGGCGCGGTACTTGGTATGGGACGAGCTATGGGAGAGGCGATCGCACTCTCGATGGTTACCGGAGGTGTTGGACATATTCCAAATCCGGCCAATGGTACGGGCTTCCTGTTGACACCTGTTCTTACTCTTGCATCCGCTATCGTTAACAAGTCGGAGGCCATGTCTGTTCCGTCCATTGAGTCGGCATTGTTCGGCTGCGGCGTTGTACTGCTGCTTACTACGACAATATTAAGCATATCGACCAGGGTTGTGGAATATGCGGTAAAAAGGAGGCAGGGACTTGTTTAACAGAATTTATAAGGAATATTTCGGCCAGTGGCTTTCCTGGTTCTCATCCATTCTAACCATCGTATTGTGCATGGCGATGATTGGTTATATTTTTGTCAATGGCATATCACATATCAGCCCAAAGCTCATCTTTACCGATCCGTTACCAGGATCTGATGAAGCCAGCATGGGTGGGATCCTTTCTCCTATCATCGGAACGCTGCTGTTGACGCTCATCGGTATTGTTTTTGCTTTCCCATGGGCCCTGGCAACTGCGATTTATTTATCGGAATATTCGGAGAGAAACCCCCTGGCGAAATATTTCAGATTAGGTATTGATGTGCTGTCAAGTGTTCCCACCGTTGTCATCGGTATTTTCGGACTCACTATTTTCAGCCTTCCTCAACTTGGATTTATGAGTTCGATGGTAGAGGGCACAGGTGTCAGTAAAGCCTTTGGACGATCCTTCCTTGTAGCCGGTATTACAATGGCGGTTATGGTATTGCCATTTGTCATTAAAACCTGCGAGGAAGCGATCAAGGTCATTCCACAGTCCTATAGGGAGGGATCTCTGGCAATTGGTGCAAGCAAATGGCATACGATAGTAAAGATTATTTTACCCTCCGCTAAAAATGGTATCATCACTGCCGTTATTCTTGGCATGGGCAGAATAATCGGCGATACTGCCATCGTCTGGCTTGCGCTGGGCGGATCCATCCGGATGACCGGTCTTCAGCCATGGTGGAGTCCGGAGAAATGGCTCAGCACTCTAAAGAATTCCGGCTCCACACTGACTTCCTATATTTATTTTGTATCTCCTGCAGGTGAGCTGAATATGCCTGGCCTGGCATTCGGAGCATCGCTTATTTTGATTATCATTATTGTAGCATTGAATTTTTTCGCCGATCTGATTGGTAGTATGAACAAAACAATAAGAGAGGAATGATAATATGGCAGCGGTAAATATTGATTTCAGCCAGGTAACCGACAGATATATCGAGGATGCCGGGGATGCAGGTATCGCTCTTCAGACAGATCATGTGAATGTATGGTATTCGGGCACGCAGGCGCTGAAGGATGTGACCATTGCAATACCGAAAAACAGGATCACCGCTTTTATCGGACCTTCCGGATGCGGCAAGACAACACTTTTAAAATGTTTTAACCGTATGAATGATATCGTCTCAGGTTTCCGGCTGGAAGGGAAAATAACACTTCATGGTGAAGATTTGTATAACGTCAGCCAGAGTCCGATCAATACCCGAAGGAGAATCGGAATGGTGTTCCAACAGCCAAATCCTTTCCCCATGACCATATACGATAACCTCAGGCTGCCTATTGTGGAAAATATGCAAGGGATCAGCAACAGCCGCGTCAGGCAGATTATCAGCGAAAAGCTGCAGGCAGCCAACTTATACGAGGAAGTAAAGGACCGCCTTCACAAATCTGCGCTCCGGTTATCCGGCGGCCAGCAGCAGAGGCTTTGCATCGCCAGATCGCTTGTGCTCGAACCGGAGATCCTTTTGCTTGATGAGCCCTGTTCCGCATTGGATCATATTTCTACATTTAAAATAGAGAATTTACTGACGGATCTGAAAAAGAACTATACCATTGTCATTGTGACGCACAATCTGCAACAGGCAACAAGAATAGCAGACCATGTGGCTTTCTTTTATCAGGGCAAAATCGAAGAACAGGGACCGGCGCAGGAGGTATTCCTGAAGCCGCAGTCGGAACTGACTGCGAATTACCTTCATGGTGCATATTAAAATGAAAAGAAGATAATATTTGTCAGATTAATTTTCTTAAGTGTTGGTATATATAAGATAATCAACTTATTATCTGAAAGAGAAATTTATGTCTGTGTAATTATGGAAATTTAACAGATCAGCCAAACAAATGCATCCAGACATAAATTTGGGGGTTATATGAAAATACTGATAATTGGGGCCGTAGCAGCAGGCACATCAGCAGCAGCCAAGGCGCGCAGAAATGATGAAGCTGCGGAAATCAAAATATATGAGATGGACAGCGATATTTCCTATTCAGCCTGTGGATTGCCATATTATATTGGGAACGAAGTTGAGGGCAGGGAGCAATTGGTGCCCAGAAATGCTGCCTTTTTCAAGAGTAAATATAACGTTGATATATATACGGGACATCAGGTATTAAGTATTAGTCCTGATGAAAAAAGCATAACAGTAAAAGATCTTTCTTCATCTGTTATTTTTACCGAAAGCTATGACAGATTAGTTGTATCCACTGGCGCCAGATCTGTCTTACCGCCAATAAAGGGTGCCGAAAAAAAGAATGTTTTTGTATTGAGAAATGTCCGAAGCGCTGATGCAATTAAAAGCTATATTGAACAAACAAAACCCAGGAAGGCGTTGATTATAGGTTCTGGATTCATTGGACTTGAAATGGTGGAAAATTTGAAAAAGCTCGGCATGGAAGCAGCTGTCGTAGAAATGGAAGACCATTTGATGAAACCGCTGGATAATGACATTTCAATATACTTAAGGGATGTAGTCGTAAAAAATGGTATTCAGGTATATCTGGAAGATTCAATTCTGGAACTGAGCGGTGAAGAGGTTGCTAAAAAGGCCCTGCTGAAAAGTGGAAATGAAATTGAGACAGATATGGTCATAGTTGCCGCTGGCATCCGCCCGAACGTAGAACTGGCAAGGAAGGCGGGAGTTGAGCTCGGAGTAACAGGAGCAATAAAGGTTGACAACAGGATGGAAACAAGCGTAAAAGACATCTATGCCTGTGGAGATTGCGCAGAAACTTACTCTCTCATCACAGGAAAGGCTTTTTATCGTCCCCTGGGATCAACCGCCAACAAGATGGGCAGGATTGCAGGCGATCAAATAACAGGCGGTGATCTGGAGTTCAGAGGAATACTTGGAACAGGCATATTCAAGATATTTGATCATACTGTTGCACTATCAGGACTGACAGAAAGAGAAGCCAGGCAGGAAGGATATGATGTGGCAGTCTGCCATAATATAAAACCGGACAAACCGGAGTATTTCCATGGGGAAGAAATGCTGATCAAAGCCGTGGCGGATAAAAAAAGCGGAAGGCTGCTGGGTGTTCAGATCATTGGTAAAGCCGGGGTGGATAAACGGATTGATGTTTTTGTCACTGCGATGACTTACGGTGGAAAAGTTCAGGACTTGTTTCATCTTGACCTGGCCTATGCACCGCCCTATTCGACAACGAAAGATCCCGTCATGTATACAGGGATGATTCTGACTAATGAAATTGAGCGTGGCAGAAAGCTTATTACGGCGGAAGAATTGGCAAACAGGCTTGAGGCAGGCGATAATGTTAATATTATAGATGCAAGGGTTTCCAAGCAGTATCAACAGAACCATATTGCGAATGCAGTTAATATGCCGCATGAAGGTTTACGTAATTCAATGGATGAACTGGACAGGAATGCTGTTACAGTAACCTATTGCAATAAGGGAGTAACGGGCAATGCCGCCCAGAATATTCTTATGAATAGCGGCTTCAAGCAAGTATACAACCTTTCAGGCGGCCACAAGCATTTTATGAAGGTAACAAAAGGCAAAGGTTCTGTGTCAAATTAATTATGAAATATATTCTTCCGGCATACAATCCCCTAATATATTAAAGAGATTGTTGAAAAAAGGTATTTGTTCCAGCAGCAAAAAACCTGCGCCGGCAAGTAAAACAATACCCATTATGAGCAACCATTCCCTGAAGGCAATTGGACTTTTCATTCTTACCATCTTCCTCAACTCCTTTATTTAAGTCTAGCAGGATAAGTTTATGGCAAGATTAACTATAGGTTAATTATGGATTATGTTGAAGTTAACAATTTGAAATTAGGCAAAAGCGAGTCTCGTGTTTCATCCAGCGAGTCTCGCTTTTACTTTTATGAAATGAGATATACAGTGACATTCATAGAATGCTAAGGGTGAGCTTTTTGAGCGGGAATATAAAGAGTGTGTTGAAGAGCTATTCGATTCAACGAATTCGGAGGATAGAAAGAGAGAGCCCCGGTCAATGTTCCTGAGCAGCGGAAGAAATCAAATCGACAGCGACTTTTGCATTTTCACGTGCTTTTTCCTTCAGCACAGGCATATCAGCCTCAAGCTGCCTGCATATCTCATCATGGCTTTCCCAAACCTGATCCGTCAGTTTTATCAGATTTTCATATTCAAGTACTCTCACATCGCCTGCAGAGGGCTGTTTAATACAATCAAGAAAACCCTGGATTTTAGGATCGTATACAAGGCCGACCATAGGCGCGGCGGCAACAGCCGAGAATACCAGTGCATGCAGCCTCATTCCAAGGAGCATGTGAGTCTTGGAAATAAGGTCGTAGGTTTGGTAAACATTGAGCTTTTCCTTGATGATGAAGCTTTTATTCTGCATTTTTGCTGCGACATTCTCCAATATGGTTATGTCTTCAGGATATTGCATTGGAATGAATACCGGATATGCGCCGTATTTTAAAACAATATGATCAGCCGCCTGTGCGATTACAGTTTCATATTTTTCATGTTCGAATTTCTCATGCCCGGGATATTTCCTGAGAGATATACCGAGCAAAGGTATTCCTTTTTTGATTTGCAGGTAATCCAGAATATTCGTATCAATTGCAGGTCTGCCCTCTGTTACTGTAAGTGCGGCATCTGAAGTGAGAAGTATATGGGGCTTGCTGATGTCCATATGCTCCAATTCGGAGAAGGACAGTTTTTCCCGAAGTGTTATCACATCAACCTTGTTAATGATTTTCTTTGTCAATATCCTGTTCAGGCTATTCTTCAGAGGTCCGATCCCGTTCGCATAGATCATGACCTTCAATTTGAGCTTCTTTGCAAGCCAGACCGTACTGAGATAAAAAAACAGCGAACGTGTGCTGGTATTGTCCTGAAGCAAATTGCCACCTCCGTATATGAAAGCTTTCGAGCTTTTCATAGCCTGAAAAATGCGGAGTATGCTGATCCTGTTGATGGAGGCGACCTGAAAATCCTTCGAAGTTCCCGCAGGGTCTTTTGACAGAATGAGCAGCCTTATATTGGGCTTATATATCTTCAAATCCTTTATGATCGACATCAGCAGAGCATCGTCGCCAATATTTCTAAAGCCGTAATAGCCCAGGATAATTGCATCATAAAGTTTCCTGCCCTTTTTTAACATTGCCTGCTTGTCAAGTATCTGGCGATAGATATCCCATTGTGTCTTTGCCATGCTTTCTACGGAAAAATCCTTCAGTGACTTTTCATAAAGGTTCTCGCCCATTAGTATCCGTTTACTTTCGTCCTCAGCCAATTCGACGATGAGCTCCGAAAAGTGCTTGTAATCTCCAGGTTCAAACATATAGCCGTTTTTCCCATTTTCTATAAGATCCGGAATGCCGCCTACATGACTGCTGATCGTTGCCTTTTTGAACCGAGCGCCTTCGAGTATGGAATAGGGGAAGCTTTCACTGATGGACGTAAGCACACTGATATCGATACTGCTCATCAGTTCATTGGGATCATCGAGCCAGCCGAGAAAGAATACGGTGTCAGCCAGATCGAGACTTGCTGTCAGGGCCTCAAGCTGCTTCCTGTCTTCTCCGTCACCGCCGATGAGGAATTTTACCCGACTATTCACATCCTTGACCAGGCGTGCCGCCCTGACGATCGTATCAATGCTTTTTACTGGATAAAGCCTTGCTGCGATGCCCACGATCACATCGTCCTTCGTGATATCCAGATTGTATTTTTTAATCAGGTTTTCACGGGAATAATTGGCAACAGGCACAGAAAAGTCCATTCCATTATACAGCACATAGATGTCAAGAGGATTGAACCTCCTGCTGACGAGCATTTCTTTAAAATTACTGGAAACGCCTATGTAATTGTGCATGAAGCGCAAAGCGATTGAATTGGTGAGACCTATTGTCATGCGCCGTACCAGGCTGTGCATATAGTCCAGGCGATAATCGCTGTGTACGGTCGTAACGGTGGGAGGACTACCCTTGCCTCTTGCAGCCAGTGAAAACATGTTGGCCTTTGCGCCATGGGAGTGGATAATATCATATCCGCCATCCCTGATCATTTTTGTAACTTTTCGTATGTCGGCAAAGATGTTTCCGGACTTGACAACCGTCACATCAATTCCGAGTGCGCGTGCATCGTCTGCAAAGATTCCGGGACGGAGGCTGATGAGCTTTACCTCCATATGCCGCGACAATTCCTTTAAAAGGTACAATACATGTGTCTTTGCACCACCTATATCACCGCCGCCTATCATGTGAACGATTTTCATGGCAAACCTCCTAATTTTTTGGCAACTACGGCTCTGCAGGCTTTTTCAAAAACTTCCGACAACTCCTGCGTAAGGATATCCGCCTCTCCATGTATGATCAGATCCGCGTTTGCCGTTATCCTGGCCAACAGACTTTTTTCATAGTTCCTGACGGTAGTGCTCTCGAAATTCAAATCTGCCACCCATGGCAGATTTCGAAGTTTTTTCTTCAACCGCAGGCCGATAAGGTGAGAACTGAAGGGAGGAGAAACCGTATAAACCAGATCAACGCCTCCATTTTTTGCGATTTGCATTGCCTTCCTTCGTGACAGAAATTCCCACAACCTTTGTCCGTCAGGCAGCAGCAGCGAGGTCAGTAACCTCACTGTGGACTGAATGACACGTGGAAATCCAGCCATGACATGGTAGTCGGTCCTTATGATATCAATGTCCTCCAGCACCTGCAGGGTCTGTTCCTCCAAAGAATCAGCCCCAGCTTTGCGTGTGAGAATAACAGGCTCCCAGCCATAGTCCTGCAGTGAATTTATAAAGTTGACGACCCTTTCTGTCCCTGGATATTTATGAGGAGGAAGGGAATAGACTATCATCAATACCCTTTTCATAGTTTATCAGACCTCAGACTTGTAAGGGAACAGCCTGATCAAAAGCTTTATGATCAGATAAAAAAGGATCAGTACGATGAAAACGCCCAACATACCGCCAAGTGTGACCAGTAACCCCGGTCCCATTATATTCGGGTCTGTAATGTTTTTTATAAAATTCAGCATTCTGTTTCCTCCCATATTTCATTCTTCCGGTGAATCCTTCATGATGTTCCCTCGCCAGCGGGACGGATCAATTCATCAAACCTGCAGTGGAATTAATGAAGCAGTAACGGTACGAGGGCAAGAATAAGACCGCCTGCTATGATGGAACCCAGCTGTCCAGAAACGTTTGCACTCACGGATTGCATCAGGATGAAATTCGTGGGATCTTCATCCTTCGCCATCTTTTGTATCACTCTTGCAGACATCGGAAATGCAGAGATACCTGCAGCGCCGATCATTGGGTTTATTTTTGCTTTACGGAACAGATTCAGGAACTTTGCAAATAGTACACCGCCTGCCGTATCAAATACAAAGGCAACCAGACCCATAAGCAGGATCAGAAGGGTTTCCTTTTTTAAAAAGTTCTCGGCAAGCATGGTCGAACCGATTGTCAAGCCCAGCAGCAGCGTTACAAGGTTGGCAAGTTCATTTTGTGCTGATTTAGAAAGTCTTTCGAGAACACCGCATTCACGGATAAGATTGCCGAACATGAGGAAGCCGACGAGCGGAACGCTGATCGGAGCAACCAGACCTGCAATGATGGTTACGATTATTGGAAATAGAATCAGGACAGTTTTTGATACTTTTTCATCCTTATAGTCCATTCTTATCAAACGCTCTTTTTTTGAAGTCAGCAGCTTTATGACAGGCGGCTGTATGATGGGAACGAGGGCCATATATGAATAGGCTGCTACGGATATGGGGCCGAAGTATTGCTTGGCAAATTTACCTGCCACGTATATTGCTGTCGGGCCGTCCGCCGCACCGATGATTCCTATTGCAGCAGCGACTTTCAGGTCAAAGCCGAGAGCCAGCGCCACAAGCAGTGTTGCAAATATTCCAAACTGAGCGGCCGCACCAAAAAAAATCATAACAGGATTTCTGAACAATGGAGTGAAATCAATCATCGCACCGATTGCTATAAATATGAGAACCGGAAACAATTCAGTAAGTATACCTGAATTGAGCAATATTTCAAGTACGCCCGGCTCTACACGAAAGGCTTGTCCGGAATCGTCAAACAAAAAATGCATGTTGTTTTCAAACAGCGCTCTTGATCCCGGGTTGCTTCTGACAAACTCTGTGACAAAAGGATCAAGGACGTTCGCGGAGGCGAACTTGACGACCGATTGAGGAAGGTTGACCAGTATCGCTCCAAAGCCTATGGGGAGGAGCAGCATGGGTTCGTAGTCCTTTTTGATCGCCAGATAAATCAATGCAAGTCCGATTAGGAACATCAGCAGCATTTTAATGTTAATTGCGGCAAAGCCTGAATAGAGTTCTTTTAAATCCATTATGCATCTCCTGCCGGAAGGTAATAAGTAAACAGGCTAAGTTAATCAGCCTGTTTCCATTTATAGTATACCTAATGGAAAAGGATTTATCAATTGTGAAAAATATGTTGTAGTGCAAATATGGAGCATAACCGGAGTTAATAGATGGTTAAAGGTGATTTTTAAGGCATTTGACACATTTTCCTTCCTTTCTGCGGGTTGATTGCACTGCAAAAAGCCTTTCAAGTCCAGGAATGGCTTTTTGCGGTAAAATCATTTTTTTAATGGTATAATATTGTAAGGTGCTGCAGGATGTTGGAGGCGGAATATGATCAAGGTAGGAACAGCGGGCTATTCATACACGGACTGGGTTGGACCGTTTTATCCGGAAGGGCTGAAATCAACCGGTATGCTGGAATATTACGCGCTCCACTTCAATTTTGTGGAGGTGAATTCAACCTATTATCATATGCCTGGTCTCAAGCTGTTTGAAGGAATGGACAAAAAAACGCCAGCTGACTTCAGGTTTGCCATCAAGCTTTTTAGTGGCTTTACACATGAAAGAACATCAGGAAGAGAAGAAGCGGAAAAGTTTAAATATTCGCTGGGGCCAATCGTACAGAGCAACAAGCTGGCTTGTATTCTGGTACAATTTCCGTATTCCTTCCATCACAGCACTGAAAGTGTGGATTATCTGAAGGCTCTGAGACAACAGTTCCAGGAATATGAGCTTAGTATAGAATTCAGGAACAGAGAATGGATCAGGAAAGATGTATTTGACATGCTGAAGCAGGAAGACCTGGGTTTCGTCTGTGTTGACGAACCAGGTTTACGTGGGCTGATTGGCAATGTTACGGCAGTTACTTCCAAAACGGCGTATATCAGATTTCACGGAAGGAATGCAGAGAAATGGTACACAGGTGAGGGCTCTGACAGGTATGATTATCTTTATGGCGCGAGTGAACTGCTTGAGTGGGTAAACAGGCTGCGGGAGCTGGAGGATGGGTCCGGTGTCACCCTTGTTTCCTTTAACAATCACCCGAAAGGTAAAGCCATTGAAAATGCAAAGGCACTGCTAGGTTATCTTGGACAGTCTTGAAATTATGGGGGGCGTTTATGATTGAAATGGGGGCGGATGGCGATGTTGTTTCAATCAGACCGATAGATCGGAAAGGGTTGGATACAATTGTGGAACTGTATAATTACAGTGACGGATACAGTGACGGATATAAATATGCAACAGGTATAACATTCACTGTGACTTCAGACGATATCGAACTCAAGCTGAATAGACTTGAAACCAGCAAAAATGAATTTTTTATCGGAATATTCCTGAATAGTCCGGACAGTGCTGCTCCTAAACTGATTGGAGTCCTGTCAGGTGTTGTACTTAAGAATTCGCTATGGATAAAGCTTATTGCTATTTTGCCGCAATTCAGACGCCGGGGGATAGGGCGCATGACCATAGGTTTGATGTGCGAACGATGTAAAGTCACCTACAGTATCAAAAACGTTTTACTATCTGTTGTTGAGAAGAATAAGGCTGGTGTGCAATTTTGGTTAAAGCTGGGATTTTATGAAACCGGTAGGTTTTCAAAGATGCTTTTTGGCGACTCATCACCATATGAGGTCATAATCATGAATAAAAATCTATGAAAGGCTGTAAGGCCGGATTAAGTCATTATGTTTACATAATACGCAAATAAAAGCGATCTTCCTCGTTTGACAAACTTCTACCATATCGGTATAATATTCATACAGCGGTATAATTTGCTGTAAAAAAATGCTGAATCTCCTGAGAGGGAGTACGGAGGAACCATTATAGGGGTTAATCCATCCAGCGGGCATCAGGGAAATGCGGGAAATATTATGTTTCCGAATTTACCAGATTTCCATGGATGGTAGGGTGATCCTATCACCCGCACCCGGCAGCTAACTTCGGAAGCTATATATAGGAGGGCTTTATGCCAACAGTTAAGAAGTCACTTATATCAATTCCGGTAATTATTCTGACCATTTTCCTTTTATCTGTAACAGTTTCCGCTGTGTCTGCAAAGACAGGCATTATTACAGGTGACATTGTCAACCTAAGGGCAACTCCGGATACCTCAGCAAAAGTCCTGGCACAGCTTGAAAAGGGTAAAAAAGTGTCTGTACTCGGAAGTGAAGGCGATTGGTTCAAGGTCAGCTTCAATGATGCGACCGGATGGATCAATGACAATTATGTCATTATCCGTGATCAGGTTACTTCCACCGGCACAGTTTCGGGCGATGTTGTCAATGTGAGGTCGAAACCGGATAAATCCTCAGAGATTCTCACGAAACTGGAAAAAGGAGCGAAGGTTGACATTTATGAACGCTCCGGCGATTGGTACCGCATTTCGATTGGGAATGAGAGATTCGGCTGGGTAAACAAGGAATTCCTGTCAGTCAGGAGCAATACGGTATCAAGAGGTCTGACTACCGATGTACAGGCACCTGTTACAGTGACTAAGGAGAATGAAGGTAAAGCGGTCGAAGCTAACAAAGGCGATGGCGCAGCCAATGTGGCAGACGGTGATAAAATCAGTGATCAACGGCAGGAGATCGTCGCATATGCAAAGAAATTCATCGGAGTCAAATATGTATCGGGCGGTTCTTCACCAAAGGGATTTGACTGTTCAGGGTTTGTAAGTTATGTTTTCAAACATTTTGACATCACGCTCGAAAGAGTCTCCAGGGATATGGGCAATGGCGGAACAGCAGTAAAGAAAGCGGATCTGAAGCCCGGTGACCTGGTATTCTTCGACACGAACGGCGGACTAAATGCAATCAGGCATGTGGGAATATATATCGGAAATAACAATTTCATACATGCTTCCTCCGGCAGCGGACACAGAAGAGTCATGATAAGCAGTCTGAGTGACAGCTTCTACAGCAAATGCTATATGCGTGCCAGAGATTATCTGACAAAGTAACAGGAAATAATGTAAAATATTTACAGATAAAATATAATAGTATACAATAAATGCAAAAAGGGTACTGGTATGGAACTTCTTTTAAAAAGACCCGTCGTCTCTTTTTGCATTATGATGATTATTGGAATTCTTGTTTCATTTCTGTCTAATTCGATCCTTGCAGCAGTTTGTTTTGCATTGTTGATATTATCCTGCTTCTTCGCTTTTGGTTTACTGCGGAGGGGCAGTTTTTTTGTGCCGGTTGGCATGCTTGTATTTTTTCTTCTGGGCTCGATGGAATTCATCCTCATTGACCGGCTGCAGGATGGCAGGTTCGAAGCTTTTGAAGGCAAGGAGGTCGCGGTGCATGGATATATTGCCTCAGAGCCGGAATTTAAGGGCGAACGGGTCACCTATATCATCAGGGCCGATACTGTAAGGCTGGGCTACTACGGAGTGCCTGTGCGAACCGGTGGCAAACTGCTTTTAAGTACGGTGAAAGGGGAGGATGGAAGTTTTTTCGATTTTGGAAGGGAAATTGAGTTCGAAGGTGTACTTTCGCTTCCAACAGGCGTGAGGAACCCGGGAGGCTTTGATTACCGCAGATATCTCATGCAAAAAGTCGTTGGAGCATCGGTATTTGCCTATCCCTATACTATTGAGGCGGGAAAGGGTAAAAAGGGCAATTTCCTGGTTCAGATGGGCTTGAGTATACGGAAAAGGATTATTTATGTGATTGAGAATAGTTTGCCGCCCCAGCAGGCAGGGTTGATGAATGGGATGCTGATCGGTTACAGGGAGGGACTCTCGGAAGAGGTGCAGGAGGCGTTCAGCAATGCAGGCCTTACTCACATTATGGCTGTCAGTGGAGCCAATGTAGCCTTCCTGATCCTTCCGCTGGCTTTTCTGCTAAAACGGCTGAGGGTGCGAAGAATAGCAGCAAATCTGTTTATTATAGCCTTCCTGATATTGTTTGTATTTATAACCGGCTTCGAACCATCAGTGCTCAGGGCAGTCATCATGGCCATCATCCTTCTGGTTGCTGCAATCATATACAGGGAGCCTGACACCTATGCAGCCATTGCTTTCTCATGCATCCTCATACTGGCAGCAAATCCCTGCATGCTGTTCAACGTAGGTTTTCAACTCTCCTATGCTGCCACACTTTCAATAGTCATGCTCTATAAAAATATAAAAAAGCTGATCAGCAGAAGGTTCATGCCGGGTTGGATCACGGAAGTACTGGCAGCTACCATTGCGGCACAGATGGGTGTGCTCCCGATCACACTGATCTGCTTCAACAAGGTCTCCATCATAGCCATCATCCCCAATCTACTGGCTGTACCCATGCTTGAAGTGATAACCATACTCGGTACGCTCATGGCAATACTGGGACAATTCAGTTTGTTAATTGCACAGATAATTGGGTATCTGTGCAACGTTTTGCTCAGTGCCGTACTTCTTATCACAAAATTGGCTTCAAGTGTTCCTTTTGCTGTTCTCAAGACGGTTACACCGTCGATTGTCATGGCAGTGGCATATTATATCATAGTATGGTTTCTGCTTTGGTATAAACCGATAAAGAATATTCAGCTAAAACCAAGACATGCGGCGATCGGATTGTCTTTTGCGGCAGTATTTTTTCTCTTCTCAGCTATTGCGCCGCACAATCTTGAAGTGTTTTTTCTCGATGTCGGACAGGGTGACTCGGCTTTTATCAGGACAGCTGCCGGAAAAACAGTATTGATAGATGGCGGAGGGAGCTCTGATCCAACACATGCATCAAACATAGGTAAATCAGTGGTAGTGCCATTCCTGCTCGACAACGGCGTCAACCGCCTGGACGCAGTGATAGCAACACACCCGCATTCGGATCATACTCAGGGTCTTGAGGATGTATTGGAACAATTTAAGGTAGGCAGGCTGATCATTCCATCCATCAACGACGAAAGCGGATTTGCGGCTTTATTTGATGCTGCAGCAAAAGGCAGGGTAGCTGTTTCAAGATGCGGCGCCGGTGATGTCATAAGGCTCGATGAAAAAACAAGACTTGCTGTATTAAGCCCTGAAAAAGGTTTTATAGTTGATCCGGACTCTTTAAATAGCACCTCAATCGTGTTAAAATTAGTGTATGATCAGACAGACATTCTGTTTACAGGTGATGCAGAAAGTGATGTTGAAGAGGGCCTGATTGCAAAGGGTGTATCTTTGGACGCGGATGTCATTAAAATAGCACATCATGGATCACGGACATCAACAACGGCAGCATGGCTTGAGAGGGTTCATCCGAAGGCGGCAATCATCAGTGTCGGCAGGAACTATTTCGGACATCCGGCACAGACTACGCTTGATCTGCTTGACCAGATGGGAATCAGCTTTTTCAGGACGGATGAGTGCGGTGCCGTGGTTCTGAACAGTAATGGAAAAACAGTCAAGCTTAAACGAACTGTTTCAGAAAGGTAAGAATTTCAAATGAGTGAAGATCTGCTGAAGAAAGCGATCAAGAATAACGAGATAGGCGCCCTGTACCTTTTTTACGGGCCGGAAGAATATCTTAAGAGAAATTACACCAGTTATATAGAAACGAAGCTTTTGACGGATGAATTGAAGCTGCTGAACAAGGTTGTTTTAGAGGGGAAAACTTCATCTTCGGCAATTATAGATAATTGTGAGACTCTGCCTGTGTTTTCCGAGCGAAAAATAGTCGTGGTCAAGAACTCCGGGTTGTTTAAAGGTGCGAAGAAGGAGGACAAGTCAGGTAAGAAGGCAAAAACGGAAGACGCGCTGGCTGCTTTCCTGCAAAATGTGCCTCCGCATGTCTGTTTGATTTTCATTGAAGCGGAAATCGATAAAAGAATCAAATATATAGATTTGATAAAAAAGAATGGTCTGATCGTTGAGTTCAACTACAGGAAACCTGAGGAAATGGTGTCCTGGATCATGAAAAGAATAAGGGGTCAGGGTTTTGAAATCTATCCTGATACAGCCGCACAGCTGGCTGAATACTGCGAGCAGGGGTTGGATGATGTTTCAAATGAGATTGAAAAATTATGCGCATATGCAAGCAGCAGACAAGAAATTACTTCTGCAGACATAGAGAAGGTTTGTACAAAATCCGTTAAAAGCAGGGTATTTGATCTTACGGACGCGATTGCCGCGAAGCAGTGTGCCAAAGCTTTGACGCTGCTGAATGATATGGTTGTCCTGAAGGAGCCGATGCCCAAGGTTATGTATATGATTGCAAGGCAGTTCAGACAGCTCCTTCAGGTAAAGCTTCTGAGCAATGAAGGGGCCGGACAGTCAGAAATAACCACTCGTCTGGGGCTGTCGCCGTATATATCGGGAAAGATTCTCAGGCAGGCACGCAGCTTTTCTCTGGAAAAGCTTGAATCAGCTATTACTGCAGGACTTGAGCTGGACCTGGCGATCAAGACCGGCAAATTGGAGGATAGAGTGGCTGTGGAATTGATGATCACCAGTATGTCAACATAAAATAAAAAGCCTTGTTACTCACTGACTCAAACCAGTCCAAATGAGTACGAAGCTTTTTTATTTCATAAACCTTAAGTAAGTCTTATTTCGAAGCGTTGAGCGCCTTAGCCAGCCTTGATTTTCTTCTCGCAGCGGTGTTTTTATGAAGTATGTTTTTGGCAGCAGCCTTGTCAATTGAACTTGCGGTATCGCTTAATACCGTTGCAGCTGAAGTATCCTTATTCTGGATAGTTTCGTTGCATTTCTTTATAGCAGTCTTAAGAGCAGACTTCTTTATGGTGTTCTGAATGGTCTTTGTCTTAGTGACTTCTACTCTTTTAATAGCAGATTTAATGTTTGGCAAACCTTTCACCTCCTGCGATGTTATTTACTTTATTGACATCGAATATTCTACCATGAAAATTTTGAAAAAGCAAGGGAATTGCGTTAATTGGTCACGGCAAAATCATG
>DBTX01000012.1 GCA_002307275.1 Hungateiclostridiaceae bacterium UBA1305
TGACTTCTATCATGATGGCAGCCAGCATGCTTTCAGACAACAGCATGGGTACGCTGAACGCAGAACAGCAGGAAGTGATCGAGGCGTTGAAGGAAGATGGTGAAAAGCTGTCGATTCTTGTTAACGATTTGCTTGAATTGTCCCGGATAGAATCCGGTAAAGCGATTTATCAGTTTGAACCATGCCTGATCCATAATATCGTCAGAAAGTCTGTCAATGAATTTAGTAATGCTGCTACGAGGAAGGGCGTGCGTCTGGTAATTGAACAGACGAAGGAATTGCCCCCTGTGTATGCGGATTTTGATAAAATTAACTGGGTTATGAATAATTTGATAAATAATGCCTTGAAATTTACAGTCGCCGGCGATACAGTGACTATAGGCACAACACTTGAATTGCCTGATGTGCAGATTTATGTAAAGGATACGGGGACAGGAATACTGCCGGAAAATATCGGACATGTCTTTGACAAGTTTTATCAGGTGAAAGGCAGTGAGGTGGAAGTTCGCGGCACCGGACTGGGATTGTATGTATCGAAGGAAATAGTCAGAGCGCATCACGGAGAGATATGGGTCAGCAGTAAACCCGGTGAGGGAAGTACATTTACATTTTCGCTTCCAATATTTGATGCAGAGGTGGAGATATGAAAAAGGTTTTAGTAGCGGATGATACGAAAAATATACGGAATCTATTGATGAAATGCCTGCAGATGGAGGGGTATGAGGTTAAAACTGCAAATGATGGTAATGCAGCGAAGGAGATCCTGCTTAAGGAGGATTTTGATCTGGCGTTTATCGATATAAAAATGCCCTTCCTGAGCGGTACCGATGTCATCAGATCCATAAGAGAAATGGGGATCACAATACCGGTTATTGTTATTACGGCTTATGCGACAGTCAAAAATGCGATCGATTGTACACAGATGGGGGCAGTAGCATATCTTCAAAAACCATTCACAGCGGATAAGATAAAAGCTGTTTTAAAAGAATACTTTGATGAGACGCTCAAAGATTCAGAAAGTATTCAATACTCAATTACAGCGGCCAGGGACCTCATAGACAAAGGGGAGTTTTCCCAGGCTCTTCAACTGTTGCAAATCATTCTTCCAAAAGACATAGCCAATCCGGAGATATATTTACTGTTAAGTAGAATATATTGTGGTCTTGGAAACAGTGATATGGAGAAAAAATTTTATCAGACGTCCGGGATATTTTCAAAGCTCTAGTAATAGATTATGATGTAGGACACCCTATTGCTCTAATTTAATAATGCTGATAGAATGTAGCTGGAAAAGCATACCACAATTACTTTACAGTATTGTATGCAGGATAAACGGAGAGAAAAAATTTTGAAAAATCGGATTTTAAAAAAACCTGATTTAAAAAGGCTTGCAGGAAGCATTAAATCAAAAAAGTCCTACAAGATAGTGGACAATTTATTAGCAAATTATTGGCTTTTATTCTTTTTTATCGCGTCTATTGCGTACCTTGAGCTACTATTCAGACTATGGATATTTAAAGGACTGAGTTTCGATTATATATTTCCGTTCTTGTTCGCATTTTCCGGTGGTTCGCTGCTGTTCCTCATTGTAGGCCTGATTCCGTCCAAAGCCTCGGAAATTATTTCTGCTGTGCTTTCCTTTTTATTAAGCTTGATTTATGCCGTACAGATCATATATTACTGCGTGTTCCATACGCCTCTTTCTCTTTTTTCCCTGGGCGGCGCCGGTGATGTAGTGCAGTTTTTCGATATCATCTTTGATACCGTACTAAGAAACGCAGTGGTGATGGTGCTTCTTTTTGCACCGCTGGCGCTGCTTATTTTGAGAAAAGGCAAGACCTTATTCGTTCCAATGAAACGGATAACGATGGCTTATGGCCTGCTGTTCTGTGTTGCCAGTTTTTCGCTTGCAATCATATGCGTCAGTCTGACGGGGGATGGGCCTGCCTCACAGAGCACTCTTTATTACAGGACTTCAAATCCTGATCTTTCAATTAATAAACTGGGACTTTTGACAACAATGCGGCTTGATTTTCAAAAGCTCGTTGCTGATTCACTGCAGAACAGTTTTGCAGGTGAAGCAGTCGCAGTAAGCAATAAAGAAGATGACAGCGGAGCAGCAACGGTTGATGAATGGCCTGAAGCCGAAGGATCCGGATCCGTCAGCATTAATCCAGGTTCAGGTACGGATAGCTCGACGGCGTCAGCCGGCACAAGCGGCTCCGGTAGTGCGGCGGATGCTGCAGTAACCCCGATGAAGCCGTTTAACACGATGAATATCGATTTTGATAAACTGCTGGCTGCCAGTGGTCAGGATGAGATCCTTTATGCAATGAACAAATACTTTTCAACAGTGAAGCCTACAGCCACAAACAAATATACGGGAATGTTCAAGGGGGACAATCTCATATTGCTCACAGCCGAATCCTTTTCCCCCTATTTCATTACCCCGGAATTGACCCCGACGCTTTACAAAATGACGCATGAAGGCTTCGTATTTAATAACTTCTATAATCCGGTGTGGGGGGTCAGCACTTCTGACGGAGAATACGCAGCTTGTACAGGACTTATCCCCAAAAGCGGCGTCTGGAGCTTTATGAAATCTGCGGCGAATTATATGCCCTTTTGCATGGGAAACCAGTTCAGAAGCCTCGGGTATAAAACGACAGCATACCATGATCACACTTATACATATTATAGAAGAGACATCTCACACCCGAATATGGGATACGATTACAAGGGCTACGGAAATGGGCTGGTTGTGAAAAAGACCTGGCCGGAGTCCGATCTGGAGATGATCAATGTCACAGCGGGCGACTTTACTGCGGATAAGCCCTTTCATGTCTATTACATGACTGTTAGCGGGCACATGAATTACAACTTTTCCGGCAACTACATGGCAGCAAAGAATAAGGCGCTCGTGGCTAATCTGCCCTATTCAGACTCTTCAAAAGCTTACATCGCCTGCAATCTTGAGTTGGAAGCCGCTATGAAGGCAATGCTTGAAAAACTCGAGGCTGCAGGTATAGCGGATAAAACGGTTATTTCCTTGAGCGGCGATCATTATCCGTATGGCCTTCCCAGGGAATGTATTGATGAGTTGGCGGGACACAAGGTGGAAGAAAATTTTGAATTGTACAAAAGCACAATGATTCTCTGGAAAAAAGGAATGGATGCAGTTGTTGTAGACAAACCCTGCGCCAGCCTTGACAGGATCCCTACCCTGTCCAATCTTTTTGGACTTGAGTACGATTCGCGGCTGATGATGGGTTCCGATATCCTCTCTGATGCGCCTTCGCTTGTGATTTTCTCCAATCGCAGTTGGATAACCGACAGGGCGCGGTACAATACTGTTACGGATAAAGTTGAATTTTTTGATGGGACGGAAAGCGATAAAGCTTATATTAAAACAGTCAACAGGATAGTCGCCGATAAATTCAAATATTCTGCGAAGATCCTGGAAACGGATTATTACGGTAAAATATTGAAGTAAAGAGCTATAGTGACCAGGCCATGTACAAAAGACAACGGACACTTCTGGGGGACCTCAATGCAGCTATTTGTTAAAGACAGAAGTTTTAATTCATCCATGCTATCACTTGTGGCGTTGTGCTGATATTCCTGTTGAAATATGATGTTAAAATTCGTTTCAGACTGCCAATGCTCAAGTCCTTTGACAGGTATATCATGGCAAATTATTTGAAGATCGGCGCTCCTGTCATTTTAAGCGATTTGCTTCTGGCCCTTGGAATGAATATGCTTTCTGCAATCATGGGAAGAATGGGTTCGGATATGGTGGCAGCCAACTCAATCGCCAATGTGGTCTGGCAGCTTACCACCATAATGCTGATGGGCGTTGCGAGCGCGAGCGGAGCGGTGACCGGAAATACGGTAGGCGTCGGTGAATTCGAAAAAGCGCAGCAATATGGAGTGACTTTTGTGATAATGTCAATTTGCATAGGAGCTTCTGAAAAAAGTGGATCAGAAGAGTTTCACAGCCGGATCAGGCTGATTGAAAATTTTACCAAGTAATAGGACATCTGCCTGAATATCTTCAGGATCCAGATGGCCGTAGCCAAGGAGAAGCTTGTCGGTATGTCTGCCTTTATGAATGCAGTGGGTTTCGATCGTCTGCAGGTAGATCCCGTTTTCTTTACATTTTTGCAGAAAGCTTTTATTGAAATCACAACCGATAAATTCAACAGCCAAATGAAGCCCTGCAGCATCCCCCCAAATTCGATGCATCCTCCCGAATTCCTTATCCAGTGCCTGAAGCAGCGCTTGCCTTCTATGTCCGTAAAGCCTGCGCATCTGCTGTATATGCCGGTCAAACCTGCGTGAATGCATGAACTCTGCGAGTGTCGCCTGCTCAAAAGGCGGATTTTGCACATCCGTGTGAATGCGCAGGTAACGCCATCGGCTTTGAAGTTCTCGAGGCAGGATAACATAGCCGATCCTGAGTGACGGGAAAATTATTTTACTGAAGGTGCCGACATAAATGACCCTGTCAGGGTCCATTGAATGCAGTGGAGCGACAGGGGTGCCGACATACCGGAATTCACTGTCATAATCATCTTCAATGATATAAGCTTTATGTTCCTCCGCATAGTGTATCAATTCAGTACGGCGGCCTGCGGTAAGTATCCCGCCGAGTGGAAACTGATGCGAGGGGGTGACATATACCGCTTTTGAATGCAGGCTTTCCAGAAAGCCCGTCCTCAAACCATGTTCATCAACAGGGACAGGGATTACCTTGAAGCCTCTGTTCTTTAGTGCACGCAGCATGCCGGTATGACACGGGTCCTCTACAATGATCTCACCAGAGTCGGTAAAAAGCAGTTCCGACAGCAGGTGCAGAGCATGTGTAGCTCCGGCGGTTATGAACACTTCTTCAGGATTTATATCCATCCCCCTGCTTCTGAACAGCCATGCAGCAATCTCCGCCCGGAGGGACAAGAGGCCTTCGGGCCCCGTATAACCCCATTGCTCGGGTGAAAGCTGCTCAGATGCCTTATGCATCAGCTGCAGCCATTGATGCATGGGAAATTTATGTAAATCGGGGAGACCTGTACGGAAATCGGCCTTTATGCCGCAAGCCGGTCTGTCATTCTCTGAAGCCGCTGCACCGGACTTTTTATCCAATATCTCCGACCGACGCACAATGTCCAGCTGCACACCCTGCGCAACGCGGGTCGGGGAACCCTGACGGCTTTCTATGAATGCTTCAGCCAAAAGCATATCGTAGGCTTCACAGACTGTATTGCGTGAAACCGCAAGCTGTGCTGCAAGCTCACGCGTAGACGGAAGTGCCTCGCCGGATTTCACCCGTCCATCCATGATCCGGCTGCGGAATGTGCTGTATATCTGTCGTGACAGCGTAATTTCGCTATTGTGCTGTAATTCGATCCCCCACATGCTTCCTCCAACTGGTATGGTTAAAATAGATTTTATGTGGCACTTTTAGAGTACCAGTATTTTTATTATCATATCATTATCAGGTAGTTTAATCCAGAAAATGATGCGAAAATGCAGAAAATCAAGATAGTTAAAGAAGTAAAAGGAACAAAATGGTATAAACGGTAAAAATGGAGGAACACGGATGGAAAGAATGAAAGGGGCGTTTTGTCTGACCGGAGCATTTGTTCTGGCAGGCTCGTCAGTAGTCGCAGCACGCTTTGTCTCGGGTAGTCTGGGACCATTTACAATTGCCGCGGTAAGTCTGCTTTTTGCGTCGATATGCCTGTTGATTGTCTGCGGCCGAAAGCTGAAGAAAACAATTACGAAAATGAAATTGGGTGATTGGCTGGCACTTTTGATGCAGGCTGTTTTTGGAATATTTCTGTTCAGGCTGTTTCTGCTCCAGGGACTTACACGGACCAGCACCGGTGAAGCAGGTATACTGACGGGAGCGACACCTGCGATTACCTCTTTGCTGGCAGTCATTTTCCTCAGGGAGGCCTTGTATAAGTCAAGGATTGCCGGTCTCTGCATCACCATAGCCGGGATATTGCTGCTGCAGGGCTTGCTGCTCCCCGGAGGTAATCTGGATTCAAGTCATTTTGCGGGAAATATGCTGGTATTGTGTGCTGCTTCCTGCGAGTCTCTTTTTAATATACTCTCACGCTTTAGCTTTATCAGAGCCGGCTGTAGAAAGTCTGAGATTGATCCTTTACTACAGACTGCACTCGTGTCGATTATCGCATTTATGCTTTGCCTGATTCCCGCTGTTCTTGAAAATCCGATTCAGCCGCTGAGCAGATTGGATTGGAGTCAGTGGTTTGCATTAGTATGGTATGGTGTAGTCGTCACTGCACTTGCATTTTATTTCTGGTATGCCGGTATCAAACGCTGCGAGGCATCCGTTGCCGCCATATTTTCGGGAATGATGCCATTTACGGCTCTTCTGCTGTCGGTGATCCTGCTGGGCGAAAGACCGGTATGGCAGCAATATCTTGGCGGTTTTATGGTAATGGCCGGGATGGTCATATCCGGTTTGAAGCAGAAAGTCAATGTGAAGGCAGCTTTGATCGAACAGGAACGAAGTTGTTTGTAAGGCTGCTGATTTATGTTAAGATGATAGCATGATCCAGTATCAGTATCGGCTGTTCCCGGAACTTGAGCCAGTTGACCCGGAAGCGGGAATTGAGAAATTGGATGATGATGAATTATGAACATGACATACAGTCGTCATGTTCATTGTGATATATTAATCGTTGTATAGATAAGCGTAAAGAAGTTTTATGTTATCATCTTTTTTACACTTATCTTACATACAGCACTCTGATACAAAAAAATAATTATTCCTTAATATAAATTTCTTTTACAACATATGCAGCTTCAAATCTTAAGCTTATGCAGGAGGTATATATGATGCAGCTTCTACGGTATGAAGAATTTCTGGGCAGAGTGGATGAGCTTGGCTTTATGGCGTTTTCGAATATATTGGAGGGGCTTCCTTCCTTGTCGTCTGAAACCCCTGAGCAGATATGGCATACCGGCGATCCGGAAACTGATCCCTGGCGCTGGAAGGACAGGGCTGCGGAAGAAAAGCGCATGGCTTTCGGCTGCATCCTCGGTGGAAATAAGGGCTTTGTTTCTTCACGGATGTATCCTTTATTCCATGCTGCCTGTCACCCCCGGCAATCCATGGAGGAGAGGCGTTATGACGGTCTTGTCAGTCAGACGGTATGGGAGCTGTGGAAGCTGTTTGAAGACAGGAAGGTCCTTGATACCGGTGAAATAAGAAGGCTTATGGGTGTAAATAAGAAAAAGGGCGCCGGCAGGGTTGACACCGCTATCAGTGAATTACAGCAGTATTACTATATCACTGTAGCAGGCAGCAGACAGAAAACCGACAAATCAGGCATGCCTTATGGCTGGCACGTAAATGTGTACAACAAGGTGGAGGATTGGGTGCCTGAATCCTGGCTGGTGGGATGTCATTCCATCAAAAGCGAGGATGCTGTGGAAGAGATACTGGATGCCGGCACTGCCGCCTTTAATGGAATTGACAGGGCAAGGCTTGCAAAGGTATTGGGACTGCCGGAAATATAACGATGCGAAAGATGTCCCCCACCCCGGATGCATGGGCGAGCAGCAAGCAAAGCTTGCGACCAGCCTCGTTGAACCGATGCGTTATAAACAGGATGAAAGGATTGAATTGCTTTTTTTCCGGATTCGGGGTAAAATAAAATTAGAATTTATGAAGGGGTAAGGTATTATCGAATGAGAATTGGCTAATTCAGCGAATAAATTATTTTATATCGGAGCAAAAGTCACTGTAAAATGGCAACCGGAATCGTGTTAATTTTACGGCTGTAATAAAGGTGTTGATGATGCTTCGACTGGTGCTGGATTAGCTTGCATAACCTCAGCTGGCGGCCTTGTTTTCAGGGATGGCGGCGGGTAGCCTCATTTATTGGCTTGCCTTTTGTTTTTTGTTAATGCATCTTTCCTGCACATTTTTACAAATGCGAGAGGAGGGATTTTTTTATGCTGCTTTTAGAAGCGGGTAATATGAAAAAGTACTATGCGGACAGGCTCATTATAGAGTTTGACGCTTTTAAGATCTATACAGGGGACAGGATCGGGGTCGTCGGCCTGAACGGTTCAGGAAAGACAACACTGCTTGATTTGCTTGCCGGAGCGATCGAACCCGATGAGGGCTATATCAGGCATTATTGCGAAATCGGCTATATCCGCCAGTTTCCGGAGAATATTCTTGCGGAGGATAGGAGGAATGGAGTTGGAGAAGGAACTGGAGATGGGGACGAGAACGAGGATGAGGAGAGAAACAATGAATGGCGAAATTATACTGAGAACGAAAGCCGGTCTAAAAAACTGCTAAAAGAATTTGAACTGAACCGGAAGCTTCAGAGGGATGGCCTGAGCGGCGGCGAGCATACGCGGCTGAAGATAGCGAATGCTTTCAGCAAGGACAATCTGTTGCTTTTTGCCGATGAACCGACATCGAACCTGGACTTCAAAGGGATCGGGCTTTTGAAGCAGAAGCTTGAAGGAGTGGATACCTTCGTTATGATCAGCCACGACAGGAGCCTGCTCGATTCGCTCTGTAACAGGATTCTCGAAGTCAGGGACGGTAAAATCCGGGTATTCAACGGTGATTTTTCATTCTACAGGCAAAGCTGTGAAATTGAAAAAAAGCAGGCAGCACTCGAATATGAGAAATACATTGATACGAAAGAAAGTATGGAGGCTGCGATATCCGACAGGCAGCACAGGGCAAAGGCCATGAGGAAGGCGCCAAAAAGGATGGGAAATTCCGAAGCCAGGCTCCATACTCGAGCTGCGAACGAAAAGCAGGAGAAGCTCCACGATGCGGCTAACAGCATTATGACGAGGCTGGAAAAGCTGGAGGTGAAGGAGAAGCCGAAGGTGCTGCCGGGAATAAAGCTGGATTTCTCCCTGACAAGTCCGCCGGAGAATAAGATTGTGCTATCTGCACAAAAATTGGATTTCAGCTATGGGAATGTGAATGTCTTCAGGGATGCAGGCTTCAAAGTGTATAACGGTGTCAGGACAGCTTTATGGGGTGAAAATGGGACAGGAAAGACAACACTTTTGAATTTAGTCTTTGCAAATGACAATAAAAGCATCAGTATTGTTCCAAAAGCTAAATTGGCCTATTTCTGCCAGGGCTTTGAAAACCTTGATGCTGAAAAAAATGTGTTCGAAAATGTCATGAAGGACAGCGTCCAGAATGAGACTGTAGCCCGCACAATACTGGCAAGACTGCTGATCCAAGGCGAAGCGGTTTATAAGAAAGTGGCCGTTCTGAGTGGTGGCGAGAAGATCAAGGTCGCTTTTGCCAGGATGTTCGTGTCCGGTGCGAATGTGCTGTTGCTCGATGAGCCGACCAATTACCTTGACATGCAGTCTATTGAAGCACTTGAGAGCGTAATGAAGGAATACGAGGGAACGGTTCTCTTTGTATCACATGATAAAGCCTTTGTAAATGCAGTTGCAGATAGATTGCTGGTGCTGGAAAATCATATGATCCATGAATTTGAGGGTAAGCTTGAGGAATATGAGGTGCGGAAAGCTGCCCCAAAGGTTCCAAACGGGAGAAATGCAATGTCCGGCGGTATACCGGAAGGAATTGAACGGACAATGCTGCAAATGAAATTGACCGAGATCATTTCGAGGCTCTCCGCGTCAAATGGCGATAAGGAGGTTCTGGAAGAGGAATACAGACGCCTGACGGAACAACTGAGGCAGCCCTGATTCCAGCACTGTTGAGTTTATGGAAGATTAAGAATCATTTCATTATTTGAAACAGTGAAGCCGAATTTCAGATAAATGGGTTTCCCCATTTCAGTTGCGTGCAAGCTTATTTTTTTGCATCCTCGATCCTGAGACTCTGAAATCAACTTTCCGAAAAGGGTGGGGGCTATGCCCCTGCCTCTATAGGCTGGCTTTGTATACATATTCATGATATATGCAACTTTCCCATTCTTTTTTTTATAGGAGGGCGGCAGACTGTAAAAATATACACCGCTTGTCCCGACAATTACTCCGCTGTCTGTCGCTACCCATGCCAAAAAGCGGTCGGCATCCATATTTTCTATAAAGTATTCTTCCAGACTGTAATATAATTCATCTTTGCCGGCACTGGATTCCAAAGGCTGGACTTCATTCAGGAATTCAACCCGCATTTGTATCAGATCAGCCACATCCTCATTGCCTGCTTTCCTGAATTCGATCATATCCAATACACCCCTTTAAATATGTTTAAAACCTGGCCACAAGTTCACCCGAGCTTTTGAGAATATGATTCTCAGGAACAAAACCTCTTACCGACGTCAGAGGATATACAATACTGTTCCTGCCGATGACGGTTCCTGGATTTAACACTGAATTACAGCCCACTTCGGCATTATCTCCGACGATAGCTCCAAATTTTCGGAGGTTTGTTTCAATACAATCGCCTCCGACCTTTACCTTCACCATCCCGCCGTTGGATTTCAAGTTCGAGCAGATGACGCCTGCGCCCAGATGTGCCTTGTATCCCAGTATGGAATCGCCCACATAATTGAAATGCGGGACCTGCGCTTTATTGAACAGCAGGGAGTTTTTTATTTCCGTTGAATTGCCAATCACCACTCCATCGCCGACGATGACATTCTCTCTGATATAGGCGCACTGCCTGATCTCACAGTTGCAGCCGATGATGGCGGGACCCTTTATCAAGGCGGATTTTTCAATTGTGGTTCCCTTACCTACCCAGATGTATTGACCGATCTGTTCAAATTCATCAGAAAGATTTTGAGAAAATTCAAGTAAAAATGTCTTTATTTTTGAAAGCGCCTCCCAGGGATAATTGACATTATTAAATATCGCTTTTTCAAGGCACTCATTTAGATCAAACAGATCTTCTACAGTCAGGTTCATATAATTGATTCCTTTCTTCACTTTCCTTCTATTGTATGATATAACATTTCATGTTCTTTTCATATATTCGTAATGTAACTTTTTCCGAATGTACTTTGTCCTCAACTCCCACATAGCCTGCTTTCTCATAAAAATGGCAGTTGCTTGCTTTCTGCACGGGAGTATCCAAACTCCATGAAATCGCATCGGGAAATTCTTTCTCTATAAACTGGAGAGCCTTTGATCCAATACCCCTATTCTGAAATTCAGGTATTATGGCGAGACAGCCGAGCCAGTACCGGCCTTCATCACGGATACGGACCGTTATATTGCCGATAATCCTGCCTTCCAGTAGTATCTTGTACATAAATGGTTTCAGAATCCGTTGCTTCATATCATCCAGCGAGACATGATATCCCGGACATTCTCCAAACCGGACAAAATCATCATAAAAGCTCTGATCCTGGACTTCAATCAGTATGGCTGCATCATCCAGGCAGGCTAATTCAAATGATAAACTCATATTTGTCACCTCTGATTCAATTATTATTCAAGGGCAGCATCAATTCCCGAAGCATGCCATCCGTGTTGTTGATAAATGCCCGCATGATTTGATAATGCTCGGTTTCTTCATACTTCACTCTTTTAATGGACTCCTTGATTTCATAAATGGCTGCATCAGGGTAAGCCATGATGATAGGGGAGTGAGTGGCAATGATAAACTGGGAATCCTCATTGATCAGTTCATGCATCCTGCTGATCAGTGACATTTGCCTTGACGGTGACAGCGCTGCTTCGGGCTCATCCAGAATGTACATGCCATGACCTCGAAGTCTGTGCAGAAACAATGCGAAAAAGGATTCTCCATGGGATTGCTCGTGGAGTGATTTCCCGCCGAATGAATCCTTAACGGGAGGATCAAAACTGAATTCACTATCCAACTGATCGATATAGGTAGCTACATTATAGTAGCTTTCTGCCCTCAGAAAGAATCCATCCTTTGGTCTTCTTACCCCTTTTACCAGTTTGATGTAATCATGCAGGCTGGAATGGGAATCCAATGTGGAAAATGTAAAATTCTTTGAGCCGCCTTCCGGATTAAAACCATAAGCAGCTGCAATGGATTCCAGTATCGTCGACTTTCCGGTGCCGTTTTCACCGACAAAAAAGGTTACCTTTGGATGCAGCTCAAGATGATTAATGTTTTTTATTGCAGGGAGACAAAAAGGATATTCTTCGAAGGAAGCAATCCTTTCTCTTTTAAGTTCGATAATTTTTATATATTGATTCGTCATGAGCATCACCACTCATTCATATGTATTCCTGGTGGACGGGTTCAGTTCAGCAATATCTGCTGTACCCGAAATATCATTAAACTTATTATACCGAATTTCACAATAAAATGGAAATAATATAAATGAGTCAGGAATAACGCTGTAAAACCGAAATAAACCAATTGCAAAAACCATTTATTTTTGTTAATTTGTAAGTGTTACCTGAAAATCTGGCGGGAGAGGTTGCAGAAAGGGGAGATCGCATTGGCCATATCATTGAGGTATTTATGCAAATACGCAAAAGAGAATTATGGAATGAACCTGATTTGCGGAGAGAGTAATATGAACAACCTTGTCAACTGGGTCCACATGCTGGAGGACCCCGAGACGGCAAGCTTTCTTCATGGACAGGAACTGATCTTTTCAACCGGGATCGGACATGTCAACCCGGACTGGCTTCTTGATTTCGCAAAAGGGCTGGTGGAAAATCAAGCGAGCGGTTTGGTGCTCAATATCGGTCCTTATATACAGTCGGTGCCTGAAGATTTGATTGCCTACTGCAGAGAGGTGAACTTTCCTTTGTTTACGATACCGTGGAAGACCAGAATTGTAGATATTACCAATGATTTCTGCAGGAAAATCATTAAATCCGAAGAAAATGAAGTTAGTGTTGCCAGCGCATTCCGCAATATTATATTTTTTCCTGAAAAAATATTTGAATTTGGTCCGGTATTGGAACGGAAAGAGTTTAATCTTGATGCTGGATTCTGTGTTGTGGCTTTATCGCTTCAAGTGCCTTCCAAAGATAGATTTTCTGATTTTGACAAGTCAGTAAGGCTGCATTTTGCTAAAATTTTATATAACCACAGTGATCGCTTTAACATTTTCCGTCAGGACAAATATCTGATCATCGTACTCCAGAGCTTTCCGCAGGATTTTATTGAGAGTGCAGTTGAACGCTTGAATGAAGTGTGTAATTTCGGCGGACCGGAATATCGTATCCGGGCCGGGATCAGTGTAAATGATGCTGGAATCCGAACACTCCCAAGAAATTACAAGAGAGCAATCGCACTCCTTCATATAGCAGAGAAGCAGGGCAAAGCTGCGGTTTCCTACCGTAGTATCGGCTTGTTCCAACTATTGCTGGAGATTGAGGACCAAAATGTCATGAGGTCATTTTTCAAAGAGACACTTGGACAACTTGAGGCTTATGATGAAGAGAACCGTACTGATTATATGCTCATACTGAAACAATATTTGGAGAATAATGCCAGCGTGCAGGAGGTCGCAAAGGATACCTTTGTGCATCGCAATACCATTAATTATAAAATCAAAAAAATCAAGGAAATACTGCAATGTGACCTCACTTACCAGGATGGCTTGAAGCTGCTTCTTGCTTTCCATATTCGGGAATTACTGTAGTACAGCTTATTATAGAAGCGGGGGACATATTTGGCCTCGTTATATGCCCAATATGCGGAATGTTGTATTAAATGTGCATCAGCACAAAAAACTTTGTGCTGTAATTCGTTGAATAGATTTCTGAACGTGTTATGATAGGCATATAAAATGAGAGTGGAAAATACGGCGAAGGGGCCTGCCAGCATGTATTCTCACAAGACGGGAATATATGCTGACAGGTTCTTTCACTATTATTAAACGAGGTGATAGGACATGGAATTGGAATTAACCACAGCTAAAGAAATCAGTGAAACGTCAAGGCAATACAATCTGCATTCATGGAGTACGCAGGGTGTGCTCAAGCCCAAGGTAATGATTGGCGGAGAGGGTATTTATTTCTGGGATGGCGACGGAAAACGTTATTATGACATGTCTTCGCAATTGGTTAATCTGAATATCGGGTATGGCAATAAAAAGGTAATAAAAGCGATACAGGAACAAGCCGAAAGATTGGCGTTCTCAGCACCCTCCTTTGCAATAGATGTACGTTCACAGCTGGCAAAGATGGTGGTGGAGGCAGCTCCCGACAATATGGCAAAGGTATTTTTCACTCTTGGCGGTGCAGATGCGAACGAGAATGCTATAAAGATTGCAAAGATGGTGACAGGGCGTTTTAAAATATTTTCACGTTACCGTTCCTATCATGGATCAACCTATGGCGCGGCGAATTTGACAGGAGAACCCAGGAGGTATGCCTGCGAACCGGGTATTCCGGGATTTATAAAGTTCTTCGACCCTTATGTTTACAGGTCTCCGGTGCCGTTTGAAAGTGAAGAGGCGGCAACGGAATATTATATCGGTCAATTAAGAGAGCAGATCATATATGAAGGCCGGGAATCGGTTGCGGCAATTTTCCTTGAAAGCATAACGGGAAGCAATGGCGTTATTATACCGCCTAAAGGCTATATGCAAGGGATACGCAAGGTCTGTGACGAGTTCGGGATCATGATGGTGTGCGACGAGGTCATGACGGGCTGGGGACGCACGGGAGAATGGTTTGCAGTAAATAATTTTGATGTAAAGCCTGATATCATTACCTTTGCAAAGGGCGTGACCTGTGGGTATGCACCTATTGGGGGTGTAATCGTCAGTAAGGGAATAGCGGATTATTTCGAGGATCATTACATGAGCTGTGGACTGACCTACTCCGCCCATCCGCTCGGATGTGCAGCCGGTATTGCTACAATAGAGTTCTATAAGGAAACGGGATTGATTTCACAGGCAAAGGAACGTGGTATTTTGCTGGGTGAACTTTTGGAAGAACTTAAGTCAAAGCACCCATGTGTTGGGGATGTACGTTATATAGGTCTATTCTCGGCAATCGAACTGGTAAAGAGCAAAATGACCAAAGAACCTTTAGTGGAGTATGGACAGGATCCTGACGGCATTATGAAAAAGATTATCGGAATGCTGGGAGCAAAGGGCTTTTACACCTATAGCCATGAAAACTCCCTGATCGTGGCACCGCCTCTGATCATAACCGGTCAGGAACTTCAGGATGCGATGGGTATCATGGATGAAGTGTTGAGTGAAGTTGACGGGATGATTTCTTAATTCATTTTATTTTCAGGAGGACGCATGACTAGCAAATATTATATGCCAACAAGAGTCATTTCCGGTAGTGATTGTATCTCAAATAGCAGCGAGCTTTTTAAAACACTGGGGAAGACTGCATTGATTGTAACAGGCGCTCATTCGGCAAAGGATAACGGGTCGGAGAAAGATGTCAGAATGGCCCTGGAGTCCGTTGGTATAAGCTATCTTCTGTTTGACAAAGTTAAGAGCAACCCATCCGTAGCATGTGTCAAAGAAGGGGCGGAAGTGGCCAGACAGAATGGTGTTGATTTTATCATAGCAATCGGCGGAGGCTCTCCAATGGATGCAGGTAAAGCAATAGCTCTTCTGGCGACACAGGATATTGACGAGGCTGAATTGTTTTCAGGAAATTATAAAGCCAGTGCGCTGTCTGTGGCATGTGTGCCGACAACAGCAGGAACCGGTTCGGAAGTTACCCAATATTCCATATTGACGAATGACAAGGCGCAGACGAAAACAAGCATTGCATCTGAGTGTTTGTTTCCTGCTGTAGCATTCCTTGATCCGAAGTATATGGGGAATCTGCCTGTCGGTACAACTGTCAATACCACTGTAGATGCTTTCTCTCACGCGGTGGAAGGTATGCTGTCTGTGAGGGCGTCATTCGTATCAAATACTTTGGCAGCTGAAAGCATCAGCCAGATCATGGAATGCATTCCGGAACTGTTGAAGGCTGTTGCAGCCGGTACGCATGCTATTGATCCGAGATGCCGGAAAACTCTGCTGCAAGCTTCCATGCTGGGTGGCATGGTTATTGCACAAACAGGTACAACAGCAGTACATGCAATGGGATATTCGCTGACCTACTTTAAAGATATTGACCACGGCAGAGCGAACGGACTTCTTCTGGCAGAGTATTTGAGACTTGTGGAGCGGGAACAGCCGGAGTTGTCAGGAAGGATACTCAAGGTGATGAAGCTCTCAAGCGTAAATCAGTTCAGAAAGCTGATGGATGGACTTTTAGGGGTAAAGGAAGCAATCAGCGCCGAAGAGATCAGGCAATATAGCGCATTGGCAATAAAGACAAAGAATATTGCTAATTGTACCTTTAAACTGAAGGAAGAAGATTTGATAAGGATATTTGAAGCTTCATTTGCCGGTTAAGCTTCAAGTAAAGCGGTGATACCAGGGTAGAATGTGCAGGGATTTAATGGGATCGATGGAGACTACGGTTACAAGCAGGTATTGGAAAAAAGCGACTGCAAAATAACGGATTTAGTAGTTGAATATAGTTTGGATATAGTTTGAATGGACTGTGAGCATTGATGCAAGGTTCTGTTTGGTGTCGTAAAGATGCCATGCAGGATCTTGCATATTTTTATCCATTTCAAATGATACTTATCCTGTAGAAGTTTACTCAAAAAAATTTTACAAACTTTAACATGCATAATTGACATTTTTAGTGCATTTTAACTTTTTAGAACATCACAACTATATTTTCACACACCGAAGGCTTGCAGCCCAGCCACGGTATGCTATAATACAAATAATAAAATTTGAAGGAATTAACGGTAATCTGTATGAATAGAAAAGTGCCAAAGACAGAACTGGAGCAGAGACTCACAAAATTCAGGGAGATAATGAACAAGAGAGAGCCGGAATGGGAATTGGCTCTAATAATAAGCAAGGTGAACCAGTACTATTTTACGGGGACCATGCAGGAGGGGCTCCTTTTCATATCACGGGACAACGAATCTGTCTTTTATGTACGCCGCAGTTATGAACGTGCAAAGGACGAATCGATGTTTTCGAATATCCAGCCGATGGAGACTTACCGAGATGCCGCCGCCGCTGGCAAGCTGACTTCAACGGTTTACCTGGAAACGGAATTTGTTCCGCTGGCTATGTTTGAGAGACTAAGGAAGTATTTTGGCTTTACAGCTTTCAAATCACTTGAAGCCTGCATCATGAGTATCAGATCCGTAAAAAGCCCGTATGAACTGGATTTGATGATCAAAGCGGGTGAAATGCACAGAAAGGTTATGGAAGAACGTGTTCCGGCCATGCTGAGAGAGGGAATGACGGAAAGGGATCTGACTGCTGGCATATTCACCGCGCTGCAGCAGGAAGGACATCATGGGGTATCTCGATTTGGCATGTTTGATACGGAGGTACTGCTGGGGCATATCGCCTTTGGCATAAGCTCGCTCAATCCGACCTATTTCAACGGCCCCGGCGGGAATTTCAGTGCATCTCCTGCTGTACCGATGATGGGAAGCGATCAGCAAAGGCTTTCGAAAGGCGACCTGGTCTTTATCGACACGGGCTGCGGCTGTCAGGGCTATCATTCCGACAAGACCATGACCTATGTATTCGGTCGTCAGCTGCCTCAACATGCGGTACAGTATCATCAGAAATGTCTGGATGTGCAGCAAAGAATTGCAGAGATGCTGAAACCCGGAGAAATTCCGTCCAATATATACAAAATCATCATGGATAGCCTGGATGATGATTTTCTTCAGAATTTCATGGGCTTTGGCAACAGAAAAGTAAAGTTCCTCGGCCATGGGATCGGACTGCAGGTGGATGAACTCCCCGTTCTGGCAAAAGGCTTCGACGAGCCGATCCGGGAAGGTATGGCCTTTGCCGTGGAGCCAAAGTTTGGTGTAGAAGGTATCGGCATGGTAGGAATTGAAAATACCTTCCTGGTCACGCCGGAAGGTGGCAGATGCATCACGGGCAGCCATCCGGGGTTGCTGCTTGTGGAGTAACGGAACTATGGCTCTTATTCCTTGTATGAATCCGGGTGGTGCCAGTAGATAATAACTATGATTTTAATACAATGCCAAGTCACTGATTTCAGTGACTTTTGCTGTTTCCAGGGTAAAATGCAAGTTGGCTTTTCGTATTTCCAGGGTGTGCTAAGAGGCGCACTTTCTCTGAGGTTCGCTTTTTAAAAAATAATTGTGGATATGTTTCCGTGGACGGCGCACGTGGAATGCTGCTGTTTGCTGAAAAAAAGCAGAGCATAAAAATAGGTTTGATTTTGATCGTGCGCAAATTAAATTCTGTTATCAAGGTTGCATATTCAGGGAGAATATCTCTCTGAAATTTTTTATGCATTGTGCCCGGCTTTTTACTTCCAGCTTTCTATAAATACTGCCGGTATGCGCTTTTACAGTACTCAGGGTTATTCCCATCTCATCTGCAATTTCCTGATTGGTACAGGCATTGAGTATATACTGCAGCACCTTTTTTTCAACGGGGGTCAAAATGTTTACAGCAGAATCCGATTTTACGGGAGCGTATGCGTGTTGTGCATTTTCTTTTGTTAACCGGAGTAGCTTTTTAACATAGGATCCAAGTCTGGTATTCTTTTGTTTTCCGATAACGAGTTCCAGCAAAGGAATCATCGGAGAAAGCTCGTCCACGAAGCTTCTCACATACCCTTCTTCTTTTCCGATAGAGATAGCTTTCTTTATATTTTTTTCGGCAGCTTCTTCGTCCAGATCTTTCAAAGCCGTTATCGCAAGCAGGTTGGTTATTTCAACCACGCTATGAATCCTTTTTTTTGCTTCGGCAAAGCTCAGCAGACGGTTCAGTAGAAGAAAGGCGTCCGTATAGCGTTGTTTTGCGATCAGGAATCGGGCCAGGACGATCAGCTCATATTCCTTAACGGCAGTAATTTCATGGAATAAGCCCAGGTGACCGTCCTCCACCCATTTGTCCGCAATTTCGATATTGCCCGCATCCAGATACAGGCGTACCTTAAAGGCATTTAACAAATAACGCCAGTGCGGTCTGTGGAATTTTTCCACTCTATTCTCACATTCCTCAACGATCCCCAAGGCGCCAGGAATATCCCCGTTGGCGCGTTTTATTTTTGCAAGTGTAACCATAGCCGGAACCAAAGCGCCAGGACAATCGGCCTTTGTTGCATCGTCAATAGCGGCGGCCAGTTTTGGGAGCGCCTCATTGAACTTCCCATGTTCATAATAATACTCACCCATGATGAGCGGTACGTAACCGGAATCGATTCTGATCAGGGCTCTGTAGTCTTTAGCGAGTAATTCGAATTTAGCTGGATTATTTTGAATCGCCTTAAGAAACATATTGGTATTCGCCCGATAAGAGGAAATGGCGTATAAATTCAAATCAACATAATCAATATTTGCGTCCTGACTGATCGACGCGGCATTTTTGAGTGCCGGCGCAAGGTTATCAAAATCGCCCTTGTAGAGGTGCAAATTGGCAATCGCCACAATATAGTCTTTCTGTAATGCTTCGGATACCGGGGCGTTCGTTTTCATATAATGCTCCAGCTTTTTTATGCACTCCCAGGCTTTTTTGTAGTCCTCCCGCCACACATGACAAAATGACTCAACAAGCATCACTACCGGCATGTCTGTTGAATATTTGTCCGGTAGTCTCTGAATCCACGAAAAAAGCTTCGAATATTCCCCGCAGCTTGTCATCTGTCTCCAGAGTTTTTCCATCAACACAAGGCTTTCTTCATATTGGGCGCCTTTTAAAAAGTGCTCCATTGCCTCTCCGATGAAACCATTTGCCTCAAACCAGGCGCCTGCTTTTCTATGCAATTCATGAACAAAGGCGGTATCCTTTTTTTTTAACTTTTCCCGCAAAAAATCGCGAAAGAGGTGATGGAAACGAAACCAGGTGTTCGTTTCATCCAATGCAATCAGGAAGCTGTTCTGCTCATACAGTTCCTTCAACAGTCTACTGCCGTCATAATTCGTTACGGCCTCGCAAAGGGGTCCGCACAGCGCATCCAGTAAGGAAATCTTCTCCATGAAATCCTGCTGCTCTATGGTCCAGGCACTGATTACATCTTCGACGAGATAATTTTCTATCTGTTGGCTGCAGCTTTCAAAACCGGCTATCACGCTATGATTCCGAGTTTTAGCATTTAGAGAAATTGCTACTGCAACCAATGCGGCCGCCCAGCCTTCGGTATAGTTTTCAATCCTTTCAAGCTCCTCATGCTGCAGAGAAAATCCCCTTGCCTTAAAAAACTGATCAATTTCATTTGTATGAAAAAGGAAATCCTCTGCCCCCAATCTCAGCAGATTTTCCTTTAAGCCGAGCTTTGTGAGTTTCATGCGCGGATTCGTCCTGCTTAATATTAATAAATGCATGTTTGCCGGCTGATAGGTAATGAAGTAAGCAAGCGCTTCCAAAATCTTCGGATTTTTAATCAGATGAAAATCATCGATAACAAAAACAAAATCCGAGCCTGCGTTTGATAAATGATCGATGAGAATACGGATGTGCATATTGGCTTTAAAAAGCTCCTGGGATGAGAAAACATATGCGGTGTCTTTGCCGATGTCTTTATTAATGTCACTCAGTGCGGCACAGGAATAGTTCCAGAAAGCAACGGGATCATTGTCGTCGGCGTCGATGGAAAACCATGCGGAAGGAAGAGAAATGCCCTCAAGCCATTTGAGTACAGCCGTAGTCTTGCCATAGCCTGCGGGGGCTGTCAGGATTGTTAGCTTGCATGTGAGGGCTTCATCCAGTCTTTGGTTCAGTATCTGGCGCGTCAACAGCTGCTTGTTTGATCCCGGTATGCTGTATTTTGTTTTCAATAATCCGACTACCGCTGCTGCTGCCATTCGTATTTCTCCCGCTAAGTTTTAATCCACTTCTATTATTATGAAAACAGTAATCTCATTTGCTTATATTATACAATTTTTGGCGCAGGATAACAATTAGTTAAATACATCATTTCCAATGCTTTTAGGTCGCATTTCCTTTGAATATTGTACTTTGGTATAATATACAACCTTCAAAACGATGGATATAATTTAAGAATGGTTACACTAGGGAAGGAATGATTTTGATGAGGAAATTAAAAGTTCGCCTGACTTTTATTGTTATAGTTGTGATAATCTTAATAAGCATCCCGCTGGCAGTGACGTTACCGGCATGGGCGCTGGATTCGCCGACCTTCAGCCCGTCAAACAATACTACAAACGTGTCGGTAGACGAAACGCCGACGCTGACCTTCGACGACGCGGTTTATAGCGATGCAGAGAGGGGATGTAATTTTTCCACCGGAGTGATCAAGGTGTACGAAGGTACAGACAATTCCGGAACCCCTTTAACAGAAGATTCCGATTTTACGGTGGGCTATGATGTATCAAATGATGAATCAATGTTTTACGTAAACTTCGTGGCGGGTCTTAAGTACAACCAGTCCTACTATGTGGAGCTGCAGAGTAATAAAGTGTTCGACTTTAATGGTAACGCGATCAGTTCCGTTCAAGGCGCGACCTTTAAGACGGAGGCGGAGGAGGATTATACCGCAACTATAAATACATATAAGGACGGCTCTCTGGCAGCGATGGGTACCGTCGGGCTCATCCGTTGGAACGGAATGAAAGAATACACGATGAATGCCGGCGCAACGGGAGTGTTTACCGGTTCCGTCCCAAACGGGACTTACGACGTCTACGTCAACGGCTATGATACGGGAAAAGACATCACCATAAACGGAGCTCCGGCAAGCGTGGATATTAACTACTATACCGTAAAGTACGACGTGTCAGATGCCAAATACGCGTTGGACATGAGGATATCGGCAACGTATAACGGTTGTCAGATAGATAGCGGAACGGTGGTGCTTGGCGGAAAAACGCTGGTAATCACGATAAGAGACGGGAACGGGAACGTCCATGATATGACATTCTTGTGGAGCGGGGCCGGAACGAACAGCCAGACATCATCTCAGCTGACCATCCCCTCGCTCAGCGAAAAGGTGGATGCCACCTGCACAGTGACAGGCGAGTCGGTAGACTACCCGCTCGGCATCCCGACACTTATCGACGGTAAATACTATTACAAAAACTGCATTTTTAACGAGAACTATGAAGGAAAAACAATACTGATCTGCTTTTCCGACAATGTTACCCCCGGGGACGCGATCACGCTGCCAACAATGACGGGCTTTACCGTATCTCCAACCTCAAATGACTACGTCAAGCGGATCAACATTGACAGCAGCGTATGGGGGAGTGACTCTATTCAGGAATATATGCACGACGTCGGGTTCACGATCGCCAGCCCATCTCAAGTGGTGAGCATCACGTTAACAACGGAAGATATTGAGAACGACACCTTTTACAATATCAATACGCAGCATTATTATCAGTTCATCCCCTATTCCTCCGGTACCACCGGCACCTGGACGGATGCGTATACCGCCGCGCAGGGTATGGGCTTCATGCACAGGCAAGGATACCTCGCGACCGTTAATGATAAGTCGGAAGACCAATTTCTCTATGAGCTTTCCGACGGCTCAACAGGCTGGCTGGGCGGCACAACCGACGGCAACCATTGGTACTGGGCCTGCGGCCCGGAAAAGGGAAATTCATTTTACTCTGCGCAGGTGAAAAGTGATACTTCGGATAGCGATAGTGTCAACGCAGGCTACTATTTCAACTGGAGACTCGGCGCGGAGCCGGACAATGCCAATACCGAGCAATGTCTGACGACGCTAGTCGTTTCCAAATCAAACGGATATGATCAAACGGAAACAGGCTATCAAGGGACGGATTTTTCCTGGAACAGCATTGCGAACAACACAGCTTATGCCGGCGATGGAAAAAACTGCGCCAAGGGTTATTTCGTCGAGTACGGCGACAAGCTCCAAGGAGACTTCTACTTATTCGACTACACTGACTACACTACTTTCAGCTCCTTCCGCAGCAGGCTGAACCACGCCTACACGGTGACCTTCGATAAAAACGGAGGGGACGTCGAAGCGGACCCAACCACAAAGGCGGCGATATCCGGCGGAAACGTAGGAACTCTGCCCACAGCGCCTTCCCGATCAGGCTATACCTTCGCGGGCTGGAATACCGCATCAAACG
>DBTX01000024.1:0-6611 GCA_002307275.1 Hungateiclostridiaceae bacterium UBA1305
TTTACTTAAGTTTCGCGTGCTATAATGCTCAGGTTGTATAATAGGAGGATAAGTTATATAATATTAGTGGTATAATTACAAACGGGGATGTTACATTCATAACACAATTTATGGGGGAAAATAATCATGCTGTATGTTTGTGTAGCTGTCGGAATACTATTCAGCCTCTTCTGGTGTGCACAACTCATTTTCTTCAGGATCCACATGAATTGGACAAACCGCTTGATAGAATCGGGCGCGGAAGATGAGAAAACCGGCGTTAGCATCATCCACCCTATCAAGGATCTCGATTTTGAATTGGAGAAAAATCTTCATACCTGGTTTGCGCAGAATTATAAGGGACCGGTTCAGCACATATTCAGTTTTCAGGAGGCCAACGATCCCGCAATTCCGGTAGTCAATGCCATAATTGCCGGATACCCCGGAATAGACTGTGAGATCATTGTTAATCCGGTAATGCCCGGCCTGAACGGAAAAAGCTCCAATATGGTGCAGGGTATGAAAAAAGCGAAATACGGTATCGTCATGTTTGGAGATAGTGATATCCGGATAAAACCGGATTTTATCGTCAAGATGGTGCGACCGTTAAAGGACGAAAATGTCGGGATTACAACCTGCGGACAGGTAAACAGGGGGGGCAGGGACTTCTGGACCCGTTTCTTCACATTTACCCAGAACAGTGAAACGGATTTCATATGGGCTTTCCTGACAAGGGTTGGAATGGATCTGGGCGCGACTGGCGCCGCTTTTGCAATGAGGAAACAATTACTGATGAATATAGGGGGCCTTGAAGCTTTTGGCAGTTCTCTGCTGGAAGATCTCCACCTGGGCAATACACTTTATAAAATGGGCTACAAGCTGATTCTTGGACCGTTTCTGGAATGCAATGTGCAGAAGCTGGCAATGGAAAAGTCCTTTAACTATGCCAGACGTATTGGCGTCGGTATTAAGGCTCATATTGCGGTTGAACTCCCGACATTTGTCCTCATGATCTTCTGGTATTGGATCATATTGATACTGGGTTTTGCTTTCCGGAATACAGACGTAATATTCCTTGGCCTCGGTTTTATGGGACTGAGGGTGATACATGGCCTTGTGATGCGACTGGTTTCCGGCAACAGGATCATGCCTGCAGATATAATCACACCATTGTTTTTCGATTTGTTTGCGACTTTCTACCTGATATTCTCCTTCAACAACAAATATGTTACATGGAGAGGGATCAGGTACGAAGTGAAGAAAGGCGGCTATATTGAGGATTCCGATTATGCTGTGGAGTTGCTTGAGGAAGAACAGGCAAAAAGTTAAGTCCTTGCGATAAAGCCTGTACACATAACAGCAAACATGAACAGAATGACAGAATATTTATCAGGGCTTCCTCAACGGGAGCCTTTTTGCGTTTTATTGTTTATCCCCAAATGGAAGGGAAAAGTTATCGGCAATTATACATAACACTGAAGTAGAGATTTATCCATACACTGAAGTAGAGATTTACCCACTTTGTTCACTATATAAAACCTCTTTTTATTCCAATCAAAATATAATATAATTGCAATGTAAATTTACTCTATATGGAAAACATGGACGGAAATACGTAGAGTGATTAGAGTTACATGTTCATATTACCTGATTTGATTCATAACGAAGGGCAGGTCCGAATAATGAAAAGAGTATTTATGAGTTTGATAATCGTTTTATTATTGTTCAGCCAAACAGCTTGTACGGATAATAATGCAAAGGCTTCGAGTGCCGCAGCACCGAATTATGTTGTCAAGGATATTACAGAAAGCCTTGGGCTCAAAGCGGTCAACAGTATCAAAATGAATGCAAAAAATCAGTTGGTCATATATGATAACAGCGATGGATCAAACAGGTATATCCTGGTTGATGCCGGCGGCAAGGCTGTAAATGAAATAAAATGTGACTTTAAAGGTGATGGCCGGGTGTTTGCAATGGATGCAAATGATAATCTTTACATACTTGAACAAAACCCCGTTGTAAATGACAAAACCTATAAAGTAACTGAAAACAGCAGGCAGCTGTTGGTGTACGATTCCAAAGGCGAAAAACTGAAGAGCGTTGAACTGGGTAAGGTTGTAATGCAAAAGGATGAAAATATATATATTCAGGACATGTCGATTGATTCCAGAGGGGTTATCTATCTTGTTAAGAATAATGAAAGTCCGGAACTGATCGATGAGAACGGAAAAGCGTTAAAGAATCCACTCTCCGGGGTATACAGCTTTCTCGATATTGATGAAAAGGATAATATTATTGCAGGATCAACCGGTGCCAACGGTGTAAAATCATTTATTGCATGTATGGATTCAAAAAGCGGGAAGGCAATATGGAAAAAGGAGTTGGAGGTTGGTATCTACATACGTTCAATATGTTATAACAGGGCAGATAAATGTATTTATGCGGTTACTGAAAAAGGTGTGGACAAGTATGACTCCAAAGGGAACTTATCAGGTACGGTACTGGAATTTATGAAGTACAATCTTATAGGCGACCGGACTTATATCAACGGGATGGGTATGGATTCATCCGGAAGCCTGTATTTTCTGATTTATGAAGAGAATGCTGCGAAAGTCAAAAAGTTCGAAATCGGAGATGAAAAAACGCAGACAGACAATTCTGTAACAAATCAAAAGACACCTGTAGAAAAAAAGGTAATCACGCTGGCTGCGCATTTTTCCGACAGATGGCTGGAGTCGGCGGTCTCTGCATTTCAGAAGGAACACCCGGATATCGAGATAAGTGTCAAGGATTATAAGGCGGCTTATTATGGCGGGGGAGACACTGTCGAAGAAGCAGGGAAAAGAGAAGAAGAATTTGTAAAGACTCTCAATACTGAACTTATGACGGGTAAGGGACCGGACATTGTCTATTTTGCAGGGCTGCCGTATAGAAAATATATCGATAAAAAAGCGTTTGTAAATCTCAGTGACCTGATGGAGAAAGATAATAAATTCAACAAGGCGGAACTGAACTCCACGATCCTTGATGCAATAAAGTATAAAGGCGGATTGTATGTAATCCCGATTAACTACCAATTCGAAATGATGGTCGCCAATAAATCGATCCTGGACAAGGAAAATATCAAAATTGATGATATGAACTGGACCTGGGATGACTTTATTCAAATAGCGCAGAAGGTTACAAAGGATACGAATAACGATGGTGCTATTGATCAGTATGCAATGGCAGGAAGAGGAAACGGTCTATTCACTTACTTGTTCAGCAGTACTATCGGCAAATACGTCGATTTGGATAAAAAAACTGCCAGCTTTGACAGTAAGGACTTTATCAATTTGCTTTATACATGTAAAAACTTCAATGACAAGAAATTATTCTTTAAAGCAGATGACTGGCAACAAATCGTAGATATGTCGTCAAGAGGAGGCGTCGTGTTCAACACTGCCGGTTCTTCCAGCTATTATATGGCTAAATACTACAAGGATTCGGTATTTTCCGGTGAGATTTATATGCTGCATATGCCTTCGGATGAAGCAGCCGGATCACGGAAAATCAGATTTGATCTCGGGAATATGTTTGCAATAAACAGTAACTCCAAATTCCAGAATGAATCCTGGGAATTCATGAAAGTACTGCTGTCAAAGCAAATGCAGTCGTCGACGGAATTACAGAACGGCTTTCCGGTTAATAATGAAGCGCTCAGGGAGAGCGCGAAATTCGGCGCTGAGACTTTGAAAATACCACAGAAGGATATTGATGTCATTGATAAATTATTGGCCGATGTGGGTGAATATCAATATGATGACGGACAGGCCAGCAAAATTGTTTCTGCAGAAGTCAACGATTTCTTTTCAGGGAAAAAGTCTGCCGAGGAAACAGCGAAGAGCATTCAAAATAAAGCAACCACTGCTCTTAATGAATAGCTTTAAAGAAGGATGGCACAGTATGGGACCGGGGAGACAATTCATTAGGCCAAATGGCGATTCATTAGGCCAAATGGCGATTCATTAGACCGGATGGCGATTCATAAGGCCAGATGGCAATTCCGGTTAATGACAAGTTTGCTCCGGTTAAGGCAATATAGTAAATAAAGGGAGCTCTTCATCAGAGCTCCTTCCTATATATTCTGTAAGTCTTGTAATGTATCGCACCGGTGCCTTCTATATCCGCGCGCATTCTAAGGTTCGTCTCTCCGATGGTGGAACCTTCGCCCCACGTATAGCCTTTCGTAAGGCCGTTGCTAAACGTAAAATGGTACATGGCATAGGACACGCCCTTGTTTCTGAATTCTGGAATAACAAACATTGCAAACATTCGCGCAGCTTTTATCCTGCGTTTGTACCACATGTATTTAAGAGCAGAAAGCGGGGTAATCCTGCCATTGAGATGGAGGAGCACCTGATTGTAATCCGGCAGTGCGATTCCGAAACCGATCGCTTCGTCGCCGCTGCGGGCAATTGGTACCAGATCCGGGTCCGCCATACCAATAAGTCTTGCGGCCATTTCACCGACCTCTTCAAGGGTCGGCGGGACAAGGTCGGGCCATTCCTCCGGCATTGCTTTATCCATGACATGTTTAAGCGCTTTGATTTCATTTTGCATATCCCTGGTATTTATCGGTTCGACGCTGAAGCCGTAGCGTTTCTGTGCATATTCTATCACTTTGGTGGGATCTTTCCTGAACATGTTATCAGGGCTCAGATAATAGGCGAAAACGTCATAATCCTTGACAAAGCCGTACTTATCCATCAGCTCTGCATAATAGGACGGATTATACGAATTCATGAGGACTGGCGGCCTGTCGAAACAATTGATCAGCAGCCCCTTATTTTCATCACCGTCCGTAC
This sequence comes from Hungateiclostridiaceae bacterium UBA1305, assembly GCA_002307275.1. Classification (GTDB taxonomy): domain Bacteria; phylum Bacillota; class Clostridia; order Acetivibrionales; family DTU013; genus UBA1305. Next base: position 4,827 of record DBTX01000024.1, read on the forward strand.
CTGTGATAGCTGTGGGACCACAGACAAAATCAGCACCGTTTTGCCTTGCCCAGTCGAATGCCGTATCAAAAAGAAGCTTTGCAGCCCCGTAGTCATTCATGCATTCAAACAGGGAGAAGAACGCCATATTCATATTCTTCTTGCGGTTCAGATTCGCGTCCATACCGGCATAGATCCTTCCGACTGGTTTACCGTCAGCCAGCACCAGAAACATCTCATGTTCTATCTTCTGCAGAGTAGGGTTGCGGAGTGTATCCAGGGAAGTCCTCAGGTCGTTTATCATAGGCGGCACCCAACATCTGTCGCCTTTATATATTTTCCATGGCAGTTCTAGAAATTGCTTCATTTCAGCTTTAGAAACTACTTTTCCAATCTCAAGTTTCATTAACAAATACCTCCGCTGATGTGAGAGAAGTAACTGCTTTAGCGTCAAAAGGGGACATTCCGAAACTGCAGAGAGCAGAAACCAGATATCAGAGAATAGACCTAAAGTAATGCTTCAGAGGATGGCTGAAATCTGATTTCTGACCTCTGTTCTCTGATCTCTGTTCTTCCGGTGTGTCCAAGTTGCTTTAGCGTCAAAAGGGGACATTCCTCAGACCCCAGCGACACACTCCCTGTTGAGGTGTGTCCAAGTTGCTTTAGCGTCAAAAGGGGACATTCCTCAGACTCCAGCGATACACTCCCTGTTGAGGTGTGTCCAAGTTGCTTTAGCGTCAAAAGGGGACATTCCTCAGACCCCAGCGACATACTTCCTGTTGAGGTGTGTCCCCTTACATTATTACATTATAACATGTATGCAGAATATTGGCTAATATTGACTATGACAAAAAAAGCTGGTATTGTAGTCTCATAAAACAATTTAATATTTTACCGTATTAAAGTGATGGTTTTGCTTGAACAGGAGTGATCCTTGCATGAATTCTAAAATACAGGACCAGTTGACGGATGGATTATTCGAAGCGATACTTCTTTTGGAGAATACAGAAGAATGCTATAATTTTTTTGAGGATATCTGTACAGTTTCTGAAATAAAAGCCATGGCCCAGAGACTGGAAGTGGCCAAAATGCTCAAAGCGGGTTATACTTATATGGATATCAGCGAGAAAACGGGTGCAAGCACTGCGACGATCAGCAGGGTGAACAGATGCCTTCATTATGGTGCTGACGGTTATAAAACGGTGATTGAACGGCTCGAAGAGAAAGGAAGATAATTGTGTTCAGGAGTCTTTTAATAGGATTTCTGATATTGTCGGCACTGACATCAAAAGGTGTCGGCGTTCAGATCAATCAAGACATAGCCATTTCAGCAGATATGCTGCTTGATTTTTATAATGCCGCTGTTGCTTATGCAGAAAAGCAGGCTGATTTTGTTGATGCAAAAAAGGATAGTGCGTTTTTATGCAATACCAATGAGACCGCTATCGCGATACAGAAAATATTCCAGACCGTCAGGCACGAAAGCCAGACAACATGGGCTATGCCGGACATTCAGGAAAACTGTTTGTACGGGCAGTTTAAAACATCAGAACAGTGTATGATATTATCCTGCAAGGGTGAAATCTTTTCATGCGGTTCTGATACCTCTCCTCCATATTCCAGTAAAAAAAGCAATTTTTAATATTATAATCTTATGGAGGTATTTATGATAAAAAATATAATTGAAAAAATAATAGGCTCCTATAGCGATAGAGAGTTAAAGAGAATTATGCCCATCGTGGATGAAATAGAGGAAATGGAACCTAAAATAAAGGCACTGTCGGATGAACAGCTTAAAGCCAAGAC
>DBTX01000024.1:6944-7316 GCA_002307275.1 Hungateiclostridiaceae bacterium UBA1305
CAGTAGTGCGTGAGGCCTCGTGCAGGGTTCTTGGTAAAAGGCATTTTAATGTTCAGCTGATTGGCGGTCTTGTATTGCATCAAGGCAGAATTTCTGAAATGAAAACAGGCGAAGGTAAAACGTTGATGGCAACACTTCCCGTTTACCTCAATGCACTTGAGGGCAAGGGCGTTCATGTCGTTACGGTCAACGATTACCTGGCACGCCGTGACAGTGAGTGGATGGGCAAGATATACAATTTCCTGGGTCTCACAGTCGGATTGATTGTTCATGATCTGGACAATACAGAGAGAAGAGCCGCATACAACTGCGATATAACCTATGGTACAAACAACGAATTCGGCTTCGACTACCTTAGGGACAACATGGTCA
>DBTX01000024.1:7543-17119 GCA_002307275.1 Hungateiclostridiaceae bacterium UBA1305
AACAACGAATTCGGCTTCGACTACCTTAGGGACAACATGGTCATTTACAAGGAAGAAATGGTTCAGAGGGATCTGCATTATGCCATCGTCGATGAAGTAGACAGTATTCTTGTAGATGAAGCAAGAACGCCGCTCATCATTTCAGGTGCGGGCGATAAGTCGACCGACCTTTACAAAAAGGCGAATACCTTTGCATCAAGACTAAGGGTCAAGGTATATACACAAACCGACGACAAGCAGCAAGAAGATGAGGCTGAAGCCGACTATATTGTCGATGAGAAGGCACATACTGCCGCACTGACCTCCAGGGGCGTTACGAAGGCCGAGCAGTTCTTCGGAGTGGAAAATCTGTCCGATACGGAAAACCTGACAATATCCCATCATGTCAATCAGGCCATAAGAGCACACGGCTTGATGAAAAATGACAAGGACTATGTTGTCAAGGATGGAGAGGTCATCATTGTTGATGAATTCACCGGACGTCTGATGTATGGAAGACGCTACAGCGACGGTCTGCATCAGGCGATCGAGGCCAAGGAGAACGTTAAGGTCGAGAGAGAAAGCAAAACGCTTGCGACTATCACCTTCCAGAATTATTTCAGAATGTATAAAAAGCTGGCTGGTATGACCGGTACGGCTCAGACCGAGGAACAGGAATTCCAGACGATATACAAGCTGGATGTTATCGTAATACCGACAAACATGCCAATGATCAGGGTTGATTATCCGGACTGCGTTTATAAAAATGAGGTCGGGAAATTCAATGCTGTCATAGAAGAAATAGTGGAGCGTCATAAGGTAGGGCAGCCGATATTGATCGGTACCATCTCCATTGAGAAGTCCGAGTTTTTGAGCAGCATGCTCAAAAAGCGGGGCATTGCGCATCAGGTTCTGAATGCCAAGTTCCATGAAAAGGAAGCGGAAATCATTGCACAGGCTGGTAAATTCAATGCAGTTACGATCGCGACAAACATGGCAGGCCGTGGTACGGATATCGTGCTTGGCGGCAATGATGAATTTATGGCCAAGCAGGAACTCCGGAGACAGGGCTATTCAGAAGAATTGATCAACGAATCCACGAGCTATAATGAAACGGATGACGAAGAAATATTGAGGGCAAGAGCTGCTTTCAAACAATATGACGAAGAGTTTAAAAAACAGATAACTACTGAGAGGAATAAAGTTTTAGAAGCTGGCGGCCTTCATATCATGGGTACAGAACGTCATGAATCAAGGCGTATAGACAATCAGCTGAGAGGCCGTTCAGGCCGTCAGGGAGATCCGGGCTCCTCCCGCTTCTACATTTCTCTGGAAGATGATTTGATGCGGCTTTTCGGATCGGACAGGCTCACAAATGTGGTAAATGCGCTCGGACTTGAAGAAGATCAGCCGATTGAGCACAGAATGCTTTCAAATGCGATAGAGAGCGCCCAGCGCAGGGTTGAGGGCAAGAACTTCGCGATCAGAAAGCAAGTCCTCCAGTATGACGATGTCATGAACATGCAGAGGGAAGTCATATACACACAGCGCAAGCAGGTGCTCAATGGAGAGAATCTCAGGGAGTCCTTTGTCAAAATGCTGGAGGGTACTGTAGATGGCGTCGTTGCGACCTACTGCTCGGATAGTCCGCATCCGGATCTCTGGGACTGGGAGGCTATGGCGGTGCAGGCTGAGAGTATTTTCATGCCAAAGAACACACTTGCTATTTCGCGTGAGGAGATGGAAGAATATACGAAAGAGGATCTCCGTGAAAAAATGCTGACAGCGGCTAACCAGGCTTATGCGGACAAAGAAACTGAAAATGGCTCCGAGATGATGAGAGAGATCGAAAGAATTGTTCTCCTCAGGGTCGTTGATGAAAAGTGGATGGATCATATAGACGCAATGGATCAGCTCCGTTACGGTGTCGGTATGAGGGCCTATGGTCAGAAGGATCCTGTCGTTGAATACAGGGTCGAAGGTTTCGACATGTTCGAGGAAATGATCAGGAATATTCAGCAGGATTCAGTGAAAATGCTTCTCCACGTTCGCGTTGACCGCGAGCATGAAGCACCCAGACGCGAAAAGGTAGCCGAACCCATTATTGCAAGCCATGGAGACGATGAGCCGAAGAAACCGGCTGCCCGCAGCAGTGATAAGGTTGGCAGGAATGACCTGTGTCCGTGCGGAAGCGGGAAGAAATATAAGAAGTGCCACGGTGCAAATGAATAGGTAACGCTTTCATGGAAAGCTGATTCAGGCAGCGTGAAAAAATACAAAAGCAGGTTAATTTATGAACTATGATGAAGCAATGGAATATATACATGGGACATTGAAATTCGGCAGCAAGCTTGGACTTCACAATATAGGAATGCTGCTGAATTTGATGGGAGACCCGCAGAAGAAGCTGAAATTCGTGCATATTGCCGGGACAAATGGCAAAGGTTCTACGACGGCTTTTATAAGCAGTATTCTTATGGAAGCCGGGTACAGGACCGGAATTTATACCTCGCCGTTCCTCCAGCGTTTCACTGAAAGAATACGGATAGGCAATGAGGAAATAAGTGAAGATGACCTGGCGGATATCACCAGCTTGGTAAAAAAGTGCGCTGACAGGATGTTGGAGATGGGAGAAAACCATCCGACAGAATTTGAAGTGGTAACTGCCATCGCATTCGAATATTATTACCGCATGAAATGTGATATCGTCGTACTTGAGGTTGGACTCGGAGGCAGGTTTGATTCGACCAATATCATAGATACACCCGAGCTTGCAGTTATAACTACGATAAGTTATGACCATATGGACAGGCTCGGCAACACACTGCCGGAGATTGCTTTCGAAAAGGCAGGGATTATCAAGCCGGGCGGAGATGTTATCCTTTATGGACAACATCCTGAGGTGGAACAGGTATTTGAAAAGGCTTGTACAGAAAGGGGTGCAATACTCCACAGGATTGAATTTTCGAGCCTTGTACTGCATGAGTACGGGATCGACGGCCAGATCATGAGTTATGAGAGCTATGACAGACTGCGGATCACCCTTCTGGGAAGCCATCAGACCAATAATGCCGCTGTTGCAATAAAGGCAGCGGAGCAGTTGAACCGAAAAGGATACAGGATATCTGAAGCTGCGCTGAGAAGAGGCCTCCTCAATACAAAATGGGCAGGCAGACTTGAGATCCTTTCCAGAAACCCGATCGTAATCATTGACGGCGCTCATAATGCAGAGGGGGCTTTTGTACTCAAAAAGGCCCTGGATGAGTATTTTCCGGGGAAATCGGTCACTTTGATCATGGGTGTGCTTAGCGACAAGGATTATATTTCAATGATGAAAACAGTTCTGCCAGGCTGCAAGAGACTTTTTGCCGTTACAACGGATAGTCCGAAAGCCTTGCCTGCGGCAGAACTGGCAAAAGCAGCCATGCACTATTGTAAAAATGTACAAATAAGTGATACAATTAGAAATGCTATTGACGTCTGTATGAAGACAGCTTCCAGCGACGAAATCATTTGTGCTTTCGGGTCATTATATTATATCGGCACTGTGAGAAGTGCTTTTGGTCTATAGCCCCAATGCTTTGGAGGTGAGGTTAACTGATGGATCTTAAATCGGAGCTGCAGAATTTCAAGGCAATCAACCTGGAGGATATTGCAAACGGTGAGGGACAGGTCCCTGACAATATCAGGAATTCTGTATTCCTTTACAACAAGGCCATAGATAGCCTCAAATCCGGTAGTGAGGATATTGCTGTAATTGAGCTGAAGAAGGCTACCTCGATGAATCCGCGCTTCTATGAGGCGATTAATCTCCTGGGCATCTGCTACAGTTATCTTGGGGATAATGATAAAGCTGCCGAGATGTTTGACAGGGTTATGAAAGCAGAATCGAACAGCGTTTTAGCTGTTAATTTTATCCAGCGGCTTGGACTAAATGAATCGGTTCAGTCTCAAAAAGGCAAGCCGGTAAAAAGACCTGCCGAGCAGCCCGGCGAACCCCTTAAAAGAATCAGGACCGCCAAAGAGCCGGCTCAGCCGCTCAGGATAAAGCGGCAGACGATAATTAACGCAGTAAAGATTGGAGCAGGTTTTATTGCCGGAGTGTTATTGGCAGCAGTGATTTTCGTTTCACTGCCGGATAAGGGAACCGTTAACAATGAACCGCTCCAGGCTGATACAAGTACTTCCGAAAACAATGATAAAGCTTTGTATGAAGCGAAGCTGGCTGAGCTGCAGGGTAAATACGATCTGCTTCAGAAGGATAAGGATAGCGCAGTACAGCAGACCGATTACTATAAAGCGGTTATTAAATTATATGATATTGATGCACTGGCGGCAGATAGAAAATATGAGAATGCCGCAGATATGCTTTTGCTTATGAAAACGATTGAATTCAAAGACGCAGATAAGGTGAAATTTGATGCCCTTTACAAAACAGTGATGCCGCTTGCGGCAAAAGCTTCTTATGATCAGGGCTACAAGCTATACAACAGCAGGAAGTATCAGGATTCACTCAAAAAACTTGAAAAGGTGCAGGTTTATTACACTCAATTCTACCGTATGGATGCCGCCCTTTATTATATGGGAAGGTGTTGTCAGGCGCTGCAGGATTCCCGAAGTGCGGTGGCACTATTTCAGAAACTGATGAATGAGTATCCTGCAAGCGCTTATGCAAAGAGTGCAAAGGTCAGAATAAATGAACTTACGAAGAACCCTTAGCAATATGCAACAAATATGAATCACCACCTGTACATGCTCGAAATAAAGACTGTCAGGATAATATAGTACTGTGATGTTACCACAGTACTATATTTTTTTTGGCGGGGGTGGTGCGGATGTACCGGAATATCAAGCGGCTGAACATTGTTTTGAGCGGCGGTGGAGTAAAGGGTATTGCCTTTGTAGGAGCTTTCGATGTTATAAAGAAGAAGGGCTATATGCCGGCAAACCTGGCAGGTGTTTCATCAGGGGCAATTGCTGCCGCCCTGACAAGTGCCGGGTACAATGCCGAGGGAATGTGGAATACTCTTGAGGCTCTTGAATTGGAAAGGTTCAGTCTGAACACTATTGAAAAGAAGGTTCCTGCAGTAAGATACCTGGCAGAATATGCAAGACAAAGCAAGCTGCATCCAGAAATGATCATGGAAGTCTTCCTGAATCACTATACAACCCGCAGCAGAAATATGTGGCGTGACAAATCTGATAGGAACAGGGGAATCATTCAAGGCATTATCAAGCTTTGCAAGGATGGTTGCCTGTTTGACGGAGATCTGCTCGAAGAATGGATTGCAGAGGCTCTTCTAAAAAAAGGTATAAGAACCTTTGCGGACCTTAGGGGAGGAAGGCCGGATGAGAGCAATCCATCGGGTTATAAACTAAGGATGACCGGAGTCGACTGCAATCGGCTGAAGATTATTACGCTACCTGATGATGCAGCTTTCTACGGGATTGAACCTGATGATCTGGAGGTCGCAAGGGCGATCAGGATCAGTACATCGGTTCCTTTTGCATTCAAACCGGTAGTTATCACTAAAAAAGAAAAGGAATCCATGGTTCAGTATAATTTGATTGATGGCGGGGTTCTAGATCACTTTCCTACCTGGCTGATGGGTAATGGTGGTATACCTGTGGCAGGCTTCAGATTGCAGTCTTTCGAAAAAAAGGCCATAAACCTGAAAACCCCACTTTCGATATTCAAAAGTCTTGTAACAGCGGTACATGACATAGGTGCGCCGGAAGATAGCCCGACTGCACTTGCATATACCGGGGTGATCGACACAGGCGATGTCAATTTTCTTGATTTTGACCTTTCTCTGGAACAGAAGCATATCCTGTTCGAATCAGGCAGAAAGGCAGCAATGAATCTATCGATATAACGAGGCGAAAGATGTCTCCCGCCTCGTTGAACCGATGCGTTATAAAATCGATTCTGATTATTGGGAGTTTCCGGGCGTACTCCTGGGACTTGTAAAAAAGTCGTTCTTTTATTTTGTCGTTATTTATATTATTATATAAGATGCAAAAAGCTTTTCAATGATTGAAAAAGCTAGGGGGATAAGATGATGTATTACAAAAGTACTCGCGGAGGGTTGAACAATATTAGATCGGCAGAAGCTATCAAACAAGGTCTTGCACCGGATGGCGGCCTTTTTGTGCCGGATGCCGCTGTAAAGCTTACGCAGAATGAAATCTGTTCTCTTGCGGGTATGAGTTACAGAGAAAGAGCCGTTTTTATACTTGAACGTTACCTTGACGATTATACGCATGAAGAACTGTTGGATTGTGTCAATGGTGCCTATGGAGACAATAAATTCGAAAGTGATGCAGTCGTACCGGTTCATAAGCTTAACAACAATGCATATATACTGGAATTGTGGCATGGTCCTACTTGCGCATTCAAGGATGTGGCACTGCAGATCCTGCCGCGCTTTTTAGTCCAGGCAGTTGAGAAAACAGGCGAATGTGCCGAGACCGTGATATTGGTTGCTACCTCGGGAGATACAGGAAAGGCTGCTCTTGAGGGATTTAAGGATGTAAAGGGTACCAGAATCATCGTATTTTACCCTGAGGGTGGCGTCAGCCAGGTACAGAAAATGCAGATGGTAACGCAGGAAGGCGGCAATGTCTGTTCAATAGCTGTTAAAGGCAACTTTGACGATACGCAGAACGGTGTGAAGGCTATTTTTTCGGATACTGCCCTGAAGGCTGAGATGCTGCAGAAGGGCTTCAAATTCTCGTCTGCAAATTCAATCAACTGGGGACGTCTGGTACCGCAGATCGTCTACTATTTTTCCGCATATGCCGACCTTTTGGCTTCAGGTGAAATCAGCAAAGGCGAGTTGGTAAATTTTGCAGTGCCCACAGGCAATTTTGGAAACATACTTGCCGCATGGTATGCACGTCAGATGGGACTTCCGATTAAAAAGCTGATTTGTGCATCCAATGACAATGATGTTCTGACCGAATTTATCAATACTGGAGTATATAATTGCAACAGAGGTTTTAAAAAGACGATATCTCCATCCATGGATATTTTAATTTCAAGCAACCTTGAGAGATTGCTTTTTGAACTTACAGGACAAAATGGACAGCAGGTGTCCGATTGGATGGGCAAGCTGAAAGCCGAGGGCAGATATACGGTTAATGGAGAAGCAAGGCACATGATCTCGGAATTATTCTGGGCTTCGTGTACTTCCGAAGAAGAAACACTCGAAACAATAAAAGCCATCTATGACGAGTACGGATATGTTGTTGACACACATACCGCTGTGGGAATAGATGTTTATGATAAGTATGTGATTTCTACAGGAGACATGACCAGAACGATTATTGCTTCGACTGCAAGCCCATTCAAATTCAATGAAAGTGTAGCAAGGGCAATATTGGGAGAGGAAGCTATAAAAGGGAAAAACGAATTTGAACTGCTGGATATCCTTGCAAAAAAGTGTGACCTGAAGATACCAGCAGGGCTTGATGGGCTTGCTGACAAGAAAATACTTCATAAAATGAGCTGTGAAAGGGAAGATATGAAAGCTGAAGTTAGAAAATTGCTTAAGCTATAGAAAATGTATCGTCCTCAATCAGGATAGCGAAGCGAGACTTAATATCAGTAATACAAGAAATATAAGCGGGATCATAAGAGCAATCATGATTAACGCTTTTTTTCTTTTTGTTACGTAAAAGGCAATCAATCTTTTCATGTTTTATATATATTCAATTGTTCCGCTTCTTATTATACAACCGGCTTCCGTTTGGTTTACATAAATTGTTCATTGTATTTGTAACCCTCATGTTGTAAGGTATATGAGGATAAAGGGGGGTGAATACAATGGGTTTTATAAAAGGCCTGAGGGTAAAGCTTTTAACAATGATATTGATTATAGTGCTTTTAACAACTGCAGGATTTGTTTCTTCTGCATCAACTGATTCAGAAAGCGATACAAAGTTTAATATGAGTTATATTTATTTTGGCGATTCAAGTGCATATACAGATTATGTAGACGGAACTGGGGACTCATTGGATGATATATCACCCAGCTATTTTGACTTGAATACTGATGGTACATTAAAGCTTACTGCTGCTATTGACCGTGATTTTATAAAGCAAATGCATGATAGAGGAGTGAATGTAACACCTTTTTTAAGTAACCACTGGGTCAGACAGACGGGTATAAATGCGCTGGCAGACAGAGAGGCACTGGCGGCTCAGATAGCAGCCGCAATCGAGGAATATGATCTTGATGGTGTGAATGTTGATATTGAAAATTTAACAGAGACAGAAAAAGACAGTTATACTGATTTTGTGAGGCTTCTCAGGGAAAAGCTGCCAAGCGGCAAGACTATTTCAATCGCTGTAGCATCGAACCCCAGCGGCGCGATAACAGGCTGGAATGCATCGTATGATTATGCGGCTCTTGCGCAGTACTGCGACTACCTGATGCTTATGGCTTATGACGAGTCTTATCAGGGCGGCCCGGCAGGTCCCGTGGCAGGGTATTCGTTTGTGGAAAGTTCCATAAAGGCAGCCCTTGAACAGGTTCCTGCAAGTAAACTTGTGCTGGGTATAGCTTTTTACGGAAGACTGTGGAAACAGGGTTCCGATTATGGGGGATACGGAATCAGCAATACAACAGTTGAAAGCCTCATTGCAAAGTATCGCGGTACGATTACCTATGACAGTGCTGCGCAATCACCTAAAGCAACAATAACTATTTTGGACAGTGATGTGAAGCCCCAGGTTTCCGGCAAAACACTTGAGGCTGGGAAATATGACATCTGGTTTGAAAATGAAGCATCTATAAAGAGCAAGCTGGCGCTTGTGGAAAAGTATGATCTCAAGGGTACCGGAAGCTGGAGCCTCGGACAGGAATTACAGAGCACCTGGGATTATTATTCCCTGTGGCTGAATGGTATCTTTTTCTCGGATGCGCAGAGCAGCTGGGCCAGGCAATCCATACTGGATATGGTTAACAAGGGGTGGATGATAGGTGTCTCCGATACGGAATTCATGCCGGATTCACCGGTCACAAGAGCGCAGGCGGCAGTCATACTGGTAAGGGCATTGGGCATTGATACCTCCGCAGTTCAGGATCAGGTAACTTTCACCGATACCGCAGGTCACTGGGCACAGGCTGAAATTGAGGCTGCCAGGCAATACGGCCTTGTGGAAGGGACCGGAGACGGCAAGTTTGAGCCTGATGCGACGTTGACAAGAGAACAGATGGCTGTCCTGCTGGATAGGATCATGAAGCTCGGCACATCGGCTGATTCTGCATTCCCGGATGTTACGGCAGAGGATGAGTCATGGTCCTATGAAGCGATAAACAGGATTGCAGCGGCAGGAATTCTGCAAGGCTACCCGGATGGCAGCTTTCACCCCGATGACAGCATCGTGCGCGGGCAAATGGCAGTCCTGATGGACAGATCGGCGTCATACCTTGCAAGCAGTGTGGTAGTTGCGATGAATTAGAGCAGAAGGTATCGTGCGGGAAATTTGAAAAAATATCATGAAATAATGAAATAGGTTGTAACTTTTACAAATAGGATGGTATAATTAATTAAATACAAATAATCCTCCGTTTGACAGCCTAAAAGAGA
>DBTX01000054.1:0-2333 GCA_002307275.1 Hungateiclostridiaceae bacterium UBA1305
AAAGCCTGGACCCTGTCCCGGAGGAAAGCCTGGACCCTGTCCCGGAGGAGAACCAGAACCCTGTCCTGGAGGGAAGCCTGGGCCCTGTCCCGGAGGATCGCCTGGTACCCGCCCCGCAGGCATAAACGGCATTCCCTGCCACTGTGGCATCCCGCCTCCCATTCCGCCAAAGAACGGTATCGGCTGGCGAACAATATAATATTCCTGCATCCTATACTCACTCCTTTGTAAATCTGATATAGACTATGCAGTAATAATATAAAAGGTTACATAAAGACTTTACCTGTCATTTTATGATTTACCGTATAAATCAAAATACTCCTGCCAAACGGACTGATAAATGAGGCCGTCCTGGAATCAACTCACTCTGGCCGGATCACGAGCGAACTGCCTTCAACATCTACTATTACGTTGGAACCATCCTTAACTATACCTTTTATGATCAATCTTCCGAGATTCGTCTCAAGCTCCTTCTGCAAATATCTTTTTACAGGTCTGGCCCCATACTCGGGTGAATATGCGGTATTCGCAACAAAATTCTTTGCCGCGTTGGTAACTGACAACCCGATATGCCTTTCTTCCAGTCGCTTCGCAATATCCTCCAGCGATAGTTCAATGATTTGCACAATTTCATTCTTCTGCAGAGGTTTGAACATCACGATTTCGTCCACACGATTCAGGAACTCCGGCTTAAAACTGCGCCTCAGTTCACCCATGACAGTTTCCCGTAACATTTCCAAATTGGCATCCCCGTTTCGCAGACCTTCCAGCAGAAAATGGCTGCCAAGATTGGAGGTCATTATTACAACCGTGTCCTTGAAGTTGACTGTTCTTCCCTGACTATCCGTAAGCCTGCCGTCGTCCAGCAACTGCAGCAGCACGTTAAAAACCTCGGGGTGTGCTTTCTCTATTTCATCAAATAGAATAACACAATATGGCTTTCTTCTAACAGCCTCCGTCAGCTGTCCGCCCTCTTCATAACCCACATAGCCGGGAGGTGCTCCAATCAGTCTTGCCACAGTATGCTTTTCCTGATACTCCGACATATCGATACGCACTATATTCTCTTCGCTGTCAAACAACGCAGATGAAAGTGCCTTGGCCAACTCAGTCTTTCCGACGCCGGTCGGGCCAAGAAAAATGAATGATCCAATCGGCTTGCGCGGATCCTTTAGTCCGGAACGTGCACGCAGCACCGCCCCTGCAACAGCGTCCACCGCTTCATCCTGGCCGATCACACGCTTGTGCAGCAGCTCGTCGAGATGCAGCAGCTTCTCTTTTTCATTTTCAACCAGCCTTGTCACGGGTATTCCAGTCCATTTGGAGACAATTTCCGCAATCTCCTCCTCTGTGACTTCTTCCTTTAAAAGCTGCCTTGACGCACCGCTTTCCTGCCTGCTTTTTTCCTCCTGCAACAGCTTCTCAAGTTCAGGCATTTTACCATGCTTGAGTACCGCAAGCTCATTAAGGTCGTATCTTCGTTCAGCTTCCTCTATTTTGCGTTTGGTGTCCTCAAGCTGCTGTTTTAACTCTTTTACCCGTCCAATGTTCTTTTTCTCACTTTCCCACTGCGCTTTCATGATATCAGCATGTTCCTTCAAGGCGGCAATTTCTTTTTCCAGTACCGCCAACCTCTCCAAAGAGCTCTTATCAGTCTCTCTGATCAAAGCCTGCTTCTCGATCTCAAGCTGCATGATCCTTCTGCTGACTTCGTCAAGCTCCGCCGGCATACTGTCAATCTCAGTCCTGATCATGGCTGCAGCCTCATCCATCAGATCTATCGCCTTATCCGGCAGGAAGCGGTCGCTGATGTATCTGTTCGAGAGCACTGCACAAGCAATAATAGCATTGTCAGTGATCCTGACGCCATGATGTATTTCAAATCTTTCCTTCAAGCCTCTGAGTATCGAAATGGTTTCCTCCACATTAGGCTGTTCGACCATTACAGGCTGGAACCTTCTCTCGAGTGCGGCATCCTTCTCTATATACTTTCTGTATTCATCAAGTGTCGTAGCTCCTATGCAGTGGATCTCTCCCCTCGCAAGCATCGGCTTGAGTATGTTGCCGGCGTCCATCGACCCTTCTGCCTTCCCTGCGCCGACAATGTTATGCAGCTCATCTATAAACAAAATGATTTTGCCATCTGATTTTTCTATATCCTTCAATACAGCTTTCAATCTTTCCTCAAACTCGCCGCGATATTTGGCACCTGCAATCAGGGAACCCATATCAAGTGCAAAAACCGTCCTGTCTTTCAAGCCTTCAGGCACGTCGCCCTTAAGGATTCTCTGGGCAAGTCCCTCCACAACGGCTGTTTTACCGACACCCGGTTC
>DBTX01000054.1:2475-59109 GCA_002307275.1 Hungateiclostridiaceae bacterium UBA1305
TCAAACTCGCCGCGATATTTGGCACCTGCAATCAGGGAACCCATATCAAGTGCAAAAACCGTCCTGTCTTTCAAGCCTTCAGGCACGTCGCCCTTAAGGATTCTCTGGGCAAGTCCCTCCACAACGGCTGTTTTACCGACACCCGGTTCACCAATCAGGACAGGGTTGTTTTTTGTCCTTCTGGATAGTATCCTTATCACACGCCTGATTTCAGAGTCCCGTCCGATCACAGGATCAAGCTTTCCTTTCCTCGCCATTTCCACCAGGTCTCTGCCGAATCTGGTAAGTGCCTCATAGGTTTCCTCCGGATTCTTTGAGGTGATCCGCTGATTGCTTCTGACCTTGCCGAGTGCCGCCAAAAAGTTCTCCCGGTTTATCCCGTGACGTCTGAATATGCTTTCAGACGACGTATTCCTTTCCTTCAGCAAAGCAAGATATAAATGTTCGACTCCCACATATTCATCCTTGAATTTGTCCGCCTCATCACCGGCATGCAGCAATATTTCATTAAGCCGTCTTGTAGCATAAAGACTTGATGCTGCTGTGCCATATACGCCAGGCTGCTTGCCCAGTTCCTTTTCCACATCGTTCGCAACTAGTTCCGTATTAACGCCCATGAAGCTCAGAAGACGTGGGATCAGTCCCTCCTCTTGAGTAAGCAGGGCAAGATGGAGGTGCTCGCCATCAACCTGCTGATGCTTCAATCTAAGTGCTGTTTCCTGTGCAGTAGTAAGTGCCTGCTGCGCTTTATCCGTGAATTTGTCCATATCCATACCATCAACCTCCTTTTGCAGAACCCAACGCTATTTTCGTCCACTCACTTCTGAGAAGACTTCCCCCAGTTTTTGTAAGTAGCATCCCACTTTCATGTCCTATTTATGGGACTGCGAGATTTTCTTCAATTGTTCATATAAGTCAAGCTGCGCCTTGTCAAGCCTTTCAGGATTCACCAGCCTGACCCTTAAATACATGTCCCCACGGGTACCTGATTTGTCTTTATACCCTTTGCCGCCGACTCTTATACGATTTCCGCTCTGAATGCCCGCCGGAATTTTGACTGAAATTCTGCCGTCAAGCGTATCAATGGTTACCTCCGAACCCAATGCTGCTTCCCATGGAAACAATTCTGTCTGAGCTTCAATATTCAGTCCATCCAGCTCATAACCGGTGTCTCGTCTGAACTCCACCTGCAGGTACAGATCACCGTTTTTACCGCCATTCATACCTGGTCCGCCCTGTCCCGAAAGCTTGATCTTTTCACCCGGTTTTATTCCTGCAGGTATCTTTATGGAAAGCGTCCTGTCTCCATTTTCTGTTCTCAGGCTGATCCTGCGTTCTGCTCCTTCGAAGCCTTCCTGCGGAGAGATCTCAAGAACCGCTTCACTGTCCCTGCCTTTCATCTGTCTGCACTGAGCGGATCGGGCGTTACCACGCTGTTTTTGGCCGAAAATACCGCCCCCGCCAAATGATCCGAATGGGTCCGCTCCTCCAAAGAACATATTGAAGAAATCGCTGAAATCACCTTGTCCGCCCTGCCTGCTTTCATATTTGACATTATTGCCGAAACCATACTGCGAAGGGTCAAAGTCCGCGCCATTGGAAAATTGCCCTTCTCTGCCGAACTGGTCATATTTTTTTCTTTTCTCTTCATTTCCGAGAACCTCATTAGCTTCATTGGCTTCCTTGAATTTATCCTCGGATGCCTTGTCACCAGGATTAGCATCAGGGTGATACTTTTTCGCCAGCTTCCTGTAAGCCTTTTTGATTTCATCCTGGGTGGCCTTCTTATCCACGCCCAAAACCTCGTAATAATCCCTGAACTTCACCTGTCTTCACCTCTTTTGCAATAATAGATCATATAACAACTGATAACCTTAATCCATATTATGTGTAAATGTAAGGCCTTGTAAACAAGCCATCATTTATTCTAGTGTGCTGACTTTGACTTTCTTTGACCTATAATATATTATACACCCCTGAAATAAAAAATCAATACAATATTTAACTCCATAGATGAATAATGTATAAATGTATAAGCGTGTAAACGTTCCTTGGCTTATATAAAACAAAAGGATGCACAAGAAGTTTTATCCTGCTGCGCATCCTTTTTTGTTCTATAAAGGTCTTGCAGTTGCTTCAACCTGTTATTTATTCGGCGGAATTATCAGCTTCTGCCCTGCTGCGATCATGTCCGCTTCCTTTATGTCATTTGCTTCCATTATGAGTTTATACTTACTCTCGTCGCCGTAAAATTTCTTTGCCAGCTTCATCAGCATGTCGCCTGACTTTACAATATATGTAGTTCCATCCGGTCCGACCAGGTCTGAAGCAGCATCTGCCGCATTTTGAGCATTCGGGTCAGCCACAATCGCACCATCTGTCACCGCAGTATTGTCTTCTGAAGGAAAGGTCTCATCAGCCTGATCAATATCATTGAACATTGTCGAACCCTCTGCTGTAGTCCCGGTCGTATTCTCCTGTGCCGATGCATCGACTGCATCCGGATTTCTGAGCTTCATCCAAATCTTGAAGCCTCCAAATAACACTGCCGCAATTAAAACCACAAGAATCGCCATAGTTATAATCTTTCCTACATCGACCTTGTTTTGTGCCCGCCTCAATTCAGCCAGCCTTGCCGGTACTTTCCTTGCCTTTGCGGCCTTCATCTGAGAAGCCCTTGGTCCAGGAACCTGCAGCGGCATATCTTCTGAATTCTCTATTCTAATGACAATTGCTGTGATATTATCTTCGCCTTCATTATTAACCGCTTCTTCAACAAGCAGACTTGCTGCCTCATCAATATTGTCATTTGACGAGAGCAGGTCATAAATGGCATCCTCGCTGACCGCATCTGTAAGACCCCCACTGCAGATCAAATATTTTACTCCGGGTCTCAGAGAATTGACATCCGATTTCTTAACCGTAGTCCTGCCCTCTTCAATGGAGGCCTTCTGCTGTCCGGACAGCATTTCAGCCTGTTCATTGCTTATGATTCCCATTTTCAGCAGTCTTTCCGCTCTTTTGAAATCATTCACAAGCAGCTTGAAGGTGTCCCCCTCCAGCTTGTATATCCTGCATCTTCCCAAATTGACCGCTGCTACGTTTCCCTCATCGATCAGCAATCCTGCAAAAGCAGTTTTTCTCTCCCTGAAATCACTATCGCCAAGGGAGATGCTATGCAGCAGATTGCTTGACTGCTCAACGCACTGAACCATTTCATCGAGTTTTACATGAATGTCTTTTGAACTGCTTTTTGCTTTCTGATGGAATTTTTTCAGATCATTTATCAGCGAAACACCCGAGTCAGTGTCTTCCATTCCATCCGCCAGAGCGAACAGGCATTTGCTGTCACTTACCTCAATAGAAATCTGCAAATAATCAGCAACATTATGATTAATGAATTTGCCATTTGCATAAATTCTATCGTCATTTACCGTGCAAGAGGCTCCAATGTGGGTTACAGCGGAGAATGATATTTTCGTTGTATTTTCCATACATTTACCCTCCTTATCTTGTGTACAAGAATACTCCTGAAATGGTGAAATCGAAATAACATTATAAAAATATAATACCATATATGTCATATCTATTCAACAGACGTAATTGATGGTTTTAAAGTTCCGGACATTGTCCGTACTCAATTATTCAAGCACGCTTTTTTTGTTATTTCGATTCCATAAACTTTCATTGCATTTTTTTCTCTTACAAGCTCAATGGTAAAATAATTCTCGCTTCCAGCAAACTGACAGCATGAATTATATGGTTCAGCAGGCACAAGTTTTTCGTTTAAAAGATTTTGCATCAATAATGGTCTGACTTTTTTATTAATAAAATTTTTAAATGCTGTCAAGCTGCTATCATCCAAACCTTTTAATCCGATGAAACCAGGCATCACTACCTTGTCGAAGGCTTTCCTGTAATCCCTGGACCATACTGCCGTAAGAAATTCAACCGCTGTATTATAGCTTTCATAAGGCATATGCACCTGTCCTGCGCATTGTACGTACTCATTGCCATCCCACTTGAAAACGCAGCCCTCCCTCACATGATAACATGTGTCCTTCATTGCAATAATTTCGCTTCCGGTATATGTTCCACGTTCTATGATGATCTCTGCAACACCATCATTATCAATGTCATCGACTTCCATGCTCCCATGATAGAAATTTATGGGGCTGTGCCACACCGGACGCAGTCCGTCGCCTGACCAGCCGAATACATATACGCATATGCAGTGTTCCTGCCCATCTGCCAGTGACAATATCAGTTCCGGTATTCCATCCCCGTTTGTATCAGCCGCAACTGCATTATCGAATGTACCCTGAGAAACCGCTGATGCCTCGGCAGCTGAAAGCCAGTTGTGATTCAGCCCTTCAGGCGTATTATTTACAAGCAATACCGCAGACTCGGGCGGGAATGGTATAAATTGAGTAAATCCGACAACTGCTTCTTTTTGTCCATCAGCATTAAAGTCCTCATGAAAAACGAAATCGATTACAGCACCGTTTGGCAGCTGTGCTGCAGCATATTCAGACATGCACCGTTCCTTTTTTCCGCCACTCTTCTTCTGTGATTCAGGCTTGCTGCCGTCACCCGCACTTTTCCTGCTCATAGCGTTCCTCACTGTTTCAACCCATCGCATATCCGTAAAAACATACAGATATGCCTGAACTGTCTTCGATATTAATATATTCAAAAAGGCAGTGTGTCGTGTTCAACCTATTCAACATTTATGCATTAAAAGTAAATTCAGAGCATCTATATATAACGAGGCAAAAGATGTCCCGCCCCAGGTGCTTGGGCGATCACCAAGCTTAGCTTGCGGCCGGCCTCGTTGAATCAATGCGTTATAATGAAAAAAGAATGTGGCAGCAAAATAAGCACTGTTGTGCTATACTGTTTATGGACTATAATCTGAAATGCAGGTGTCGGAATGAGTAACTGGATTACGTTCGGACATGGAGGAAACACACTGAAAGATTATTCAACGCCGCATATTGCAGCCATGTTAATTATTGTGCTGTTTTGCGCGGTTTTTATTGTCTATGGGAACCGATTCAGTACGGAAAAATCCAGGAAAGCCTTTAGATATGCATTTGCAGCATTTATCGCATTGCAGCAGCTCTCACTCTATGTTTGGTATACTGTCGCCGGAGAATGGTCTGTCGAAGTCACGCTGCCCATTCAACTTTGCGACCTTTCCGTATTTTTATCAGTTGCAGTTCTTTTGACAAAACGTCAATTGATTTCGGAACTGCTTTATTATTGGGGGTTGGCGGGCGCAACACAGGCAATCCTGACACCGGACATCGGCAGCTATACCTGGCCTCATTTTGTATTTTATCAATTCTTTATTTCACATGGTGTGATATTGCTTACCTGCTTGTACATGATAATCGTTGAGAAGTTCAGACCTTCTAAACGATCAGTTCTGAGGACAATAGTCATTACAAATCTGTATGGGATATTGATCCTGTTCGTAAACCGTTTGACCGGCGGCAATTATCTATTCCTAAGCAGCAAGCCTGCCGGAGGGTCACTGCTTGACCTGCTTGGGCCATGGCCATGGTACCTGTTGTCCCTTGAAGCCGTAGCCTTGATCCTGTTTACTATGCTATACCTGCCGTTTACGATCGGCAGAGGCAGGTCCGGTAAAACCGGTATTGGTAAAGGAAGCCGCAGCAGTACCGGGATATCGGCTTGAATCTCCCCCACTTTATCACAGGCGATTTGAAGGAGTGAGACTCTTGAAGCCTGTTTTTACAACCTGATTCTACAGCTTATTTTTACGGCCTGATTCTACAGCCTATCTTTACAATCTGTTTTTACAACCCTCTCAATTCATAAAACACAAGATATCTTTCACCGATAGGTTCATGCATTATGTCAGTGCTATAGGCATAACTCCATTCTGCAAGTATGGAGCCGTCCTCGCTGAGTTTTCCCCTGAATCTGCCGCGAAGGACTGATCCGTACCTGAGAAGCTCACTGATCTCATCGTCTCCAAGGAAATCCCTGTCCCCGAAATACTGTACGTCATTTTCATCCGTTGTTTCAAAGGGAACTATTATTGAGACATTCTTCCTGCCGTACGTCACCAGATTCCAAAGATCCTTTTCAACCGCCTCAATAACGGTCCTCCGGCAGTCAATATCAAGTACGCCGCTCTTTTGGGCTATAAAATAGGGATAATAGATAACAATGCCTTTCCCCTGATAATTGCCCAGGAACTCGCAGCCTTGCCGCATTGCTTCTGACGCATTCACGCCTATTGCTCTCGGCAGGTTGAGGTCGCTGCTGTTTTCTACCGCTACCCTCACGCTCCACAGCAAACCGCCGTCCAACTCAGTATCCTGAGTAAAAAGGCGCCAGGGCACGGTAGGGAGACTGATCCCCTTCATTTCATAAAAACCCATATATTTGTTCATCCGGCAGCCCTTTCGTCAAAGCCTGAAGTAATCAAACAGCCTTCCTGCATCAATTCCTGCAATCTTTGTTTTGCTGAACTTCTCATATAGCTGATTGTGCCCATCCAATAGATTCTGCGAGCTGATGCCGTGTTTAATGGACAGATATGCCTCCATATATGCGGCAAACTTGTCGCAGAACTCGATGATACCGCCATCTACAGGCGAAAACACATCGCTGTTGTAGTATTCTGATATTTTCTCAGAGCTTACTTCCAATATTTTTTCATCAAGGATAATCTTGCCCGCAAATTCATTCTCCGTGAAATACCTTATTTCATTTCTCCATTCCAGTGGAAGCAATGGAAGCAAAACTTCCTCCATTTGCATATCTTCAATATCCTTTATCAAATCTCCAAGGCCTTCGATTGAGTTTTTGACAGGCGAAATGATATCGCGCGTCAGTACTTCAGGCATGTCATGGAATAAACCGGCAAAGAAATTGTTATATTTGCGTTTTTCACATGCATTAGTCTGCAGGGTCAGAATATAGGACAATATTGCTACAATGAGCATATGGCCTGCGACCGAGGTTTCAGGCACCCTTGGTGTTTGTGCCCATCGCTGCTGGAACCTGAGCTGACCGACAAGGTTGAGAAAATCTGTCGCACCTTTGTTGAACACCAGCTTTTTCACCCCGTCAGTATCACGGTACTCTTCAAGCTGTTTATCGATGCTCTTTTTTGTGTCTTCCAGCCCAAAAAAGTCTGCGTTGAGCCGGTAAACTATGCCAAATTCCCAATTTGTCGCCAGATAATGAGCCGCTCTAAGAATGCGTTTTTCACGCTTGC
Organism: Hungateiclostridiaceae bacterium UBA1305; assembly: GCA_002307275.1. Taxonomy (GTDB): domain Bacteria; phylum Bacillota; class Clostridia; order Acetivibrionales; family DTU013; genus UBA1305. The sequence continues at coordinate 9,734 of DBTX01000054.1, forward strand.
TGTATTCCGGCTCAGAAAGATACCTCTTCATTCTTGATCCGAAGCCTGCCTGAATATCATTGATGCCCAAATCCTCAAGCTGCCTCAGTACATGTTCGTTCATCTGTGCACCGTGCTTTTCCATAAGCATGTGGAAAATTGGCGGCTTTATATCTGTAAGCAGAATCCGCTGAAAAAACTCAAAAATCGCTCCTTCAATCAAACGTGTCCATTTAACATTGGAAGTCGATTCATCCTCGAAGCGGCCTATCACATAGGCGTAGAACATTTTATGAGCCTGTTTGTCAAGCTCGGTGAAGCCTTTGTGAGGTCGTATATGGTCATTCCACCGCTGCATGCTGGCAGCCTGGTAAATAAAGCGGAGAAAGCTCTCTCTGATCATCTTGTACCGCCCCCTTCGTGCCGCCGGTCCATCCTCGACCAGCAATATATTGATGCAATCAGTTTATCATATATGAAAGTGATACTAAATATAATGCAAAAAGTATTTTGGGTAAGTTTGATATCCTTTGAAATAAGTTCTATTCGTTTTCTGCGGTTGTTTTTCAATATTCATAGACAAAAGATTGAATTTGCCGTAAATAATATTAAGAGTGTATAATAGGAGAAGGGACATGCCGAAAGAGCAGAGGTCAGATATCAGAAGTAAGAAATCAGATTAGCCTTTCTCCAAAGCGGTACCTCAAGTCTGGTTTTTGGTTTCTTTATTTTCGAAATATCCATTTTCGACGCTAAAGCAATCCGGGACCACCTGTTTACAATAAAATTATAGGCAGAAAGTGAATGTGCGGCATTTGAAAAAAAACAACAAATACATTGCATCAATTATATTACTGGCAGTGACACTGGGTTTCCTGCTGACCCTGCCATTCGGCGGCACCTTCCTTGGAAGACTTCTGACTGCATTATTCAGCGCATCCATGATAGGGGGATTTGCCGACTGGTTCGGCGTGACCGCCCTGACCAGAAAGCCCCTTGGAATACCTTTCAGAACGGAGATCATCCCAAGAAACCGTAAGAAGTTATCTGAATCACTTATATTTATGGTTGAACAGGAATTGCTTACAAAAGAAGCAATAATAGAAAAACTTGAGCACTTCAGCATATCCAAAAGCCTGGTCAGCTACCTCGACGACCAGGGAGGAAAAGAGGATCTGTCGCGCCTTGCAAACAGGATCGCTGAGGACATGCTCTCGGATATCAATATAGAGGATGCAGGTGTATACCTGAGCAATCTGCTGAAGGACAATACCGGGGATATCAAGCTTGTACCGCTTGTGTCCGGAGCTATTGAATGGCTTTCCGCCAACATCACCGATGAAAGACTGATTAACAGGACTGTTGAAGAAATTAAAGAACTCCTGCTATTTCCACGCTTCGGCATGTTAGTCAAAAATGTAATTGAAGACATCTATCAAAATCTGTCCAGAAATGCAGAAAAAGAAAGTGCCGGGAAAAAACTGTTTTTTAAATTCGTTCTGGCAATGACCGATTATACCGACGTCTCTCCTCTTAAATTATCTACCAGGCTTCTCACGGAAGCCCTGGAATATTTTAATGCAATGAAGGATCCGCAGAGCGAACAGCGCAAGGGCCTTGAAAAATGGCTTGAAAGAACCTCTGACGAATTGCTGGCAAACGAAGCCCTGAAGGGTAATATTGAGCAAAAAGGCAGGAACATGCTGGAACATTCAAGGGTTGGAACCGCATTGGCCGAGTATGTCTACCCACTCATCAGAGAGAGCGGACAGGCACAAAAATCAGGTTCATATATGGAAGGAATCATCCACAATCTTGTCGAAAGCTTTAAAAATAGCCCGTCACAGCAAGCTGCCCTGGATAAGTATGTTAAGGCTGCCATGACCCAGCTTATTGATGATAACCATGCAGTCATAGGCCAGCTCGTACGCCAGAAGCTTGACAGCTTCCCGACGGAAACACTGGTGGAAATGCTCGAGGATCGCGCAGGCAACGACCTTCAGATAATAAGGATCAATGGCTCCATTGTAGGCGGGTTGGCAGGTGTTGCGCTTTATCTGCTCACTTTTTGGATATGATAAATGCTCCGTCAGAGCAGTAAGGAAAATGAATTGATGACCGGTCGAACTTTGGAGGACTACAATGCAGCAAGACAACGGCAATAACAAATATAAGGCAAATAGATTACTTACTGCCGTATTCATCCTATTTGCAGCGGCAACAGTATTAAGATATTTTTTCAGGGACAGCTTCGCCGCCGCATTACTGGCCTTTACTGCTGAAGCAGCGCTGATTGGCGGAATAGCGGACTGGTTTGCGGTAACGGCTTTATTCAGGAAGCCATTGGGTATCTCCTGGCATACGGCAATTATCCCAAACAACAGAGATAAGATTGTAGAAAAGGTATCAGAACTTGTAAATAATGAACTTCTAAGTGTCGAGTCCATCAGTTCCAAGCTTGAATCGCTCAGTCTTACTGACGCAGTTGCAGATAGATTGCTGGGCACTCTGGACAAAGCGCTTATCGAAAATAACTTTGAAGGCCTCCTCGGAGATAAAACCGGGAATCTTGACAGCGCCAGGATGGCAGCCGCTGTCAACGATTTCATCAGCATCGGCTTGAAAAAAGAAGGGATCTCCAGTGAAATACGATCCCTTCTCCTAAAAGCATTTGAGGAAGAATCGCATAAGAAGTGGCTTTCGGGGCTTGTCAGCAAGGCAATAGAAATTGCAAAAAAGGATTCTACGCGAGAAAAGATATACAAGCTTCTTCGTGAACAGGAACGTTACAATGAGTCAAACAAAGGCGCAGGTTCGTTCTTTATAAAAATGCTGCTCAATATGTCAAGGAAAAGCAAACACAGCAATCTGATCAGTATTGCCACTCTGTTGCAGAATGAACTGATAGAAATACTAACCGAATTACGCAAGCCATCAAGCCCTGTATTTATTAAACTTGCAGATAGCGCCGCAAGCCTTCTGGAGCGTCTTGACGAGGACCAGACATTGCTGGAGCTTTTACAAACCTGGAAAAACGGCATACTGGAACGGCTGGGACTGCTTGAAGCATTGCAGCAGCTGCTGGCATCGGCTGTAGAGTCTGAAAACAGAAGACAGGAAGCCGCATGCTGGATTGCCGGGAATATAGACAATTACCGAAACAGACTAAAAACGGATGAGGGCATTAAAAAGTCCACGGAAGATATGCTTAAAAGCATGCTGCAGAAGGTAATCGTCAGTGAACATCATCTGATCGGCGAGATTGCAAAGGAAACATTGGGCGCATTTTCAAACGAAAAACTGATCGATTTCATAAACGACAAAGTCGGCAACGACCTGCAGTGGATCCGGATCAACGGCTCCATTGTCGGAGCCCTGGCAGGCATTGTCATTTATCTGTTTACACATCTATTGTTTAATCCTTATCTTCTGCCACTGATTCAGGGGCTCTTCCGGTTTTCACATTAGTTATGCCATGTATTTTCCAAAGGTGAATTATCCATAGGAATTTTGCTGTGTCTTAACAGTTTGTTATTCGGCATCGCATAACCCTGCGCCGGGCGGCCAATGGCCGCCCCTACATTTAAAAGACGAATTATTCGTCTTACTTAGTTGAACGACTGCCAGAAGCTTCCGTTTTTGTCTATGATGTCGGATATCTCTGTGAAGGGTACTGTAAATGTCGGGAAGCCTGCTGCATATGGCGCTATTTCATAGGGTTCAAAGTAAAGCATCAACGCATCGCCACTCAGGAAAAACGGCTGGTCGGGCTTGATACCCTTGTAACTGTCTGCCCATACGCCCATTTCCTCCCCATGCTCCTTAATCTGCTTCTCCAAAATGTCACTGAGCACTTTGACATAATTACTTCCATCCTTGAACAAATTCTCCAACTGGTAGAAGGCTCCGGTCCTGGTGTCAATATGAGCATACTCCATGAGCGGCATTCCGTGAGCGGCTCCAAATGGGAAATCATATGCCGACTTCTGCAGTTCAAGCAGATTCTTCCGGTTAAATCCGATTTTAAAATTCCCCTCATAATCGTAATCGAGATTATCGGTCGGCTTTATCTTTTTATCGATCCACCTATCGCGCAGCTTTGTATTGACCGAATCCTGTATCTTCAAATCCTTAAGTTCACTTAGTGCAGGATAATAGACAAGGTAATTCCTGTTAGGTCTGAACTTCTCTTCACTGACCTTAACGCCGCTCTTGAGTGTAACTGTCGAAGATGGCCTGTATACGATTTCACCCTGCTTATTCATATAGTATGGCCTCTTGTCGATATCGGCATAAACCAGGCTGTCCAGCACTTCCAGTTGACCGATCCCATCCGCGGAAGGAAGGCTTTCAACTTTTTTACCCTGTTTGTCTATAAAAAAGGTTTCGGTATTGTCAAATACGGATGCCACACCCTTTGAAAACTGCTCCAGCCCATAATAAATGAAATCTGTGAGAATTGTCCCATCACTGGTAGCCAGCGCATATTTCGAACCCGCGAAAATATTTTTCGGGTCAATTGCCAGGCCAAGTGCGGCCATGCCGTCACCAAGCTGTAAAATTTCATTATACTGTGGCTTGATCAGATATTTCCCTTTTTTATCGATCAGTCCATATTTATTGGCTGAATAATCCGGCGATGCATTCACAACTGCAGTTCCATCCTTGAAGCCTTCCGCCGTAAGGAACGTCGGCTCTATTGCCACATCGCCCTTTGAATTCAGATAGCCGTATTTGCTATCCTGATTCGGCATAAAAGGGATCATTCCATTAGAAATATTCATCACATAGTTGTAATTCAATGTTTTCAGCCTTTTCCCGCTTTTATCGATAATCGAGTAGCCGTCATTCGGTAATTTGACTACGGCAAGTCCGCCATCAAATTCCGTTGTGTATTCGAAAGCCGGTTCTATAACAGTTTGACCATTCTCCCCGAGATAGCCGTAAAGGAGCTTTTCATCCTGGGACTTTATATAGTATTGAGCCCTACCTTCTTTATAATCGCTTATGTACGGATACTTCCCGGATAGCGTCTTTCCCGTGGCATCAATTACTGAGAAACCGCTGTCATCCTGTGCTATTGCGAGTCCGTCGGAAAAGTCTCCTATGTTTTGATATACCGGTTCAACAATAAATTTGCCCGAGTTGTTGATCAATCCCACTTTACCGTCTTTTCCCACTGCTGCCAGGCCATTTGCCTGGAACCTCTGCGCGCTGGAATAGTCAGGCTGCAGCACAAATTTACCCGTGCTGTCAATATAGCCCCACTTGGAATCTCCTATGTAACTGACCTGTGCAGGATAAACAGCAATATTGCCGGGACTTTGATCACCGATCTGCGTCCGGGACGATTCCACGCCGTCAGCATCCGCACTGCCGCTCGTCTGACTGCCAGTACATGCTGCAAGCATCAATAATGCTGCAAGAGCAAAAATCATTATCAAAAAAAACTTCTTCATATTTCCTCCATTAACAACTATTTTTCCAATTACCAAAGCGATCTAAAAGTACGATATTAATGATATATCCTATAAATATATTTTATAACAATTATCTATGCTATAATGTTAAAAAAACTTTAATGTATACAATGAAAAAAAATAGGATCATCAGTTTTTCACTTGTATTACATATCAGCCCTGTGACGAATTGACGTACGGGACATTAGAAGAGGGTAGAATCTATGTTTAAATATGAGACACATTTCCACACCAGTGAAACAAGTCCATGCGGCAGAGTAAAAGCGGAGGAAGCAGTTCGCATTTATCAAAGAGCCGGTTATTCCGGTCTGGTTGTAACAGATCATTATTTTGGAGGTTTTTTTGAAAATCATCCGTTTATGAGTTGGAATAAAAAAATCGACCTGTATCTGGCAGGTTACAGGAAGGCACTTGCAGAGGGGCAGAGACTTGGGTTGGATATACACCTCGGTATGGAGATCCGCTTTAATGAAAACGCCAACGATTACCTTGTATACGGCTTTGACGAAGCCTTTCTGAGGGAGCAGCGGAAGCTGTACCGGCTGACCCTGAAAGAATTCAGGGAACTTACCACTGACAAGGGCATTGTTACGATACAGGCACATCCGTTCAGGCCCTGTATGATACCGGCGCCGCCAGAGCTTATTGACGGTGTGGAGGTTTACAACGGAAACCCCAGGCATGATTCTTCAAACCACCTTGCATTGCAGTACGCAGTCGACAACAAATTGAAAATGCTTTCAGGTTCTGATTTTCACCAGCCACAGGATGCAGCCAAGGGCGGAATCCTTGTTGAAGACAGGATCAAAGTAAACGATTTTGCATTGGTACTTCTGCAGAATAAAATATCAGAGTTGTTGAGAACTGAGTAAAACTGTCAGACACGCCGATGCTCCTTACGTAAAATTAGTTGTAAACACAAACAACAAATCATTGTAAGTAGAGGAGTGGTTGATTATGGGAAGAAATCTATATTTGTCAAATACGAATAAGAAAATTGGTGGTGTCTGCGGCGGAATTGGAGAATACTTCGGTATTGACCCGACGCTTGTAAGGCTTTTATGGTTTCTATCGATTTTTCTGGATGGTGTCGGTCTTCTGGCTTATTTTATCGCCTGGATCGTTATCCCAAGGCGCAGCAACTGTAAAAACGACTGGTAATCAGGGTATGCTTTATAAAACATATTCAAAAGGGATTATTTAAAAGGGGCCTTTTCAGTCAGGTCATCTGCTGAAAAGTCCCTTTCTGTTTACATCAGAAAATCATTCTCACCATCTCCTCCCTCCCCATCCCTTTCTCATATAGTATAAGGTTCCATCTTTCCTATTCAAGCATATTCTGGTAGAATGTTGACATACATTTCAAACAATAATAAGTTTTTCATATAATTGAATTTACAGGAGGTTCCGATGAATAATCAAGCCTGGATCATATCTGCAAATATGGGCCTTGGACACCAGCGGGCAACCTTTCCCTTGAAAGACATGGCATATGACGGAATACAACTCTTCGGTGAAAATCAAATGAGCTTGAAAAATGAAAAAAGGCTATGGAAGTTATTTCAGAATTCTTACGAATTTCTATCCAAGACCAGGCAGATTCCACTAATTGGACCATCGCTGTACAATATCCTTGAAAAGATGCAGAACATATCTCCTTATTATCCATACAGAGATCAATCCACGCCTTCCCTTCAGGTCAAATCGCTATATTCGCTGATAAACCGCGGCATGGGGACCGGCATGAGCAAAATGCTGAGTTGTAAGGAACTGCCGGTCGTAACCTCCTTCTATGCGGCAGCGATTGCTGCTGAACAGCTGACCGGGCTGCCTGTATATTGTATTATTTGTGATGCAGATATCAACAGGGTCTGGGTCGCAGAAAAACCGAAGCAGAGCAGGATTATCTACTTCGCACCCTGCGGCAACGCAATGCGAAGACTTAAAGAATATGGCGTACCGGACGAACGGATCTTCATGACGGGTTTCCCTCTTCCTATGGAAAACATTGGGGAAAATAATATGGAGATCCTCAGGCACGATCTGGCCAAACGGTTGATCCGTCTTGACCCCACAAACCGGTTTCGCACCATCCATGGTGAAGAGGCAAAACATTATCTGGGCGAATTCTGGGATCCCGGGGTCATTACGTCATCACTGACGATCACCTATGCCGTGGGCGGTGCCGGAGCACAGGCTGAAATCGCAGAAGGCGTACTAAAGAGCCTCTCGAAGCAGATAAAGTCAGGCAGGATAAAGCTGAATCTGGTAGCGGCACACAGGGCCGAAGTAAAACAATATTTTGATAAACTACTGCAAAATGAAGGTCTTACTTCCTCAGAAAGTGTAAGGGTCATCTATCATCCGGATAAAAATGAATATTTCCGTGAATTCAATAAAATCATACGTGATACTGATTTACTTTGGACCAAGCCATCAGAGCTGTCCTTCTATTGCGGACTTGGCATCCCGATCATACTGGCCCCGCCAATCGGGCCTCATGAGATCTATAACCAACGCTGGCTCAGAGACCTTGGAGCAGGCGTACATCAGTCGGACCCGCAATACTGCGGCGAATGGCTGATGGACTATCTTCTTGACGGAAAGCTATCGCTGGCAGCCTGGGATGGCTTCCTGTACGCAAGGAAGCTTGGAGCGCTTAAAATCAAAGAGGTACTTGAAACAGGCACCATGGAAAGGGTTTACTCTCCACTGCTGCGTTAACTATATCAAATAAATACGGTTCAAAAGCGGACAAGCCTCAGCCTTCGCACAATTTTGACATTACCTCAGCCCTCGTACATTTTAGCCACTACGAACGATTCAAGTGCTTTTGGTATCAGTCTTTTTAAAAAGATCATAATCTTGTACTGCAAGCCAACCGCTACACACAACGGTGGGTTTTTGCGGCTTATGATCTTTCCGACAACTCTGGCAACAACGATTGGATCAGGTCCGTTTTTTTCATCATGCTCCATTACTGCAATCGATTTTTCGCTTTGCTTCGAATATGCCGATCCTGTGCCGCCAGCCTTTACGAATACTCTGCTGCCGGTAAAGCCTGTTTTTGTATCACCCGGTTCCACCATCGACACTTTGATGCCAAAGGGTCTCAGTTCATTGCGAAGCGAACCGCTCATCCCTTCTATTGCCGCCTTGCTGGCTACATACATTGCCTGAAACGGTATCGGGAACACTGCTCCGACTGATGACATGTTGATGATAAGCCCTCTCCCCCGCTTTCTCATAGCGGGCAGAACCTGCCTGATCACCCTGTGCATTCCGAAAAAGTTGGTGTCGAACTGTAGAAACACTTCTTCGGGAGAGGAATCCTCAACAGAACCGGCTATTCCCATTCCAGCATTATTGATGACGATACCAAGCTCCCCTTCGGCTGCCATTACCTGTTCAACCGCAGCTTTCACCGATTCGTCGCTGCAAACGTCCATCTGCAGCATTTTCACGGCACTTGCAGAAGCAGCTTCATCTGTTTTGCCATTTGCCAGGCTGCCTGTCCCTCCCGCAGTCTGAGGTTTTCTTGACGTGCCGTAAACATTGTAGCCCTTCTGCGCCAGATATTCCGCGATTGCCTTACCGATACCCGACGATGCACCTGTGACCAGTACAACATTGCCATAATACTTATTCATAAGTACCCCCCTGATATATTTATAATAAAGTGATGTTACTCTTTCATTAATCCAGTCTGTACGTCTCCCTGCCCTTCATGAAATCCCTGTATTTTTTCAGGTCATCCGGTGGAAATGGCTTACCGTGGCCTGGATATGAGATAAATGATCGGGGCGGTCATTGCGCGCCCGCATATGGTTTCCGGTACCCTTCGGCTCACAGCCAATGACCGCCCTTACCTCACATATCTTATATATGCTGCAGGAATAAACACAAGAGAACCGCCCCATGTTTGTCCGCCGACCCTGCTGCTACTTAAAGCCATCAACTTTGCACACGTTATTTTGATGTGTGCAAATACCCTTTTGAGTGTACTATTTCGCAGGAGCCCCTGCTTAGCGCATCAACGGCGCTATTCAGATCTTTTTCACGCACCAGTACATAGTCTGTGTCATATGTGGATACTGCAAATATACTGATTCCGCTTTGAGCCAGAATTGTACTGATTGAAGCGAGTATCCCGGTCAGTGAGAAATCAAGAGGTCCTTCGACTTTTAAAGCTCTCCAGTTTTTTTCACATATGACTCTGTCCGGAATAAATTCTATAGGGCATACTACTGAAAGCTCATCCAAAGTCTTGGTCACAGATATAAAACTTCCTCCGAAAACCCATTCGGGTATGGAGATACCCGGATCGAACCTGCAGATCCCGAAGCTGCCTTCCATGATACTCATTTTTAATACAATTTCAGTCATATACACCTCATGACATCTGGGGAAATATAATTGCGAATCAACTTCTGTTTATCTATTTATATTATCACAGTTTATGCCCAATCACACTCAAAACATGGCTTAAAAGGCATATCCTGATATAACATTATTTTATCGGAAGCCGCACATATAATGTGCTATATGTACTTATTCCATTTTATGTGGTAAAATGGATGATATTTGGAGTTAGTATCATCTGTTATTCATAATGAAGAAGGAGAGATAACTTAAAAATGGATATTTTTGAAAAATGTTTTGACTACATGGATTACAAGGATGTTCTGGCAGCCGGTCTATACCCTTATTTTCATGCACTGGAAACCGGACAGGACACGGAAGTTGTAATTGAAGGTATAAAGACTATAATGATCGGTTCCAATAATTATCTGGGCCTCACCTCTGATCCACGAGTGAAAAAGGCAGCAATAGAAGCTGTGGAAAAATTCGGTACCGGCTGTTCCGGCTCCAGGTTTCTCAACGGGACACTCACACTTCACCTTGAACTGGAAAAGAAGCTCGCGGAATTTGTAAGGAAGGATGCCGCTCTGACTTTCAGCACCGGCTACCAGACGAATCTGGGTATTATAACTGCTGTTGCCGGCAGAAGCGATTACATACTCTGTGACAATGAAAATCATGCCAGCATTGTAGACGCATGCAGACTCAGCTTCGCAAAAACACTTAAGTTCGAACACAACGACATGGAAGATCTGGAAAGACTTCTGAGCAAGATAGATGAAACTCATGGAAAACTGATTATTGTAGATGGAATATTCAGCATGGAAGGTGATATTGCCGATCTGCCATCAATCGTAAGGCTGGCCAGGAAATACGGAGCCAGGGTAATGGTCGACGATGCGCATTCCTTTGGCGTTCTCGGTGACCACGGAAGAGGTATCGCAGAGCACTTCGGGCTGGAAGAGGAAGTCGACATCATCATGAGCACCTTCAGCAAATCGCTTGCAAGCCTTGGCGGTTTTGTCGCAGCAAAGCAGGATGTCATTGATTATATCAAGCACAATTCAAGGCCATTCATATTCTCTGCCTCCATTCCACCGTCCAATGTGGCTGCCGCTATCGCCGCGCTTGAGATTATCAAGGCTGAACCCCAGAGAATTATGAAGCTCAGGGAAATCTCATCCTATATGCGCCAGGGCTTTAAAAAGCTCGATATACCGATATATGAATCCAACAGCGATATTACTCCGATCGTTCCAATCATGACCTATGACAATGAAAGAACTCTTATCGTGACAAAACTACTGCGTGAAGAGGGTGTCTATGTCAATCCTGTCGTTTCTCCTGCGGTCAAACCCGGCCATTGCAGGATCAGGACCAGTTACACCGCGACGCATACGAAAGCGCAGCTGGATTATGCACTGGAAGCTTTCCGCAAGGTATTTGAAAAGCTGCAGGCATAAGCCTGTAATAAAATGAACAAAGCCATATGATATTATCGGCTGAAACGTTTGAATACCAATACATGGTGCCAATCGTTTCAGCTGTTTTTAACAGGATAACATTTTTTGTTGTACATTAAGGCCGAATTGGTGTTTTTATTTATCCGATTATTTCTTTTAGCCGCATTTCTTTTCGCGATATTAGTTGTTTATCACGGATTCTTTAAAGTTTCGTCATGTTCCCCGATATTACGGAGCAATATACCATCCTGGTAGTACTCCCATGTTATACGGTATCCCGTATTGATACTGGCTTCAAAAATACTTTGTGTACACTGTACCTTTTTTGTTCGCAACGATGGGTGAAATGGGTTTTCGGCCATTAACCGCAATTTTGTTCTTATTGCCTTTTTTATATTTTCATCCACCTTCTTATAATTTTCATTAAAGCGGTCAAGTCTGTAAATGTTCATGAGTCCAAATCCTCAAGCAAGTCGTCAATGTTGTCAAATTTCTTTATTTTTCCCTGCTCACGTTCAGTATCAGCTTGTTTCTCCATGTCCTGCCACTTCTTCGACCAGTACCATGCCTGGGATTTTGGAACAGTTATAACTGGCGTAATTACTATCCTGCCATCCTCTATCGTCAATTCGATTTTATCGCCAGTCTTAAGGTCCAACTCTTTTATAATAGACGAAGGAAGTGTGATCTGCGATTTAGAGCGCAATTCAGTTATCATAGGCAACCCTCCATAGTTGGATTTTCTTAATTTCCTACTTCTATTATATGATGAAAACGATGGCTTGACAAATAAATATTTTTCCTCTATCAATCAGTCTATTCCAGCGTGTGTTCCTTCAGCTGTTTCACCTTAGCTTCGATTTCGGGTCTCGACTCCTCCATCAGTTCCTTATAGAAGTCTTCGTAATCGTATGTAATGCCCTCGCCTTTTTCAATGCCTCTCATATAGCTTTCCATCAGCTTGAAATCCTTTTCATAGCAGTGGAAAGAATTCGCGCGATGGGTATATGTCCCTGTTTCGACTCCAAGCGTATCAGCCACTCTTTTTAAAAGCATGATGAAAGCGAACATATTCATAAAAGTTGCTTCAGGTGCGTCATTGCTTCTCATCAGGACCTTCATGTGCATTTTATTGTCCCTGATAAAGAACTGGATGTGCTGCAGGCAGGCCGGGCTCGTATTGCCATGGCTTGTATCCTTCTGCCAGTCGCGGACATCAATGACCGCTCTTCTGCTGTCAGGGTTGCGCTTCAATTCTTCATAAATAAACGGCAGCTGCTGCGCGATCCTGTTATGATAGGTGTAATCCCAGCCATGACCTATCCTGAAATCCAGTATGCCGTCCAGCATTTCCTGACGGTATTGTTCCAGGTCGGCATGCCCGCCGATGAACAGCCTGGTGATCATTGGCTCTGCAAAGGGCTCTTCTACAAATATCGTCATACTGCATTCTTTCTGTTTCTGGTTATAATCCGGACACTCGCTTATCTCGCCGTGCCTGTATAATGCCTCAATGGAACGATGATAAGACTCCGGCAAGGATTTCCCGCGTACAAACAATTCTTCCATATGACTCATCCTTTCATTCTAATTTGCTCAGTTTGTAAAAGGAAACAGCAGCTTTTCATTTTCCGGCTCGTACATGTTGTTTTTATCTATTGCTTTTGATCCGGTATTCTCACGCTTTGGCAGACTCTTGCCTTGATGTGCGTCAAGGGCGTATTTGATACCCAGATAGCCCATGTTGAAAGGATTTTGAACAATAAGCGACTGTACCACATCTCTTTCCATAAAACTGATTTCATCGGGAGTACTATCGAAACCGATCACTTTAATTTTTCCTGCTTTGCCGAGCTTCTCCACTGCGCGGGCTGTCCCAACAGTACCATATGCATTCGTGCAGACGATAGCATTCAGCTCAGGATACTTTTGAATCAGATTTTCCGTAAGCTGTTCAGCTACATCCTCACTGGAATTGCAATATTCTGTGGATAAAACCTTAACTGAGGTATTCTTGCTAATGACTTCAAAAAGTCCTTCCTCCCGTTGGTCCGAAGAGGCGGCACCCTTTATAAAGCTCATGACTGAAATATTGCAGTTTTCACCGACTTTCCCCAGCATGGATTCTGCAAGCAATTTACCTGCATCCACATTATCCGTACCAATAAAGCTATACATTTTATCCGAGTCAATATCAGAATCTATGATAATGACCGGAATATCTTCCCTGACAGCTTGTTCCGCTACACCGACCAGACGCGTATAATCGCTTGCCGCCAAAACCAGTGCATCCACTTTTTCAGTGATAGCCCCTTCTACCATTCGGATTTGCCCGTCTATATCCTTTTCATCCGTTGGTCCGTCAAAATCCACACTGACATTAAATTCTTTCCCGGCAGCCTCAGCACCCATCCTTACCACAGTCCAGAAACTGGCATCCTTTTTTTTAACAATAACCTTTATAATTACTTTTTTATCCTGTGTTGAAAGCTTGCTGCCCGTACATCCTGAAACCGGTAAAAGCAGGCAGGTAATCAATATCAGTGCCAATACTCTATTTAATGTTCTCATATCTGCCTCCGCTGCCTGAATCGTTCAATGGAATGCGAATGAACACCGAAGTACCTTCATCCAGTTCACTTATTATTTCAAGGCCATACTCGCTTCCATAGCAAAGCTTTATCCGTTCATTAACATTTTTCAATCCTACTCCGCCTCCGTGAGTGCTCGTCGGCTCCTGATCCAGTATTGTACTTAATAAATCGGGTTTGATACCATATCCGTTATCTGTCACACGATAAACAATATTTCCTTCTTCCACAGCCACCGCTATCTCTATTTCACCTTTTTCCTGAAGCTGATTGATACCATGATAGATCGCATTTTCAATAATAGGCTGAAGTAGAAGCTTCAGTGTTTTTTGACCAAGCGCTTCAGGTTGAGTCTCTATATGAAAATCAAATTTATCCTTGTACCGTATTTTTTGTATGGTCAGGTAACTTGCAGCATGACCAATTTCATCGGATACATTGATGATTTCACTGCCTTTGCTGATACTGACCCTGAAAAGCTTTGCCAGTGCCGATACCATTGTCGTAACGCCCTCATAATTCCGGTTTTCGTTCATCCATACGATGGAATCAAGCGTATTATATAGGAAATGTGGGTTGATTTGTGCCTGCAATGCCTTGAATTCACTCTTCCTCTTGGCCTCCTGCTCACTGATGATCTGGTTCATCAGCTGCCGGATTCTGGCGACCATCAGATTGAAGGCTTTTGAAAGACGCTTGACTTCATCCTCCCCATAGACCTCCAGGTTGATGTCAAAATCTCCATTTTCAACTCTTTTCATTTGCTTTTCCAACCTTTTGATCGGCTGCGATATTTTGGAGGAAATAAACATGGACGCAAGGATTTCAAAGGCTATCCCAAAAAACAAAATATAAATGACAAAATTGCTCAGATTCCTCTTATTTGGAACCAGCTCATCGACATAGCTGATACCTACCATTTTCCAGTTCGTGAAGTTTATTTTCTCAACACTCATAATCCTTCTTTCCCCCTGGAAATCATCAAAGTAGGAACCGGGATCTCTGCTGAGCGCTTCTGTGATGTTTTCACTTTTCAAACCAGCATATACAATCTGCTGCTGAGGATGATAGATGATATTACCGGCCTGGTCTACGATATATAGGTACCCGCGCTTGCCCAAACTTACCTGACTGCATAGCTGCTCGATTTTGCTGAAATTCATATCAACCATGGTAATCCAAGTGACTGGTTTGTTATTCTCATAAAAAGTAACGCTCCTGCATAATGAAACGACCCAGGGTCTATTGTTCATATACAGTCTCTGCACATGGGGAGACACAAAAATATAGTCAACCGGCCTTTGGATCGTTGATTTGAACCACCCCTGCTCTGCAGCATGGAAATTGCTGTTATAGCTGCCTGATGGACTGCTGAACAGCAACGTGCCGGTATCTGAATAGACTGCCATGGCGACAATGTCCTTTCTGATCTGAGAGGTTACTTGCAGAAGGTTGATGAGATTATCTCTGTTTTTAAAGGTCTTCTCATTCAGATTGCTTCTAATCAGATCCGATATCTCCATCATTCCCTTCAGATAGGAATTCAGATTCAGGTTCACCTGATCCATAATCTGCTGTGTACTGGCGGCGGCATTTTTCTCAGCGTTGTCTGAAAACGTCCCATATAAGGTAAGGCTTACGAATATCAAGGATAAAACAGTCACAGCCGTAAAGGATAGAGTAATAACGGACTGAATACTGCTTACTTTAAAGATGGTCTGTAAAAGCCCATATAACTTTTTGAGTATCATACGCAGCCTTATTTTCAATCCAAGGTCTCCTTTTTCTGCACGTATTTATTCTTGTATTCTCTTGGAGACATTCCGAAATTCTTTTTGAAGAAGTAACTGAAATAATTGATCTCCGGATATCCGATTTCTTCTGCGATTTCCGAGGTCTTCAGATCCGTATTGCCCAGAAGCTCCTTTGCAGCTTCCAGCCTGATGTTAACAAGATATTTGAGAAAGGTTACACCAGCATATTTTTTGAAAATCATACTCAAGTAGGACGGACTGATATGGAGATGGTCGGCAAGCTTTTGAATACTCAGTTCATTGTTGCCGTAATTATTTTTAATATAGTCTTTTGCCTTTTCCAATAGTATCGCCGTTGTATTCTGCCTTTTATTGGATATATGCTTCATCAGCTTGATGCAGTTTTCTTCAATCCATTTTCTTACTTCATCCAATGATTTAAGTCTGAATACTTTTTCATATAGAGTGTCGTTCGTATCGAATATTTCACCTGTGTCCAGCTGCAGATTCCTCGAAAGTTTACTGATGGCGGCTGTTATCTCGATCAGGTACAGCTGGTAATCTTTAAAGGATGCTTTTACTCCGGAAATATCATTGAATAGGGCATCTACAGCTTTTTTAACGTCGTCCTGCGCACCAAATTTGATACTTGAAATCAGGTTTTTTTCTTTCTCTTCATCAAAGGCTACATTATCAGCAGTTTGCGGTTCCAGGTCCTCAATGAAAATGACCTTGTTTTCACCTATAATCAGCCTGTAATCCAGAGCTGCAAGTGCTGTCCGATACGACTCCCTTAATTTTGAAAGTGAATTGCACATGCTGCCCAAACCAATTGTAATACTTATTTTAAGGTATTTTTCTACGTTTTGACGGATCTCTTCGAGGATAGAAAAAGACTTGTCGAGTACCGAGGTTTTTTCATAATCCTTAAAACCCGCTAATATAACAAGGTTTTCATCATGAAAAAACACCTCTCCAAAGAAATACTTTTCAATGATTTCACGTGAAATGTTCAGAACAGCAAATTTGACCAGTTCTATATCGTTCTCTTCAAAAACATTATTCCTAAAACTTTTTGCATCTATATTTGCGGCAGCAACGATAAAGAGGTCGCCTCCAAGCTTCAGACCATAATTGGCGACCCGGTTTTTCACATCATTTGCATCTGGTCTGCCAGTGATAAGCGAGGAAAGGAATTCACCCCTAATAACCGGCAGGCTCTCATTATAATGCCTGCGCAGCATTACAACATCTTCTTTCTGAGCAATCTCATCGTCTATCCGATTCTTCAGTTTTTCAATTAGTTCGTCAATATCCTTGGGCATCACCGGCTTTAGAATATAGTCGACTACTCTGTACTTAATAGCCTGCTGCGCGAATTTAAAATCATCAAATCCGGTTAGTATGACTATTTTAACAGTAGGATAGTTCTCCTTAAGAATAGCGGCAAGTTCAAGTCCATCCATGAGAGGCATTGTGATGTCTGTTATTACAACATCAGGAACATTGTCTTCAATCAAGTCAAGGGCTTCACGTCCATTTTCAGCTTCACCCACGATCTCAAAACTGAATTTGTTCCACTCTATCTTCTGGATGATACCCTTGCGCACTTCTTCTTCATCATCAACAATGATTATCTTATACATCCGATTCACTCCTGAAGGATACTGGTATACTTATCTCCATTCCTATTATAACCTTATTTTGGATACACTGCGAGCAATAATTTGTCCGGTCAAAATTTTTAGAAAGATGCAGGCCAAAACCTGGTATTGCGTCATAACCGAATATCCGCTGAAATGTCAAAAGCCCCGGGGGATACCCGGGGCTGCAGCGTTTCAACGGGGCTGGCCGCAAGTCAGGCTTTTTGCGAAAGCAAAAACACCTGGAGGTGGCGGACATTTTTCGCCTCGTTATAGTTTTATATTGCAAAAGTCAAGTTATGTCCCTACTATGTGCATTCCGCTGTCAACATGGATGACCTCGCCTGTAATAGCCTTTGACATGCCGCTTAAGAGGAAAACTGCAGTATCACCGAGTTCGGACAGTTCGACATTTTTTCTGAGAGGAGACCTTTCACGAGCAATCTCCAGCATAGTTCCAAAATCCTTTACACCCTTTGCCGATATCGTCCTGACAGCTCCTGCCGATATCGCATTGACCCTGATCCCATCGGTCCCCATGTCGTTTGCCAGGTACATAACGCTTGCTTCAAGAGCCGCTTTCGCAACTCCCATTACATTATAGCCTGTGAACGCTTTTTCCGAGCCCATGTATGTCAATGTCACAATGCTGCCGCCTTCGGTCATGAGTTCCCTTACCCGATTGCTCACAGCTATAAGTGAGTATGCACTGATATCATGCGCAAGAGCAAATCCGTCTCTTGAGGTTTTCACAAATCTGTCCTTCAGGTCATCCTTCCTCGCATATGCTATTGCATGCACAAGACCATGTACTATGTTGAATTTGCCCTTTATTTCATTAAAAAAGGTTTCTATATCGCTGTCTGAAGTGACATTGAGCGGGAAAGCGCTCACATTGCCCAATTCTGCCGCCAGCTCTTCAACAGCTTCCTTCTCCCGTTCCCCCTGGTAAGTGAAAACAAGCGAAGCACCTTCTCTATGAGCCGCGACTGCTATGCCCCAGGCGATACTCCATTTGTTTCTCACGCCCATGATAATTATATTTTTACCTTTGAGTAACTCTCCCATTGTCAATCGTCCCTTTCATTCTTTACCCGGGTGCAGACATATGATGATATGCGCCGGTTATATTTATACTATTCTAACATTAATTTATTCATTGTCAACTGGTCATATGTCCAGGTAATAAATATTGTCCTGTTCGTCAGGAAACATGACAAAAGCCCGCAGGGATAATACCAAGGCCGGCCTGCCACAAATCGTGTCCAGTCTCTGTGACAAGTTGGTTATCCGCTGCGAGCTCTTATTTATTATTTACGATAGAGTATAAATTATGCATTTCTGCCAAAGACAATGCCGTAATACAGTAAAATGCGCCCGAATTATGTCCTGAATAGTTGGAATGTTGCACTAATGTGCGGCAGCCAGCAGCTCTTCGGCAAGCTCCGTCAGCAAACGTCTTTCGTTTAAAGCCGGATCGTCAAGTACCTTCTCAAACAGAAGACCAAGTACCCTGCCTACCTCTTTGCCCTGCTCAAAACCCATATCGATCAGGTCATTCCCGTTTATCGCCATGTCACTCAGCTTCAGACATTGCCTCTTTTCTTTGAGTTCGTTATAAATGCCCTCAATCCGGTCCACATATTCCAGACCCTTTTTAATATCTTTAGGGATCTGGGCGGATTTATCCGCTCTTTTAACATTCATCAGATCCGGGAAAATATCCTCGCCAACCACATTCACAGCCTTTGCAACAGCTTTTGGCACCGGCGCTATTTCCCGGTCATGATATTTGATTAGTCGAAGAATTCTGTCGGTACTCCTGTTGTCAAATTTCAACCTACCCAGAATCCCACTGGCAATTTCCACACTTTTTGCGGGGTGTCCATAATAATGATCGATCCCTTTTTCGTCGGTCGTATGCGTCACTGCTTTCCCAGTATCATGCAGCAGCATCGCCCATCTCAGGTTTTTATCATTTACGCATGCGGCAACGGCACGAAGCGTATGTTCGCCGACGCCATAGGCATGATGGGGATTATTTTGAGGAGTATTAAAGCACGCCTCCATCTCAGGTAAAATAAGCTTCAGTATGCCGATTTCCTTTAAAAGCATAAACTTCATCGGATGATCAGAGGTCAATATCCCGGTTAACTCCTCGCGGATCCTTTCGCTGCTGACATTTGATATAAGACTGCTTTGTTCTTTGGCCGCCTTCAACGTCCTGTTTTCTATTTCAAATCCGAGACGAGCCGCAAACCGCACAGCTCTGAGTATCCGCAGAGAATCCTCGCTGAATCTCTCGCCCGGTTTTCCGACAGCCTTTATGATTCCGGCAGCGATATCCTTCATTCCTCCGAAAGGGTCTACAATTCCTCTTTCGTCATTCCATGCCATAGCATTCATTGTAAAATCCCTGCGTCGAAGGTCATCCTCAAGATTTGCTGTGAATTCTACCTTGTTCGGTCGCCTGCCGTCTTCATACTGACCGTCAATACGAAAGGTCGTGACTTCAAAAGCCTCTCCTTCAAGCATCACGGTAACAGTGCCATGCTTGAGCCCTGTATCGATTGTTTTGGTGAAAAGCTCCTTCACGAAAAAAGGCAGTGCAATCGTTGTGATATCCCAGTCTTTGGGCGTCCTGCCAAGAACGGAATCACGCACACAGCCTCCGACCGCATACGCTTCACAGCCATTTTCCTTCAGCGTCCTCAATATATTCAATACCTTCTCAGGCGGTTGTATCAATTCATGCATATACTACCTCGTATTAATGTCCAGTAATGTCGTTTACTATAATTTTAGCATACCCGGTAATTAATATGAATAAAATTCAACTGCAATATTTGGATGTTTTGAAACAAATCGGTTTTTGACAACGTCATAGTAATGTATAATGTGGTTATAGAATGAGAGGTTTAAAACATGGAAAACAAATTTTTTAAATTCTTCAGGAATAAACCAGTAGTGATCATTTCAGCCGTGTTGTTTGTACTGCTGGCTGCTGCAGGGGTTGCAGCCCTGCTTGGCGTATTCGGCGGCGGTGATGTTCGTGATGTGACTTCCACGATAAATTCGACTTCTGCCCAGAGCGGTACAGTCAGTCTTTCCGACATGACTATGAAGATAACGGCACTGGAATCCGATAGCCTGGGGGTAAGCCCTACTTCAGCCTTCAAGCTTGTCTTTGACAGTCCTCCGGATGAGAGTGAGATCACTTCATCACTGAAAATAGTGCCGGAGCAGTCTTACAAGTTGAAGAAGGTATCCCGCAGCGAGTACAGTATGACCTTCGACAAGCCTCTCGAAAAGGACAGCATCTACCGCTTCACAGTCAGTGATAAAAATACCGGAGCTGCACAGTCCTGGGCCTTCCAGACAAAGAAATCACTGAATGTGATCAGGAGTCTTCCACGCAATAAAGGTGTGCAGGTACCCATAAATTCGGGTATTGAAATCACCTTCAACGCAGAAAAAATAGAAAATCCGGAAAAATATTTTGAAATATCGCCAAAAACAAACGGAACGTTCGAGCAGCACGGGAAAACACTTGTTTTCGTCCCTGAAAAGCTGCAGGAATCAACAATCTACACCGTTACAATAAAAAGCGGGATCGGTGTAAAGGACAGCAGTGAAGTTCTTGAAAATGATTATACCTTTAGTTTTCAGACAATCGTGCCTGAGAGCAATACCGATAAAAACAGCTATTTCTCATTCTCTGACAGCATGTACAGCTTTACCCCCCAGGCTGTCCCCGCAATGCGGATTTATGCAGATGAGAATATGGTTAACACCGAGGTGGCTCTTGAAATTTATAGCTATCCCGATGCAGACAGCTTCCTCAAAGTATTGAAAAGCCTTGATAAAACACCTTCCTGGGCTGTGTTCCAAAATAAAACGAATAAATATGATGAAAGCAAGCTGGGAAAGGCTGCAACCGTAAAAGCACGCATCGTCTCCTATCAGAAGGAGTACTGGAATACCACTTACCTTTTACTTCCGGCATCACTTCCTGAAGGTTATTACCTTGTCAAGTCAGAAATTAACGGTCATTATTACTACACGCAGCTGCAGATTAATCCGGCCTCCGTATACATACTTGCGGCAAAAAACAAAACACTGGCCTGGCTGAACGATTCAGCAACCGGAAGCCCACTGGACGGTGCAGAGGTAATGCTGGACAACGGAACGCCTGTCAAATCAGATAAGGATGGTTTGGCGGTACTGAACGACAAACTGCCTGAAACCAATGACTATCAAAGCTTCTATTTCCTCATCAAGCCTCAAAACAGCAACCCCTTTGTAGCACAGGTCGGAGGCAGTCCGAATCAGCCTTATTCCAGCTACTATAATAATTCAGGTGTTGTGGATGATTACTGGGCATACCTATATCTGGATAAAGGTATCTATATGCCTGAAGATACCGTCAACGCCTGGGGCGTCATCAAGCCCAGGGACAGCAGCAGTACTAAAAAGGAAGCCGTATTGGAGCTGATCCGTTATGACTATTCTACAAATGGAGATGAAAATGTCTCAGTCCTTACATCGTCAAAGGTGGACTTATCCCCGAACGGTACGTTTACAGGGAGTCTTCGGCTTACCAACTACAATCCGGGTTCCTACGAAGTAAGGGTAAGAATCGGAGATAAGACATTTCAAACAAGTTATATCCAGATCATGGAGTATACAAAGCCCGCTTATAAGATCGATATCATTCCCGACCACAATTACATGTACGCATGGGAAACCGTCAACTTTGATATACACGCCTCATTTTTTGAAGGCACTCCTGTAAAAGGGCTGAAGTTGAATTATGACTGCAGTATAAGTGGGAACACCCAGTTGAACAAAAACGCAGCTAATAGCGGCAGTCTTGTGAGCAATGATTCGGGCGCATCAAAAGTATCCCTGGTTCCAACCACTTCCGATCAAGGCTGGAGGCCACAATCGCTGTATTTGAATGTCAGCAATCAGGAGGCGGAGGAGCAGGCAATCAGCGAATACAGCACTGTCACTGTATTCCCAAAGGATACGATGGTTGAAGTCAAAACAAATATGGAAGGGTCCAATGGCAAAATATCCATATCGACAAGCAGAATCAATCTTGAAAAGCTAAAGGATGCCGCAGAAGGCTATTACAGTGAGGATCAATACCGGGGAGCCCCGGTTGATATGCCGCTGACTGCAAAGCTGTATGAAAAGCATTATGAGAAAAAAAAGACCGGCGATTATTACGACTACATCAACAAGGTGAAACGTGATACGTTTGAATATTATGAAGTTCAGTCCCTTGTAAGTGATTACAGCTTTTCTACTGTAAATGGGAAATATGAAATAAATTATACAAACAAAAATGACAAAAGCTATTTTATAGAAGTATACGGAAAAGATTCGAAAGGCCGCAATATTAAAGAAACACAGTATGTATACAACTGGAACTACTATTCCCCCTATTCCGGCAATACCGCCTATTCCATCGCCAGGACGGATTACACCAAACTGTATAAAGAGGGTGAGAATGTTCCCGTAGAAGTGAAACATTCTGCACAAGACGCTGCAGCTACCGGCAGCAGCATTGGCAGCAACGGCGGCAGGTACCTGTTCATCCGCATGAAAAACGGGATACTGGATTATATGGTAAAATCCGATCCGAAGTATGACTTCACTTTTAATAAAGATTATATACCGAACATGTATGTAAAGGCATTGTGTTTTGACGGCAGCAATATTTATGATGCAGGTATTGTCCAGTATAACTATGATACCGGCGAAAGCAAGCTGGATATAAGTGTTCAGGCGGACAAGGAGAAATACAAGCCCGGGGACACCGTAAAGCTTACCTTTGATGT
Organism: Hungateiclostridiaceae bacterium UBA1305; assembly: GCA_002307275.1. Lineage (GTDB taxonomy): Bacteria > Bacillota > Clostridia > Acetivibrionales > DTU013 > UBA1305. Next base: position 32,855 of record DBTX01000054.1, read on the forward strand.
AAAAGACAACAAAGGTAAACCAAGCAGTTCGGAGGTAAATGTCAGTATCGTGGATGAAGCCTTTTTCATAATTTCTCCCCAGTATGTCGATACCTTAAGCTCACTCTACAGTCCTGCCATTTCAAGCGGGATCATCTCCGATTATCTCTCCTACCACCCGGCGGACGAAGTCGGGTCCTCAATGGCGGAAGGCGGCGAGGGGGGCGATATGTATGTCAGGAAGGATTTCAGGGACAGCGCTTTGTTTCTTACTGTCAAAAGTGACAGCAGCGGCAAGGCGGAGGTCAGCTTCAAGCTCCCCGACAACCTGACCTCCTGGAGGGTGACCTACCAGGCTGTTACGGAAGATCTAAAGGCAGGCAGCGGTAAAATGAACATTACCTCGAAGCTTCCGTTCTTTGTGGACACTATATTCAACAAGTCCTTCATTACCGGAGACAGCCCTTCCATACTTGTCAGAGCCAACGGTACGGAGCTGGCTCCTGCTGCGGAAGTGAACTATACCGTTGTAATGACAAATGAAGACGGTTCTTCAAAAGCATACAATACAACAGGCAGAGCTGATACGCTTGCTGAAATACAACTGGATGCACTCGCTGCAGGTAATTACACCATAAGGGCCGAAGCTGTCAGCGGCAGTTTGAAGGATGCTATGGAACGAAGTTTTAAAGTATCGGACAGTCTTCTTGAAACGTCGAAAACTGACTATATAAATCTTGCTGACAGTACCGTGCTTTCAAATAGTGCAAAGGGCCTCACCTCACTAGTATTATACGGGGAGGATTCTTCGTTGCTTTACAATGAGCTGCAGGACCTTTACTGGAGCTGGGGGCAAAGGCTTGACCAGAAACTGGCCAATAAAATTGCGGGAGAACTCCTGAAAACAAACTTCAATGAGACAATCTACAGCGATGAATCCTTTGATATTCAAAATTATCAAACAGAGGATGGCGGTTTGGCACTACTCACCTACGACAGCAGCAATCCGGCATTATCTGCAAAGCTGTGTTCACTGGCTGCTGATTATGTAGACCGTGAAGCACTGGCCTCCTACTTCAATATGCTCCTGAACGACAGCAAGACAACGCCGGAGGATATCGCATACGCATACTGGGGTCTTGCAGCGCTTCATGAGCCTGTACTGCTGGATATCCGCAACCGGCTTGAAGCTGAGGACCTGACTCCTAAAATTAAGTTGATCCTTGGCACGGCATTGTCTGAAATAGGTGATTACCAGGGGGCGCGTGATATTTATGAGAATGTGATGGAGAACTCGGGCAAGGTGGAAGATACCTTTGCATACGTAGAAAACGGGTCAAGGGATGAGAGTATTGATGCGACGGCAATGTGTTCACTGATTGCCCTCAGGATAAACGCGCCTGAAAAAATCAAGCTGTTCAATTACATCAAGTCCAACTCTACCTCAGAGCTGCTTGTAAACCTTGAGCGCCTGATATTCGTAAAAAATTATATCAAGAACGCCAGCCTGGACTGCAGCTTCAACTATGAACTCGACGGATCCAAAAAGTCGGTCGACCTGAAGAACGGCGGCTATTACAGGCTTACTGTAACACCGGAAAAGCTGGCGTCACTGAAGTTCAGCAGTGTAAAGGGGAAGATCGTCGCCGCCTCCACTTACGTGGCACCTGTGAGCGAAATCAGATCCGGCAGCGGGAGTACCCTATCGATTCAACGCATGTATGAAGCTGACGGAGTAAAAAGCGCAACAGAATTTGACCGTTCCTGCAACATCAAGGTCACGATCACACCAAAATTCAGTGAAAGCGCCCCGGACGGTTTTTATGAAATCACAGACATTCTGCCTGCTGGCTTCAGATATGTCGCAAATTCCCCGGGCAAGGAAAATACAGACTGGTACCCTGATGAGGTCACCGGGCAAAAGGTCGTTTTTGGTTATTATTATAACAAAGTCAGATTCAAGAATAACAGTATTGTATATTTTGCCAAAGCTGTCAGTCCCGGTACTTATACCGCCGATAATGCAGCGATCCGTCACGTGGACAGCAGCCTGACCGGATTTACGGAAAAGCTGAAGATCAAGGTGAAGAAATAGGTTGGAACAGAAACGGAGGTAAACTTATGAGAAAGCACGGCACTTGGTTTCTATCAGCCCTGGCCGTGCTTTGTCTTATTTTCCTGACTGGTCATGGGATCCTGGTAAAAGGGGAGAAAGCTCAATTGGGAAGGTTAAGCAATTTAACATCATCAATTCCGGAACAAACAGTTCAGCAACCGTCTCTGGATGCCACCGACGTTTACAGCCTTAAGCAAGCACCTCCCCTCCAGTCCCAATCTTTCCTAAACTGCAAGTATTACAACAGCAAGGATTTCATGGGCTCGGTTTCCGCGGCAGGTTCGGTCACAGCAGCAAGCGCTGCAACCGGAGCCGAAGCCAATACCGTGGTCAATACAAGCGTCATAGTGGGCGGGGTCGTGCCGCATCATCTACTGGCGGGTAAAATGATTGCTGTTTTTTTTAAAACTCTTTCCGAAAGTAATCCTGATACTTTGGTCATACTGGCTCCAAACCATGGGAGAATCGGGCACAACAGTATCAATACCTCATTACTCGGATGGAATACAGACCTGGGTACGCTCGAAAACGATTCTGTTCTGACAAATTGGATTATTTCAAAAATTGGCGCATCGCAGGATAATACACTGATGGAAGAGGAGCATTCCATTTCCTCTCTGATACCCTACATCAAATACTACATGCCTGATGTCAAAATAGTTCCGATACTGCTGCATGGCAACTATCCGGCGAATAAATCCGAGGAGTTGGGCAAAAAGCTCGCTGATGAGTTGTCAGGCCTGTCAGGAAAGTCAAACACGTACGGCACTGTCATCATAGCCTCCGTCGATTTTTCCCATTATCTTGATGCGGCTGCAGCGGACAAAATGGATGAAAAGACATTGTCCGCAATAAAAGCATTTGATATCAGGAGCATAGGCATGATGGGCAATGATAACCTTGATTCGCCGCCTTCCATCATCGCACTCCTAAGCGCCATGAAGGAATTGAAGGCGGCCGGACTTGAAGTGACCGGCCATAACAACTCCTCCATCATTGCGGGAAAAGGTGCCGATTACACCACAAGTTACTTCACAATACTGTTCAGGCATCAATTGCGGTAAGTCATATTCCGAAATACCTGGCAATGTTCACCAGTCTCGCCTTCTTTCCTCTCATAGTTTACAATATGGCTGCTGTAAGGATATTTTAAGGATATTTTTTTAATAATCTAAAAAATTTTAATTAACATTTGTTCCAATTACGGGTATAATAAGAATGTTCCAAATGAACCAGTTGCAATACGAATAAACAAATACTTTTTGCAACATACATATCACAGAAAGCGGGAATAAACAAATGAGATGGCTTGAAGTAAATAGCTCCAAACCACTGAATGGCAGCGTTAAGATACAAGGTTCGAAAAACAGCTCTCTCGCTCTGCTGGCCGCATGTTGCCTTGCCGACGAGCCTGTGTACCTGTCGAACATACCCGAGATATCGGATATCAAAGTAGTATTTCAAATATTGCGGGGCTTGGGTGCCTCGGTTGAGAAACAGAATATTACATACAAGATTGATCCGCAAACCATTCATACAGCCGAAATAAGCCCCGAGTTATCATCGGCATTCCGGGCAGCCTATTATTTCGTTGGCGCTCTGCTGGCAAAGTACCATAAAATATCCATCGGTTACCCTGGCGGGGACAATTTTGTATCGCGTCCTATCGATCAGCATATCAAGGGTTTTAAAGCTTTGGGTGCCAAGGTTGTTTGCTATGATAAATATTACACCATCGAAGCTGAAAAACTCACAGGGGCAGAAATCTTCTTCGATGTGGTGACCGGCGGAGCTACGATAAATATTATGCTTGCAGCAGTATTGGCCAGTGGAAAGACTACGCTTTATAACGCAGCAAGGGATCCGGAGGTCGTAGATACCGCAATTCTTCTGAATAAAATGGGTGCCCGCATCTACGGAGCCGGCACCGACACCATACGGATACAGGGCGTATCGCAGCTTGGCGGATGCACTCATTCTGCGGCTCCCGACAGGCTGATCGCCGGGGCATATCTTATTGCGGGCGGTATTACCGGGGGTTCAATAACCGTTGAGGATGTCATACCTGAACATCTCGAAGCATGTATGACAAAACTTACTGAAATCGGGCTGAATTTTAATATTTCAGAAAACAGCATTACTGTATTTGGCGAAGGAAGAATAAAAGCCACCAGAGTGAGAACCGGCAAATTTCCAATGTTCGAAAGCGATTTTCAGCAGCCTGTAACGGTATTACTGCTAAAGGCTCATGGAAAAAGCGTCATATCCGACCGTATATATCCAAAACGCTTCAACCACTGCGATCAACTGAACCGGATGGGTGCAGACATAACTGTACGTAATGGCATTGCCCGTATAAACAGCTACCGAAAGCTGACAGGTGCATGGGTGCATGCAGGAGATATCAGGGCAGGTACCGCACTGGTTCTTGCAGGTCTCATGGCGGAGGGTACCACCAGAATAACCGGTGTAGAACATATCGAGCGTGGTTATGAGGATATCATCGGAGATTTCAAGCGTCTTGGAGCAGAGATCCTATTATGTTCAGAGGACAATATGAACAACAGCATTGATTTTACAGCTGCCGTTGCAGGATCGGCCCCTTTGGGCAAGCGTTAAACTGTTTTACTTATCTTTTTAAGGAAAATTTAAGGCTGAAGCCATCTGAATTATACAGATTGCCTCAGCCTTTATATTAACAGGACTTCCGCCCTGTATGCCTCATCAACTTATTAACAGTACATTTTATTTTTTTTGACGACTTTCTACTTTAGCTCGTCAAATGTCAGCTTCAGACTCATTTTTACATTATCCCTGACAATAGTCACTGTTACTGTATTACCGGGTTTATAGCCTTCCAGGAGTTTGTCCAGATCATTTATCGTCTCAACTGTCTTCCCTGCTATGGATGTAATGATGTCTCCCTGCTGAATACCTGCTTTGCTGGCTCCACTGCCCGCTGTCACTTCCTGAACATAAATGCCTTTAGGGATATTATACCAGCTGGACATAGTATCTGTAATTTCCACCGGTGAAATACCTATTGCCACTCTGCCTTTCACATATCCATACATCATAAGCTGGTCTACTATTGGTTTTGCATCATTGATTGGTATTGCGAAGCCCAGCCCTTCAACTCCTGAAGCAGAGATCTTAACCGAGTTGATACCAATGACCTGGCCCTGTGAATTTACCAGTGCGCCTCCGCTGTTTCCCGCATTGATTGCCGCATCGGTCTGTATCAGGTTCATGGTCTTGTCATCCATCTCAACCGTCCTATTCAATGCACTGACAACACCAACTGTCACCGAACCGGCAAATTCCATCCCGAGCGGATTACCGATGGCAACTGCCAACTCGCCGACTTCAAGCTTTGAAGAATCGCCGAGTTCAGCTGCAGGAAGGTTTTTCAGATCAACCTTTATTACTGCAAGGTCGGTTTTACTGTCTCCGCCTTTAAAAACAGCTTTTGCATTGCTCCCGTCCGGCAAAAATACTTCAAGCACCGTATTGCTGCTTGTTCCGCTCTTTGGATCCGCATTTGAAACAACATGATAGTTCGTCATGATGTAGCCATCCTTGCTTAAGATGATTCCCGAGCCCTCAGCGGTCTGACTGCCCGAAGCCCCGAAATAACTCCGTCGGGTTGAATTCACCGTCATACGGATCCCTACAATAGACGGACCGATCTTCTTTGCTATGGCAGTAACATCAGAACCCTTTGACAGCGCTGTCTGAACCAGCTTATCCATGCTCACGGCAGTAACACCGGAAGCTGAATTCGATTCACTCTGTCCGCTGCTCTGCACAGACTGATCGTTTTCTTTTGCGACCTGATTAGCAGGAGTAGTTGAGCTTAACACTGCCAACTTCATACTTCCAAGATCATTCGAGAATTTATTATATAAAATCCCCCCAACGGTGATACTGCTGATCAAAGAGGTCACCAATACAAGAGCTATGTACGTAATGAACCTGCCCTTCTTTCTTGGTGGCTTGTATCCGGAATTGTCCGGATTATTAAAATCGTATCTTTCCTTCATAATATCTCCTCCTCTTATTTTCTACCTCATTATGAATTCAATTTACAATTTAATATTAACCCATTTTTGTTACAAAATTTCATAAAATTTTTTAACAAATTGTAACGTTTAAATTACAATAAGTTTACAGAATTAAGGCTAGTACGCTGTAACATCAAAATGTTTGTCCTTCTGAGGGCAGCGAAGAATCCTGTCCGCCTGAGATCCTTCGTTAACGCTCAGGATGACATTGCAAGCTTTTTTATAAAAGTTTTAGAGTTTACAGTGTATTCTGATCGAAAAAGCTGAGAAATTATCGATCGACGACAAAGGATTTGATCAAGGCCATATACTCACGGATATACAGCTGAATAGTAACACTGACTGGAGTTTTGCATGAAATGGCATATGATTTCAGATTATTGCGATCTGCCAGCATTTTTGCCCTGAAAACATGAAAATTGCTGGTTACAAATGTAACTTCCGAAACAGACTTTCCAGTATTCTGTTCAATCAGTCTTTTACTGTATGTAAAGTTCTCCATCGTACTGGTCGATCTGTCTTCTATAAGGATCCTGTCTTCTGCGATTCCTTTGGAAACAAGGTACTTGTACATGGCTTGCGCCTCAGTAATATCTTCACCGCGTCCCTGCCCGCCTGACACAACCACCTTCGTTCCGGGGTATTTCTGCAGATAATTCACTCCAGCCTCGAGCCGGCCATAAAGTATAGGTGAGGGTATCTCGCCTTTCAAACCGGCTCCCAAAATGATCAGAAAATCGGTTGCTGTCTCTTTGTCTGATCTTCCGTTGAACACCAACACGCTTTCAACCAGTGCAAATTGAAGGACAGCGGCAATCAGGACAATAATCACTATTTTTTTATACTCGTGTTTCCTTCTTACCCTTGAGATAACCTTTGCTTCAAAGTTTCTGGCCAAATATCATTTCCACCTTTACTATGATAAAATAAGCTACAAACCTCTTCTATTTTTTAATCAAGATCAGTTTTGTCATAACATAGCCTGTGATTCCTTTGGAAGTGGTGACCTTATGCCAGTCCCCGCTTTTGGAAACAAGTGTCAGTGTCTCGCCCATGGCAACCTTTGCTACTATGGCAGAGGTAGTATTCGCTTGTTTGCGTATATTAAGAACCGCAGTATTAACTGTAGCCTTTCCTATCGATGCCGGCGTTTTTGTGCCTGTACCGACGGTGCCGGCGGAATTACCGGTGTTGCCGGAATTATTTACCACACCAGTTGCGATATCAGCCTTCAACGTATTTACCTGGTCCTGCAGAAGCTTGTTTGACTGTTCCTGAGCAGCAAGCTTTGCAGTCAGCTGTGTATTCTCATTTTTAAGTGCATCGACCTGTTCCTGAAGCTTTTGCATGCCTGCCGTCAATTGTGACACCGCCGCATCCACATAGCTTTTACTGATGATGGGATCCTGGCTGGAACCCGGCTCTGCGCCTGATGCGAATACTATATTCAGACCTAATGCTACGACAAGCAATAATATGATCGTTACGGCAGTAATCCTTAAACTACGTTTCATAAAGGACCCCCTGTTTTTCTTTTGTTTTATTTCAATTTGTTTTGATTCAATTTGTTTTATTTCAATATAAAATTTCCTTAAAGATAATTATAACCCAATATTGCTCATGTTTGGTTACAGAATCCTTAAATTAATGTGACAATTTGTAGAAAATCAATTGGCTGGATTACTGTTCAAGCAGCTGTAAAAGCAGCTTCCACTGCTCCAGCTTTCTTTCGAAGCCTATTGTATATGCCGGACTCGTTGAAGGCAGGCTGTAATAGATTTTAGGTCCATACCGGTCGGCGCCGGGTTTCTCCACAAAACGTCTGTACAATCGCTCTGCAGGTCCCCCATTGAAGCAGATATCCCGCAGGCCCGGATAGCATGAATACAAATAGGCGAAGTCATTGGGCAACGGGTTTTTAATATCGCTGTCGCTGCTTCCCTCCCTCTCACAGGCCATAAGCACATCCCAGACAGCAATATGGTGACGAAGAATAAACGCTGCCCTCAACTCGTAATCCTCATCCGGCTTCTGGCCAAAAAGTCCATAGATAATCCGCCAGAACGCATTCGGGTCGTAACCGTAATACTGCTGCTTCTTAAGCGACATCACTCCCGGCATCGTGCCCAGAATCAATATTTTGCAATTCTCATCGACAATTGGCTCAAATGAGTGGATTGGCATTCAGTCCTCCATTGATGGCTTTCCATATTTCATCCTTCCCCTGCTTTGTTTCGGAGGAATATGGAATCAATACAGTATCTTCCTTTGTTCCAAGTACCTTTTTTATGTCCCGCAGCTTGATGAAAATCTGGCTGCGCGGAATTTTATCCGCTTTCGTCGCTACAAGCAGATGCTTCAAACCGTGCTCCAGAATCCAATTGTACATGACCTTATCCTCCTCGCTCGGAGCATGTCTGATATCCACCAGCATCACGATCATCCCAAGCTCCCGCCTCAAATTGAGATAAGTTTCAATAATGTCACTCCAAAACACCTTTTTCCCTTTTGATACCTTGGCATACCCATAACCCGGCAAATCAACAAGGTAAAACGCATCATCAATATTATAGAAATTGATCCCTCTTGTCTTTCCCGGTTCAGAAGATACCCTTGCAAGGTTCCTTCTATTCAGGAGTGTGTTAATAATTGTAGATTTCCCGACATTCGATCTGCCGACAAGCGCCACCTCCGGCATATTTGCTGCAGGATACTGCGCCGGCATAACAGCAGTCAGTTCATATCTGGCTTTATTTAAATCCACTTTATCCCTTGCCTTTCCATGTACATTGTCAACCCGGCATTTGTTTTCAGAGTTAATATTGTACGAATCGAACTTTTTAAATATACCAATATATATTATACTATTAATTACGGTCATACAAACATTTTGGTGCTGTTTAAATGCGGCTGGTATATTGTAACATCTAGATGTTTGTTATTTTGAGCGAAGCGAAGAATCCTTGCCGCCTAAGATCCTTCGCTAACGCTCAGGATGACAGTGTAAGCTATTTTATAAAAGTTTCAGTGTTTACAGTGTACTAGCCATAATGATGCAAGCGAAAGGCCATCTATGGAAGAAAAAAAGATAATCGCCCTCTCTGTTCAGAACCTGCTTGAGGCGGCTCAGCAGTCGGGCGATCTTACTTCGGGAACAACTTCCTCCTCAAGAGCCGTCGAGGGCACAAAAGGCCATGGCGCAGTAAGGAAGGCATTTAAAAGCATGCTGCCGGAGGATGCTTTTTATGAAGCTGAAGTTCCGGTATCCTTCCGTTTGGAGGGTGAAAGCACGATACTTGAGGTGGCAGGGCGGATGGATGGCGTGCTGAAGGATTCTTCCGGAATCACAATACATGAGATTAAGACAACGACCCAAAACCTTGATTTGCTTGATCATGACTATAACCTCCAACATTGGGCCCAGGTAAAATGCTACGGGTATATGTTCGCATGTCATTACGGTCTCGATTATGTAGCACTGCGGCTTACCTATTACCAACTGGATGAGAAAAAGGAAAAAACATTTGTTGACTTGTACAGTCTGGACGCCCTTGAGGAGTTTTTCATGCCTCTGGTGAACGAATGCCTGGCATGGCAGGAAATGATCCATGGCTGGAGCATCTGCCGTGATAAATCCATCCGTGCGCTGGAATTCCCATACCCCGGCTATAGGCTTGGCCAGCAGGAATTTATGGATGCGGTTTCCGGTGCAGTTGAAAAGGGAGATATCCTATTTGCACAAGCACCCACAGGAACAGGCAAGACGATTGCAGCACTGTTTCCCGCCATCAAAGTCCTCGGTGAAGGTCTGATCCCGAAGGTCTTTTACCTGACAGCAAAGACCACTACACGCGCGCTGGCTGAAAAAGCGCTGGATGACATGCGCGGCGCGGGGCTGAGAGTAAAATCGCTGACGATAACAGCAAAGGAAAAAATCTGCTTTTGTGAAACTCTAGAATGTGAGAGCTGTGAGTATGCGATGAACTATTTCGGTAAAATAAAAAAGGCAACCGCTGAGGCGTTGAATGAAGATATCATGGACCGGTTCACCATAGAAAAATATGCCCGGCAATATGTTGTCTGCCCTTTTGAATTTTCTCTTGATCTGTCTCTCTGGTGTGATGTTATCATTTGCGACTACAACTATTTGTTTGATCCGCGTGTCTACCTGAAAAGGTTTTTTTCCCAGCGCGGTGAATACTGCTTCCTGATCGATGAAGCGCATAACCTGGTCGACAGGGCGAGGGACATGTTCTCCTCCGGGCTTGCAAAGAGAGAATTCTTCGAGTTCAGGCGGCTTGTTAAGATAGAAATACCGGGAGTATATGAAAAAGCGGACCGTATCTACAAGTACTTCCTTGAGACAGCCAAAACCATTTCTGACGAGAAGAACGACGATGGTAAGGAATTTTACTGTGTACGTCGCGATCGGCCCGATGATCTGTATGAACTCCTTGAAAGGTTCACCGGCTATCTGGAGAACTGGCTGTCACGGAACGCTCCTGTATCATTTATGGATACCCTGCTGGACATCTACTTCAAGAGCCTTAATTTCATGAAGATAATGGAGCTCTATGATGATAAATTCGTTGTTATTTACGATAAGACCTCCCGGGATTTTAAAATCAAGCTGTTCTGCATCGACCCGTCAAAACTTTTGAAAGGAGCGATGGATAAGGGTCGCGCGTCAATCCTTTTCTCCGCGACACTCTCCCCGACCGGGTATTTCACCTCAATGCTCGGAGGGGACAGGGATTCGAAGACACTTGCCCTCGCATCGCCATTCCCCGCTGAGAATCTCTGTGTTTATGTTGATGACACCGTGTCAACCAAATACAAGACAAGGCAGTTCACCTATGACAGGATTGCACAAACAATTCTGGACACCGTTACTGCAAGGTCCGGTAATTATATGATCTTCTTTCCATCCTTTGATTACCTGAACGAAGTGTATTACAGGTTCATGGGAATAAAAGCAGGAATCCGGACAATATTTCAGATGCCCGGAATGTCGGAAGCGGCAAGGCAGGAGTTCCTGAACGAGTTCGACAGCTTTGGCGAATCAAGCCTGGCAGGCTTTGCAGTCATGGGGGGCGTTTTCGGGGAAGGCATCGACCTCACCGGTGACAAGCTCTCAGGTGCGGTTATCGTTGGCGTGGGCCTGCCCCAGATATGCAACGAAAGAAATATCATCAGAAGGTATTTCGATGAGCTGTACGGCGAAGGCTTTGAATACGCCTACACCTATCCCGGCCTGAATCGTGTGCTGCAGGCTGCGGGACGTGTCATCCGCACCGAGAATGACATGGGCGTCGTGATCCTGCTCGATGAACGGTTCTCCCACCCCATTTACCGCGAGCTGATGCCTTCGGAATGGAATCCAATACCAAGGGCATCCGGCGGCTGTACACTTAAAGATGTACTGCAGGATTTCTGGGACTGAAGTCGAAAAGAAACATCTCATTATCCAATTTGATCTGCCGAATAAACTTTTTTTGTAAACAGTTTATCTATGTATTCAAAATATCTATCTTTATGATCAAATATAGGTACAAACTCACGCAGCACCTTTTTTGCCTCTTTCGCTCCATTGGAAAGAAGCCTTTCCAAAATTCCCGACATAAGCTTCGTCCCTGATATATAGGCAACAGTTTTATCTGCTATCCTGTAGCTTGAAGCGTGCAATATGCCCTCCACACCGCCTGTCAACGGCTGAATAACCGGCATGATCGCAGAAAGGTCACCCATGTCTGTAGAACCTGTCGTATGGCCGAGATATGCAATTCCATCCTTTCCGGTCAGCTTTTCCATAATATCTGCTGAAAGGTTTTGGAGGTTTTTATCAGGCATCAGAGGGAAATAGCCGGGCATATCTTCTATTTCTACAACTGCTCCCAATGCTATAGCTCCTCCCGCCAATGCTCTGTCCACCTTTTTGTTTACCTCCATGACACGATTCATTGTACTGCCTCTTACATAAGTCTCCATATGAATACTGTCAGGGATAATATTTACAATTTCTCCGCCCTTTGTGATTATGGGATGAACTCTTATGTAATCCTCTTCACGAAAGGTCTCTCTTAATGAATTAATAGCCGCAAGCCCGATATTTGCCGCATACAGCGCATTAATGCCTTCATGTGGCGCCATACCTGCATGAGACGCCTTGCCTATATAATTTATATTTTTCACTATAAACCCATTATTGCCCTGTTCCGTATAGAACATTTTATTCCCGGGTGACGCATGTATCATCATGCACATATCAATATCATCAAACCAACCTCTGGAAAGCAATTCCGGCTTGCCTCCCAAATACCTGATCACGCCTTTTTCCCTTAACGACGCCCTTTGTGCAATTTCTATATATTCTTCGGCAGGCACTGCGATAAAATGGATTTTGCCTGACAATTCATTTAGCAGGCCTGAGTCAAGCAGCCCCATCGCTGTACCGATCATTGCCGCAATTTGTATATTGTGGCCGCACGCGTGCATAGCTCCCGTCTCGCTGTCACAGTCGGAATGATCCCTGCATATGACTGCGTCAAGCTCGCCAATTATGGCAACTGCAGGTCCCTCCCTTCCGGTATCTACAGTTGCCTTTACACCAGGAATATCATCAAATTCGAAGGGCTTTATACCAAGTGAGCGGAATATATCCGCAACCAGCCTGGATGTCCGGAATTCTTTGAAGCCTATTTCAGGATTGCGGTATATATCCTCACCGATACTTATAATTTCATCTTTTCTTCTGTCAATACAATCCCATATTTTCAACATCTGTTTATCTGCATTTATCAAATATTACCCACCCCCCTGAAAGATATGTGCTGACATTTTCCCAATTCTTTTATTTCATTGCTTTTATTATTTCCACAAGGAATTCCGCCGACCTTACCATGTCTGCCACGGAAATCTTCTCTTCAACACTGTGCACGGCGGACATCCCTACACTCAGGTCTACACATTTGATGCCCTTCCCATTCATGATATTTATATCACTGCCACCGCCTGTGGCCTTGAGTATCAAATTAATACCTGCATTTTCTGCTGCGTTTTTCAGTATTGCAATTAGTTGATCACCTTCATCAATACTAAAAGCCGGATACTCCTTCCTGGCCATGAACTCAATACTGCCTCCAAATTTAAAAGCTGCCTGTTCAAAGCATTCCTTCATGTGCTTAGTCTGAAGGTCAAGCTTAATTTCATCTCTGCTCCTTGCCTCGGCTCTTAAATTCACTCGCTCACAGATGATGTTGGTAGCCAGCCCTCCGTTTATTATACCGATATTGGCTGTAGTTTCGCCATCAATCCTGCCAAGCTTCATCATGGAAATCGCATAGGCTGCCATCTGTATGGCGCTTATCCCCTTTTCAGGCTCCACACCCGCATGTGCCGCCCTGCCTGTTACTTCTATATCTATTGTATTCTGCGAAGGTCCTTTGACGGTTACATTGCCGACGGCTCCCGCCCCATCAAGCCCAATACCGTAAACAGCATTTATTTTACTGTAATCAATCGCTTTTGATCCGAGCAAACCGCATTCTTCTCCAACAGTAAAGACAATCCGAATATCCCCATGCTTTATTCCATCTTCCTTCAATACCCTCAGCAGTTCCAGAATACTCACTATTCCGGCTGCATCATCCCCTCCCAATACAGTGGAGCCTTCAGACTTAAAAATGCCATTTTCAAGCACGGGCTTTTTCCCTATACCGGGAGCAACAGTATCCATATGGGCAGTCAAAAGTACTGACGGAATATTTTCATCGCCCTTCACAAGGCAAAGCACATTGCCCGCATTGCCTCCTATTTCAACCCCTGCATCATCTTCGCGGGCAACATAGCCCATCTCTTCAAGCTTATGAAGCAGCAAGTCTGCAATTTGTCTTTCATTTTTGCTTAGACTGTCAATTCGAGCCAGTTCCATGAATTCATTTACAATTCTATCTCTTTTTACCATATTGACGGCTCCAATCTTTATCCGCAGATAATCCGTACGATCTGATGGATGGTGACAGCTGGAAGCTTTATGCTATATCTTCCGCCTTCAAGCGCCAAAGCAAGTGGTTTTCTTTCAGGATAAACGATCTCCGCCTGCTTGACTTTTTTCCATTTGCCTGATATTGTAACCGTTCCCCCATCAACTCCTACTGCTTCGCCTTTTGTGCGTGCGGGCAATGAGGATAACTGGTGAATTATGAGTTCCCTGCCCTCTTGCCTTTCGTAAAAAGCCATTTTCAATATATTGGGATAATCGGTAATAAGCTTAATCCGCGGGTCAACGACATATTCTTCCAGCAGTCCGGAGATAAACCCTTCCACCCAGTTGAAATCCTGATTTTCCATTTTAAACAGATCAAAACTGCAATATATTGCTTTCCCAATCCCATATGAATTCACAAGTACGGCCGGTTCATTTGTAATATGTGCAGGTGGCGGACTCCACCAATTGACCCATGTTTCCTCTGTTAGTTCAGTTGCCGGATTAATAAAATTTGCAACAGTTCTTGCAGTAGTACTTTGAACCAGATATCTGACCGGACCGGTCGGCGGAGTTGTCTTTGGCATATATTTCCATACAGCGTCTTCCGTCAGAGATAAATAACTGCCCCAATGATTGTCTTTATACTTGTCAAAAACGCCAATATAGTCACAGCCGAATAATTCTCCCAGGGAAAAGTTCTCCCGGATTTCACCTTTACAATCATAAAGGCTGGTTTTGCCGGAACCGATCAGTACTCCTCCCTCTTTTACATACCTTTCCAGTATTTCTTTAACCTCGTCACTTATATAATAAAAATCCGGAAGCACTAAAACCTTAAGTTCTTTAATATCATCATAGCTTATATCCTGTTCCGGTACGATTTTCCATGCAAATTTAGAGTAATCAAAGAGCTTCATTGCACCAAGAACGCTGTCGCGGTGCTCGCTGCCTGCCTTAACCCTGGCAATGGCATTCCCCTCAACCTTTGAGCCTTTGCAGATGATATCCGAGGTATCACTTTTTATAATGCCTATGTCTGCAATAGCTCTCCTGTTACGCAAATACTCCTCGAACTTTTTAATCTCTGTATATGCCTTTCCCACCCTTTCAGCTTCTTCATGCTCAAGAGTTCCATCCGGATGCTGTGAGCCGCTGTATATGAAGACTCTGCACCCCTGAGCGGCAATTTCGGATGCGGCAAGCGTATAAATATTCTCATGCCGGTAGTTATACACATCCGATACATCGCCCGGTCCCATCTGAGGATATTGTCCAACTGCCGTATCTCTGGCATATGCCGATGAGAGCCAGTTGCCCGCCCAAGGCTCGGTAAACTGGTAATCAAGCATATCTCTTATCTTTTTATTATAAAGTGATGAAAAGTTTATTGTGACCTTTATGTCAGGGTCAATTTTCTTCACCGTGTCAATGATATCCTGAAGCATCTCCTCCGCACAAATGTCAAGAAAACTGAGAATGTCGGTTGAATTCTCATTGAGCTCTGCCTCATTTTCCGGAATATCATAGTTATATATCTTTTTGAATTTCTTTCTGCAAACCGGACAATAGCAAAGCGATTTGCCGAATATATCCAAAAACAGACTGTCTGGTTTGTATCCGCCTACTATTTCGCCAAGCTGTTCCAGTACATAGTTCCTGTAACCTGTTTCATAACATACTATTCCCCATTTGGCCATTCTTCCGGTTACCCTTTTGGGCTGTCCTTCAGCATCAATAATCCGCCAATCAGGATGTTCCTTGAAGGCAAGCGTATCATACTCAAGGCTGTAGTATGCATTGAACTCAATCCCATTTCTTTTGAGGACCGGAACAAGTCTTTTAATCCAGTCTTCCTTAAGGCCGGGATGTCTTGTCCCAGCAGCGCTGTCATAATATGTAACACCCCAGTGATCCTTGAAGTACACCATCAGATTGTTTATATTGGCTTTTTTATAGAAAGCTTCATATTCGGATACATCCAGCTTGTCCAGAGTGACAATAGGGGGATTGGGCGAATGATGGTCAATTAGATACCCCCTATAAGTATTTTTATATAAATCAGACATAATATTTCACATTCCTTTCTCCACAATAAATTATGTGCGGCTTCGTGTCGCACCTATCCCTTGACTGCCCCTGCAGTCAAGCCTTTCTCTACCTTATCCTGCAAAGCAATATATGCTAAAATCGGAGGCATGATGGATATTACTATTGCAGCCATGACTCCTCCGTAATCTGATGTCATTTCAGCAAAAAACGACTGCAGCCCCAGCGCAATAACCTGCATTCTCTTATCGCTTATAAATACGAGAGGGAATAGCAGGTTGTTCCAGGCAAAAAGGAAGTTAAACACAGAGGCGGTTGATATTGCAGGCAGTGATAATGGGACAATGGTATTGAAAAACACCTGCCACGGATTGCAGCCATCAATAACGGCAGCCTCTTCAATCTCGGAAGGAATGGATTTTTGAAACCCTGTGACAATAAATACCGTTACCGGCAATTGAAATGCACAAAATAATAAAATAAGTACGGCATAGTTGTTGGAAAGCCCCATCCCGCCAAACGTGTATGCCAACGGTATAATGGTAGTTTGAATGGGTATCATCATCCCAGCCACAAAAAAAACAAAAATTAAGTTCTTAATTTTAAACTTGAACTTTGCCAGAATATAGGATGCCAATGTACCGGTTAAACCTGTAATAATAACAGTGCCGGCTGTCAAAATCAAGCTGTTGATAAAGCACATTCCGATATTGCCTATTTTAAAAGCCCTTACATAATTCGAAAATTTGAATCCTTCCGGAAGTGAAAATGGGCTCAGGAAAATATCCATATCATTTTTGAATGATGAAATAATAGCGAAATATATTGGAAATAATGTAACTACAGAAAATGCAAACATAATAATATAGTATATTACCTTGCCCATATTTACTTTTTGCTTGTGTGTTTTATAATTTTGATTCATGCCCTTCACCTTAATATTCAATTTTTTCCCTTTCCATTGCTTTCATACTAAAAACCGCCAAAGCTATACAGACAACGAATAAAAAGACTGATATGGCACTCCCCATACCGTAATGATCATATCTGAAGGCTTCAGAATACATAAGCGTTGCAGGCAGCTGTGTAAGACCGTTGGGTCCGCCCCCTGTCATTACAAATACCATGTCAAACTGCTTTAAGTTACCGGTAACAATCAAAACCACCGATATTTTAACCGATTCCCATATGATAGGCAGCTGTATATACCATAGCTTCTTAAAACTCTTTGCGCCGTCCAGTTCCGCCGATTCTAGAATTTCCTCAGGTATGGAGGATAAGGAGGCAAATCCTATCATCATGTGATATCCGAAGCCCGCCCAAACATTTGTAATAGCTATACAGTTCAATGCCGTATGAGGGTTGAGCAGCCATGCAGTTGTAAGGTTATCCAAGCCAAGTGAGTGCAGGACCATGTTTAAAACACCTGTCTCATTGGGAAAAAATATGAACACCCATAATAAAGATGTCGCAGTTAGAGGTAATATAACGGGTAAAAAGAAGAATACCTTGAACAGCTTGAAACCCCTGTAGCATTTACTCAACAGGATCGCCAGTCCATAAGAAAGAGGTATCTGTATAACCAGAGTCAGTAACATAAATTGAAATACATTTTTTAAAGACAAAAGAAATTCCTTTGATTCAAACATCTGAAAAAAATTCTTCAGGCCAACAAATTTTAAAGGTATTCCCTGAATTCCCGGCCAATCGAAAAAACCGAAATACAGGGACTGTATTATGGGAACTACAGCCAATACCATATATATTGCCAAAGCCGGCAGTAAAAATAGAAAAATCACCTTTTTATTTGTCCTGTACTGTTCCATTGACCTACTCCTTAATTGAATATACACATTAATATACACATTTAATATTGACATGGTGGAATGAAATACCTTCATCCCACCATGTCATAGCTGCCAGTTAAAGTTCAGTTATTCATCCGTGTGGAATAAAAATGAATTTCTACTTATTCTTATCAATCTCGTCCTGAATCTCTTTTGCAGCTGCTTCCGGTGTATTTCCAAGGAGCATGCCCACCAGTGAATTCCTCGTCCTGTCCTGCATTGAACTCAATTGGTCATAGTCAAAGCTGTCTCCGCCTGAAGCCTTTGCATTCTTGACATATGCTGCATATCCACGGAAAATCTCGGTAAATTCCGGGCCATCCGTACTTACATCCTTTCTTGCAACCATTTGTTGAACATTTGTAGCAAGCTTCTGCTGTGCTTCCTTACCTGTCAGGAATTTTATCAAAGCAATCTGCGCTTCCTTTTCCGCTCCCGTCACATTGCCCTTCAATTGATACGACTGTGGATATATAACGTAACTGCCTTGATTCTCGGGCTTTTCTTTAAAATATGGAAATGCAAAAGTACCAAGCTTATCCTTTATTTCAGAAGAATTGCATTCACCGATAAACCATGAACCATTTACAATCATTGCTGCCTTCTCGCTCAGGAATAATTTCTTTTCAGTTTCATAATCCACGCCTTCAAAATTCTTCATGAATGCGCCTTTATCTTTAAGATTTTTAAGGACATTAAGTGATTCAACAACGTCGGGGTCAGTCCATTTTGCAGTTCTTGCACCAAGCGCCTTTGCTTTTTCGATACCACACCATTTATACAATACCTGGTTGTGAAAATGCCCTACACGCCAGGTATCCTTTCCTCCGCATGAAATGGGTGTTACTTCTATTGCATTCAGCTTGTCAATTGCATCATAAAGCTCATCCATAGTTTCAGGTACCTTTGTAATACCAGCCTTGGCAAACAGATCCTTGTTGTAAACCACAAGCTCCGGTGACACCCTGTCCGGTACTGCATAATATCCATTAACTCCATAAGATTCAAAGTTCCAGTATTCAAATGCCCCGTCAATAAATCCATCAGACCAATCTTTATCATTTATAATTTCGGTGACATCCATAAGAGCTCCGTTTTCAGCATATTTAACCAGACTGGCTATGCCGGACAGTGAAAATATATTAGGAAGGTTACCCGTGGCCAAATCAGTCTTGAACTTGTTATTAAATGCTGCTTCCTGGCTGACCGAATCATCCTGGATTTCGATGTTTGGATATTCCTTTGAAAAATCCTCCAGAGCCGATTTAAACCAATCCACTGTCGGTGAAGCACCTGACATTCTTGTAAATATTCTAAGCTTAACCTTTTCAGCAGAAGCACTGTTGTCATTTTCAACAGAAGCGTCGTTGTCATTTGTCTCAGTTTTTCCAGTCTGGTCCGTCACAGTAGTCGTGTTCTGTCCCGAAGCTTCATTGTTTTGGGTACAACCCACCAAAGTCAATGACATAGCCATGAAAACAATCAATACCAAAGATACATACCTTTTACAAATCCCCATGATACCCCTCCAAAATATATTATTATAGTACGGTTACATTGTAATAAGTATAAAAGAGTTGCTATCTTAATTGAATGGAATTATTATATGTCAATATGGAATTTTTATTGCTTATTAGAATACTTTTGTTTTAGATACCTCTGCGGCGACAATCCATATTTCTTTTTGAAGGATTTGCCGAAATATAAAGGATCACTATATCCGACCTTATTGGCTACTTCATAAATGGGAATATCCCTATATCTATCCATATGCTCCTTCGCCTTATTTAAACGATAGCTTATCAAATACTCAATAATGGAGTATTTGGTTTGTTCTTTGAAAATTTTACTTAGATAGCTTGCATTAACATATAGCTTCTCTGCAATTTCTGCCAGAGACAATTCGTCCCTGGTATAATTTTCCTCAATATAGACCTTAGCATTTTCTACAATTTTAAGCGATTTAAAATTAGTATTCCCTTTAATTGAGTTCTGAATTCTATCAAATAATTCACTCATATTCTCTTTAATGTTAGAAATCGTTTCTGAATGGTTTAAAGAATCCATATAATACTTCTGGTAACTGTTGATTTCATTTACATCACTATTTATTTCCTTCATAAAGCTAATTGCCAAATAAATATAGTTTTCCATAATATGAATGATGCTGTTTTTCCCAATACGGTTTTTCATCGCATCATCCAGTATCCTATTTATACGGACATGTACATCCTGTAGATTTCCTAATCTTAGCAGAATCAGAATGTCCTCTTTATTCTGTATGTATTGAGAAATATCTTCATCCGAAGTATAATCCATGTCATCATAAACAAAAACCCTGCCGCATCCTTCAAAAAACTTGCGTTCCAGAGCCTTTACAGCTTCTTTGTACGTTATCCGGCAGTCCCTGACCCCTGTATGCCTCCGGCTTAATCCTACAGTAACGGTAAAATTCAAACATTGCCTGACAACTTCCGTCACTTTATCGCATAAATCTGTCAGATAATCTACCGTATCCGGCCAGTCTGCCAGTACGGCTATCTTGTTCTCCTCCATTTCAATAATCTCACAATTGCATTCACCGGAAATTATTTCATAGGTAATATTTAGTACACAGAATTTCCATAACTCTCTGTCAGCGTTGGAAGTCCAATTCTTAAAATAATTATCCACTTCGAGGACAATAGTATATATTTTTTCACCTTTAACATTTATAGTATTGCGAATACTGTCAAAAGCCTCCTCCTCGATTTTTCTGCCGCAAATTATCGCTTTCAGAACAGTGTCCTTACTATCGCTGCGATACCTTGTTACCTGATTTTCAAGTTTATTAATATATTGCCTCTGTCTTTTTTCGGCCAAAATACCTTCTCTTATTGCAATCAGCGCCTTTTCCAGGGGTTGGGCGTCAACAGGCTTTAATAAGTATTCAACTACTCCTGCCTTAATAGCGCTTCTGGCATAATCAAAGTCACTGTAGGCGGTCAATATGACCATTTTTATATAAGGATGCTTTTGATTGATTATATGTGACAGTTCAATCCCGTTTATGAATGGAATATTAATGTCTATCAATACGAGATCAGGGCTCCATTTATTGATATACTCCAAAGCTTCTCTTCCATTTTCAGCCTCTCCGATAATTTCAAATCCAAGACTTGTCCAGTCAACAGACTTTATAATAAGCTGCCTTATCAAATATTCATCATCAACAATCATCGTTTTAATCATCTGAATAGCCACCTCTATCTGACTGATACGGTATCACAACAATAATCTCAGTGAGTCCTTCTTCACTATTTATTCTCTTAATACCGTATTCATTGCCAAAATAAAGCTTTAGCCTTTCATTTATACTTCTTAAGCCGAAATAGGACTTGCCACTATTGTCATTACGGCTGAGCTCATCATACAAAATACTACCGTCAAACCCTTTTCCATTATCAATTATCGATATTACTACCTTATTTTCAATCAGAATACCTTTTATTCTAATAACCCCTTTGTATCTGCATTCTCTTAAGCCATGATAAATTGAATTCTCAATCAGAGGCTGTATTGTCAATTTTATTATTTGGCTTATAAGTATGTCTTTGTCTATTTCGAAAAAGTAAACAAATTTGTCTTTGAACCTCATTTCCTGAATTTCCAGGTAGCTCTTAACAATATTCAATTCCTCTTCCACGGTAATTAATGTACGTCCTTTACTTAAAGATATTTTATAAAAAAGCGATAGTGATTTAAGCATGCTTAATCCTTCGTTTAATTGACCCAATTGCACCAGTGCGGATATACTGTCCAGGGTATTATACAAAAAATGAGGCTTTATCTGCTCCTGTAACGCTGCCAGTTCATATTTTCTTTTACTGCGCTGTTCCTCATAAATTTTATCTACCAAATGTGAAATTTTCACAATCATATCATTAAATTTCTTCGATAGTAACCCGATTTCATCATTGCTGTACTCTTTTGCCCTTATCTCAAAGTCTCCTTCTCCGGTAAGCGACATGATTTCGGATAACTCAATAATTGGCCTGGTAATAAGCTTTGATAAAAAAAATACAAGTATGCATGAAATAATAATACAAACTATCCCAATTATATAATTTATTAATATAATCCTGTTGTTTTTCGCCATCACTTCAGACAGCGGAACTATACCAATTATAATCCATTTCAAAGATTCAATTTTTTTTGAAATAACAAGGTGCCTGATACCATTAATATCCAGTATTTTCCCCTGATTATCAAGCCTGTCTGACCATTGAAAATAGTTTTTATCCTTGATATTGCTGAATAATTCACTTTTATCAAGAGACGATATTATTACCCCATCATTATTGGCAATAATGATTTTACCCGATTGCTCATATTGAATGTCAGAATAAATGTCAGAAATTCTTTCTTCAAGAATATCCATTTCCAACATACCTACTTCTCTTGCATCTGCAACTGAAATGATTGGTCTGGTAATTTTTATGACATTTTTATCACTTTGGCCTATATAATAACCGAATTTTTGCGTATCATATGCCATACAACCGGTTCTATTTATACTTTTGCCTTTTAAACTGTTATTATTACTCTCCATATAAGCAGAATATTTTTCTATATCGACTTTACTTGAACTGAATATGTTACCGCTATAGAAATGTGCAACGATTGAGTAGACAAACTCCCCATCCTGAATAATTCCATCAAAAACTTCCTTTATTATAAAATCATATTCAAATTTTTTTATCCGTCCCGTATCTGCCGAAAAATCTGCGACCTCCTGTACATAGCTGTTTGGCACAATGATTCTTGACAGATCTTCAGCATGGTCTATTCTGTTATTGATGTTTTCTGCAACTAAATTCAAATTTTGGACACAGCTTTGTATTGTCTTGTCTATTATTACTCCGGATGATATTTTATTTGGTATAGTTGTTAGTAGTCCCAATGATATTATCGTTAATGTAATATATAAAATGTTAATTTTCCATCTAATCGACAGATCCATATACTTTCTTTTAATATATGAACAGTCAAAAATAGATTTCATTCCATTCCTCCCCAATAACTTGTTTATGTGTATTATAAAAAAGAACTTGTTTTATATTAACATAAGCTGTTCGAAATTGTAAAAAGACATTATTTGGCAAACCAAACGGCCAGGTATGCATAAGCTTCCTGGTCCGACAGGTTTTCAATGCAGTGTTCCTGGTCCGACTTGTATCTTGCGACATCACCTTCATTGAGAATGGATGAGCTGTTATTTAAAGTCACCTTGAACTTCCCGGATATAACAGTCAGGAACTCCTCCGAATTGGGAAAATGCGGTTTGGAAGAGAGCTTTCCCATTGGCTTGAAATCAATATAATACAGTTCCAGATTGTCTGTCATATGTATTGGCGTGTTCACTCTGATTGTACAGCTCTTATCCTCGGAGTAAATAATAGGAGCATCCTCCCGCCTTAATACTTCTATCTGATAATCCATACCGGTCTCAAGCAATTGCTCAACAGATATGTCAAAGGCCCTGGCAATCTTCCATACAGTAATTACAGTAGGATTGGTTTTCTCCTGCTCTATTTGAGAAAGCATTGACTTTGAGACACCGGACCTTTTTGAAAGCTCGTCCAGGCTCATACCTTTCAGTTTCCGCTGATTCATAATGTTCAGGCTGACTGCCGGGGGCTTGCAATTATCCATATAATGTTCTCCTCGAATAGATTCAATTATATCATGAATCTATTCTCTTTGAAACATTTGCCCGGATATTTTCATGCTCATGAGTTTAGGCAGTTTTTATTGCATCAACTCATTTTTAGCTTCGCTCAGCATTTTTATTGCATAATCCAAATCTTTTCTGGAATGTGCGGCAGACACCTGTGTCCTTATTCTGGCCTTGCCAAGCGGCACAACCGGATATGAAAAGCCTGTAACATAAACATTTTTTTCCAAAAGCCATGCTGCCATCTTTTGGGCAAGTACAGCATCCCCAAGCATGATTGGTACAATGGGATGAATACTGTCATTGATATTGAAGCCGGCTTCTATAAGTCCTTTCCTGTAGTGCTCTGTATTGTCGGACAATTTATCTCTGAGTTCGGTAGAATCCGATAAAATATCCAATACCTTTATGGAGGCTGCCGCTATTGAAGGTGCCAGAGTATTGGAAAACAGATACGGACGCGACCTTTGCCTCAAAAGATCGATTATTTCTTTCCTGCCGCTTGCATATCCTCCGCTGGCGCCTCCCAGCGCCTTGCCAAGAGTACCTGTGATAATATCAACTCTTCCCGCAACGTCACAATATTCATGAGTTCCCCTGCCTTTTCTCCCCATGAAACCCACTGCATGGCTGTCATCAACCATAACCAGTGCATTGTAGCGTTCCGCCAGACTACAGATATCCTTGAGGTTTGCGATATATCCATCCATGGAAAAAACCCCATCAGTTACAATAATGCGGAGTCTATTGCCTTGAGCCTCTTTCAGCCTTCCCTCAAGCCCGGTCATGTCGTTGTTCCTGTATCTGTAACGGACCGCCTTGCAAAGCCTTACGCCGTCAATTATACTGGCATGGTTCAATTCATCGCTGATAACAGCATCCTGCTCTGACAGAAGCACCTCAAAAATACCCCCGTTTGCATCAAAGCAGGATGAATACAGAATTGTATCCTCAGTCCCAAGGAACTCTGATATCTTGGCCTCCAACTCCTTGTGAACCTGCTGCGTTCCACATATGAACCTTACCGAGGATAAACCGTAGCCCCATTTATCAAAGCTGTCCCTGGCAGCTTTGATCACTTCGGCATTATCTGCAAGACCCAGATAATTATTGGAGCACATGTTCAATACATGATCCTTCCCCAATATATTGATTCTTGAGCTCTGGGGACTTGATATAATCCTCTCCTCCTTCCAAAGCCCATCCTGTTTAATCTTTTCCAGTTCAGAACTGAAATAAGTCAAAGAATTCTTGATCATTATGTTAACAACTCCTTTCAGGCCCAATCAAGGACCACTTTTCCTGAATTTCCGGACAGCATGGCTTCAAAGCCCTTTTCATACTCGGTATAAGCAAACCTGTGGGTTATAATCGGGCTGATATCAAGACCTGACTGCAGCATAACCGTCATCTTGTACCAGGTCTCATACATTTCTCTGCCATAGATTCCTTTTATGTTAAGCCCATTGAATACAACCTTATCCCAATCGATCAGGGTATCAGGCTTTTGTATGCCCAAAAGAGCTATTTTGCCGCCATGGCACATATTATCCACCAGGCTCCGGAAGGCTTCCCTGCTGCCTGACATTTCAAGACCAACATCAAAGCCCTCTTTCATCCCCAGCGTCTTCATAGCCTCTTCTATTGAACTGTACCGGATATCAAGAGCAAGTGTAGCCCCCATCTTCTCAGCCAGTTTCAGACGGTATGGATTGACATCCGTCACTACTACATATCGTGCTCCCGCATGTTTTGCTACGGCCGCCGCCATTATCCCGATAGGTCCCGCGCCGGTTATCAGGACATCCTCTCCAAGGACATTAAACGCAAGAGCCGAGTGCACGGCATTTCCAAAAGGGTCGAAGCAGCTTATCAAATCGGTTGAAATAGATGTATCGCAATGCCAGACATTTGTAACAGGTATGGATATGTATTCTGCAAACGCCCCTGGCCGGTTCACTCCGACACCGCTTGTCCTGCTGCAAAGGTGGCGTCTGCCGGCAAGGCAGTTCCTGCATACGCCGCAGACCACATGTCCTTCTCCTGAAACAAGATCACCCTTTTTAAAATCAAAAACATTACTGCCAGTCTCTTCAACGGTACCGACAAATTCATGGCCTATAACCAATGGTACAGGAACGGTTTTCCGGGACCATTCATCCCAGTTGTATATATGTACATCAGTACCGCAGATGGATGTCTTCAGTATTTTTATAAGGACATCATTGCTACCAGTTTCAGGAACCGGAACCTCATCCATCCAAATGCCCGGCTTTTCATACAGCTTGACAAGGGCCTTCATCATTTTAGCCCGCATAAAATTCATCTCCATTATTATAATTTTATTGGAATTACTCAAGAGCAGTAGTATTTCTCCCATATGATGTTTAATATATTAACCATATGGTTCATTATAGTGTACTAAAAGTATGAAGTCAACATCAATAAAAAATTTTATAAACCGGGAACCAGGGGGGGAACCAGGGGGACGGTTCTGTTG
>DBTX01000054.1:59399-63980 GCA_002307275.1 Hungateiclostridiaceae bacterium UBA1305
AACCAGGGGGACGGTTCTGTTGGTTTTGAACCACCATGCTAAAATATGAAACGGGAAAAGCGTTAAAAAAGGCTTTGGAGCTGGCTGACGGCATAAATTCGAAACACAAAGACCTGTCTGATTTTACACAGATTATATGATAAGTTGCTTAATTTATGTGAATAATAATGTAGTCGGTGATAACATCATCAGCAATTTAAACGGAGGAATTTAAATGCTTAAAATAAGATCCTTTAAAAGAACACACCTGATTATATCTTTAATATTAATTGGTTCTTTATTTAGCTGTAGTAGTGAGAATCCTCAGACCGAAGGGCAGATAACAAATGAACAGACCACAGGTATTGTTACCCAAACCCCGGAAAATACCACAGTGCAAACACAAGAAGAGCAACTTACGGAGAAATTGCTAAAAGAAGAGGGAGTAAATACAGGAAAAATATATATTATGGATAATATTGTTTATTGTGCTATTATTGTTAAGGAGGATTCAAATACTGAGAATGCCAAAAAACTTGCTCAACGATATGCTGATGAACTGAAAGAAATCTATAAGGATAAGAAAATTAATGTACAGGCTGTTCAGAAAGATAAAAGTATTGCTAATATTCAAGAATGAGTTCTTGCAGTGATGCACTTATTGCAATACTTTTCTCCGCATCCTTACTAGCAAAACCAACGCTAACCTTGTATAATAGAAGTTACAAGGTAGTTTCACAAGTAATAAAGGGAAAGACGGCAGGACTTGCGCAAAAGGAGAATATCGGTAAAGGGATACAAGGTACACAAAAATTATCTGGATGCGGCAATTCAAGGCAAAAAAGAGTAAATCATAAATTGGAGAATGAAAATGACACAAAATATATCACAAAATAATAAAGCCGGAGATGCGAATCAAATCACCCGTGAATACTATGATTCACTGTTAATTGAAATGCGGCACATTGACTCCGTGATACCGTCTCCCAAACTTGAGCTCTATGGAGAAATATTCTCCACCCCTATAATGACAGCAGCATTGTCACATCTTGATAACTGTCGTCCAAATGGGATGGTTGAAATGGCAAAGGGAGCATTAGCCGCTAATGCAGTAATGTGGACAGGTATGGGTGAGGAGGCTGAGCTTGAATCAGCAACAGCAACAGGCGCCAGGATTATAAAAATCATAAAACCGCATGCAAACAATGACATCATTTTTAAGAAAATTGAGCATGCGGAGAAATGTGGAGTTTTGGCTGTAGGCATGGATATTGATCATTCCTTCAATAGCAAAGGGGAATTCGATACTGTCTTAGGACTTCCAATGTCTTCCAAAACGCTTGGCGAAATCAAGAGCTTTATAGAGGCAACTAAATTACCCTTTATCATAAAAGGGGTATTAAGCGAACAAGATGCTTATAAATGCATTGAAGCCGGCGCCAAGGGTATTGTGATCTCACATCATCATGGAATTCTTAATTTTGCAGTACCTCCACTTATGATACTGCCGAAAATCGCAAAAATAGTAAATCACACCATACCCATTTTTGTAGACTGTGGTATTTCGAGTGGTATTGATGTGTTTAAGGCATTGGCGCTTGGCGCTTCTGCAGTTTCTTTAGGCCGTGTGCTTATGAATCCACTTGCAGAGGATGGAGCAAAGGGTGTACAGAGGATGATTGAGGATATGACGAAAGAATTGTCCGGTGTAATGGCACGTACCTGTTCCAGAGATATTATGCACATTGATCCATCCGTAATCTGGAAGAGGTAAAATCGTATTTGGGATTGTGCATAAAAATTCGACGGCACTACTGGAAGGTAAGCTTGCAAAAGTGAACGCACCGAATGGAAGCATTCAGGCAGTAATAATGACGATATCTCCCATACTAATATTCGATGCTTTTCAATAAATTCGAAATGCTTTGATTGCTTTTTTCATTCAGGACACCGCCCAGAAGCTCGACAAAGCAAAGTCCGACAGTCGTGCCGTTTGCGTTTTTAATCCAGCAAAGCTCCTCAAAATAAGCAAAGTTCATATTGCCTTCAACAATCGGCGTAATGCTATAATACGCTTCCTTTTTTCCAGGTACATACAGCGACCATCCGGATGACCATTTCATACCGATTTTCTCAATGATTCTGGTCGTTTTGATTTCGTAGTTGTTGAGTCTTTCACGCTGACCGTCCGCTGTTATATAGGTTCCGTCCTGATAATTGCTTTGTGGAAATGTAAACAGCATCATTTCTTCATCATCATAGAACCTGAGCGAAAACCATTCCCAACTCGTCTCAGTCTTTGTAAGAGAATAGGTCCCTCCCTGCTTGTCGAACCATGTTTTTCCGCTTACATCAATTGCCTTCCCGTTTAGCGTAAGACTACCCGTAGTTGGCATATTTGTATAGGAGTAGTATAACGTGGTCTCTTTTTCTCCCGGTAGTGCCATCTGGAGCTTCCCGTTATCGCAATGCCAAAATGCACCTTTCCCATACTGCGCTTTTAGGCTGAGCTTGAAATCCTTATGAGATAACTCAATCTGCATATGGTCTGCTTTCTTTTCCACTGACGTGACGCCTTCGAAAGCCACACGTTTATCGCTTATAGTGACTTTACTTGAAAGCAGATTCACTTTCTGCAAATAATGATGGCGGCCACTTTGCAGATCTGTAAACGCTATCATAACCACTTTTGGTGTCACAACACCGAAGTTGAGGTTCAAAAAAGTAAACTGATAGGAATATAAATTACCGTCGTCATCATTCAGAGTGCCGGTGGCGTACCACCATTCCTTGCACTTTTTGTGGATGCCCCATTCAATATCAAAGCTTTTTAGATTGTTAGCATCATATCTGATTTTTTTCATTTTTCGCACCTCCTGATTTTGTTATTTCCCATTCTCTCCTAAGCTTAATACTTCTGTTGAAAAAGCTCTGTGTATCACAGCTTCCAAACCCATTTGGTTCATTTCAATTTTCCAACAGCACTAATGCTTCAATGAGAACTATTTCAGCCAGGCATCCGTCATGAAAATAGTACACGCAAAAAAACTAAATGCAAAACACCGCATATAGTGGTACGGATTTAATGTTATTTTCAAAGCCAAAGTTTTTAGACGAGATTCTGATGGAGTAGGCAGGCTTGTATTTCTCCACAAAGATTCCGAGACTTCTGGATTTGATTTGCCGCCCTGTCTTCACTTCCACCGCGATTATATCATCGCCTTTTTGCAGAACAAAATCCAACTCCGCCATACCCTCGTTTGTCCAATAGTACAAATCATACTGCTTTGCCCACAGTGCCTGCGCAACGTAATTTTCACTCAGGGCGCCAAGAAAAGTGTTTTCTATTTCACCTGAAGCCAGAACCGTTTGTTGCGAAATACCGCTTTTCATGGTAAGCAGTCCGACATCACCCATATAGAGTTTAAAGCTGGAAAGGTCGCTGTACACTGAAACCGGCATCAGACCATGCTCAGTTCTAACGCATTTGAGCACTACACCTGCGAACTGCAACCAGTCAATTGCCGAGCCGAATATCGTTGCAGTACCGCCTCTCTGCGCCAATTTGTACTGAAACTTCTTGTTCTCTTTTGCAAGCTGAACGGGTATGGAATTGTAAGCAGCCCGGATTTTTACACTTTCAGCACTCGAAGTATATTTTGCCATGTCTGCGATATAGTCGTTGATGATTCCGCCTTGCACATCCGGTACTAAAAGCAAGCTGCCTTTCTGTGCATATTCAAGTACTGCCCGTGGCATCCCGCCAGCAATCAGGTATGTTCTGTACAAATCCAGCGCCTTTTCGTGCAGTGCAGTTGGCAGAGCTGCATTGGATCCAAAGGCTTGTCTGATGTTTTCACAAAGTCTCTCCTCACCCTGCGCCCAGAGAAATTCCTCAAAGTCAAGCGGGAAAAGTGTCATGGAATCCACATTCCCGACAGGGAAGGAATATTGCTCACGGTTGATTGCCACCCCCAGCAGACTTCCTGCGCAGACAATATGGTATTCCGGCGTTTTCTCGTTGAAGTATTTCAGGGAAGTAAGCGCTCGTTCACAGGACTGCACTTCGTCAAGAATGATAAGCGTGTCTCCCGGAATGATTTTTTCCCGCACCTCGGTCTCCAAAAAGCGGAGAATATGTTCTGGTTCGATATTTTCTGTAAAGTAAGAGCTGACTGTCTGATTGGTTTCAAGGTTAATATAGGCGACATTCTTATAGTGTTGTGCACCGAATTCACGCAGAATATAAGTTTTTCCAACCTGCCTCGCTCCATATAACAGCAGCGGCATCCGACCTGACAGTTGGTTTTTCCAGGCTATCAGCTTGTCAGTTATCTTTCTCTTCATGAAAACGCCTCCTTCCGGATAGGATTATTTTACAATAAATCGGTTTATAAGTCAATAATATTCAAATTATTTTGATTATTACTGACTTATAAATCGATCTCAACATTCCTGCAACATTCATATTGAGTGGGCTGTGATACCCTTTAACGATTTCCCTTTGTGGATCTCAAAGGGGGGGTGCAAAATCGCCGAGGGGGGGAGCAAGTTGAAAGCCGTGCTCATAACGAAATATTGTAGCTATTAATGTTCAGAAAC
>DBTX01000005.1 GCA_002307275.1 Hungateiclostridiaceae bacterium UBA1305
CCATGGCTGCAGTTCCTGCTTACCGTGACATGGATATTCGGAGTCACAACTGTCATCAACTTTTCAGATGGACTCGACGGTCTTGCAGGGAGTTTATCAACGATTTCCGCGATGACGCTGTTTGTGGTTGCATTATCAATTGGTCAGTCAGGATCAGCCATGATGGCCATCATACTGGTTGGCGTGGCGTTGGGCTATCTGAGATACAACATGCCTCCTGCATGTGTTTATATGGGGGACGCAGGCGCTGGATTCATGGGATTCATGTTGGGAATAATCGCACTGGACGGTGCCTTCAAACAGGCTACGGTCTTGTCGCTGTTTGTACCGATCCTGGCTTTGGGAGTACCGATTCTTGATAATATATTTGTTGTATTTAAAAGATCGCTTGAGGGCAAACCCTTTTATAAGGCAGACAGGAGTCAAGCCCACTACAGACTGATAAAAGCTGGCTTCAGCTCAAAACAGGCAGTATGGTTTCTTTGCCTGATCAATATCTGTCTTTGTCTTACATCAATCATCATCGTTATTTTGAACATCTGATGCAACAGAAAAACTACTGATTTAAGGAGAATATATGGACACGAATGCCGATTCTGTGTTTTCAGGCTTCACCCCTGAAACCTTCAAATTCCTTCTGGGCCTGGAATTCAACAACAGCAAGCCGTGGTTCGAAGAAAACAAGCCGGATTATCTGAAATATGTGGTAGAACCCTTCAAGCAGCTTGTAAAGGACTTATCCGGATATATGCTGGCAATTGATCCCGGCTTTGAAACAAGACCGGAAATCAGCAAGACCATTTCACGAATATATAGGGATGTTCGGTTCTCGAAAGACAAAACTCCATACAAAAGCTCTGTCTGGATCACCTTCAGAAGAGTGGGAAGGGATTGGACCTTCGATCCATGCTTCTTCTTCGAGATAACACCGCATCTTTACCGCTATGGAATGGGCTTCTATACTGCGTCGAAGCCGACAATGGACAGATTGAGGGAACTGATTGATGATCATGATCCACAATTCATCAAGGCGGATAAAGTCTACAGGAAACAGGACGTATTTATCATGGAAGGCGATAGGTATAAAAAACTATATAATGCAGAAAAGCCTGAAGATATTCTGGAATGGTATCAGAGAAAGAACATATACTTCATGTGCACCAGAAAGCCTGAGGACAAGCTGTTCACAAAGCAAATCGCAGATGATCTGAAGCGTGATTTCGAGCTCGTTCTTCCATTATATAAGTTTTTATGGAAAATTAAAATGGAAGGTGAAACAAAAGCCTAGGAGTGCGCTCGGAAACTTCTAGCGGTCTGTCAACGCTAAAACTATACAAGACATTGCCTTGAATCTTACGTAAATATATATGGCTTAGTGCTATTAAATAATTTCTTTTAAAATGAAAGGAGATATTGAATTTATGGCTAAATTGAGCAGGGCGTTTTTCACTGATAAGGAGATTGTTTTCGTAGGTTATTCCAGTTCCACACAGGCGTTCAGTAAATCCATCTACACAGCTTTCACAGGCGCGGGGATAAAGGTTTACCCGGTAAATCCCAAAAAATCCGATACCTACGATGTGAAGGTATACAATGATATAAACGAGCTTCCGCAGGTTCCAACCACAGCTTACATACTTTTGAACAACAGGGATGTCAAGGATGTAGTTCGAAAATTGAAAATCAAGGGTGTCAAAAAAATGTTGTTTCAACCCGGTAAAACAGCAGACAAGGAAATACTTGATGAGTGTGCAGCATCCGGTATTGAGGCTGTAGTCGGTTGTCCGATGATGGTTTTTGGTAAAGGACTTCACAGGTTTCATGGATTTATGGCAGGTGTGAAGAGATGAGAGCCTACCCGCTGATCAGGCGAAAATGGTCAAACGAACATATCATGGCTATGCTTTTTGTTGTCATTTTGCTATATCTGGTTCCCCGCTGGGTTACAAAACCTTCGGAGGTGCCGGCTTTTCTCGCTGCATTGGCAACAGCTCTGATCATTGATTCGGTAGCGGGTTTCATCAAGTACAAACATGTGGTTTGTTCCGTTTCTGCTGCCGTAACAGCAGGGGTACTCCAGGTCATAACCCCGGGTATACCTCTTTGGGGCAGGCTGATCGGCATAGCTGCTGCAATCGTGTTCGGCAAAGTGCTTTGGAGCGGGACCGGCAAAAATACGCTGAATCCTGCGATCGTCGGATATCTGGCAGTTTACATCCTATTCAGTGCCGGATATGCACCTTTAACACCCTCTGTTTTGTTAATACCTGCATTGATTTTGTCATTGCCTTTCATTTTGGTCAGACCTTTTGCCTCGATCGGGTTTATGGCAGGGATGGCTCTTTCAATGCTCATTATTTCACCATCGATAAGTTTGATGGCCGTTTTGGCCAATTGCCTGTTTTTTGGCAGTATCATTATGACTGATCCTGTTACAACAACGCACCTGAAAATTCCCGGATTAATAGTTGCTTTTGCAGTAGGCTTCACCCCTCTGCTGATGAAAAATCCTGCACTGAATCTGGCGTTGTCGATACTGATTTTCAACCTCGTTTCCTATCTTATTGATGACTTCAGCTATAAACCTGCCAAGCGCTTGCATTATAAGGGGCCGCTAATAAAAAGCACAGTAGCTGAAATGGACTACACTTTACCTGCTTTAGATTTGACAGATACTGATAAGGCTGATTCTGAAAATGATGTTTGGTCTGAAACATCTATCCATTCAAAATCCGATTTCGATTATGATCAAAAGCTGAAATGCCTCACTACTGAACTACTCTTGAGAAGGATCGAAGAAAATGAAGTATTCGGCTGCGGGGGAGCAGCATTTCCTACAGTGAATAAAATCAATGGAGTTCTTTCCTCTGACGCTGACAAAAAATATCTGGTCATCAACGGTGTAGAGTGCGATCCGGGACTGGTGCATGATAAGTGGCTTCTTCGCAACCGTACCGAGGATATCCTCCGAGGTATCAAGGCTGTATACAGCTGCATCAATTTCTCAAAAGTGATTCTCGCAGTCAAAGATGCGTCCGGACTCAAAATCCCTGACAGCATTATATTGCATCAGGTTAAGGATCATTATCCTGCCGGGTTTGAGAAGCTTTTAATTGAAAGTACGCTGGGACAAAAGCTACCTGAAGGTGCAATACCATCAAATGAAGGCATCCTGGTATTAAATGTACAGACGCTTTTAATGATATACGAAGCTGTTTTTCTTGAGAAGAAAGCAACGAAAAAATATATTACCGTTTCGGACATGAAAGTTAGAAAAGCTATAAACGTTAAAGTAAGAATTGGCGATAATATACTGAAGGTCCTTGATGCCGTATATCCGGGGCTGGTCATTGACGGTGTCAACTGCTCGCCCATGCGTCCTGATAATCAGCCTGTGTTCACGGGTGGTGGGGCAATGTTGGCACATATGGCTGATGAAACCAGTAAAATAGAAAAGGAAACCAATTTCATAGCAGTATCGGATATACCAAGATATAAGGAATCGCCTTTCTGTTCTGGTTGCGGCACCTGTGAAGCGTATTGCCCCCAGAGTCTCAGAATATGCAGGATTTCCGAGCTTGTTGACGAAGAGAAGCTTGATGAAACCAGCAGGTACAATCCTGAGAAATGCATCAAATGCGGCATTTGCAGCTATGTTTGTCCCGGAGGGCGAAATCTTTCCGCAAGAGTGATCGAGGCAAAAAATGCAGTTTTGAAACAGAAGGCTATATGAAGGCTATATAGTGTAAAGATTTTTTATAATTGATTGTTATCTTGAGGTATCTGTCAGGCTGCATTATAATCAAACTGTACATGATATCGTGTGCATCGCGGCTTCCGGAGCCGACTCTTTGACGAAAGGAGTGGTCTTAAATTGAAGATTGAACAGGAGGTGGCCGTCAGATGACGGCCACCTAAAAAACAAAAGGGGCTTCGAGCCCTTTTTGTTTTGGGCAAATTTAAATTATGTGATATACTTTTACTAAAATAATTGATATTTAATGATGGAGGTTGGCCGGTTTAAAGGCCTGTAAATGTATGAAATACAAGGTTGTAAACAAACAATATACCTCAAGGCATTGCTTCGTATGTGGAGAAGAGAATAAAGGCGGCCTGCAGGCAAGATTTTATGAAATGGAAAACGGAGAAATCGCAGGCATCTTCACATCTCCTTTTGAACACTCGGGATATCCGGGCCGCATGCATGGAGGTGTCGCTTCTGCAATAATAGATGAGGCGATCGGCCGGGCTATTATGATTACTGAACCTGATACTTTTGCCGTTACGATTGAGCTGTCAACACAGTTCAGGAAGCCGGTACCCGTATGTACAGAATTAAGAGTCATTGCCAGGATCACCTCTAAAAAGGACAGGATTTTTGAGGGAACAGGCGAAATCCTTCTTGAAAATGGAGATGTAGCCGTGATAGGCTCAGCAAAGTATCTTAAGCTTCCAATCGAAAGAATTGCCGGTAAAAATCTGGAAGCCGGTGACTTGCTATATAATTCAGATGGAATAACTGAAATTGAGTTTTAGTTACTGCGGAAGAACAAAGATCAATGACTATGGTGGAAGAGGAGATTATGATGAACGAAACTTTGGCACAAATAAAACATAGAAAATCCGTAAGGATCTTTGAAGACAGGCCATTGCCAGTTGACATAAAGAATGAAATACTGGATTCGGCCTTTCAAGCCCCGACTGCCGGAGCAATGATGCTCTACACGATTATCGATATTACCGATCAGAACCTGAAGGAGAAGCTGTCAGTGACCTGCGACGATCAACCTTTTATTGCAAAAGCACCGCTAGTTCTGGTATTTCTTGCGGATTACCAACGTTGGTATGATACATTTGTATTTTCCGGATGCGAAGTAAGAAAACCCTCTGAAGGGGATCTTCTGCTTGCGTGTGCCGATGCGGTCATTGCAGCTCAAAATACAGTTGTTGCGGCTGAGTCTATGGGAGTTGGCTCCTGCTATATAGGTGATATTCTAGAAAACCAGGAAACTGTCAGTGAGCTGTTAAACCTTCCTGACTTTGTTGTTCCCGCTGCAATGTTGGTTTATGGTTACCCTACAAAATCGCAATTGGATCGAAAAAAGCCTGCGCGCTTTGATAGGGAATTTATTGTTCATGAAAACGGTTATCGAAAATTGTCTTCGCAAGAGCATTTGGATATGCACGTCCGATGGAATGAAAAAGCCGGAACGCAGGTGAAAAACATTCCTAAAAGCATACAGGCATTCTGCGCACGCAAGTATATGTCTGACTTTGCTTTGGAAAACGACAGATCGGCTAAGAAATACATAGAAAAGTTCAGGAATGGTTGAATCGATCTATGTTTTCAATTGTGAATACCGGGATTTTCTTCTAGCTTGACTTGAATTTATTTGAAGTAAGGGTAAATCATGATATAATAATTCTGTTGAAGTTATTCTTCCTAACAAAATAATGTCAAACAGGAGAACATTTATGGAAAAAGACAAGAAAATCGCCGTTTTGATTGATGCTGACAATGTATCCGATAAATACATCAAATACATAATCGATGAAATATCGAACCACGGAATTCCAACATACAAAAGGATTTATGGAGACTGGACCAAGCCTCAGCTCGCCTCCTGGAAGAATGTACTTCTCAATTACTCAATTACCCCGATACAGCAGTACAACTATACAACAGGCAAAAATTCAACCGATGCCGCACTGATCATTGATGCAATGGACATTCTTTATTCGCATAATGTAGACGGGTTTTGCATTGTGTCAAGCGACAGTGATTTCACAAAGCTGGCTGCACGTTTGAGAGAAGCCGGCATGTATGTGATTGGAATGGGGGAGAAGAAGACTCCTACTCCGTTCATATCTGCCTGTGAGAAATTTAAATATCTTGAGGTGCTTGCTTCAATGGCTGCAAAACCTGCTGAAGTAAAAAATGTGAAGGAAGAGCATAAACAGGAGGAGTCGCCGAAGGTTGGCCAAACAATGACAGAAGCCATCAAGACCATCATTACAGAGGTTTCCGATGAAGATGGCTGGACATTTCTCGGGAAATTGGGCGATACGCTTAATAAACGGTATCCTGACTTTGATACCAGAAATTATGGATTTTCAAAGCTTACTCCATTTTTATCCTCGCTGAACCTTTTTGAGATCAGATCGACAAAAACAAGTAATCCAAGTATCAGTCTGAAATATATCAGAAACAAGGTCTGAAATTCCGTATCAGATGCAGGGGAGTATGATCAGGGAAGTCGCTATCACGGATGGAAATAAACTTACAACAGTCTATGGTCTTTTTGTCCTGCATGTACAAGAAATACATTGTCAGGAGATCATAATCATATTCCCAGGAAATAATCTCTGATATTATTAGGATAGAGACTGGCGACATTTCTGTAAAATCAAGAACACAGGGGTATTCACCATGGATAACACAAAAACAAATGCAATGCGCATCCTTGACAAAGCAGGGATAAAATATAGCACTTACTCCTACGATCACAGCGACGGGCTTATTGACGGAATATCAGTGGCCGGGAAGATGGAGCAGCCGGTTGAACAGGTGTTCAAGACGCTTGTAACACAGGGTCACAGCAGAAATTACTTTGTTTTTATGATTCCTGTTGCTCAGGAGTTGGATTTGAAGACAGCGGCCAAGGCTGTTGATGAAAAGTCGGTTGAAATGATTAAGGTTGCTGATATCAATAGAATTACAGGTTATATACGCGGTGGATGTTCACCTATAGGAATGAAAAAAGATTTTGTAACGGTACTGGATGAGTCCAGTATACTGTGTGAAACAATCATTATCAGTGCCGGAAAGATCGGTCAGCAGGTCGAACTTGCTCCGGATGATCTGGTAAAACTGATACAATGTAAAGTAGAGGCGATTACTGTTCATCAAAAATAAGTGAATCAATTCAATTATGACAAACAGTCGTCTAATTAATTATTGTATTTATAGAATAGCAAAATTGTTTGCAATTAATTTACTCCCAACTGCACATAATAAAAATTATGTGCAGTTGGGAGTGGTAGTAATATTGAATTTTAAATGGATGAGTGTTTAACTACAAGAAAATCTGATACTGGCACACTTTGGACGCCATCTATCAGCTTTTATGTGATAGTGCGCTGTTTCCTACGTGAGACTGGCTGTAAGTTTCCGCACATCTCCTATAGAATACTTTTAGTTCCAGAAAAGTTATGGTTATTAACTTGCTGTCAACATGTATATTTCTAAGTCAATTACTGATCTGAATGCTGTAAGTAAATCAAGTCCTATAATTGCTTCCAGTGTTATACCGTAATCCATAGCACCAATTTGAATATGAAATTTTTTTACTGTTGACGTATCAATGACAATAGAATCAATTACCTTTTCGATAACCGTTTCACTTCCGCCGACTCCCTGCACCGAATTAATAATGTCCGTGGGTTCCAGTCTTAAACCAAGCTTGTTTGCTATCTCGCTAGATATCACAGTTGACGATGATCCAGTATCCAAAAGCGCATTTTTCAATATTATTGTTTTATTTTTAT
The DNA here is from genome assembly GCA_002307275.1 of Hungateiclostridiaceae bacterium UBA1305. GTDB lineage: Bacteria > Bacillota > Clostridia > Acetivibrionales > DTU013 > UBA1305. The sequence continues at coordinate 7,549 of DBTX01000005.1, forward strand.
GAGATAGTGCAACTGTTGTATATATCAAGCCGTCATTTAAAAATATTTTAGACATTATAACCGTACCCCCATCCATTTTTTAACCCCGATATCAAGGGTATCATTGGAAGTATGGTAGATATAATATTCCCTGTCCTTATGTGCTTTGTGAAATTCAAGGTACTTTTGAAATGCACTGTCCCCATCTTCTTTAAAACTATCAATAACGTCCATGCACTCAATTATTCTTTTGTCATTTTCAGTACGTGCTTTTGTTGCTTCAATTAAAACCCATTGTGAAGGATAATTTTTTTTAACTTCATCCCAAATCATTTTAAACCTCCAATTATCCGTGATAAATTTATTAATATTACCTTCATATAGAATTTAACTTATTATAATATAATTTTACTTTATGTTAGATATAAATACAATAATTATTAGGTAATATTTAGAGTTTAAGCCGAAATGCTTTATTATCATACGTTACAGCCTATTTTATTAATCTTACATAATAAACAATGTGTTAGATATGAATAGCATAGAAATTCTTTCAGGAAACATATAAGGAGTAATTTTTTTGTTACTCAAATATATAATCTTTAATCATGAAATCAACATTTACCGATATACTAAAAGAAGGTATAAT
>DBTX01000025.1 GCA_002307275.1 Hungateiclostridiaceae bacterium UBA1305
GAGGATGCTATTAAGATATTTAAAATAAGTTAATAGATCCCCTGAGCGGTACTTGAGTTTACACTCTCATGGAACTATAAAGATATAATTAGTCAGCGCTACCAAGAAGGTGGCGCTTTTATCTGACTGGAAGCAAAGTACATAAATGTGCTAAATAGCGTTCGAATCGGTCTATACGCTGAATAGCCGATAACAGTATTCGGAGGTCTATTCAGAAATCAGGACTGTCTTTGCCAGGGGCTTGGGCTACTTTATTAAAAACTCCAGCGACAGGTTATATTCACCACTTTCAAGCCTGGATATATTAGACTGTTTTCCATCCTCTCAACAAGTTGGTTTTGTGTAATGTTTTTCTCAACGCGTGCCATTATAATCCCATTGATGACTTTATACTCAAATTCATTTTTCTCCGGTTCAGCAAACCAGGATTCTTATTTAAAAAGCATTCCGGGAAGGTTGAATTCCTTATTCCCGTATTCATAGCTCCCGGACGGCCATCCACCGCATAAGGTGAGTATCTCCGCTCCGCTGCTTGTACACAGGCTGGTTTCTTCAACTTTTGCACCGTTCAGTGCGATCAGCCATACATAGGCCTGGTTGGCAGATATCGTCACATCGCTGCGGTTTGTAAACAATACGATATCGTCTGTATATCCTGCCGGGCCGCCTTTATAGTGGTTGCCCCACGAATCCGCATACCCGGCTTTTTCATAAATGCTTTTCATTTCGGAAAGAATGTCGGCAAAGTACTTCCCGGGATAATATAACGATAGGATCGCACTCTTCAAGCTGCAGGCATCCTGATACTTCTTAAGCAATTCTTCCGGTGCTCTGTCGCCGAAAAAGACCGTACGGGTCATAGAGGCATTCAAGCCCCATTTCCTCACTCCCGGCGCCAATAAGAGAAGCCTGTCAATCCTCTTGTGAGTGTCACAAAAATGAGTATATTGAGATACTCTTTCATCTGATCCGATCAGCAGGGTGACAATCTCAAGCTCCCTTTTCAGGCACTCATGAGCCACCAGGGTATAAACCTCATGTTCAGTCATCCCGGGGTTAGCCTGATCAGCAGCTTCAATTACCGCTTCTTCAAATTCCCTGCAAAAAGTCCTATACCTGATCATTTCACTATCAAATAGCGGGAAATGAAATTTTTCAACAAAAATACCTGGCAGGTAATCTGTACCGGTGATCATGATATCGCTGATGGTCTTAAGCCCCTTTACAATTTGGGCCGCTTTCTCTTCCTTGCTTTCTTCATACCAAAAAAGAGATACCGGCTCAAAATCCAGGCCTGTCAATTCTTCATCCAGCATCCTTTGGGCGTCCATACGTTGGAATATTGCATGCTTTCTATTTTTCAATACGATAAGAATCGTCGAGCCTGCCTCGCTTGTGTGGGTAATACGGCTGCTGCCTCCGCAGGCAAGCCAGGAGAAGTTGTCCTGGCGGCCGATGATCAGTGCCTCATACCCGCTATCTTCAAAAAATCTCTGTATTCTATTTTCTTTCAGTTTGAATTCCGAAATATCCGGCAAATTCACAAAACCGCCCCCTTAACCTTTAATTGCCCCCGACATGGCTGCCCGTACAAACATTTTCTGGAAAACAAGATAGACAATGAGTACAGGTAGAACTGAAACCAAAAGTCCGGCATATATCGTCTGGAAATTTGTTGCATATTGGCCCATAAGATGATTGATCCACGGTGTAAGCGTATGTTTTTCAGGCTTGAGAAATAGCAGCGGATAGAGCAGGTCATTCCAAAACAACGGCAGCTGTATTGTCAGAAAGGTAGCAAATGGAACCTTGCACAGCGGAAACACGATGCTGCTGAAATACCTGTATGCTCCGCCTCCGTCTATTTCGATCGATTCCCTCAACTCCTTCGGAATGGACGATATAAACGCTGTAAATATCATTGTAGGGATAGCTCCCCCTCTTAGGTTAAACAAGATTAATCCAATGTATGAATTGGTCAGGTGAAGCTCCCTGTTTATAATGAACTGCGGAACCATCAGCATGATAGGCGGGATAACCATCTGCAGCATGTAGAGATTATAAACCATGAAATGCCACTTTTTTCGGAATCCCGCCAGGACATAGCCTGTAGCCATTCCAAGCAAGCCTCCCAGAAAGATGGACATCACTGTTACAAATAAAGTCCCGAACAGCGAGGTCCTGAACTGCTTCCCCAAAAGTATGGTAATCCAGCCATTAAAGGTATAATAAGGCGCCATATATTTGATGATCTTGTCTTTTGAAATATTATATTCATCAGCGATTTCATTAAAAGTCATATTAGGATCAACATAATCATTAATTCCCATATCATTTTTAAAGTCATCGGTCTGTAGATTGTAGTAGATTGACATGCTTCCAAACTGCGCATTCATATTGAACTCTTTGGGCTTTGGAATCCAGAGATGGAAACTTGTACTGTCGTTTGTGGTGATGAAGCTGCGTATGAACATTGTATAAAAAGGAAACAAGGTAAGAACGGTATAAATAACCAGGAATATGCCGATTGCAATGTTCAATCTTGTTTTGGTCAAGGCCGATTTTTTTTCAGCCCTGCTGAAAATAAGCTGTTGCTTTGTAGTCATTATGTTTACTCCCCGTCAATACTCATATTTTCTTTGAAGTTTGTTAATCAGCACCGCTATCAGAAAAAGAGGAAGATAAATGATCATCGATAGGGTTACGGTCTGCGAAAGTGTTGCAGACTGGCTTGCTCCTGCGCCAAAACTCATTTTGTAAAGCATCAGTGCGACCATATAGGCACTGGAATTTCCCCTTAATCCACCAAAGCCGACTGCAACGTCAAACGAATTGAAAGATCCCATAAGGCAAAAAATACAGGCAATGACTATATTGGGAATCATCTGCGGGAAATACACATACCAGAGTCTCTGAAGATAATTCACCCCGTCTACCCTTGCAGCATCTATGGTTTCACAGGGTACCGACAATAGTCCGCCAAGAAACAGAGCCATATTGAAGCCTGCATACTGCCACCCTTCTATCAGCGGCAAAGCCAGTACTCCGGTGTGGGGATTCATTATATCAATGGGATGATGTATAATATTCAGCTTCATAAGCAATAGATTCAAAGTACCACTGTCTTTTGAGAACAGCATCATGAGCATCATCCCGACTCCCAGCCCGGAAATGATATAGGGCATGTAGATTACGGTAAAAAATGCATTCTTGAACCTTGAGGTAAATTCAAACATAAGCAGGGCCAGTGGAATTCCAAATGCAAACACGGTTCCATAATTAATCAAAGTATATACAAGAGTCCTTTGCATAACGGGAAGGAATTCATTTACAATCGGTGGTTTGAAAACAGAGACAAAATTGCCCAGGCCTATAAAGTCAGCACTCGAACTGATCAGATTTGTTTTATTCATAAAGACAATAGGTATCGCTATGATGAAGGGACAAATAGTATACAATAAGTACAAGAGCAGCTGTGGCGATATAAATATGACATCTGCGAGGTTTTCGGCCAGTTTCCTTTTTGAAAGTCCTTTTCCAGGCATCGCTTTCCACCATTTCCTTTATATTATGTTGGGGACAGACAGAGAAGCCAGGCTTCTCTGTCTACCTGATAATCGGTCATAACGGCATTTTGATAATGCTCTTGCTATTGAGGAAACTTATAAGCTGTAAGCCAGCGTGACTGTATATTCTTCATAAATTCCTCCAGAGAGAGCTTGTCTTGCATGTAATCACCCCACATGGCTGCAATGCTGTCGTCATTTAATACTTCCGCCGTACCGGCTACCTTGTATTTTGTGACAAGGACATTTCCCCACGGCCTCATGTCCGCTTTTACATTTCCAAAAGTTCCATCCAGAAGCGGTTTCATAACATTTAAATACTGTGGAGCTTTAATTTTGAGTTCACCTAGATTGCTCAGATCCATAGCAGGCACTCTTCCCATGGCTTCGCACCTTTTTTTCGTGATTTCAGGGCTGGTAAACCAGGTAAAAGCATCCACGATTTCCTTAAACTCAGGCGTATTCTGATAAGCTTTGAAAAGGCCCACACCGTAATCGCCTGCAATACACTCATGGAATGTTACACCTTCCTTGTTTGCAGGAAAATAAAAGCCGTCCAGCTTGATATCCGGATTTTGAGCATAAGCTTTAGACCATATCCAGGGTCCATGGAACGTCAGGATGGATTTTTTTGTTATGAAGGCAGGCTCAAATTCCTGTTCCCACTGTCTTTGCCACCAGTTTTCCGGCAATATGCCCTGTTTATACATTTCTTTAAAATACTCGAAAGTCTCTACGTACGGATTTTTCTCCATATCATCCCAGGCAATTTTGCCACTCCATACGTCGCACATTTCATCATAACTTGAGAAGCCCAGTGTGAAGGCGTTGAGCCAGCAATAGATTTCATTGGGCAGCCAGGCTGTGTCAAGTACATACTGGTACTTCCCGTTAGATTTATCCACGGCTCCTTTAAGATCCAGAAGGAACTTTTTTAAATCATCCATGGTTTTAACAGATTCCTTGGGATTCAATCCCAGGCTGTCCATTTCATCACGGTGAAACACCAGCGTCCTCTCTACAGGAAGGAAGGGAGAAATGATCGGAACATAGTCTTTAACACCCGATACTTCGCTCCAGCGTGTTTTCACATCATAAGTGTATTTGTCAAAATAGGGGTAATCAATCTCAAGCAGGTTTACCAGATAATCATATTTGTCTTTTGTAACAGGAGATTCCGGATCAGTCTCACGAATATGCGGAGGATTCCCGGCTGCGATCCTTGCATCAAGTGCCGCGTGCTCTCCTGTTTCATCACCTGTCACGTTGATTGTCACATTGGGATGATCTTTTTCATAGATTGCCCAAATGTCCTTTGTGATCTGGATATACTCCGAATCGATAGTGATCATTTCAATGTTCACTTTCTTGTCGGAATCTGCTGAAGCAGAACCAGTTTGCGAATCAGAAGCCTTCTGAGTGCTTGATGAGGACTGGTTTTCCTTGTTTGAGCTTCCAGTTCCGCACCCTGCTACCATTGAGATAACTAATATGGCAGCGGTTAATAAGACAAGTACCCTTTTCATTCTCCTACCTCCTTGATTTTTTTCCTTACATTAAAAAGCCTATCACAAACAAATTCCATACGAAATCGCCACTTTCTTACTTTATGACAGCTATTTCTATCTGTTTTACAATGTAAAGAAAGTACCCATAATGTAAGATAATGTGCACTAGCAATCAAATAATTAAAGAGATATAATAGTAAACATAATGCCTTTATATTTAATATTGTCCATACAGGAGTGGGTGTGATTGTATAATATTCTGGTTGTAGATGACGAACCGACGCATCGTAGAGTCCTGTCTTCCATGCTGGAAACACTACGTCCACTATATAAGATATCTCAGGCTAAAAATGGCCGTGAAGCGGTGGATTTTATTGAAAAACAAGCTGTAGATATTCTTATTACAGATATCAGGATGCCGGTTATGAACGGGCTCAAACTTGTGGAAACCTGTTCTGAACAGTTGAAAGACAGCAGGGTTGTCTTTATTACAGGGTACGGAGAATTTGAGTATGCCCGGAAAGCTGTCAAACTGGGAGCATGCGACTATATTCTCAAGCCTTTTGATATGGGTCAGATCAATAATTTAATAGAAGCTCTGGAAAAAAGCCTGTTGGAAGCACGGACAGCAGCCCATGAAAAAGAAAGTCTGAACAGACAGATGGAAACCATCTATCCTGCTTATTTGGAACATCAGCTGAACCTGTGGCTTTCGGAATCACTTTCATCCATACAGCTTGATGAAGTCCGGAGCCGGTTTGAAGGGATTAAATGCGGATTGCTTATCGGAACGAAAATCCTTAACTTTTCTGCACTTATTGAAAAATATTCACCTGAGGACCTGGTAAGAATCAAAGGCAACATTATACGGTTGATAAACACACGATTTGAAGTTTTAGGAAGGTGTCTCAGTTTTTTTCATTCGAACAAGCCTGAGCTGGTTCTAACTTTGCTTTGTCCGAAAACCTCCTTCAGCGGTATATCCTCACAAATAATGCAAACTTCCCCTGATTTCATTAGCGAGATGAAAATCAAATGTGAAATAGAACTGGTAGTCGGCATAAGTTCAGTCTTTCCCGATATTTTCATGAATGCCCGTGAAAGCTTCAGGCATCTGCAGCAGGCTCTGGATCAAAGATTTTATCATGAAGATTTAGAGATAACCGCTTACCGGGAATCCTTCAATGAGGATGACCATAGCGGGATTTATCCTTTAAAGCTGGAAGAACAGCTAAAGGAGGCTATAACCAGAGGAGACCGGGAAGCCGCAAGAAAGTGTATTTACAATGTCCTGAATAAAATACGTTCCGAGGACCGGACTCCGCCAGGGCTTTTCATCGAATCAGTCGGTATGCTCCTTGCCAATATCTCCAGACAGGTGGAATACTTCATTGATGCCGGGGAGTATAAAAAGCTTGTTAATGAAATGTTTGCAGGATTAAAAAGAAGTAAAAGCTTTTCCATGGCAGAAGGTATAACGCAAGATTTCATTTTAAAAATATTCAATTATCTTGATGAAGTTAAAAACAAGAGTGAAATGGTTATCATGAAGCAGTGCCTGAACTATATTGAGCTGCATTATATGGAAGATTTGTCGCTGGAATCCCTCTCAGACCGTTTTCATTTTAATGCCAGCTATTTCAGCCGGTACTTTCAAATACATACCGGGAGGAACTTCTGCGATTATATCACCGGCCTCAGACTGGACAAGGCAAAAGAGCTCCTCCGGAATTCTCCGGAAAAGCTTAATACGATCGCACTACTGTCCGGGTACAAGAATATCAGGTATTTTAGCAGGGTATTTAAAAAGATTACAGGAATGACACCTTACGATTACCGAAAAATGTATTGTAACGATTCAATATAGAATAACACATTAATGAATAACTGAAGCGGAGAATATTTGGTATGAACCTGAAAAAGCTTCTGACCTGCATCGCCCGGCTGTTGAATGATCTTAACCTGATGAGGAAGCTTGTACTTTCATATTTTCTGCTGGTTGCAATCCCCCTTCTTATCCTTGGTCTCGGATTTTTTAATGTCAGTTCGAATATAATCGCCAGTAATGCACAGACCCAAATCCGGAAAATTGTACAGGGCATCAATGAAAACATAGATTTTAAACTATCCGTCCTTGAAGAAAAGACTTTATTGATAAATATAGACAAGGAACTGTTCGATATTTTCTCGAGATTGAATACCCGGGATCCTTATAAAGTCAAGGAAGTGGATAACCGGATCCAGAAGATCCTGTATAAGTATTTTCCTAATTCCGACGAACAATATTCGGTCAACCTGGTCACCAGCTATTTCACTTTCGGGCGAAATATAGCCAAAGCCATACCCCGTAACGGGTTCGATATCTCTCTTCTCTGCCTGGACAGGAACCAATATCGCGGAAATTTATATTGGACTCCGGTCTTCAATTATGGGACCCTGTTCACCGAGGAAGAACTGAAAGTCATGGGTATTGATAAAACCTACCTTTTTTCTGCGCTCCGTGAGATCGATTGCTCCTATATAGATAGCAACGGCGGCATAGCCAAAATGTCGGAAAAGATAGAGAGACCGGTTTTGATGGTGAACCTCCGGGAAGAAATCTTCAGCGGAGCTTTTGAAAAAAACATTACCGTAGAAGGCAGCGAGTATTATGTATTGTCCAAAGAAGGTATTATCCTCTCCCACAATAATATGAATGAGCTAGGTCATTTTTGGAGCAAGGATCTTTTTGCAAAAATATCGGGGGAAAGCAGCGGGTCCTTTTTTGCAAAGGTCAACGGGGAAAAAATGCTTTTCTGCTTTGACACCTCCTTAACCACCGGTTGGTCTTATGTGATCGGAGTTCCGTTTAATAAGCTGTTAAGTACCCTTCCCACCCTCCGTTTTTATACCATTACAATAGGCATTGTCATTCTGCTGTTAGTCCTGGTAATAGGATACCTTATTTCAAGGGGAATCATGAAACCTGTCAACAATATTCTCACTGCCATCCAGAATATGTCCGAAGGAAATTTCACAGACAGACTGGCTGTGGAAGGAAACAATGAAATGTCCTATCTTGTTAAAAAATTTAATGAAATGAACAAGCATATCCATTGGCTGATACAGGAGAATTATGAAGTGACGCTCCGTGAAAAGGAATTACAGATAAATGCCCTGAACCTCCAGTTCGAGCCACACTTCATGTATAATACTTTAAGCACGATCAATCTTATGGCTGTAGAGAAATCACAGAATGAGATAAGCCAAATGATACTCAGCCTGTCAGGCATGCTGAGGTATACAGTCAAAAATACAAAGGAGTTGGTCAGTTTCAGTGAAGACCTCAATTGCATCATGAGCTATCTGCACATCATGTCCAAACGACTGGAAGGGCAGCTTCAGGTTATTGAAGATATTCAGCCGGAGATTTATGAATGCAAGGTACCAAGGCTATTCCTCCAACCGCTTGTGGAAAATTCCATACTCCATGGCTTCGATAATATGCCGGCTTTGGGCGTTATAAGGATCTTTTGCAGGATTGAGGGGAACATTCGCAAATACTGCATTGAAGACAACGGGAAAGGGTTTGATCCCGATACCCTTCGAAATATCCTTGACACCGGGGGGGACACCGGAAAGATAGGTATAAGAAACGTCAACGAGCGTATAAAGGCGATCTATGGCCATGCATACGGGATAACCTTCGACCGTGATCAGGATGGCTGGTCCCGGGTGACTGTCATAATTCCCATGGAAGAAAAAGCGAACAAGGAGGGATTGTCGTGAAGGGTTTAAAATATATGTTTATGTTTATCATATGTTCACTGATGATCAATGTGTCCGGTTGTGCCCTGTCCAATGAGGCAGATGGGAATGGGGACAGGTCGAAGGTCAATGATTCATGGGCAGTAACCGGCAGTCGCAAGAACATAACTCCCAGATATACAATCGAATATCTGACTACCACGCCTGAGTACACTCTGCAATATAAAAACATCTGGGAAAAATATACCCAAATCCACCCTGAAGTCGAAATAGACGTAATAGGATGGACAGAAGGGGAGGATTCCATGTATGAAGCCCGGATTGCCGCCGGAGATCCACCTCATATATTTGATTTCGACTCTTCACTCCCCCTTTCTAAAGACCGTTATAATTTCTGCGAAAATCTTCTCTCTATCAACTATCCCTATTGGGATTTACTCAAGTATGACGGCAGGAAATCCTTTGAAAACGTCTGGGGTGTAAAAGATTATGCACCCTGCATAAATGCATTGGCTCCAATGCGCTATTCCTTCTGCTATTATGAGGATGAAATGGAGAAGGCGGGCTTGAATCCCCGCAAAACTGTAAGAACAATGGAAGACCTGACAGCATTCCTGAAAGATCTCAAAAAGTACGTTAAAGGTACAAACAGCAGAATCCAGTTTGTACTGGATACAGGCTGGCACTCCTATATGTGGAGTAAACCCATATTATACGGATTTACCGAAGCTCTCTGTGGCCGCCAATCTCAAATTGATGTATGGAGCGGAAAAATCAGCTGGGATGACACACAAAATAATCCATACTACAAAACACTTGAGTACTTCAAGATGCTGTATGATGAAGGCATCCTGCCTGAAAAATGGTGGCTGCGCCAGTGGGAGCCTGATTTTGAATCAGGCTTTATTGCCAGAAAAGGTATCCTTACCTACCATGGTTCATGGATCTGGGACAAGGTGAAATTCAAGGATCCCGATGCCAGACTTGCCGGTTTTACACTTCCGGCATATAACGATGAAATGGTTTTAAGCGAGACAGATTCAGGAGATTACGGTACAGCTATTTTCAATGCACATAAAAATGAAGCCATATACCCGGAAATCATAAAAGCGTTTATATGGTTTAATAGTCCGCCAATTGTCAAATTACGCTGTGAAGCAGTGGGAAGTGAAGCGAATATGAATATTGGCATAGAAAACAAACCAAGCCTTAATTCCGCCTTCTATCAAAATGTCTGTAAACCATTTGGAGAAGGCTTCTTTGGAAAAGCAAAATGGGATACAAGGCTATGGGGCAATCAACTGATAAGCTCATTGAAAATAGCCGGTAAACCTGAAGTCATTGATAACGATAGTATGTCTGTGGTATGGGGAGACCTTATGGAAGGAAGAATTTCCACAGAGGGCTTTCTGAAAGTCTGCAAGGAGCGCTGGGAAGATGCCTATAAATTATACCCTAAAAGCCCCTTAAATTAAGACTTGGTTATACGGCCACAAAATTTAGCTCATTTTATCGCTAGGCACAAGATGTCCCGCACCGGATGCATGGGCAAGCAGCAATCTTTGCTTGCGACCAGCCTCGTTAAAACGCAGCAGCAGTAAGAAAACTTTTCTACAACCGAAGAGTTTTCTTTTGAACCGATGCGTTATAATATTCATCATAGCATAGGGGCTTTTAATCACGGCAGATGCCATTCCCAACCAGGACTTCCCCAACGTCGGGCATCGGCTGAAAATAGCATCTGCCTCTATCGTTTCCGCTTCGATCGCATACTTGCTACTTGATTCTCTTCATCACCCTGTCCGTCATTTCAAGAGCAAGGTCCACATCCTCGTTTGTTATGGAACTATTAACGAACCATCTCCCCCTGAATATGATGAAAGCACCCTCTTCAACCAGGCCTGATCTCAGCTTCTCCTGCCGTACATGATCTGACACCGGCATCCAGTCACCCATATTATGTGCTACAGTCAGGTCGGCGAACTGATAGAAGATACAGCCGCGCACAAACTGAAGCAGCATTTTAAAGCCATGCCTTACAGCAATTTCCTTAAAGCCCTCCGTCAATCTTGCCTGGACTGTATCCCAATGCTTGTAGAGTGCACCGTCGTCCTTTTCGAGAATGCCTATAGTGGCATTTGCTGCTGCGAGACCGAGCGGGTAACTGTTAAAAGTACCGGCACAGATTACTTTGGGCGATTTTGTCATCAGGTCCATAATATCTGCTCGCCCAACTACGGCAGAGAACGGTATTCCACCGGCAATAGCCTTGCCGAAGGTAGTCAGATCGGGTACAACGCCCAGAACGCTTTGTGCTCCGCCCAAGCCCATACGGAAGCCGGTAATGATCTCGTCAAAGCAGAGTACAATGCCATATTTGTCGCACAGCTCACGTACTCTTTCGAGATATCCGGGTTTCGGCCAGCAAGAGCCACCGTTGCAGTTGACAGGCTCCATAAGTATAAGTGCAATCTGTTCACCGTATTTTTCAAGAACCTTTTTAAGAAACTCTATATCGTTCCAGGGTATTTTGAAGGATTGCCTCAGCGCATGCGGATCACGGCCCAGAGTCGCAAAAATATCTCCCTTCATATCGAATCCATAAGGAGGTCCTTCAAGGTCGGTATTGACATTTCCCCCGAGTACATTGTCCATGGACCCATGATAATGACCATCGAACCTGATAAAGAGGTTGCGTCCGGTAAACGCACGGGACAGCCTGATTACAAGCTGAACAGCCTCGGTTCCCGTCAACAGAAAGCGCACCCTCTGAGCGGACGGCACATATTTGTGGAGTTTTTCTGCAACTTCTATTTCAAGTGGACTTCGCCGGGCAGGGTCCATATAATAAATATTATCCAATTGTTTTTTTACTGCATCAAGGTATTCTTCATGACCATAGCCCAAAATACCGGCACCCAGTCCTGACATGAAATCCAGGTATTCATTGCTGTCAATATCCCATATCCTTGATCCTTTGCCATGTGTGATGTAAACAGGCGAGAACAGCTCATACCCGGGCAGATTGCTGTGCTGTCCCGGGATTATCTTTTCAGTGCGTTCATGGATCGCCTGAGTTTTAGTCATCTTTTTCAATTTAAATACCCCCTCGAAATAATTTCTGATGAACTTCATAACATTTAGATTTAATCTGTTTACAATTATTTTAGATTATTCCATATGGAAAGTCAAGTAAGTTACTTATATTTCTATGTAAGTTACATATTTAATTAATGTAAATACCTAAAGACTACTTGTCATCACAAGAATCTGTTAAACTTGGAAGAGACCTATATAAATAATTAATAAAAATCGCTGTTTCCATTAATTTATCATCCGGTATTTGATATAATACGTTGTGTACTCTGTAAATTACAGAATCGAAGGAGCTTTTTCATGAAACCCGATAATAAAACGATAACAATTTCAGATATAGCAAAAGAGGCAGGCGTATCTACCGCAACCGTTTCCCGTGTACTGAACGACAAGAATTCCGTGGCCGGGGAGGTACATCAGCGGGTACTGCTGGCTGTTAAAAAAACCGGCTATCAGCCGCAGCGTGTGCACAAAAGCAAAAAAGCCCTGCCATGGATAGCAATTCTTGCGGAAAGCCCTATAAACGCATTCTTTTCCCAGGTATTGGCCTCAATCCAGGAACAGGCATATGAACGGGGGTTCTTCACCTATATAGCGCAAATGCCCCCACAGGCAGACCGCTGTATGGAAATTCTTAATCAGGTCAAGCAACAATCCTGGGCAGGTATTATTTCAGCAGGTTATTATATGGAACCCCAGTCTTGGATACGATTGCATGAAGAAACACGGATTCCGCTTGTTTTAATGAATACAAAGGCTGAATATTCGGGTACCGCTTCATTACTGGTCGATTTTGGAACTGCATCCACCAACGCCATTCAACATCTTCTAGACCTTGGACATAAAAAAATCGCCTATATGGGCGATTATGGAAATGATATATCAAATGCGCAATTTCAAGGTGTTGAAGCAGCTCTGAAGCAAAAGGGATGCGAATATCCCAAAGATTATCGGATTTCCGTATCGCATACACCGGAAGGTGCAACCCAGGGTGTCGGCAGAATCATGATGCTGCCTCCCTGCTCACGCCCGACAGCCATACTTACTTATGATGACGAGTTTGCCATACATATGCTTAATGCCCTGAGGTACTACAATTTGCGGGTACCAGAGGATATATCGCTGATCGGGTTTGACAATATCCCCATGTCTGCACACACTTTACCAGCTCTTACTACTATTGACATACCCAAATACCGTATTGGAAGACATCTTCTGGATCTCCTGCAGCAATTGCTGGACAACAACAATAATGAGCCTGTGGGAAATATTATTGTATATGGTTCTCTGGTAGTCCGCGCCTCTACAGGCCGTGCCAAATAAATAGTCAGACAGGATTTTCGTCACAACTGTTCCATCCCCATGCCGCGAATTGAGTATGCTCATTCCAGCAAGCTTGCGGATCACATTTCTGACGGAAACCCTGCTGACTTCAAAAAGCCTGACAAGATCCGATATAAAGTCTTTACGCTTTGCGGACCTTTATTCCTGCAAGATTTTCATAGTACTGCAAAAGTCCTGAGTGGTCTTCCTTCTCATGTCCTTCTGAAGCAAGCTCCTTGAAAAATTCCAGCACTTTTTCAGAAAGCGGCACAGGTGAATGAATCTTTTCTGCTGTTTCCAGTGTATTGCATAAATCTTTGATATGCAGTTCAATACGAAAACCCGGCTTAAAATTACCATTAAGCATCATAGGCGCTTTTGCATCAAGCACCGTGCTTCCGGCAAGACCGCCCCGGATAGCCTGATAAACCTTTTCCGGATCCACTCCCGCTTTTGTGGCGAGAGTAAGGGCTTCACTTATCGCTGCAATGTTTAATGCTACTATGATCTGGTTTGCAAGCTTTGTAACATTACCGCTTCCGGAGCTGCCTACAAGTATTGCGGTGCTTCCCATTTTGAGTAAAATTTCTCTGACCGCTTCAAACGCCTTCCCATCTCCGCCTGCCATAATGGCAAGAGTTCCTTCGACGGCCTTTGGCTCACCTCCGGATACGGGACAATCCAGATAAACAACTCCTTTTTTTGCAGACTCTTCACAAACTTCCTGAGCAATTATTGGTGAAATGGAACTCATATCTGCAATAATAGTGTCTTTTGAAGCGCCTGCCAGTATGCCGTTTTTTCCGCATACGACCTCTTTGACATGAGGAGAATTGGGAAGCATTGTGATGATAAGGCCATTGCACCTGCGTGCGACCTCTTCCGCAGTAGCTGCACTTTCCGCTCCATCGGCTTTCAGTTGCTCCACAGAGTCTTTGACAACATCACAAACCAAAAGCTTATAGCCGGCTTTCATAAGGTTACGCGCCATGGGCTTGCCCATTATGCCAAGACCAATAAAACCAATTAAACCTTCTTTGAACATATTACACCTCAATGTACTTATTTTAGCTTAATTACTGACTTGATTTTGTTTGCAATCTCATCCGAAGTTAATTTGTAAAATTCCATAAGGGGCTTTTCTTCATTACAGGACTGTCCAAAACGATCATTTATTCCGTTAAATTCCACAGGTATCTTTTCCAAGCGAAGAGTTTCTGCTATTGCACCGCCAAGACCGCCTATTATACTGTGCTCCTCTGATGTCACTACAGCTCCGGTGTCTTTGGAAAGATCGATTACAGCCTGCCTGTCCAGAGGTTTGATTGTAGGCACATCAACAACACGAACGGAGATATTGTCCTTCTCAAGCATCTCTGCAGCCTTAAGTGCCTCATAAACCATCCCGCCTGCCGCAAAAACCGTGACATCAGTACCCTCTCTCCTTACGTAGAGTTTGCCTATCTCAAATGGTTCCTCTTCTCCTGTGATATCATGCATATCATTTCTGCCCATCCGTACATATACAGGTCCGTTATACTCTGCTACAGCCTTTACGATCGCCTTTACCTGAAGGCCGTCACTCGGTACGACAACTGTCATATTTGGTATCGCACGCATTATTGCAATATCTTCTACGGTCTGGTGCGTTGCACCATCACCGAAGTCGGACAGACCGGCACTTGATCCAATTATTTTCACATTCAGCTTTGGAATGCTTATAGCCTGGCGAATCTGGTCAAAAGCCCGTCCGGTTAAAAATACCGCAAAGGTATGGGCAAAGGGAATTTTACCGGCAATGGCCAGTCCTCCTGCAGTACTGAGCATATTCTGCTCTGCAATGCCCATCTCGACATATTGCTCCGGCAAATGTTCCTCTATGCTCACAGACATCGTAGATTTGCAGAGATCTGCATCCAGCGCAACCACATTACGGTCCTTCTTTGCCAGTTCCAATAAAGCTTTTCCATATTCTATACGCGGATTATGCATTTTTGTGCTCATACTTTACCTCCAATTGCCGCATTCAGGTCTGCAATAGCCTGGTCATACTGTTCCTGTGTCAAACCATTATTATGATATGCCGCCAGGTTTTCACCTATTTTAAGTCCCTTGCCTTTAATTGTCTCGGCAATGATCACTTTCGGTTTTCCGGCCCGCTCATCGCACTTGTCCAGCACGGAGACCAGATCTGTCATATTATGGCCGTCTGCATGATGGACGGTCCATCCGAAGGCTTCGAATTTCTTATCTATAGGGCTTGAACTCATTCTGTCACTTGTACAGCCCATAGCTTGAATATTATTTTTATCAACAATTGCAACCACATTGTCGAGCTTGTAATGAGCGGAAAACATTGCCGCTTCCCATACCTGCCCCTCACCAAGTTCACCGTCACCAAGCAGGACATATACCGTCGCCTTGTTATCATCCATCTTTAAGGCTTTTGCAATA
Organism: Hungateiclostridiaceae bacterium UBA1305; assembly: GCA_002307275.1. Classification (GTDB taxonomy): domain Bacteria; phylum Bacillota; class Clostridia; order Acetivibrionales; family DTU013; genus UBA1305. The sequence continues at coordinate 15,695 of DBTX01000025.1, forward strand.
CCGTTGCCAAGTGAAAGCCCCTGTCCGAGGGAGCCTGTGTTTGCTTCAATGCCCGGCAGTTTTCTCATATCCGGATGGCCTTGAAGCCTGCTGCCAAGTTCCTTCAAGGTCTTAAACTCTTCCTTCGGAAAATAACCGCATTCTCCCAATGCCGCATACTGTGCGAGACCGGAATGCCCCTTGCTTATTATAAATCTGTCCCGGTCAGGGAGTGAAGGATTTTGGGGGTCATGCTTCATTTTATAAAAATATAACGAAGTCATAATTTCCGCACAGGAAAACGACCCGCCATAATGTCCCCTGTGGACAGGGCCAATCATTTCAATTATGTTTTTCCTCAAAATGTTAGCTGTTTTTTGCAAATTAGTCACTGACTGCATATGACCACTCCTTAGAATTTATTTGGTTACACCACAGGTATTTTTACGGGAACATACCTCTTATTTTCTTGGCTTTTACAACCCTGTCAAGTGCAAGCACGTATGCGCCCATCCTCAGTGACACATTATTCTGTTTTGAAATGTTATATACTTCGTCGAAGCTTCTCAGCATGATTTTCTTCAGCATGGAATTAATCTCATGCTCATCCCAAAAAATTGCCTGCAGGTTTTGTACCCACTCAAAATAAGAAACTACAACACCACCCGCATTAGCCAGAATATCCGGTACAAGGGTTACGCCATTTTCATAAAGTATTTTATCGGCCTCCACGGTTGTGGGACCATTAGCGCCTTCAACTATTATTTTCGCCTTGATATCTCTGGCTATTTCTTCAGTAATCTGATTTTCCATAGCAGAGGGCACCAACACATCCACAGGGAGCAGAAGCAGCTCATTATTGGTTACTTCAGTCACTCCTTTGGCGCTGTAGCCTTTAATAGTGCCGGATTGTTGTGCATAGTTGCTAATATCGGCTATATTCAGCCCGTTGGGATTATACAAGCCTCCGTTCACATCGCTGACAGCAACAACACGATACCCTTTTTCATAAAAAAGCCTGGCAGCCGTACCGCCAACATTACCAAACCCCTGGATAGCTATACTGCTTTTCTGCATATCAATGGATTTTCTGAACGCAATCTCATCTGTCACAATAGTGACTCCGCGGCCTGTTGCTTCTTTTCTCCCCAGTGATCCTCCTATTTCAATAGGCTTACCCGTTACAACACCGGGTACGGCATAACCCTTGAACATGCTGTAGGTATCCATTATCCAGCCCATAACGCTTGCATTGGTATTTACATCCGGTGCCGGAATATCTCTTTCAGGTCCCAGAATGGGCAGTATTGCTGCAGTATACCTCCTTGTCATCCTCTCGAGTTCATTTTGTGACAGCTTAGAGGGATCAACCCTGATTCCGCCCTTGGCTCCCCCATAAGGTATATTTACAACCGCACACTTCCAGGTCATCCAGGCAGAGAGCGCCTTGACTTCATTCAAATCCACACCGGGATGATATCTTATGCCTCCCTTGCAGGGTCCTCTCGAACTGGAGTGCTGCACTCTGTAGCCGGTAAATACCTGTATGTTTCCATCATCCATTTCAACCGGCACAGCAACTGTAAGCTCCCTTTCAGGATACTTCAATGCCAGATAGTCGTTTGGCTCATAGCTAAGGATGCGGGCAGCTTCATCCAATACATCCAGCATATTTTGATATGGGTCATACACTTCACTTTTAATCATGATTCCCCTCCGTGATTTTTGATTTGGTATTCTATATATGAATAGGACGGTGATTCAACCCATGAATAGCTTCATTCAAAAGCTCTGAAACTGACGGGTGTGGAAAAATAACATGGACAAGATCATCAATCTTCGCATTGGTGTCCATTGCAATGGTGCACTGAGTGATAATTTCGGCAGCATGGGGAGCAAGGATATGAGCTCCAAGAAGCTTTCCGCTTGTTTTATCCATGATCATTTTACTGAAGCCTTTTTGACAGCCTTCTGCCAGAGCTTTTCCGTTTGCAGCCAAAGGTATTTTACTTACTTTTATCTGCATTCCCTTTTCCATTGCTTCCTCCTCGGTCAACCCGACAGAAGCTGCTTCAGGAGCAGTATAAATGCATTGGGGAATAGCTCCATAATCCATGATGCCGTCTTCCCCCCTGATGTTTTCTATCGCTCTTATTCCTTCGGCAGATGCTACATGCGCCAGCATATACTTCCCATTTACATCTCCTATGGCATAAATACCGGGTATATTTGTACGAAGTCTTTCATCTACTGCAATGATTCCTTTTTTATGTGAAATCCCCACCTTGTCAAGCGATAACGAAAGGCCATTGGAAGCTCTTCCGACACAAACCAGCACTTTCTCCGACTGGGTTTGCTTACTGCTGTTGCTGCTGCTGTTGCTGCTTCTGTAAGTAACCGAATCCGAGCTGATATATTCCACACAGGCATCTGTAATAATATTTACACCCAGTCCTTTCAGCATTTCGGCAAGTCCCCCTGACAGATCTCTGTCCATCATTGGTACAAGCCGGCCGGCCATCTCGATAATGGTTGTAGCACATCCCAGGCTTTGGAACAGGAAAGCCATCTCGACACCAATCACACCACCGCCGATGATCGTCATTGTTTTTGGGAGTTCCTTTAATGCCAGTGCATCGTCACTTGTAATTACGTTTGCATTATCTGCACCTGGTATTTTAGGCATAACAGGCGAAGAACCCACAGCTATGATGATATTCCCGGCTTCCATGATGTTTCCGTTAACTGCAACCTCTTTTTCAGAAACCAGGTCGGCTTCACCTCTAACCACCTCAACGCCATTGTTTTTCATCAGCCACTGGATGCCGCCTACAAGGCTTTTAACAAGTTGATCCTTCTTTGCAACGGCTTTTGAGAAATCGATAACGGGGCTTGATACGCTAATTCCAAGCTGACCGGCCTTTTTTATATCTGAAAACACTGAAGCAATATGCAGCAGGGATTTTGTAGGAATGCAGCCCCTGTTCAGGCATACTCCTCCCAGGTTCTCTTTCTCGATCAAAGCTACCTTCAAGCCCAGTTGCGCACCTTTAATGGCTGCCACATAACCGCCCGGCCCTCCGCCAATGATTATTACATCATACATTTGAGATCCTCCTATCCTATAAGCATTTCCGGAAATTCAATATATAGCTTTATACTCTCAATGAGTCTGGCAGCATCTGCTCCATCCAGCACCCTGTGATCAGAAGTCAGATTCAGCCACATCATCGGTTTGATCATGATTTGATCCTCTGCTGTGACCACAGGTTTTTTTACTATTCTTCCTACAGCCAGTATGGCGCTCTCAGGTGGATTGATAATAGCTCTGAAGCTATCTACCGTGAACATTCCAAGATTACTTATTGTAAATGTACCGCCCGTCATTTCCTCTGCAGTCAGCTTGCCGGCTTTTGCCCTGTCTGTCATTATCTTAAGTTCAGAGGCAAGCTCAAGCACGCCTTTTTTATCAGGTGCATTAATTACCGGCACAACCAGCCCATTTTCAGCAGCCACCGCAATACCGATATTGATATTCTTCAGAACAGCTATCTTTCCGTCTCTCCATGATACATTCACATTCATATTTTCACTGATTGCTTTAGCAACGCATTTTACCAATAGAGTAGTTATGCTAACCTTTACGTTTCCTGCTTTCTCGTTAAGGCGCCCTCTGAATTTATTAAGTGCCGAGGTATCAACATCCACTCCTACCGTAAACTGAGGTACTTCCTGTATGCTTTGTGTCAGTCTTTTGGCGGTGACCAGCTTGTACCTGGACGGTACAATCAGCTTTTCATCCGGATCCCCGGTACTATCAACAGGAACAACACTTTCAACACTTTCCTCCGATACCTGCAGGTCTTTGCGTAATGCTTTCAAGTCCCTTTCAACAATCAGACCGTTTACGCCGGTTCCTGTAATGGCAGGTATTTTCTCTGCAGACATTTCATTTTCACGTGCAAATTTCTTTGCGCGCGGAGACAATCTTGCTGTTTTCACATCGGTATTTACAACCGGTTTTAGCTCAATCGATGTCTGTGTCGCAGCTGTATCCTGCTGTTGTATTTCAGGCTCAATCCCGTCCTCGTTTACAGAGTCGTCAAGATCACCTATATAACCGATTACCTGCAATACAGGTACTTCATCAAATTCGTTGGCTGCAATTTTTTTCAGAAACCCTCCGACAGGTGATTCTACTTCCATATTAGCCTTGTCTGAGGATATTTCCAGCAGGACTTCACCGGCGCTAACCTGATCACCCTCCTGCTTAAACCACTTTACAATCGTTCCCGTTTCCATTGTGTATCCGATTTTCGGCATTGTTATTTCTGTAATCACAAAACTCACCTCGCTAAAGCTTAAATATAGTTAACAACTATAATATCCTTTTAACCGCTTCGATAATCTCCGCTTCATTTACAATTGCCGCCCGCTCCTCAGGGTAGTTGAAAGGAATCGGAACATCCAGTGCAGCCACTCTTTGGATTGGCGCATCCAGGTATTCAAATGCGAGCTCATTTACCAATGCGGAGATCTCCGCTCCTATACCGCAGGTCTTGCAAGCTTCATGAGCTATGACCAGTCTCCCGGTCTTTTTTACTGAATTGATTACCGGATCAATATCCAGCGGCTTTACAGACAATAGATCTATAATCTCAACACTGATATTTTCCTTTACAAGCTTTTCAGCCATCTCCAAAGCAACCTTTGTCATATAGGAGTAAGTAACTATGGTAACATCCGAGCCTTCACGGGCTACCTGCGATTTTCCGATAGGAACAATGTAATCTTCCTCAGGGACAGGTCCCTTTAACCCATAAAGAGATTTTTGTTCAATAAAGATGACAGGATTGTTGTCCCTTACAGCCGCCTTAAAAAGGCCTTTGGCATTATAGGGATTTGACGGCAGAACCACCTTCAGTCCCGGAATATGTGCATACCACGCTTCGAGGCACTGTGAATGCTGTGCGGCTGTTCCTTTATATCCGGACCCTTCAGGGAAACGCACAACCATGGGAATAGTAACCTGCCCACCCAGCATATGCCTCATTTTTGCCGCCTGGTTGGCAATCTGGTCCATTGCAAGAGTTGAGAAGTCGATAAACATTATTTCAACTACTGGACGCATGCCTGATATTGCTGCCCCAATAGCGCAACTGACAATAGTACCCTCGGCAATTGGTGTGTCTATAACCCTTTCAGGTCCGAACTGGTCGAACAGACCCCTTGTAACCCCAAACGCACCACCATGCCTGCCAATGTCTTCGCCCAAAAGGAATACATTGGGATCTCTCAGCATTTCTTCCCGCATTGCTTCTTTTATAGCATCCAAATAAGATATATTACGCATTTGAACATCCTCCAAAATTTACTTTGACAGTGTACTAGTCGGCATAGAGAAAATCCATAACAGTTTCCGGCACAGGATCCGGACTTTCCTTTGCAAACCTTACCGCTGATTTCATTTCTTCCTGAACATCCTCTTTTATTTTTGCTAATTTTGAGGAGTCTGCCTTATTGTCTTTTAAATAATTTTCAAAACGCAGTATCGGGCACTTCAATTTCCACTCTTCAACTTCAGCCTTTGTACGGTAAACCTGAGGTTCTCCGTGGTAATGGCCTTCCCATCTGTAGGTCTTGCATTCGATAAGTGCAGGTCCTTCACCCTTTCTGGCCCTGTCGATATACTCCTTTGCAGCTTCATGAACTGCCAATATGTCATTACCGTCTATAGTAATGCCAGGTATCCCATAAGCTTCCGCCCTCTGGGCAACATCCTTTACAGGTACGGAATAACTGCAGTCTGTGGAAACCGAATAACGGTTGTTTTCACAAATGAATACGATGGGCAGTTTCCATATTGCAGCCATGTTTACTGACTCATGAAACATTCCCTGTCCGGTAGCTCCCTCACCAAAAAATGCTGCAACAACGTAGCCTAATTTTTTCAGCTTACTGGTCAAAGCTGCTCCCGTACCAATTCCAAGCCCTCCTGCAACAAGACCATTAGCTCCGAGATTACGGGTTCCAGCATCCGCAATATGCATGGAGCCACCCCTTCCTCTGCAGCAGCCCGTAGCCTTTCCCAGAAGCTCCGCAAACATCTTTCCGGAATCAGCTCCCTTTGCGAGACTATGACCATGACCGCGGTGTGTGCTGACAATATAATCCTCTTTTTGGAGCTCCCTGCATACTCCTACGGCAATAGCTTCCTGCCCTAAATAAGGATGGATGGAACCTTTTATCATGTTCGCATCCCAAAGTACGATTGCTTCTTCTTCAAATCTGCGGATCCTCAGCATTTCACTATAGAATCTCAATAGATCGTTTTCTGAATATTTCATGTTATCCCCCCGTCTATAATAAATATGAAACATAAACTTGTAATGATGGCTTTAGAATAGAGTTGAAATATGGTTATTTAGTCAACTGTTTAATGGCATTTGTTATGTGTTCGATAGGTTTAGTTGAAATACTTCATTTGCTGTTTTGTACAGCATTTGATCGAGAATCGCCTTATCATCTGTTACAGTACGGTATTTTGCCAACTCTACCGGAATATTCATAGGCATATCGGAAGAAAACATGATTCTTTCCGGTCCAATGCTATCGATTGCACTCTTCAGGGAATATATATTGAGCCAGCTGGGTTCCAAATAAATGTTTTTGCAGGACTCCGCCGCAAAAAGTGCAGCAGTAGACATTGTATCCGTACCGGCATGGGCCAAAATGAATTTTACTTTTGGGAATGCAATAGCTGGTTTAACTAAATGGAGAGGGTCAGCAAAGGGCATTCCGGCCCCTGTGTGTATCATGACGGGTATATTTAATTTTGAACATATTTCGTAGATATGCATGCAGCTTTCCAAAGCGGGATGCGCCGCATGGCCGATGGGTGAAATTTTTACGCCTACAAATCCAAGTTTCCTTATACATCTTACAAGTTCCACTTCATATTCATCCGGCCTGAAATGAGGATGAATGGACGCCATACCAAAGAAACGGCCATTATGATTGTTGCACAGTTTATAAATCTCATCGTGTATTTTCATTGTCTCTTCCAAATATGGACGAGGTATGGAAGGTTGAACGATTGCATGGTCTATACAGTTTTTATCACTCCAGTACAATAAAGCATCCTCAAAATTGTCCTCATCAAATACATAATCATGTCCGTAATGTGCATGTGCATCAATAATCATTCTATTTTTTCACCTCCACTTCCAAATAGAAGCAAGTTATTTTACTACTTCATTCTTCTTGTTGATGGCCGATAATGCTACCAGTACTATAAGGAACAAGCCGGTTAAAAAGTTCTGAATCGCCACGTCCACCTTTAAGGTAATCAAACCAAGTGTAATCATACTTAATATAAACTGACCGATAAAAATACCTACCATAACATTACAGTATTTTTTGAGTGTGATCCCGATAAAACATCCTATCATTGGAGTAAACACCCGCATCATGCTGTTCATCCCAATTTGAGCAACCATTCCTCCGTTAAAGCTGCATAGGGATACCGCACCTAATCCGACAAAGAAGCCGCACATTATAAAGCCGTAAAATTTTATTTTTGCAGGATTTACACCCATGCTCCTGGCAATTGTCTCCGATTGCCCAATCGCTTGCACATATATACCAAACCGTGTACGATACATAATAAAATAAGCAAAGACAACTACCAGAATACCTAGAATTACATTGGCGGGAAAACGGCCAAATGCGCCGTATTCTGCCGGTATCCATAAATCTGCAGGTGCAACGAAGCTGCCCAGGGCTTCAAAAATCATTAAAGTTCCTACCGTAACAATCAAAGAAGGAATCTTCAGGAGTGAATAAAGTACAGCATTAACAAGCTGCAGTGCCACCGCTGTTATTACACAGCCTAAAATAAGACCTGCATACCCGTAGTTTTGAACCAGTGATAATCCAACAAGGGAAGACATGACAAGAATGGCGCCAATACTAAAATCAAACAGCCCCATTACTATAATATATAGAAGGCCCATGGATGTGATCGTAGGTACAAAACTCTGCTGAATTAGTAAAAATATTCCTCCCAATGATCCAAACCTTTCGGGCTGAAGTATATAAAACACCATATAGATCGAAAGAGGTATTGATGTAACAACCATCACATTTTTAAGCTTTTGACTAATATTTTTCGTCATAACCATACCTTCCGTCACAGTACTTATTTATTTGTAAATTAGAAGTATTGCAAGTGCTTTGGCATTCGTACTGTTTTGCAGTACGAATGCCCGCACACATGAGCAGAATTTGATTATTTCGTATTCCTGGCCTGGAAGTCCTCAACAGACCACGCGGCAGCCATTTTCACCAATTCGTCAGATGTAAAGCCGGGATTTGTCTTTTTAAACATTTTCTTAAAATCCTCATCGCCATAGCCAAGAAGCGTGTTTCCCTGTTCCATCTCTTTAAAATAGATTTCTGCTCTTTCGGGAGTGAATACGATTTGTGTTAATCTGCATTCAATTGGCTTATCACTTAACGGAGTACCATTAATTGCGTTAACAAGCATCATATAAGTAAAAAGCGGATCGACAAGATGTCCGCCTGCCATGATTGCTTCACCGCTGGAAAGTAATTCGAGGTCAAAGGCAGCATCGCCTGTGGTATCCTGAGCTGCAACTTTAATCTTTCCCTTTTTACCTGCATTGTTTATAGTAGTATTAACTGCCTTGATAGCTTCCACAGAGAACATGGTCGCAATCAGTTCAAGATCCTTGTTGCTGGATATAAAGTTCTGAGCTGCCGTTGCTGCAGTTTCACCGCTGGATACATCCCACTGCTCAGCAAGTACTTTAACACCAAATTCGTCAAAGGCCTTTTTCAAGCCTGCATACCTGCCTTCAGCCGTAGAGTCGCCATGAGGGCCAGTTGTAATAGCGACATTCTTGATACCCATATCAGCTATTGTCTTTCCAAGGATATAGGCGGTACCCTCTTCGTCCTCACTTGTATTGCCTACAAAATACTTAGAACTGTATACGCGATCCTTGATCTCAGCTTTAGAAAGAGATCTGTGGAACTGTCCGAAATAGATCTTGTTTTCTTCGCAGATATCCGCCGTCTTTGCTACAACTTCTTCGGAGCAGTTGCATATCATAATGCCATCCACACCTTTTGCAGCGAAATTCTCAACGTCCTTCAGCTGTGCATCGGCGTTGTAACCACTTGCGAGCACTTCAACCTTAATGCCGGTTATTTTAGCCGCTTTTGTCAGCAAGTCTATTTCCTGCAATGCTGCTGCTCCCGTAGTACCCCAGATGACCAAACCAATTGTTTTTTCGCTGTCCGCTTCCGGTGCTGCCGTGCTGGCTGCCGGAGCTGCCGTGCCGGCCTCCGGTGCTGCTGTACTGGATGCCTGGGTCTGAGAACTTTGTTCCGATGCTTTTGGTGCGCAACCAACCATCATGGTTGATAACAACAGCGCGATTATTACTGAACTTACAACGCGTTTTTTCATATTTTTCTCCCCTTTTACTATTTTCAATGGGTATACCCCATTTGAATTAGATAAAATTTACTTGATAGCCACAATATTTTTTCTATCAAAGGAAATGGCGACTGCAATGAGAAACAATACTCCCATCAAAAGCTGTAATATCTTATCGGATGCCCCTACGAGCAGCAGTCCGTTTTTTAATGCCATGAGCATAAATGCACCTATGACGATACTCTTCATCCTGGCACTGCTGCCACCGGTAAGCGGCATACCTCCCAGCACCAGCGCCGTTAAAATATCTGTCTCCAGAAATGTAGCAAAACGTGTTGAGACGCCGCCACTTCTAACCAGCATGATACAAGCTGTTACTCCCGCCAGAAATCCCGATATGACAAATACCATGATCTTGATTTTGTCTACCGGAACTCCGGCAAATTTGGCTGCCACCTCTCCGGAACCAATAGACCTGCAGTAAAGGCCAAATTTAGTGAAAGTATAAATGTAATTGAAAACCAGTAAAACAACCACCAAAACGGCCAACTTGACTTCCAGTGTGTCAAGCACATCCATCCAGAGCGGTATGGGAATTGTGCCACCGCTGCATACCACAATCGTCAACCCTCTATACATAAACAGTATGCTCATGGTCAAGATGAAAGAGGGTATCCTGAAAGCTGTAAAAAGTACACCGTTTATAAGTCCAGTGCCTGCGGCAACAGCTATTATGGTTAAAAAGCAAAGGACCGGATTATTTGTTGCGCCCATAACCAGAGCGCCTAAAGCAGCAGAAAAGGCTACCAATGAACCATGTGAGAAATCAAGGCTGCCAATGGATATCACAAAAGAGACACCCAGTCCTGCAATCATCACAGATATCGCCTGATTGAGTATAACCTGCAAATTCTTTGCGGATGTGAATTTGCCATTTGTGGCAATACCAAAAATCGCAAGGATCAATATTAAACCCAGAAATGGAATGAAGGCTCTCAAGCTTTCAGTATTCATATATCTCATCATTTTTTTTGGATTTACGGTTTGATTTTCTATGGTCACTGTTCTCCACCTCTCACATATGTCTGTGTCAGATCATGTAATTCAAAAGATATTCTTCCGAAATATCCTTACCACGTTCTGCAAGACCGCTGATCTTTCCCTGCTTCATCATGATGATCCTGTCACTCATTCCGATAAGTTCCAGAAGTTCCTCGGATATCATAATCACAGAGCGTCCCTGGGTCTTAAATTCCTGCATAAGTTTGTACACAGCCGCTTTTACAGAAATATCTATCCCACGGGTGGGACAATCCAGAATAAATATCTCCGATCCATTGGCCAGCCATTTGCTGATAGCTACTTTCTGCTTATTTCCACCGCTTAAATGCATAACCATCTGCTTCACATTGTGCATTTTTATTGAAAGCTGTTTGGAATTTTGTATAGCGTATTTATACTTTTTACCGGGAGATACGAAGGTTGCTGTTGAAAGCTGATCAATCCCTGGCAGTGCTATATTGTCCATAATACTGGAGGTCAGCATCAGACTTTCCTGGTCGCGGTTCTTGGATACATATGCAATTTTATTGGCTATTGCTTTTCTTGCAGTTGTTACCTCTATGGTTTTCTTGTTCATGTAGTATGTGACCTTGCCTGATTCCGCTTTTTCCATTCCGAAAAGCGATTTGCCGAGGTCATGCATGCCACAGTTCGTCAGCCCGCCTATCCCCAGTATTTCACCTTTGTGCAGTTCAAAATTGATATCCTGGAAGGCACCTGGCTTACTCAGGCCTTCCACCTTCAGCACGACCTCATCTTCATACGTGGATTCCAGATCCTCGCGATAGTATTTTCCGCCGTCCTCAAACTCACGGCCTACCATTAATGCTTTTATTTTGTTTTCGCTCAATTCCTGGATATCATACGTTCCGACTATCTTTCCATCTCGCATTACAGTTACAGAATCACAGTGTTCAAAAAGTTCAGGCAGGTCATGGGTGATGAATATAACGGGCTTTCCTTGCTGTTTAAATTCATGCATGATTTTAAACAGCAATTCCCGCCCATGCTGTGACAACGCTGTAGTCGTTTCATCCACAATCAGTACATCCGGATTTGTATAGAGCGCTTTAACAAACTCAGTAAGTTTCCTTTGCTCAAAGGATAAGCTTGTAATATCAGCAGCAGGATCCACATCCGGTATCCCGTACTTTTCCAGAAGCTCTTTTGCTACTGAGTTCATTTTAGCAAGATTCAAAATACCATATTTTGAAAAGCTTTTCTCATGTCCGAAAAAAATATTTTGCGCTATTGTCAGGCCGTCTATCGTACACATCTCTTGTACAATCATACTTATGCCTTTTTTGTTTGCATCAATTACGTTAGCCAGGCTGCATTGCATTCCGTCCTTTTCCATGCTTCCTTCATCACATTTTAAAATACCCGCCAGCATCGATACCAGCGTTGTTTTTCCGGAACCATTTTCGCCGATCAGGCCCCGTATCTGCCCGCCTCGTATTTCAAATGATACATTCTCCACTGCCAATGTAGCCCCAAAAGCTTTTTTAATATTTTTACAGGATAGTGTAACTTCTCTTCTCATTTTTTTCTCCATACGGCCATAATTACATTGTACTAATGCTTTAAGAAATGATTAATCGCTGTTGAGCTTATTTCTCCCATGCTTCGGGGAAACATTGCGTACCACGGACACCACTCTGCATCCAGGCATCATAGGTATCTCCAAAATACTTGGTAACCGGGCCTTGCTTACCGGTTCCAATTACGTATCCATCAATTTCCCCAACAGGAGATACACCCGCAACTGTATTTGTAATCAAAACTTCATCCGCATTGATGAAGTCGTACAAAGTATAGGAACCCTGCTCAATCTCCATGCCTTTTTCCTTTGCCATGCTGATCATTGAATTTCTTGTAATGCCAACAAGGATATCATGCTGAGGCGTATAAAGTTTATTTCCTGTAACGGCAAGTATGTTGAAGCCGGGACATTCACAAATATTGCCTCTGACATCCATAAACACAGCCTCGTCATATCCTGCAGCCCAGGCTTCCAGCTTGCCAAGGACTATATGCAGGTAGTTCAGGCTCTTTACTTTAGGTTCTACAGTATCATGGTCTATTCTCTTTTCTCCCAACACCTTGACCCTGACACCACGCTGTTTTTGTTCTTCGGAAATTTCAGTTTGTACAGGACGCACGAATACGATCACACTGCACTCTCCACATTTGCGAGGGTCTATAACCGGCTCCGGGCTTGCACCCCTGGTGACTAATACTTTGATGTAGAAATCTTTCAGTGCATTTCTTTTTACTGTCTCCACAATTGTGGCTCTTAATTCTTCTTTACTTAAATGCATTTTCAATCGAAGAGAGAAAATAGAGCGATATAAACGATCTAGATGAGGATCCAATTCAAAAATAAATCCATTGCGACCTGTCCAAGCGTCAAAACATCCATCTCCATACATAAGCCCGTGGTCAAGTACTGATATTTTGGCTTCACTTTGCGGCTTAAACTCACCGTTTAGATAGATAATTCTTTCTTTTGGCATTGCAGGCATTTTACTTAAATTCAACATTTTAATATTCTCCTCTTCTATTTTTTAGTCTGGCTCTGGAAAGCTTTTTATACTAGTGAATAGTCTGGCGTTAACTATAGTCAGATATCTGTTAAGTGGTAATCCTTTGTGTAAATGTTTTGAACAAAGTCAAGCAATTTTACCGACGGTATAATCAATACATGTATTATGTAATACTAATTTAACTAATTACATGTAAAATGTCAAGTACTATTTGTAAATAAGTTATATTCTTATGTAATTTACATTTTTGGGTGCAGTGAAACTAGACAATTTCTTTTGTTCCCCACAATAATTATAGTATCAAAGGCTTAGACTCCATAGTGATTTAGCCCTTTTTAGCCGGACCGGTTGAAGCGCGAACTACCAATGTACCATCCACAATCATGTTGCCGATCGGCTCGCTCTGCTGGCTATCAATCAATTGAATCAATAACTCTACCAGTTGCTGTCCAATTCGATATTTGGGTACATCAACAGTTGTTAGCGGCGGATACGTCCTTGCAGACATAGGAATATTATCAAACCCGATTATGGATATATCCTCCGGTATACGCAGCTGATAGTAGTGCAAGGCGTTAAGTATATTAATTGCAAACTCGTCGTCAAAAGCAACGATCGCAGTTGGACGAAGCTTCTCAGGCAGCATCATAATACGGCTGATGCCCTGAGAAGCGCCTTCAGGTGTATGCACAACAGACAGGCGGTACTCTTCGGGATACTTCCCTCCCCGTTCTATAAGTGCACGTTCCACACCTGATAATTCATCCTGAGAAAATTGATCATTCAAATCACCCAGATAAGCAATACGTTCATGGCCTAAATCAGTCAGATGACGCACTGCGTTGGTAATGGCGGATTGAAAATCTACGCGCAGGCATGCTATATTGGTATGAGAAACCAGTGTATTCATAACAACCATTGGAATCCTCAGTTGTTCCTGACGACGACTCCAATCTTCAGACAAAAGATCAAAACCTGCGGAAATCATCCCTGCCCAGGACTGCTGTTGAATTTGGCGAAAAGCTTCCGCCTGCTTATCCGCATTTCGAGGCATCGGTAATATGTAAATCAAATAGCCCCGTTCCAGAGCCTGCTCTTGTATCGCTGATAAAACCTGAGAATAGAAAGCTGTTATTGTACTATCAGCAGCCACAATGATACATGGTCTCTGCACCGACTTCTTATGAATACGCTGCGGTTTGTAATCCAGTTTGTCAACAACCTGCTGCACTCGTGCGCGTATCTCATCAGACACGTTGCTTTTTTCATTTAATACACGGCAAACAGTAGCAGTCGATACTTTTGCTTCCTTTGCGATATCAACAATCTTAGCATTCTTATCCATATAAAGTTTTACCTCCAAGTTACCTAATAATATATTAGCACAGACCCTCATTTTTGTCACCAGAAATGTAATTACTCTGTTGTCATCACTATTTACACAATATTTCTTATTATTTACTTGACTATTACATGTAATCTGGGTTATCATGAGGTAAAATAAAGGAGTGTTTTTTATGAATAAATGCAGGATTACCGTTTTAAAAAGAATGTTTAATCAGGACCTTGTTAATGAATATTCTGGAGAAAACCTCCCCGACAAACCCCTTACACCCTGTCCCACCTATTATGAAGGCCAGGAATTTATAGTCGTTAACGATGCCGCAATGCCTGAGGGGTTTTGTTTCTGGGCATGGGCTGACATTCAGAGGGATGTCGCCGCCATTATGTATGGAGCTGATATTCCCTGGATGTTAAAAAAGGGTACACTCATCAATTGCTGTTCGGATGGTTTAAGGCCTGTTGTTTTTAAGTTGGAAAGACTTTAATGATTGGAGAAGCGATATGAAAAAAGTGGTATTACTGCATACAAGTATGGTTTCTTTTGATACATTCAATAAACTATTTAAAGAAATCATTCCGGAAGCGGAGATTTCAAACATAGTTGATGAAGATCTTCTGTCTACTCTCAATAGAAACCGCAGTATCACAGAATCCATCATTCAAAGAATCTGCAATTATGCCATTTTTGCTGAGACTAATGGCGCGGATGTGATATTCAGCCAATGCTCTTCCACCAGAGAGGCCATTGAATGTGCCCGAAAAATGGTAAAAATACCGATAGTAATGGTGGATGACGGTATGGCTGAAAAAGCGGTTGCATTGGGAACCCGCATTGGTGTAGTTGCTACAGCGGCAGCCACTTTAAAGCCGACAGGGGTTGCCTTGAACGAGGCTGCCGCCAAAGCAGGCAGGGAAGTTACTATTAAATACTATCTGGCTGATGGCGCACTGGACATATTAATGAAAGAAAAAAACCGTGAGAAGCATGATAAGCTTGTACTGGATCTGATAAAGCAGGCTGAACCGGATAATGATATTATTGTAATGGCACAAGGCAGCATGATAACGCTACTCCCTTATGTCAGTAATAATATAGTTCCGGTATTATTCAGTCCAAGGCTTGGGGTTGAAAAAGTGAGATCAGTTCTCGGCTTGTAGATTTAAGCCTCATTTGTTAACGATGGATTTAAATAGATGGATTTAAATAAAAGGAGATATCAATTATGTCAGTTCTATACGGAGATAAAAAGTTAAGGATTGCTGTTTTCGGCACAGGTTGGTGGTCAAAATTCCAGATTCCTGCGTGGCAGGAAATTGGTAATGTTGAAATTGTAGCTTTATATAACAGAACCGTCTCCAAAGCAGAGTCTGTCAAAAGCAAATGGGGGTTGAATTGCAGAATCTACTCTGACCCTGAAGAGCTTTTTAAAAATGAACAAATCGACTTTGCCGATATTATTACAGAAACCCCGTTTCACAAATCCCTCGTACTAATGGCTGCCAAATATTCCGTACCCGTTGTCTGCCAGAAACCTGTCGCCTTTACCTATGAAGATTGCATTGAAATGTGGGATGCTTGCAAGAAAGCAGATATCCCTCTTATCATTAACGAAAACTATCGCTGGCAATCCCCCATAAGACAGATAAAAAAAATAATAGAATCCGGCCAGATCGGCACCCCCTTCCGGTCCCAGATACAGCTTTCCACAGGAGGTCCTTTCCAGCTTGAGAATCAGCCTTTTTTAAAAACTTTGCGTCATTATGTGCTTTTCGACCTTGGCGTACATGGATTTGATGTAGCCCGATATTTGTTTGGCGAACCGGATAGAATTTACTGCCAGGCTATGCGAACAGTAGATTTCATACGCGGTGATGATATGGCTGTTTCCTTGCTTACTTATAAGGATTCCATCTGCAGTGTCCAGCTTACCGATATGTTCTCTGCAAAAATTCAGGTAGAAGGGCTAAAAGGACTTATAGAGCTGTCAACAGATTATCAGATAAAGGTAATTACTAAGGATGCAGGTACTCAGTGCTATAATTGTGATGACTGGAAAAGATACTCCTATATGGAACCGGAGGATGAAAAAATTCTTGGTTCGGATGTCGTTGATGCAATTGTACAGGCACAGCGAAATATATTGGAAGAATTGCGTTACGGAAAAAAAGCAGAGACTACAATGTCCGAATATATGAAAACAATGGAGCTCGCTTTTGCAGCAATTCAATCTACCATTACAGGAAACTCTATTCCATTCTATAAATATTAAAATAGATAATTATATTTAACCAGGAGGTAGAATAATGAGACAGATCAATGTAAACAAACTTACTGTTGAAGCCTTTCACAAATATGGGGATTTTATTGATTTAAACAAAGAGTTTTCCGAAGGTGAGAAGAACAATGACAACAGCCTCATAATGCACTGGGAGGTTATCACACAAAACCTGGGCATTACTACAAATCCCGCGTTCTTTCTTTGCTTCTTTAAAGACATACCCCTTATGGTTACAAAGCTTGAGGCCCATAATACCTGTGAAGAAGTCCTTATCTTCGCAGATGATGTCATAGCCCCTGTAGCACCGGCAACAGCAGGTAAGCCGGATCCCGATACCGTTGAGGCTTTCTTTGTGCCCAGGTATACAATGATAAAATACAATTGCGGTATCTGGCATTATGCGCCCATTCCATATGGAACTAATATAGGCAGAGCTTTTTATTCCATGCCGCAAAAAGTCAATAATTACGATGAGTCACCAGTTGCGCTGGACCCGAAGGACTATATCGAAATTATCCCAATGAAATAGCTGATTGTCATAAAATTAATTGAAGGAGTAAAGATATGAGACAATTAAAAGTGGAAGAATTAAGTGCTGAAGGATTTAGATGGTTTGGAACATATATTTCTTTGAAGGAAGTTTTTACTGATAAAGAATTCAACAGTGATTGGACATTTGAGCTGTATCGCAGTGATAATCTGACCATGTCACTTGGTAAACTCAATACGACTGCAGCCTTCTCCTTCGGATTGCTGAAAAAAAGGCCAATGGTTGTAGATCAATTGCAGGCACATTGCCATACGGAAAAAACCATGATGGTAGAAAAGGACAGCATTTTAGTTGTTGCCCCTATAGTAGTCGGCAATATCGTGGGAGAAGAGAAAGCTCGTGCGTTTTTTGTACCGGGCGGGACTTTGTTTAAACTCAATTTCTACACCTGGTACAGCATCCCCTTTATTGTAGGCTCGGAAAGCGCTTTGCTTGCCCAGTGTGAAGCTGTACGCACCTATAGTGCCGATACAAATTTTTATACACTCAAAGAGCAATTGCAGCTTGTTGTTTAACTTATTTATGGACAGGCACAGGCATTCAGTTATGTACCGCTTATCCGGTCAGTACCAAAAAAAAAGTTATCCATTATGCCAAGTGTCAGCAACAGCAAGGATCGGCTTGCCCCCATTGTGAAAAGCCTTACGGGGCTTTAAAATATCCTGGCATGCCGGTCCTGCTGTCTTATCGGAAGAAGCCTCGACTTCCTGTATCGCAATCTTACTCTCTTTGACAGGGAATTCGCTGATTATTTAAGAGCAGCTCCAGCAGCCAGCGCATTCTCTATCTGTTCATTTCCAACCATATACACAATAATTACAGCAAAAGAGCCAAGAGGCGGGGGACATCTTTTACCTCGTTATTCTTCCATAAATTGTATTAATTCCTTATTGAACCGCTCACGCTGGTCATAAAACAGGAAATGGCCGCAGGATTCAAATGGCACAAGCCTGGAATTGCGAATACTGTTCTTTTGTGCCATAGCCAGCGGATACAGGCAAACCTGATCATTTAAGCCATGAAGGATTAGCGTTGGAACATTTATTGTCTTCAGATCGTTAAACAAGCCTTCCTCACCCAGCCAGGTGTTTGCAATAGCCGCAGTGGACCAACTTGCCGCCTGCAGTCCCAATTGGAAAATCCAATCCGACAATGGGACACTGACCGGATTAAAGAAGATCATATTTCCAAACCCTCTCAACATACTGGGCCGATCAGTATATGTACCCTGGATGATGTTAATGACAGCCTGTCTTTGCAAGCCATACGGGAAATAAGGACGCTGGATAAGACTTGGCGCCGCCGCGGCAAAAAGAGCAAGCTTCGATACCCCGCAGCCATTATGCCTGGCCATGTAACGGACGCAGATCGCTCCCCCCGTTGAATGTCCCCCAAGTATGAAATTCTGTAGTTTAAGTGTGTCGACCACAATTCGGATATCATCCGACAATCGGTTATAATCATAGCCGCCCCAGGGTCTGTCAGACAAGCCGAACCCCCTGCAGTCTATACCAATGCATCTGTACCCCATTTGGGGCAATTGATTGAACTGGTATTCAAACAAATTATGGTTTCCCGGCCATCCGTGGATAAACAGGATCGTCTTATTACCTGCCGGGTTAATATCCTCCACAAAAATTTTAATATTCGGTTCAACGCCAACATAAAATCCCATGCAAATACCCCCATATATAAAATTTTCTCATATATAGCGTATGCACTTCGGAATTTATATGTGTGAAGAGGAGGATATATTATTGCAAAATATCCCCCCCCCTTGATTTCTTATCTGTGCTATAATCAAAAGAAATGTTGACATGAAAGGTTTATTCCACGCTATTATGAGTACAACCAGCAAATATGAATTGGATATGTGCAATGGTCCGCTTTTCCCCAGGATAATACTGTTTTCCGCTCCTTTGATTCTGACGGGAATTCTGCAGCTTCTCTATAATGCGGTAAATATTGTTGTTGTCGGCCGGTTTGTAGGCAGCAGCGCTCTTGCAGCAGTCGGTTCCACTTCGGCTCTGATTAATTTGATCATCAACCTGTTTATCGGGTTGTCCATGGGCGCAGGCGTTTTAATGGCAAAGCACTACGGCGCAGGCCGGTATAGCGACGCTAATGAAACAGTCCACACCGCTATCGCTGTCAGCGCTGTCGGCGGCATTGCCCTGACCCTGTTCGGGGTATTGGCGGCAAGACCCCTGCTGCAGGCAATGGGCACGCCGGACGATGTTCTGGAACATGCAGTGCTTTATATGAGAATCTATTTTCTCGGCATGCCCGCGTCCATGATTTTCAATTTCAGCAGCGCCATCCTGCGCGCAATTGGCGACACCCGCCGCCCTCTTTACTTTTTATCTGTTTCCGGCATATTGAATGTTGTGCTCAATTTAATATTTGTCCTTATTTTTCATATGGATATTGCAGGTGTGGCAACGGCTACAGTAATTTCACAATACCTGTCGCTAGTTTTGATCCTGCTTTGCCTGATCCGTTCCGATGGATGCATCCGGCTGCATCTGCGACGGATCCGCTTCCATAGAGATAAGCTTCTTGACATTGTCAAAATCGGGCTTCCGGCAGGAATACAGGGCACCATATTTTCCATCTCGAATGTCCTGATCCAGTCGTCCGTCAACAGCTTCGGTTCCGCAGTTATGGCCGGCAACACGGCCGCCATGAATATCGAAGGCTTTGTTTACGTCTCAATGAACGCACTCTATCAAGCGGCACTGAACTTTACCGGGCAGAATATCGGAGCGAAGAAATATGACCGTATCGGGCGCATTCTGGGAGTGTGCCTTGTTTCAGTCACAGTAACAGGTATTATTCTGGGCGGATCAGGCTATTTTCTTGCAAGAAGCCTGCTTGGCATTTATTCCGCGGACTCTGATGTTATCGCCGTCGGCATAACACGAATGCGCTATGTCTGCATAGCATATTTCCTATGCGGAGTTATGGATGTTCTGGTTGGAAGTTTGAGAGGCATGGGGTATTCCGTGCTGCCAATGCTGGCTTCCATCGTCGGCGTATGCGGCATTCGCATCACATGGATCTATACCATATTTGCCATAAACCGCTCACTGGAAACCTTATATGTTTCCTACCCCATATCATGGGCAGCCACAGCCCTTGTGCATTTAATATGCTTTATACTTGTCCGGCGGAAGTTAATCCGTGGAGCAGCCGGCAAGCCTGACTGTTAAATGCAAACACCCCCTATATTCTTCACAGCAATCACATCCTTTTCTCATATATCTTATAAGTAACTACATAAGCAGCTAAAAACACAAATACCAAAATAGATAGTACTTGGACTAAAATAGGATAAAACAGACCTCCGATTAAACCCACTACATATAAAGCAATTAGTAAAAAGATTGTTGCTATTCGAAAAGCCCTGTTACTAATTTCCTTCAGTCTTTCATCCGTATTGTTAAGTCTGCTTTCTTTTAATTTAGCTTCGTTCCCCAATATCACCTTATTCTTGATCCACAAAATGATAGATATTGCCAAAAGACCGGTTCCACCACCACAATAGACACCAAGCATATGTTCACTTATTTTAACCGTCCATACTTTTTCCGCTAATAGTGAAACCGTTAATGTAATTAAACCTATCACAAAAATCAGCACCATAGTATTCATTCTGGCTTTAATCACTTTTTTATACTCTTCATTGTTCTTTGCCTTGCTGGCACAAAATAATCCCATCATATATTTTCATCCTCCTCACTAAATATAAAAATGTCTTCAATTGACACTTTAAAAAATTGTGCAATTTTATGCGCTAATATAAGAGATGCGTTATACTTTCCGTTTTCCAGGGAGATAATCGTCTGCCTTGTTACATCTACTGCATCAGCCAACTCATTCTGAGTAATTTTCCTTGTTTTTCTCAATTCCTGTATTTTTGTTTGCACTTCGCACTTCCTTTCATAGTATAGTTGGCTTTACATTTATAGTATAGTACACTTTACATTTCGTGTCAAGTGTACTATACATTTTTACGATAAAAAAGAACAGCAAAAAAACAACATCTTTGTCTGTTCTTTTACAGCAATCAGTTAATACAATTGCTCTTTGCTTCTCACTTAAAATCAGTCTGGAAGATTAATATATTTCAGGCCTGCCTGAAAGCTGTAAGCAGTGGTCTTTAGCCTCAAATCACCACTCACCTTGAATTTCAGCATATTCATGGTCGACAGAGAAATTTTGCTTGTCGAAATAGTTAAGTCCCGTGCTGCCAAAAGTCGTGTCAACATTAACCCATCTTTCTTCAGCGCTGATCCAGACCTGATTCCATGCATGATCTCCCCATGAAACGCCACTGTAACCCTGACCCGTTATGAGTCTGACTTTAAGATCTACTGCACGGCACATCGAAATATACAGACTCGAATAGTCAAAACATATTCCTTTACGAGTATCAAACGCTATGACAGAACCCGAATTTTCACCCGCCGGGTTGCTTGCTATCCTTTCAGCTTTTGCATAATCATAGGCAATGTTCCTGGAAATCCATTTGTATAAAAGAGTTGCCCTTTCTTTATCATCTTTACCCTTTGCTGTTATTTCCCGGGCTTTTTGATCAATCTGCTCATTCGACTTAACTGCTTCATCGAGAGTAACCCCGTTAAAGTAGTGGATTATCTTTATATTTCCGCCAGTCAGCTTCTCAATTGTTTTATCCACTGCATTTGATTCTCTTGCGGAAATGGAGCCTCCCGATGATTTTCTAAAAATGTCGCCTACAATAACAGGGATTTTCTTAGCAATATTTGAGTTAAGCACGGGAAAGAGAATATCATTATAAATGAGCTGAAATTCTTTTGAATTGCTTGACCATTCAGAGAGTGCAGGCGAATACACATAATACATTGAAAAGTATAATACTGTCGCAAAGACGACCGTCATAACGGCTGCTTTTGGCAGCTGCCACAAAGCTCCCATTATTCCCTTCACAACAGGTCCTGACGACCTTACACCTGAATAAATAAGATCAGCAATCGGAATCAGAACATATGTGTATAATGGTCCTGTTATGATCCTGATAGCGAACAGCATGATGAACAGCAATACCGGTACAGCGATGACATAGACAAGCATATCCTGCCCTGGCATTGCTACTTTGATCTGTCCAGGAAGCATGTCATATATTTTAGAATAGATGCCTTCGTCATGATCGATAAATATTTTTTTAGTAATGTAAATTGAAAGTACAAGTCCCAAAATAAACTCTGTGCTTTCAAGAAGCGCCGTAACGGAATTCCTGACCCTGTCCCTTGAAAACTCACTAATTGCACCGGCGGCAACAGGCAGTATGAATACCAGGATCAGAACCAGTGAAACAACATTTATATTTGTTATAATTGCAGGCATCTAATACTGCCTCCCCTATTCCTAATAATCTGCGTATAACAAATATACAACAAAAGTTGCGATTAATCCACGAATGCTAAATATTCCCCATTTTTGCCACTTGTGGTTAAATTAATTTCACCAGGGTGACCAAGGGGACGGTTAGTGTGAAAACAAGTTATCCCCCTTGGTTCGCCATGCAACCAGAAGAACCGTCCCCTTGGTTCGAGGGGAACCAAGGGGACGGTTAGTGTGAAAACAAATTATCCCCTTGGTTCGCCATGCAACCAGAAGAACCGTCCCCTTGGTTCCGTAATATTTGATTAGCTGCTTGCGCTGGTATAATTTCTTATGGCAAACTTCCAAAATAGTCTTAGAAGAACGATAAAAATGATTGGTGCAATAAACGTCCAGATAAAATATATTCCATCCAATTTTCCTACCAGGAACATAGCCGGGAAATTTGTAATAAAGAAAACCGGAATAATGAACACGCCTATTCGCCTCATCCATTTGTTATAAATAATCATAGGCATATTGTTGAAATCCCAGCATTTATCCGCTATTTCAGTAATTGCACCTGATTTTACCGTCCAAAAAGATAGAATCTGTGGAATTAAAAAAACACAATAAGCCATTATAGTTGCACTGACTAAAATGCCCATATAGCCGATAATATTTATAAAACCGGCTGTAATTCCAAGCCTTTTGCAGGCCAGAACCACCATTGTAATTCCTGCAATTAGATTTGGTACAGGCAACACGAAATTCACATGTCTTAACGTTACCATAAATTGCAAGGAGAGTGGCTTTGTTATATACATATCGAGGGTCCCATTTCTGATGTGTTCCGGGAGTTTATAGAAATTATCCATAAAGAAGGCAGTATATATAGCTGTCATAATAATATACGTGCCAATAAAAAGCATAATCTCATCAGGCGATACGCCGTTAATATTAATTCCTGCATTATAAATGACCACCACATATAATATTTTAGAACCCAAATAAACAAGCTCCATCGTAAGTGCTGCAAATAAATTTGCTCTATACTCCATATAGCCGATTAAACTGTTTTTCATAAATAAAAAATAAATAATGATATGCTTATGTAATTCCTTATATATTTTTTTCAAACTATTACCCTCCTATTGCTACATATTTCTTCATACCCGACTTCCAGCACAGATTTGAGAGAATAATCATAATAAAAATCCAGGCAATTTGAATGATAGCGCCATTCATGACTTCCTCAAATGATAGCTTTCCATTTACAATATTCACAGGATAAAATATGATATATTGAAACGGCAATAGACTCAAAATAGCCGATACTTTTTCACCGAATACATCAAGTGGAAATATCCCTCCGCTTAACATCATAATTCCCTGTCCGGCTGCAACAAAAACTCCCCATACTTCTGCCATAGTAAAAGCCAGTGAGCTTAAACAATAATAAATCATAAAATTTAAAACCATGGCTAAAAATACAAAGGGTAGGAAGAGTATTATCCTGGGAACTTCCAATTTAAGGCCTAAACCAATATTGCAAAACATTAGTCCCGCTAAAGACATGATAAACAGCACTACCAGCTGTAAAGCCTTACGCCCGAAAAAACAGCATATTCTATAATAAAAGTACCCGATTGGCTGAATGATGAATTTATTAAGTCCTCCATTTTTAATATCCTCAGCAATTTCCCATTCAAACCCTGTTGCAACGATCTTTGCAACCAAACCAGCCATAATGGAGTATGCAATCATCTGAGGGTAGGTATATCCATATATGACTGAGTTTGAAGAGCTTTTGAAGATAGCGGTCCATAAGAAGCATTGAATAACGATGATGAATGCTCCGCTGAAAACACTTAACAAAAAGTCTGCACGGTATTCCATCGAGCTTTGAAGCCCCATTAGGAAAGCCTTAAAGTATTTTTGCAGGAATCTCATCTTGCTCACCACCCTTTTGATATATCAACGAAATCCCTTCATCAATAGGAATATCTTCAATATTAAAGTCCAGCACAGGAAATTTGTCCAGGATAATTTGAGAATAACTCTTTAGTTCTGTCTTATTTACTTCAATTGTTGCACTTAAACCTGCATACTCTCTTAGGTCACCAAATTTCTTCAATTCACTTTCTTCAACGGAATTTGACAATTGCAATTTTATCAGCTTTTTTTGACTAAATAATTCATTTACCATATTTAGCTGACCATCAAATACAACTTTACCCTGATTAATAATGATGGATCTCCTGCACATGTCTTCGATATCATTCATGTAATGACTGGTAAGTATTATTGTAGTTTTCGTTTGTTGGTTGTAATACTTTAAAAACCCCCTGATTTTCTTTTGAGAGATGATATCAAGACCAATTGTCGGCTCATCCAGGAAAATAACCTTCGGTTTATGGATCAACGCCGCAATCAGCTCCATTTTCATCCTTTCTCCCAGGGATAACCTTCTTACCTGAACTTTTAACAACTCTCTGACATCCAGTAATTCCACCAGTTCATCAAGAGAAGACTGATACGCTTTGTCATCAATTTCATAGATATATTTATTCAGGTGTAAGGATTCATTTGCGGGCAGATCCCACCATAATTGACTTTTTTGGCCCATGACAATAGAAAACTTCATCTTGAAATCTTTTTTTCTGTCCCATGGCGTATACCCAAGAACAGTAGCCTCACCGCTGGTAGGATAAAGTATGCCTGACAGCATTTTTAAGGTAGTTGTCTTTCCTGCTCCATTTGGGCCGAGAAATCCAACGACCTCACCCTCATCAATTTCAAAGGAAGCATTTATTACAGCTTCTTTACTCAACTTCTCTCTGTGAAACAAATTCATGAATGAACTCTTGATTCCGACATCTTTTTTATAGTAAGAGAAAGATTTGGATAAATTATTTACGTTTATGATCCCCATGATCCGCCACCATTCCATAAAATATTTTTGCTGGGGTGAACCTGTATATAATCAGGTTGCTTTGAATAATCCGCTGTTTAAATCACTTTACCTTCTGAATACGAACAGCCATATAGGACCTGCCGCCTGTGACAATCCGAAAATGCCCCGTAAACGTTCCCTGCGGAACAATTGACCCTTCAAAATCCTGCATAGATCTTACAACATATTCGCCATTGCCATCATAAAATCCGTTTACATTCCTGGTCTCTTTCGTTCCTGAAAATACTGCATGTATATCATAATCCACATAGGGATTGCCATCCATTTTACCATATACTCTTGCCTCAAATACTCCCCATTTTTCAACTTGTTTTTCATACGTCTATCCTTCTCATTAGGCGTGATAAAATTATTATAAAACTATTTTACATGCTTTGATATATTTTTTCATATGCTTGGTAAGTTAATCCACTGAATAGTTTTTCACTGTTATAAATTTTTTTAAGATAGGAGTGATCTCTTTCGGCAATATAGTTCTCCGAATACAGCAACGCCAAGAATCAGTACGGCACCGATGATCTGCATATAGTCCATCGTTCCACTCAAGAAAACAGCTGAAAAGATAACGGCTGAAAGCGGCTCCGGATTGCCGCTGCCTGCACAGGGAGGTCACTATTGGAAGAAAAGTAAAAAATAACAGCCGATGCTTGTCACGCTTTGCATGATAAGTATCGGCCATATCAGAGGTCCAATATGAACATTCAGAAATATATGTCATTTGTAAAAGCAATAGAATACGGCAGTTTCACAAACGATGCTGAAGCACTCAATTATACCAGTCCGGTATAAGCCGGATAATCAGTTATCCTGATACAGAGTGGGGCGAAATACATCCTCTCCATTTAGTGTCATCTCCTTCGTGACAGCCACCATGCGCGTAAAATTGTCAATAATCTTTTCAGAGATTGCCTGAGCCTCATTAGCATGCTTTGCTGCATTATCTTTGTTATTTATTTTTATGCTGTCCTGTACCATATCCCCTTTTTTATGAAGTTCGTAATGATATTTTTCAACTTCGTTCCATAACGGTAAAATCTTATTCGATACAGGTTTCACGGAATAATAGAAATGACCGAATCCACACTTGTGATCATCTGTCTGTATCGGGCTTGCCTTCATATTTTCAGCCATTGATTTTAAATTCGCAAGCCAGTTGGCATGTGCTGTTACTGCCAGTTCTACCGTATTGGAAAAATCATCATTTGAAAGCCCATAATAGCTATCACCGGCCAGCTCCCCTCCATTCTTGGCCAGGGTATCAACCTTTATTTCAATGTCAGCCATTGCATTTGACATTTCATGTATCGATTTGCCTATGTCTTGCAGTTCATCCGCGAATTCACTGGTTCGCCCGGCATTCTCGCTTATTTCATCCATAGTGGAAGTTACTTCTTCCATTGATGCGTTTAGTTCTTCATTTACAGCTGCAACACTCACAAGGCTCTCTGATATATGACTTATCGAATTCAGATTAACAGTCATAAGCTCAGCCATTATTTCAACGTCGGAATTGACCCTGTTCATTGACTCCATTGTTTCATTTACACTGGATGAACTTTTTTGTGATGCATCATTAATATCCTTTAGCAGTGTATTAATAGAATTAAGCATTGTTTTCGTTGTATCCGATAGTTTCCGTATTTCATCAGCGACAACGGCGAATCCCTTTCCGGCATCACCCGCTCTGGCAGCCTCAATGGAAGCATTCAAGGCAAGAAGGTTTGTTTGATCTGAAATTCCGGCAATACCCTCAACTTTTTCCGTCAAGTATTCAACAGTGCTAATTAAATCATTTACATTAATTTTCATATTATGTGATAGTTTTATTACACTGCTGTTTTCACTCTTAATCTGTTGAATTACATCATTGCTCTTTTTCGTATTATCAGATAGTCGGTCTGATTCTAGCGCTATTTTCTCCAGCGATGAAACCAGATCTGTATTTGCATTTGTGATTTGATTTATTGAGGCTGCTGCTTCTTCAGTTGCAGAGTATACATTTGATGCCATTTCAGAAATTCTTTCAGTTGCAGTTAAAATACCGTTACTGTAAAACTTAAGCTTTAAATCAAAATTGCTTATCAGCGTAGCAATGCCTAAAGTCTCCTTTAACAAGCCGCTGATTTTCTTTTTTCCGACGTTAAGCCTCATACTCAGGTTTTTGATTTGTTTCAGCAAAAAATGCTTTTCATATTGTTCATTTGCCGCAGATTCAAAATCTCCGTTATAAACCTTATTAATAGCTGCTTCTGCTTTTCTCTTGTTAATAAATATCATAATATGAACCTCTCTTGATTAAGATGCTGCATTTGTTACACTGTATATTACTCTTCCATAAAAATGATAAACCATTTTATGTCCAGTACTATTTGGGGACCGGCAAAAATGCAGTAATATGTTATTACCCCATGTCTGGCAGGTTTAAACTTACTTTGTGTAAACAATTGATGATCCTCTCGATATACTGCGGATGGTCACCTGCTGGGCATAGAAGTCTCCCGTGAAATTAGCGGATACACTATAAATATGGCCATAAGTATGACGGCTGGTGCAGCGAAAGCATTGTTTACGTAATTTAACCTCTTATTTTAGGTGTATGCTTCATATAATATAAAAATCTTTATTTTCGTACACAGATTATCGTCCATCATAAGCACGGACAGGGTATTTGTTCCTGAGGAAGGTCGAATCGTCGGCGGGGTACCCATGCGGAGTTGTCAGGCAATAATGAAGTGCCATTTTCGTGTTCTTCAATGGTATTTCTGTTCAGATACTCAAGTGCCTGCTGGAGGATTGCATTTTTACATAACAAACGGATATGATAATATTTTCTTTGATCGGATCCGGATTTGTTTTTCATCAGCCATTCAATGTTTCCAGGCTCCTTTGAAAAAGTCCCTGAAACAGGTTCGCATTTTGAAATCCTCGATAGTTTAAACAGCCTGTAATCCTGCTTTTCAACACAGTAGGCGAACATATACCAGGCATACCATTGATAAGAACGAGCAAGGTGCTCTGCCAACCGCGTTGATGCCATCTACTCAGTGTCGGCGTAATCTATGCTCAGGAGGGTTTTATCATAAATCGCTTTCTCAATCATGCGCAGGTGTTCATTTACAAGTATGCCTTCACGGGCAATGGAAAATTCGACAAAATCTGCTGTTCGCCACATTGCATGATAGTGAGAGCTTTTCAAGTGTTGTACTTATTTTGTTGTTTTCATACGCCGTGCTCAATCCCTTAAGTACAGTTATGATATTCAGGTATTGGGCGGCGCCTGTTCGCTGGCATACCGGTGATCCGGGAACCAGCCCTTGGGAGTGGCGTATCCGTGTTTTGGACGAACGTGACGATATTGCTTATCCAAAGCGGTTTTACAAAAAGAGCGGTTATATTACTAAACATTGTTTGTAATATTTGCTGCTTTATCCATTTTTTCCAGTACAAATCTGCGAGCGGCACGGATTTCTTCCTCGGCGTTTTGTGATTTGCCCGTCCACATCTCAATCAGATAAGGCCCACCATAGCCCAGTTGTTGCAGGGTGTGGAGACATTCCACGAAATCCACGGTCCCCTCGCCGAAAGGCACCTCCTTGAAGTGTCCGGGGCTTTGCGGCGTCACCGGCAGTGTTTCCTTGATGTGTACTGCCACTATCTCGCCCATCCCCTTTTTCAGTTCAGCAGGCACGTCGTTGCCCCAGGCGGTAAGATTTCCGATGTCGGGATAAACCGTAAACCACGGGGAAGGTAGTTGCTCCTTGAGTTCCAGATATTTGGAAATGGAGTTCATAAAGGTGGTATCCATAATCTCAACAGCCAGCATTACCTGATAACGCTCAGCCATTTGCAGTGCTTCCCACATACCCTCCATATACAGCCTGCGGGTTTGGGAATCCCCTCGTTGGTAGTATTCATCGTATCCAGCCAGTTGGATGACACGAATACCCAGGTCACAGGCCAGTGAGATCGCCCTCTCCATCAACTCCAGAGATTTTTTGCGCACCTGTTTATCCTTGCTGCCCAACGGATATCGTCGGTGGCCTGAAAAACACATGGAAAGAAGCAGAACCCCTGACTTCCAGATCTCCTGCCGCATCTGACCGACTTGATCCCTGTGATAGAATAAGCGCTCCAGCCGCTCATCGCTTTCGTCCAGCGAAAGTTCCATAAAATCAAAGCCCAACCGTTTGGCGCAGTCCAGCTTTTCCTCAAAGGAATAAGCTTCAGAGATTGCCTTTTCATAAATTCCCAGTAGATTATTCACCACTCCATCACCTCTCCTAAAACAGACCAAAACGGATCCAGTGTTGCCACTAGCCGCTGATAGGCCTGGAATTTCCGCGCGTAGACCTTCTGCTTGGCTGGATTTGGGTAGACGACCGCAGTACGGCGGGTCATGGCCTCCACGGCTGACACAATGCCTGGGTAGAACCCACAGGCAACAGCTGCGTTGATTGCGCAGCCCAAGGTGCCCAACTCTTCCACCTCCACCACTTCGACAGGCAGCCCGGTAATATCGGCGAACATTTGTACCCAAACCCTCGAACGAGCAGCGCCGCCGCCCAAACGGATGCTCAGCGGACGGTTCTCACTCCTGCTGGCCAGTAACCGCCGAATGTGTGTGTTGTGGCAATAGACCACTCCCTCGAACACTGCCCGGACCATTTGAGCCTTTCCGTCACCAGCGCTGAAACCTACAAAGCTGCCTTTGGACAGAGGATTATCAGTACCGCCAAATACGAAGGGCAGAAAATAGACGCCGCACTGCTCGGGCGGAAGCTGCTCCACGAGTTTATCCAACTGCTGATAAAGGGATACGCCCCGATTTTTGGCTTTTGCTCTGTCCTCATCCAGGATATTTTTAACCAGCCACTCCAGATTACCCGCCGAAGTAGGGCTGGATTCCTCTATAAGATAATAATCCGGGACGCAATAGAAGGAATTTCTGGCCACCGAGCCGTCCAGCACAGGCGTCCTGGAAATATACTCATTGATTCCCCAGGTTCCTGCGATAGCACACAGATGATCTTCATCAAGAATGTTCATTGCCAAAGCACAGGCGTCTATGTCGAACATTCCCCCGGCTACAGGCGTACCTTGTGGAATGCCGGTCCGGGCGGCGGCGTCAGCGGTAATGCGTCCGCACAGATCGAAGGAGCCTTTGAGCGTCGGCATCTTATCTATCATTTCCGGAATATTGAACAATTCGAACAGCCTTGGCTCAAAACTACATGTTTTCAGGCTCAACAGGCTGGTGCCCGAATAGTCGGTTAGTTCGGCGAATGCCTCTCCGGTGAGCCGGAACCGGATGTAATCCTTGGCCTCGAATACCCATCGAATATTTGAATATACCTCGGGTTCGTTGTCCTTCACCCATCGCAGCAATGCGCAGGGCTGGCTGACGTGGATGCTCTGGCAGGTATGCGCAAAAGCTTTTTGCTCAATACCTGACCGCCGCCAGTCAGCCAGGTAATCCGCCGCCCGGCTGTCGGTGGAGATAATGCCGTTTCTGGCTGGGACATCGTTTTGCCCCCAAAGGTATAAGCCCTTGCCGTGGCCGGTGCAGGAAACCCCCGCTATGCTGCTGGAGTTTCCCCGGGCAGAGGCCACAGCCTCTTTTGCTACTGCACATACCTTGTCATAAAATTCTTCCATATCCCGTTCGGTGAAACCAGGCCTCGGAGTCAGCAACACAGTAGCGGCGGCAGCCACCGCCAGCTGTGTCCCGTTTTGATCAAATATTGCTGCTTTAACCATGGTTCCACCCATATCAATGCCTAAGAAATTCACAGACAATACAAAACCCCCTATAAAATAAATATCTAATTTCACCTGCAGCAAAAATCATTCCACAATGCCTTTTCGTATGATCAGATTGCCATATCTGCGGGTTTCACCGGTAAGAATGACGGCATAGGATTCCCGGGTCGCTTGATAAAATTCCTCCCTGTTCAGGTAGACCGGCTCGGGCTGATTTCCTGTGTTTTTGGCCAACATGAGGCCATAGTCGTCCCAGGTGGTAGGCAGGTAGTCATCCCCCGGAGCAACCGCCATGTAGGCAACCGCATCCTGGACAAAGTTATCAATGGGAAACAGTTCCAGCACCAGCTCCAGTGTCTGGCAGCTGGAAAGTCCCGGTGCAAGATAAACCCGCCGCGCATTGGCAGCCCCTGGGAAGTTTGCATCGGCGATGACCAGCCTGTCACCGTGGCCCATGCTGTATAATATTTCGTATAGCTTTGGCGTCAGTGCCATGGGTAAAGATTTTAGCATAAAATATTCCTCTTATTATATTGCCCGGCCAATATATGGTTCTGCATCGGCCGGGCAATGGTTTATTCCGGTAATTCGTTGGGAGAATCTGTGTATTAGTAGATAGCAGCAGCAGACATGGGGGGCAGTTCAATCCATCCGTCAAAGCTCTTGGAATCCGTCCAGTCGATGAGGCGATAATTGGTCAGCTTTGCTCCCGAGGTAAGTGCAGGGAGAACCTGGATCGTTTTTTCCCCGTCGTAGTTGCAGACTACCATGCCCTGAGAACTGTCCTTTGCGGTGAATACTGAAAAGCTGCTTAGGGCTGTGTTGTCACCAGTTGTCACTGTGGCACCCTGCTTATTGCAAAAATCACCATCCCAGAACCATTTGCGCAGGTCGGTACGCAGTTTGTCCATTTTTTTGCCATAGAAAACTGTAGTTGGATAGTCGGACAACATCCCCTTGAAGTTATAAGGCTCATAACTGATAATATAACGATTGAGCAGGCATTGGTTCACCATATCTCTGTCGTCAAAGCCGATAACAGCGGTCATAATTTCCCCGCGAGGCCTCATATACCGGTTGGTGGGTTTGTGATCGCGTCCCCAGGTTCGAGCATAAGACACATCATAGTAGTTGTGCTGGAAGTCGTAAATGGCTTCCCCTGCTATGAGAAACTCCCTGTCTGCAACAATTTTGCGGAAGCCCTCAATCAGCTTTTCATCAAACTGATAGGTGGATTCGCCGTAACGGTGGCCATGACTCGTATCAAAGCAGCACAGTGTGGGCGAGTGATGTAGGCATTCATCAAATAATATACCGTCCGCACCCAGATCAACGCATTTTTGAAACTCTGTATTGCAGATCTCGAGGTATTTCTCACTGCCAAAGCACATGGGTATCAGTCTGCGTGTATTAACATTGGCCATTTGCGACAACGTCATATACTGATAGCCCTTGTAAACATAATAGTTGCCATAGGGATCTTTTATCGATAAATCCTTATAGATGCTTTCAAAGTTAGTATTGGATTGATCGGCCCAGACAAATTTTGCAAACAGAATAAGCTTGATACCCATTGCCTTGATTTCGGCGATAGCTTGTTTAAGCTCCTCAAAGGTACCGAGCCGGGGGTCCGGGTCGTGGGAGGGATTACCTCTGTCCTGACCGCCATCGTTCCATCCCACCAGCTGAATGGCATCCACACCATATTGCTTGCACTCGGCTCCGATTTTGGGCAAATCCTTAAACTTAATACGCAGTTCATCCTCGGGGGAATTGATGTGGATTTGCAGCCATGAATGAGGCTCCTTTGCCCATGCTGGCATCTTCTTGGGAAGCTTGTTCCAGTTCTTGCTGGATTTGGTGTAGCAGTTTATCCCCGCTGCCCAGTCGCCTTTAAATGCATCCATCGCAAAAGGAAGTAATTCGTAATCCATGTCAGGAGCCACAAAAGGCATATGTCCAACTGCGAAACGGGTATAAACCTCTTTGTCCCCGGTTTTGTCCCCGTCAAACAGGCGAAAGTCCATTGACTTTCGCCAGCCGGGCAGAGCCTCGGCATGCCAGGTCACCGGCGAAATACGGCGCTCACATAGCCCCAGATAAAGGCCGTTGCCCACCTGATCGGAAATAAGGCCGAAAGGATACATTGGCGGGTTCGCATGGTCGGTCTGAATCACCATGGTGGGATAGTCCACGCTGTGGGTACCCACTGGATTGGGAAACGTGGGGTACATCTCAAGGCTTTTTAAACCAATATATTCACCATGCTCAAAGACCAGCCTCTTACAACCCTCGGTACGATAGAGGTCGCCTATATAGGGATAATAGACATTCTCAACATATTGCTGTGAGCGGTTTTTGATCTTCATGCGGAATACAGCCTGATCATTCACGATCTCGCAGGTTGAGGCAACTTCTACCTGCTGTTCCCCGCCAAACTCTGTGCTTATTTTGCTCCACACAAAGCTGACCTTACCGGAGCCCTCGGTACATGCAGGGGCAGCAGGTTGCAGGTGGCCCCATGCATTATTGTTGCGTCGGCCCTCCAATGGCAGCATAAGCTTCCAAGAAAGGCCCAGATGTTCGCGTTTGATTATATCCCATCCCGAAATCTTGGAGTAGATGCGGATCAGAGAACCGTTATCGCGGCTAAACTCCAATATCAGGTTAGAGGTTTCCAGTTTAATCTTGTTTGACATTGTACATCCCCCTCTGTTTGATTCTCGATCTATTTATTCGACGCAAAACTGTTATTAGGCCCAAAATGCTTAAGCATAACCAATGGTTCAAATTTTGAGTGGTTTTTAACAACCACACCTGCTTTGGCAGCCGGTTCGCCCACAAAATATTCATCTGCGCTTAGCTGGCCAAATCGAAGCATTCCAGCAGTTTCGGCATCGTAACAGCCAAATTTGCCATGTCCCTGTATCAGGATGCAGCCATAAGCCGCATTGTCCTGGATTAGCGCTGTCTGTCCCGGATAAATAGTCAGTTCCTTGGCATTAATGTAATCGTTGTCATATACAATCCATTTTTCAACGTATTCATCGTTTTCTGCCGCTATGACAGGCGGGCGGAAATAGGTTTTCTTATAGTCGGGATCAATGTTCTTTTCCCAATCCATCAGGCTGATTATATAATCAAGATCGTATTTTTTATCCTCCGGGCAGTTCTCAACCAGCATGTCATAAGGATAAACCTCTCCGGATGTAATGTTTTCGTACACTGCGTTCACATCGGAATTCCACTGAGGTTCATAGGTCAGGTAAGAACCCGGGGCATGAACCACTCCCGGCGGTGTATACCATCCTGTGCCCAACTGGATGCGATAGGCACGGGATAGCTCTGTAATTCTCCCATCGCCTTTTTCAAAATTTGAAAGGCGTTCTTTTACTTGCTCCTTGGTGGTGTCCGGACTGAATCCAAAATATGTATGGGGAAATTTACCAGGCACATTATTATATTGAGACGGATAATAGTACGCCTCTGGCTTACCCAGATGAGCCACCCTTGCTGCATCCTCAAAACCCAGATGCAGATGATGGAACAGCGGATCCTCATAGTCAAAAAACTTCGAATACATAGGCCATGTACCATAAGCTTGCATCAGTTCCCTGCCTATTATGTCCTTGCCCAGCTCTTCTATTGCAGCTTTGAGTGTGAATTTATCGTCGGGGTCGTCTGAGCAGGAAACATAGCTGTACCCTTCGTCCTCAGCGGCCAATTCACCATTCATGCAACGAATTACACTAGAAAACCATCGTTCCTTAATAGCGCCACGAGCTGTGCCCAGCGCAAAATAATCATCGGGATGCAGCCGCAACCGTCTGCCGGGACTTGAAAACCTACGGGGTACAAACACAGGGATAAGGCGAAAAATCCCGCCGTTTTTCTTGTAAACTTCTTGTATAAGGCTTTTGCTCATAGCCTAACCACCAACTCTCTTAAAAAATTTATCAACTCTTCACAGATCCTGAGGTCAGTCCATTAATAAACTGCCTGTTAAATATCACATACACCAGAATAATCGGTATGTTAATAATGATTACCGCAGCAAACAGCTTTGTGAAATCCACTGTAGCATACTGTTCGTTGAACTTCATTAGTCCCAGGGTGAGGGTGCTCAATCTGGGATTTTGAATGAATACCAGTGGCAGAAACATATCATTCCAAATGTTCATGAACTGGAAGATTACAATTGTCGCAATACCTGGCCGTGCCAGCGGAAATAAAATGGTAAAAGCGGTGCGCACCCGGGAACTGCCATCAATCGTTGCAGCCTCATCCAGTTCCCGTGGTAAGGCACCAAGAAAACCGGTGAGGATAAAAATGGAGAAAGGCAATCCACCTGAAATATAAGGCAGAATCAGTCCCCACAGAGTGTTCATAGTACCTATCTTCCGCTCGAGAT
The DNA here is from genome assembly GCA_002307275.1 of Hungateiclostridiaceae bacterium UBA1305. Classification (GTDB taxonomy): domain Bacteria; phylum Bacillota; class Clostridia; order Acetivibrionales; family DTU013; genus UBA1305. Next base: position 51,433 of record DBTX01000025.1, read on the forward strand.
CATAAAGCGGAATCAAAATTATCTGAATGGGAATCATCATTGCAGAAACAAACATGACGTTTAGAAATAGCGACCCCCGGAACTTGATACGCGAAAAGGCGTAGGATGCAAGAAAGCTGATAAGGATAATAAACACAAGTGCAATAGACACAACAAACAAGGTATTCCAGAAATTTTTTGCAATTCCCGCTGTCTTGAATGCAATCTTATAGTTTTCAAACTGATATTTCTTCGGTAGTCCCCATACATTGGTATAAAATTCATTTTTATTTTTCAGAGAGGCGCTCACCAGCCAAATCAGAGGGTAGACAATCAGTACCGACAAGACAGTCAGCACACCATATCGGCATATGTTCAGGCTCAGTTCTTTTACATTCATTTGTTCTCCTCCTAATCCTTTCGCATAGCCCGCAGCTGAATGGTGGTCACCACTATTATAAACAGCAGGTTCACATATCCGATGGTGGTGGCGTAGCCAAACTGCCGGCCTGCAAACGCCAGCTTGTACATATAGGTTAGAAGAACTTCAGAAGAGCCATAAGGTCCGCCCTTGGTTGTGACATACACCAGGTCGAAGAGGTTGAAGGCGCCCATGAGGCAAATCGCAAAATTCATGATAATTACTGCTTTCATCTGGGGAATCGTTATATAAAGCATTTTTCGCAGTCCATTGCAACCGTCGACTGCCGCAGCTTCATAAATATCGACCGATATGCTTTGAAGCCCTGCCAGATAGAGCACAGTATGGTAGCCGCTCCATCGCCAGATATCCACAAACATCAGAGCAGGCAGCACAAGCTTTGGGTCGCCCAGCCAGATAGGCATGGCGCCGCTCCAGCCGATATGTTGCAATATGGTATTGGCTAATCCAAAAGTAGGGTTAAAAATCCACGACCAAAGAACGCCTACCGCGACAAACGACATTACCATAGGGGTGAAAAATATTGTCCGATAAATCTGTGTGCCGCGAAACTTGCCATTTAGCAAAACAGCAGTTAAAAAACCAATTGTTACCTTGGCGATTACGGTAAACACAGCATAATAGGTGTTATGGCTTATGGCTGTCCAGAAAGTGGAGTCCTGAAACAGCTTAATGTAATTATTAAGCCCCACGAAAGTTTTTTCCGTAAAGCCATCCCACTTGTATAGCGAGGTGACAAAGCCGGAAACTGTCGGGTATATCGTAAAAAAGGCAAAAACCAATAGTGCGGGAAAAACAAACAGGTAAGCATCCCGGTTGTCCTTAAAAACTCTACTGTTGAGTTTCATGTCGGTATAACTACCTCCTTATGGCGAAGTTGAGCCTTTGGGCGGTGAATTCACCGCCCGGCTCCCAATAATACTGGATAACGTTGGATCACTTGAAAGTGTAGCCGCCTGTCACCAGGCCGTCAAACACCTTTTGAATATTGTCCATTGCTTGTTCGGGGGTTCTTTTTAGACCGATTACAGCTTGAATCTCATCCTGGAAGGCAACGGTTATCTCCGGCGGCCAATACCAGTCGAGGAAGGTTTCGGTCACAGGGAGTATATCGGTTTTTATTTTGGTCATAATGGGAGTTTCAGGAAACTTAACATCCTTGCGGATGGACAAACCGGAAATACTAGCCTCATCACCATTGGCTTGGAATAACATTTTTGCGCGGGTGTTGTCGGAATTGCTCAAGAATGCTGCAAATTCTGCGATCATCTTCTTATTTTCCTCTGCAGCTTTGGAATAGCCTGCAATGGCAGTGCCGCCCAGAGCACCTGTCTGGTAATAGGCGTTACCCTCTTTAATCAGGGGATAAAGTGTAATACCCAGTTTGCCGTCCAGACCGGAAGCCACGAAATTGGTTGTGTTCCATGTTCCGCCGTAGAACATGGCCGCCTTTTCCGAAATGAAGATAGATTCACCACCGGTTGTATCAGTGCCGTTGACGCCGGGCTGAAATAGATCCGCTTTGGCAAGAGCTTCCAGTCCGCGCATGGCTTCGACATATTTTGCGTCTGTCCACTTGACTTCGCCACGCAAGGTTTGCATCGTAAAGTCAAAGGTTTTACCTGCGCACTGCTGTCCCAGCGTCTGGAAAAACCACATAGGCCACATGTATTTCGATTGGCCGCCAAAGGCGATCGGAATAATGCCCTTTGACTTGAGCGTTTTGGAAACTGCAAGCAACTCGTCATAGGTCTTGGGTGGTGTCAGACCGTTGGCCTCGAAGATTGCATTATTATAATATAAACCGCTTCCGGTGGCATCATCGAAGGGAATCGCATAAATGCCGTCATCAAAGGTATATGGGGCCAGTGCACTTCCAAGAAAAATATCCGTGTCTATGCTGGTATAGTCCTTCAGGTTCATCAAGAACTTGCTTTGGGTTAAAAACCGAGCATCCTGACCATTGATACGCATAACGTCAAGAGGCGCACCAGAATTGGTCATAGCCATAAATTGCTGTAAAAAATCCGCAGAAGTGGTAGCGGTAAAGATGATTTTAACATTGTTTTTCTGCTCGAAAGGAGCCGCTGCCTGTGAAATGAAGGTGGCCCATTCCATGCCCTCAGCTACGCCCAGCATAGTCAATTCCTTGACAGCTCCCTGAGAATCAGCGGAGCTTGGATTGGCCACAGATGTGGAAGCACTTACAATAGACGATACTGACTGGTCGGTGTTTGCGCCGCCGCTGCCACATGCCGTTGTTGCCACGAGGATCGCTAGAATCAATGTGCTACTGAATAGTCTTTTCATAATCTCCCTCTCTTTTCGTTTAAAAATATTCCAACTTGTACAAAAACGTTTTTTTGTTTGTATCAACTCTCTCCTTTCCTATAGATTATAACCAAATAGATGAAAAACCTATATTTTTGTCTGGGAACTTGACTGCAATAACCAAACTCCCAGAGTAAAGCCCAAGTACGGTCATCTCTTTGTGACTCAAAAAATCGTTTTTTTATAATTACCTAAAAATGCGAATTCAAAACAACAAGCTGATTTTATAGTTGAACTGCTTTTACCAGTCTTCCATTTCCCAGTTGGTTTCTTTCCCACAGCATGTGGATTCACGAATTAAAAGACTTGACGCAAGTTCTTTTACAGTGATTTTAGGCTTGCTTTCACCTTCAAGACAGCAAAGCAGCATGGTGTAGAGCATATTTACAGCCTCTTCACCCATCCGCCGCTTGGGTACATTAACAGTAGTAACAGCCGGTGCTACAATGGAGGATACAACGGTGTTGTCGAACCCAGCGATTTTTACATCCTCCGGTATACGCAGGTTATTTTCAATCACTGCCTTAAGAGCGCCAATCGCCATTTGGTCGTTGTCGGCAAAGATGCCATCAAAGGCCACTTCATTTGTCAACAACGATCGAATTGCCCGATAGCCGCTAAGTGGCGAGAAATCGCCGGTAAGGGTCAGCCTTTCATCCAAAGCTACACCATTATCTGCCAGAGCCTGTCGGTAGCCCGCAAATCGCAGTGTCACCATTTCTGAGCATTGGGTGCCACTTATATGCACAATTTTTTTACAGCCCGACCGAATTAAATGCTCGGTAATTTTATAGCCCCCCATATGATTATCAACATACACTGAGGATATTCCATATTTCTCTAAATTGCGTTCAATACTTACCACTGGAATCCGATTGCCACGGTGAAATAGCCTGGCCAGATAATGATAGTATTCTACGGTATCCAGGGGTGCCACCGAATCCACAATGATGCCATCCACCCGGCTGTTGGTGAGTATATCCACATAGGCTTTTTCTTTTTCGAAGTCATCGTTGGTATTGTAAATCATCAGGTGATAGCCCAGATTGGTGGCTGCCTCCTGCATGCCGCAAACCATCTGTGGGATAAATATTCGGTTCATGTTTGTGAGAATTACGCCAATAGTCATTGTCACTTTGTTTTTTAGACTGCGGGCAATGGGATTTACATGATAGTCCAATTCTTTCACTGCGTCCATAATCTTATCCTTAAGATCGTCGCTGACAAACCGGGTTCCATTTAGAGTATTTGAAACGGTGGAAATGGACACCCCCGCTCTTTTTGCAACGTCCTTGATACTAGACAATTGTTTCACCTCAAAAAAACGTTTTTTTAATAAACTAATTATAATTTAAGCGTCAAAATAATGCAATAGGTTTTAGAAATAATTTTTGACCTGACCAGGTTTTTGGTTACCTGCTGCCGACCTATTGGGTTGCAGATATGCTGCTTCAGGCAGAAGCGGGACATATTACAGAATACGTGACTGATTTCCTGCTGGAAATGTTTTGTGTTTCAGTCTGGCTTGGAGGACTGTATCGGCTATTCGTCAGGAGAATGGCATATGCCTCCGGGATATATCCGAGCACATGCGAAGGCTAAAGGACTGATTATCGTCACTAATAATGTCCGTGAATTCGAGCGAGTTGAACGACTTGGCTCGAGAATTGGGTCGGTGCATGAAAGTCAGCCAGCATAGCTTAGCAGATCAGGAAAAGACGCAAACGAGGCACTATATTGTGTCGTATGACCGTTCAAACAAGCTGACTCCCTTACCTGCCCTTTCGCCTGGTATGATGGTTTGTGCTTTTTTATCAAAATCCAATGCCAGGTTTGCTGCATCACCAATTGACATGATCGGTAGATTGACCCTTTCTCGATAAAACGGATAATAAATGTATGCTGCTTTTCTCTGGATCCACACTGGAGCCGCCTCATCCAGAATCATTGTCTTCCTCGCTAACAACCGCTCCACCCTGACACGCAAACGTTTCAAAAAAAATTGGGCACGCCTCATACAGAGAATTTACGGCGTGGATCCTCTCAAGTGTGTTCAAAACACACAGTTTACATTTGAGGTCTATTTGCCAGATCACAGAATATAAATTTGTGTAAAGCTGATGTATGCATTCAAGTGATAATTTGGTATTGTTATTTTATAAACTATTTATATCATTTATTTTTTCTCACTAAATTAAAGGATGTGATACCGTATGTTCATTAAAAAGTTATTTTCAGTGCTGCTGGTAATTATCATGGCATTAACAGCTGGCTGCGGAGTGAAGAATGTTGCATCAGTGGTTTCAAATGAAACATTGGGTCTTAAAATCGGAGTTATGCCGGCAGTGGACGCTGCGCCGATATTTGTTGCAGACAAAAAGGGATACTTTGAGGAACTTGGATTAAATGTGGAACTGCAAGTGTATACAAGCGCAATGAACCGGCAAAGCGCCCTTCAAAGTGGCGAACTGGACGGAGCTATGACGGATGTCATTGCTTTGATCAATAATGTAGAAAATGGCTTTGATATAAAGGTAACAACAAGCACAGACGGCGTATTCCCTTTTTTAATTAAAAAGGGCTTTGTTGAAAAGAAGGATATTAAGGCGGGGATGATGGAGGTCAGCGTTACAAATTATTTATCCGACAGAAGTCTTGGAGATAAGTACAATGTGGAGAAAATCTACATAAACGAGATTCCTGCAAGGCTTGAAATGGTTGGCAAAGGCACACTTGATATGGCGGTTGTTCCTGAGCCGATGGCTTCCCAGGGCGAGTTGAACGGTCTGACCAAGAAACTCATCGGGAATAACGATCCGTTTTCACCGGATGTCATGGTCTTCACAGGAAAGGCCATCAAAGAGAATGAAAAAGCCATCAAGCTATTCCATGAAGCTTATAATAAAGCTGTTGAGGAAATCATGCGGGATGATACCGAGGCCCGAGAGTTATTGATCGAAACGTTAAAGCTCAAGCCGGAAATTAAAGATAAAATCATTTTGCCAAAATATAATAAAGCCAGGGTACCAAGTGAAGAGTACCTTCGAAACATTATGGACTGGAATGAAAAGGTTCTGAAGAAGAAGGTTGATTTAAAATATGAAGACCTTGTTGAAGGGAAGTTCGTAAAGTGATGGTTGATATTGACGGCATAAGGGTGTGTTACGGAGATGAAACAGCCCTGGATAACGTTTCGCTAAGCATTGACAAGAATAGTACCTGCGCGGTAATCGGTGCGTCAGGTTGCGGCAAGACTACACTTTTATATGCTTTGGCAGGAATTATCAGGCCAACTTCAGGTAAGATCACTATCGACGGTGATGAACTGAATGGCATCAGAAAGGGGACAAGCCTGATCCTTCAGGATTATGGCCTTCTTCCGTGGAAAAATGTATGGGATAACATCGCCTTCCCTTTGAAATCCAGAGACTTTAAGAAGGATGAAGTGAATGCCAGGGTTTCCTCAACATTAAAAAGCCTCGGCATAGAGGAACATGCTAAAAAGTTCCCCGGTGAGCTTAGCGGCGGGCAAAAGCAAAGGGTCGGCATCGGAAGAGCCATCGTGCTGGAACCCGACCTGCTGCTGATGGATGAAGCCTCTTCAGCCCTGGATGCAATAACAAAGGAGCATATACAGGATCTGATATTGAGTATTTACAAAGAAAATCAGATCACTTTGGTCATGGTGACCCACAGTATTGAAGAGGCTGTTTTCCTTGGACAAAAAATTGTTATTATGGACAAAGGAAGAATTAAGAACATAATGGACAACCCCTGGTTCGGAATTGATGATTCACGCGATAACATGGAGTTCTACAAGATATGTCTTCAAGTAAGGAGATGGCTGAATGAAGAGGCTTAAGGCTATTTTATACAATAAAACCCTATATGCAGGTTTTATTGTTTTATTATTCTGGTACATCCTTCACTGGACCGTGGCTTCCTCTGCAATTCCATCCCCCTGTGAAACCATTTTAAACTTTATTAAAATATTTCCAGGTACGCTGAGTCTTCATTTATTGGTGAGCCTTGGCAGAATAACGGCTGCGGTTTTATTGTCCCTGATATTGGGAGGCTTGATCGGCCTATGGATCGGTACCAGTAAAAAGGCGGATGAATTCATAACACCTATTGTATATATACTCTATCCACTGCCCAAAATAGCCTTCCTGCCAATACTGATGATTTTGCTCGGGCTTGGCAACACCTCCAAGATCGTGCTTATCATCATTATCATCATTTTTCAAATCATTATTGCCGCAAGAGACGGGGTTAAAGAGATACCAAAAGAGCTTTTTTATTCTGTCCGCTCTCTTGGATTAAGAAAAGTGGAAATATACAGACATTTGATCCTGCCGGCTGTTCTGCCCAAAATTATAACATCTTTAAGAATCAGCGTCGGTGTAAGCATATCCATACTATTCTTTGGTGAAAACTTTGCAACGACCTATGGCATCGGTTATTTTATCATGAACAGCTGGCTGATGGTAAACTATGTTGAGATGTTCAGCGGAATACTGGCTTTGAGTATCATGGGACTACTCATTTTCAAATTGATCGATATTCTGGAGAACAGGTATTGCAAATGGATTAAAATAGGCAAAAAAGACTTGTAGGTCATTCAAAATATCGCACGATTGAAATCAGCTTCGGTTTATCGGCCTCCGGTATTTTCTCTCGTTAAGTTTTCTGATTATCCCCATACGAAAATGATACTATTTCATTATAACAATCCTTGTAAACGTCGTGCAATCATAAGATATGTACTTATCAGACTCACTTATAAAGTATCTTGGGATAGTGCCAAACCGCTGGCGCGGCGGTTTTCATAACTTGAATATTTCAAAGGCAGCGATATTATACTCCTTATTTCCCTCCAGAGCAAAAAAATTGGAGCAGTTATCTGGTACGATTTTACCCTTGCTTTAATATACTACTATTAAATAGACAATGAAATACTGGTATAAAAATAAGTCGTACGTCCGAAGTAATTGCGAAGGGATTTGAAATCCGACATAAGAAAATTATTGATGAAGGGGAATATGAATCACAAAAGAAGACTCAAGAGCTTGAGTTTTGGGGTTTGGTTGGAATGATATATGTAAAAAGTTTTTGTATGGGGGTATCTATTATGGATTATTATAAATTAGCAAAAGATAATCTGGATAAAATAGAGAAGATGCTTGAAGGAAGGATCCTTTACAATGAATGTCCTTACTGTAAAAAGGAGCAACAGGTAATGATAATAACAACTGAAAAAGCGGTATGTATGGTTTGCAAAAATGAGTTTCCGATAGAAATACGTTTACACTTTGATTAGGCAATATAATATTAGTTATTTTTTAATATGGGTAAACCGTCCCAATTCATAACATTATTGACCTGTTGTTCGAGCTGTATAGGAGGATATCGTATGCCTAATGAATTCGAAATGATCAATCAAGCTCAAAAGATACTCAATGCAGCCTTTAAATGCATATCTATAAGAGGTTATGCAAATGTTTCCTTACGGAATATTGCTGATGATGCAGGTGTTGTTTTAAGTCAACTGAATTATTACTACAAAAATAAAGAAGGACTATATACTGAAGTAATAAAAAGGATGGCACAACAATATTTACAGGAAATTGAGGCTAACTTAAAAAAAGGAAAAACAGAAAAGGAAAAGATATCCTATCTGATCGAATATTTTCAAGATATGCTAAGTAAAAATCCTGAATTATTCAAACTTTTTTTTGATTTAACCAGTATGGCTCTTTGGTCACCATCTGTAAATGGACTTGTCAATGATCTTTTCGATAGCTTAGCTGGCTTAATGGAAAAATATATTATAAGTGGATTTTATCATAAAGAAGCTTTTAAAGATTATTCATCCATATCACTGTCCAGAATGATACTGGGCACTATATTTGGTACTTCAATACAAGCCCTGTTAGCGCATGGGAAAGAAGATAGGATTGATTCATTGATGACATTAAAAGTTCTGTTTGAGTAGAATAGGATTATGTACAACAGAACAAATTAATAATCAAGCTGGTTTAAATGTTTTTCTCGTTTGATGTTCTTTATCAAGGATGGCTTCTCTTGCTGGAATTCCTGTAAGTGTTCCTAATTCATCCTGTGCTTCAATTACTCTCTCTAACCATATTCGTTTATGGTCATCAAAATTCCGGCAGTCCTTTGGAACAAAAATTGGTTTTCCAAATACGAAACGATTCCCGGCCCCTTCAACAACTTGCTCAATAAAAGCCGGTAAAACAGGAATACCCAGTAATCTGGCTAACCAGAATGCTCCTGTCTCGATATCTTCTGCTCTGTCTTTATTTATGTCATAAATTGTTCCTTGAGAGAATATTAGAAAATGCTTTGGTTTTTCACCTTCAGCAAACCACTTTCCTGCAGCTCTCATCGCCGACATTGATCCGCCAAAACTTTTACGGTCAACTGCAAAGACTTTTTCCATCTCTAATATCGGCATTAACTCTTTAGGTATGGAAACACCATTAAAGCAATTTTCTTTAGCGAAAACAAATAGCTCCGGATAAGTATCTATCACTTGATGCATAAGCTCATAATAAAAACTCATTATTAGTGGAGCATCAGAATCGGTTAAATGATTGGTTGCTATTATATAAGAAGCAGCAGTAAAATCATCCGGCACCTTATAAACTTTAAAATTGTATGTTTTTAAAAGCATTTTCTTTACTTCAATTAATCTATTTCTTAATTTTTCCGGATCATTAATAATCCCTAATATTTCTTTTTGAGAATTCTCATTAAACAATGAACTTGCATTAAACAAATGCATAATATTCCCCCAAATTGGTCGAAACTCCACCCTTCTTGATATTCACTCTAATATTTCGAGCTGTCTCCGAGCTGCCGGCTCACCCTCGCCAGCAGCACCGACAGCTGATGCAGGCATCCTAACTGAAATACTCGTCCTTTGTCAGCCAAAGCTCTTCGATCCGGTACATATGCCAGTAGTCATGGGAAATGATGTGATTCACAAGAATTGGTATGTTGTAGCGAATATATTCATCATGAACCGCTTCCTTGTTGAATTCCATCTCCGTAAGCCCCCGCAGCACCTCCGTCTGTTTCCGCCGCCAATCTCGGTAATGGTTGAAAGCCGCTTCCACAGAAGGAAACAGGGACGCCCGGTTCGGTTCGTTTACGGGGAAATATGGCCGGATGGCAGGGTTTTCCTCCGTTTTTATGGTCAGAATCCGATGATACATCAATTCCTGGACTCCCGCCAGGTGATATAGATGCTCCTTTATGGTCCATACCGATTCGCCGCGTTTTCTATCCAGATATTCCTCCTGTATGTTTCTGAAGTACGCTTCCAAGATGTCCGGTATTCCCGAGAAAGTTGCAAAAAGTGCTTCCCGTTCGGTTATCATATCGATTTTTCCATCTCCTTTCATGCATTCCATAGTTCACACATTTATTTAATGTGTATCCGGTATTCTGGTTCTTTACATTTTCACACAACCTCAAACAAAATGCCAATGAATAAATTTTCGACAAATTCATGTAAACTCCTTCAACAAATTGGTTTTATTAATATAAATGCTTACATAATGTAGATTTCATGTATGTCAGACTCCCAGGCGGGCTGTGATCCGGGCATCATACATAATGCTCACATTAACCCAGTGATTACAGAAGCAAAAAAGCCTCACACAAAGGGCGGGCTTCATAGGGAGGTTATAGAAAGACAAGTAAATTCAAGGCTTTCAAGCGGGTTAGTGTTTCAAATCTTCTTTATTTGTTGCACCTGAAACCCCACCTTCAACTATGATGCCATCTTTCATATGATAACTATATATTGATGTTGGTTCATCGGTATAAATCACTTTAATATTCCATTCGTTATATGATAAAATAGTGTTCAAAATCGAATGATGAACAGTAATGTCTTGAATTTCAGTTTGAGCGTATCCTTTTTCGTCAAGATATTCCCACATGAGATTTTTGGCATTTTGAGTTCCTGTAAAAACATAAATAGCATACGAAAGAATAATCACTGTGACAATACTGGCAAGGATAATGATACCTTTTCTTTTCATTCTGCTCCTCCTTTTATATAAAATCACTCGTCCTGCCCATAAGTAAACGCAAATGAGGGTATAAAACTTTTCTCAGAATATTTTACCACTATTTCGCCAGAATCTAATCTGTAAAAATGTGCCAATCAATGGAGTTTTATTCAACCAATTAGTGCATTTTAGTAATCTTGTATCGCGATTAAACACATCTTTGATAAAATGAAATTCTAATGCCAATTCCATAATATCACAGACTCTATGCCGATAATACCCATGGTTCAAGAAATAGAAAGCTGCCTAAAGGAACGGTTTAATGGGGAAACTTGTTGAACCATACCCCCAGCCGATACGTAAAATGCACAGCCGAAGAGGCACATTATCAGTGCAATAACACCTTTCCTGGCTGTGCCTTTTTTTGCTCAGCCCTGTTGACGGGCTTCCACAAACAAATCTATATCCTCTACAATGTATTTGGTTCCGGTGGTATGCAGGGCTTCGTAGCAGGAAGTTACATAATCAGTGATGCCGTACCGCTTAAAAAGCTCCACAGTTTGTTTACCCGTCATATTTTTAGCTGCCTTGTACATTTCAAGACAGTATACAAGAAATTCTCCCTGCTTACTCATGTTACGCCTCCTCCGGATACGAAATATGGCCTGTCTGACGCTCCTCTTTGTACATCTCAAACAGAGCGTGAGGACTTAAATGCCAAAGCTTTGTTTCTTCTTTTTCAAGGGACGCATAAAGCTCCGATTCATAAAGCATCTCTGTGGCCTTTTCATCGTTACAGCCATACTCCTGTATAACTAATTCCACAATTTGTGGAACTATGAAAACCAACAAGCCCGGTAATTTATTCTGTTCCATTTTCAACCCTCCATCATATCTAGTGTACCGATACATTTCAGATAAGAAAGCGCATGGTCAGTTGTAAAAACCATCTGATTAAACAGATTTTTTATTTTGAGTGCTTTCAGCGTTTCTTCTTTGGTATATGCTCCAAAGGAATAGAGTGTAAATGTCTGAAAGACGTCGTCATTTGCCACAGGCCCGTATATCAGCTCATATGTCTTACCCTGATAGTTTCCTGTGCGGTGTTCAAAAACAAAATCCAGCCATGCCTCGTCAGGTTCGCTGTACCGAAGCAGATTACAACTGGGAAATGCGATATTCTCATCAAATTCATAAATGCTGACTGTGGGCGAACCTTCATTTCTGCGACGAAATACTTTTTCGGCAAATGAAATTGCCTGTACTTTGTTTTCGGTGGTATAAAAACCGGATCCGAAATCCAAAAAGCGTGTTTGTTTGACGAGGCGCGGTTGTTCAATTTCTACATTACTGCCATGATATAAAATCATCATCATTCCTCCAAAACTTTGTCCACCAGTGACTGTTCGACGCGTAAATGTGCTACCATCGCTTCGATATGGCTGCGCCTTTCAAGCTCGGTTCGGATAAATTGAACCCGCTCACCGTCTTTGCCAAGGTAATCAGTAAATACCTTTTTGCCGTCACGGTATTTTAAGTAATAATAAGTGTTTGTTCCGACGTTCTTTGCCGTTATTGAGCCTTTGGGCAGTTTCTTTAGCTGCTGTAGATATTTGCCGAGCATATAGTCTATCCGTTCTTTTTCCTTCTGAACAGTGCGAATGAGAAGATTCATTTTAATCACCCTATAGCTATTATACCCTACAAAATAAAAAATAATCAACGGTTGTGTGTAAAAACGTAAAGGGAAGGATATACTCTGCCATTGCAAGATAACATCATTTCAAATTTGAAGTTTACGATCAGTTGTTCAGTAAGCAATATATTCCGGCCTCCTCGCCCTTCAACTTCTTTGAAAAACCGTGCAGCATGGTATCGAGAATACCCGGACGCTCTGGCAACGTCGCTTGTAGTGATTGGATCTTGCAGGTGCGTAGTGAAACTTGTTGAACCATACCCCAAACCGATACGGAAAAGCAAGAGAGGCATTATCTCAAAGAGATAGTGCCTCTCTTACGCAGATTAGAGCTAAAAAGGTTGTGAATATTCATTGACAAATGTTATCATATACGATAACATAAATAGCATATCAAGCATATAATATTAAGGGAGGCGGCGGATTGGATTGGGAAATAGAATTCTACCAAAAGAAAAATGGTGAAATCCCTGTTGAAGATTTTTTGCTGTCGCTGAATCCAAAACTGCGCGCCAAAGCATACAGCGACATATTGCTGCTTAAAAAGCCGGGTATCAATATCCGCGAACCCTTTTCAACCGCGATCAAGGGTGAACGCTATAAAGGATTGTTTGAGCTGCGGGTGAAGTTTTCATCCGATATTTCGAGAATATTTTACTTTCTATATGAAAAAAATACCTTTATACTGTTGCATGGCTTTGTAAAGAAAACCAATAAAACACCCGAACGAGAACATGAAAAAGCATTAAGCTATAAATTAGATTATGAAAGCAGGTGTCAAGATGAGTAAAGCAGGCGTAAAATTTGAAGATATAAAAGCAAGGTTGATGAAGGACGAGGAATTTAAGGCAGAATACGAAAAATTAAAACCTCGGTATGAGTTGATCACACAAATCATTGATGTTAGGAATCAGCTGAACATTACTCAGGAAGAGCTTGCATTGCGTGTCGGGACACAAAAATCCAACATATCCCGTTTTGAAAGCGGCGACTACAACCCTTCACTGGATTTTGTCACTAAAATCGCCCGAAGCCTTGGCAAGGAAGTCCATATTACGATTGACTAAAAAATCTCTGACATTTCATTGCCGAAAACTCTGCACTTTGCATTACCGTTTACAGAGGACAAGCATTACGCAAGCGTACTTAACAGACAATCCTCCGTGATCTGGTACTGCGACAAAAACAACCGGAGATACAAGGACATATTGGTTCCATCCTGACAAGTGCAGATAACAACAGTCTGTCGGTGGAAGTCCTCCTGTCCGGTGCCGATATAGATAAAGAACCAACGTATCTGTGGATCAACAAGGTTCTATTTTGATATTAAAATAAATGCTCACACAATGAAGATATCATACTACTCAAGCCCACAAGAGGGTAAGCTGCAATCCCAGTATCATATGGAGTATCGGCCGGCATAGCAATAAAGGAATTCAGTTGTAAACATTGCAAATATTTGGTATGATTTGCAAAGACATATTCATTCAAGTGTGTATTTTTGAGGTTGAATATTTATGAAAACATTTCGCCATATCAGAAGATTATTCTTCCTGCTGACCGTGAAATCAGGGCTAAATCATGAAGCAAAA
>DBTX01000086.1:0-13072 GCA_002307275.1 Hungateiclostridiaceae bacterium UBA1305
TATAATCGCCCGGGAATTCCCGCACTTTGTCCAGCTGGCCTTCTGCCGCAAGATCGACAAGATAACTGACATTCTGTCTTGTTATGGGTTCACCCTGCACAGCTATTGATATAAGTCTTTCTATTACTACAGAAGCTTTCTCAATATTCTCCTTATTTCCTGAAAGCCTGATTTCATCATCCCTGGAAATTAGTTTCACATCGAGTCCTTCTTCAATTATCCTTGCATTTTCATCAAAATTTCCAAAAAGGTTTATCGCATGTTCTATCTTTTCGAACTCTACTGTCTTTTCAACTATATTGTCCAATCAATTTCCTCCGATCTTTTTGGACGTACCGATATCTTCTATACACTCAACCATAACTTTTGCAAACAATCCTGTCTCATCATTGACAAATTTCAAATCCTTTTTGACTACCTCAGCATTGTCTGGAATTTTTTCAATGATCTTTGCATAAGCCTTTCCAGTCGCTGCATTTTTAGCATCTTCTTCATTTATATGCGCATTTACAAGCTTTTCTTCATAAAAGCTGTTTGTCACCCACTCTATCGGGAAAACAAGATTTTCTCCTATGGAAAGCTTCTTTTTCACCTCAACAGCTTTATAATTCTCAAATGAGGGCTTCTTATGAAACAGTTCCAACTTCCATGAAAACAGGTTCAATGTATAATGATTGACAACCTTGCCGGTCTTAAGCTTCTCAACCTCCGTAAGTCTGACAAGTTCAGACGCCTCATACCAGGTTCTTGCCTGAACTGTCCCCATCGCATGGACCATCTTGAATTTTTTCTCATCTTCTTTAAGAGGTATTTTACCGCTAATGAGTACCTGCCCCTTTTTAACAGTATCACCCTCGCCTGCAGCTTCAATGCCTTGTGTTGCAATTACCTGTTTGATCATTCCATCTTTTATCGCAATGATATCGCAAGGCACATCATTCGGTATTATTTCCGGAACCTTTTTTCTTTCTCTTAATTCAACCCTGACTCTGGTACCACTGACATTGATACTTATCCATGAAATATCTCTCATCTCAAGAAGCATGCCAGTGACCGCACGATCGGTATCAACCGTGTACTTCAGCGCCCCTGTCCTGATTCCATGCTTTGCAAGCGACTGCTCCAACTGGGTGGTCTGAAGCTCCTTGTTGCCTGTAATATCCACGCTCCAAATGAACGAAGTCATGGCATATATAGAAATCACAAAAAGGATAGCTCCTGCAAAAAAAGCCTTCCGCCTGCGGTATCTGTTGAACAGGAACGGAAGTCCGACCTTCCTGAGCAGCCTTACCCTGCATTTTGCCTTACGCACTACCGGACGCAGGTGCTTGAAGCCCTTGATACTCAGCCTCATGCTGATCATCTGATCCTCTTGCACCTTGACATCCCACAATAATATCCGTCTGTGGGTGCAAATATTTATAAATTTCTCTATAAAATAGCCTTCGACTACTATAATAACATATCCCCGAAGATAATTCCATAATCTAAGCAGCAACAAGAGTTTCACTCCGATCGTAGATATTTTGAAGGGCAAAAGTCACTGCACCCTATGATCTTAAATTGCCTGGTGAATTCACCAGGTGAATTCGATTGAGTGTATTTCTCCGGATATGATAATATTCTCTGATGTGATTTCTTTTATCATTAGTCCCGCCCCTATGACTTTAAGGACACCGATACCTGTATTTACACACAAACGTGCCTTGCCGTATTCCATAACATTTTTATAATTTTCTATCATCATATCGCCATTTCCGACAATAGTAAGCTTTGGGAGATTCAGAACCAATTCCTTGGGCAATTCCAGCAACTCGGTGAACCTCTCCCTAAGTTTTTTTCCAGGGACGCCCTCATCAATTTTCTTTTTGCCGGATTTCTTTGACATATTATCAGTTACCCACCTCTTCCTTTTCCGGTGGCAGTAGTTCCTGCGGATCACCAATCGTATAGCCCAGCTGCGCAGCCCCCTTGATGATGCTGTCAAGCGCCTGCGCATTATCCTTCGAGACGGCATGCAGTAAAAGCACGGCTCCACTGTGCAGATTGCGCATGACAATGTCGCGGGCATATTCCGGTCCGCGTATTCTGTCACGATACCAGTCATCATATGCAAAACTCCAGAAAAGGTTGCAATATCCCATCTGCTGTGTCAGCGCCAGAGAACGCTCGCTGTATTCTCCCTTGGGAGGCCGCAGGAACTGCATGCTTTGTCCGAATCTTTCCTCAAACGCACTTTCCAGGCCGAGTACTTCCTCTTCCAGACTGCTATCGTCCAATTCCGGCAAACTGGGATGGTGTATGGTATGATTTCCGACCATGTGCCCTTCATCAACCATCCGCTGCACCAGATCCTGATGACCCTTCAGGTAGGGACCGGTTATGAAGAAAACCGCCCTGGCACTGTTTGCCTTCAGCGTATCGAGTATCAAGGGCGTATAACCGTTTTCATAACCTTCATCAAAGGTAAGGTATATCTTTTTCTCGCTAATATCGCCCAGATAAGCAGCGCCATATCTCTTCAACAGTTGCGGCGCTCCCGGGTCGGCTGCAGGAGTCTGATGTTCCGTCCTCCTCGAAATACCCCACCTGAGCAGCTTATTGTTCGGTACACCGCTGTAGGCAGCCTCGCCTATAACTATATCCACATGCTCCTGGCTTGACATATCGCCGTTTCCTTCGGAAAGCCTGCCTCTTACCTCGGTTTCGAGCTCCATATTCTTATAATCACCGGAATATGCACGATCAGTATCGCTGAGGTTTGAATCGACTGATGAAGCCGGCGAACACCCTGTAATTGTTGAAATCATCGTCAGAAGCGCAGCAAGCAGTATATATTTTCGAATTGAGCCTCTATGTTTTGAATACATGAAACCGCCCTCCCATATGAAACAGACAGTCAATATACATATATATGTATAGTAAACACAGGCCGAATCTCATGGTATTGGCCGGTAAAAAAAGCCCCGGCTTGAAAATCAGCATGATGCAGATATTTCAAGTCAAGGCTTGTGTGCCTACTTTATATTCATATTATGGGAGGTTGAAAATAATTACTTTTACTTTCCTTTATTCGCTTGGTTTCAACAGATTGGTCTTTATCGTAGTCCCATCATCGACAAACTGCTTTATGACCACTTCATCCGCTTTTTTAATGCTCACATTCAATTGCGCATCTTCAAGGATCTCTACGACGCCTCCAATAAGTGTAAGAGACCGTTCAAGGTCATCAGGGTCGGAAATGGCTTTAATAATAAACGGTGCTTCGAACTGCTTCCCGTTTATCATGATGTATTGACCGGCTTCCCTGATCTCGGTCATTGCCACGACCCGCTCGTCATTGACCGAAATCGCCTGAGCTCCGGCGGCCCTGAGCTCATTTACAACATTGAGTACGTCATAATCCTCAACATGAATAAATGCATTATTGTCAAGCGTAACAACGATACCCTTGCCCTTTACATCCAATAGGCCAGCAAATATCTTTGCCTTGTTCAGGTCATCCTTAATCTGCTGCGCCGCTGCGCTGTCGCCGGCTTTGGCGTTTGCATAGGTCTGATTGTCTTTTTCAAGCTCTTTGAGTTTGTCCTGCAATGAACTCTTTTGTTCATTCAACTTTATCAGTTCGTCCTTCAGTTCATCTACTCTCTTATTATCGAAGCTGGCCATGCTCTGATTGTAATTAATGCTTTTATACTGTACTGCCAGCATAATACCCAGAAGAATACATATCATGGTCATTGAGACATTTCTGGCTATTTTCATTTTTTGATTTCCTCCAGTCCCGATATATACCTGTCCAGTTTTCCTGCACCGCTGAACTTGGAAAGCTGCAGTTCTTTGACCTTTGTAATCTCTACCCTTATATTGAACTCAGTCATCTCGGCTACCCTGCTGCAGTTGCTGATACTTTCGTAAAGCAGCTCGGGGTCACCGATCGCTTCGATGTAGTACGGTACGGAATGTCTATTGCCGTTGATCAGGATCGTAGGACCGGCGCAAACTTGCTCACTCATGGGTACAATTCGTTCACTGTTGATTGAAATAGCCTGTGCTCCGGCTTTTTTCAATTCATTCAGGATTACTTTAATATCCTGATCATGAATAATAAGCCAGTTGACAGGAGTATCGGGTTCTCTTGCCGGTGCATCATCCAGTTTTATCGTGATACCCGGACCTTTCACATCTACGAGGCCGGTAGTTATTATCACCTTTTCCCAGTCAACAGAAAGTTTTTCATCATTTTGCTGGTCAATAAAAGATTTTATCGTATTGTTCATTACAATCAGATTCTCGTCAATCGCCGCATTCAAATCATCTGTTTCCTTCTGGGCCTTTGCAAGGTCTTCCTTCAGCATATCCGCACTTAGTGTATTTGAAGCGATCAGCCTTTTTGCATTAAGAGTACTTTTGATCTGTACCGCAACAACAATACCGAAAATCAGAAAAACAATAAGAAAAATGTACTGGCTCCCGGTCTTCTTCATACGCTCCCCGTCTCTCAACAGTTTGTGGTCTGGATTATAATAATTACTATTATTTTATTCTACTTTTAAAACCATTTTATTTCAAGTGAAATATGATTACAACAGAAACGATCATGTATATCGACGTTTATCTTTATGAAGATCCGGAGAGAACGTACGATATGGCAAGCGAAATGTAATTTTATATAATACAAAATAAATCAGTGCAACAAAACAGTTACAGTATAACTTTCAGCGGAAAGATTTACTGTAACCATCTCCGAATTCTTAAATAAACCTTTAACTGCGGCTTATCTCCCTCACCTTGCGGGCATAGATGTTTGTCAATTCCTCTGCGAACTCTGTACTGACACCCTCCCCAATCACACTGCACATCGGTCTCTCGGCATCGGGCAATACGAGTACCCATCCATTATCACTGTATACTTTCACACCCTCCAGCGTATCGACTCTTGTGCCATTGTTTTCCTGAATGAGTTTTCGGATCACCTTGCCCTTGGCATTCCAACTGCATTCTACCTCCTGTCTGTGCATATGGATTTCCGGTATCATATCAACCAGTTCAGAGAGAGTAATTTTGTTTATTGCCATAAAGTCAAGCAACTTGACAAGCCCCGCCACTGCATCAAAATGCATGGTGAATTGCTCCAGCAATTCTTCTTTTGCATCTCTGCCCAGAAGTCTGCCCATGATATCCCGTGCTGCTGTTTTTGTCCTTACCACTTTGCCATTGTACATATCCGCAAGCTTGTCAACTGCACCGCTTGCAGAAACAGGCACAACTACAGTCCTTCCTTTGACGGATTTGAAAAGAATGATCGAGATCAGCGCAATGAACATATCATCTGTAATCAGTCTCCCCTTTGCATCCACCAGTGTCATTTTCTCGCAGGCCTCCTCTATTGAAACACCAAGATCAAACCTTCCATGTTTCACATGACTGCAAAACTGCTCGGCTCCTGCAGGCCATGCAGTATGCCAGGCCTTGTTCTGTTGATTGTCTGCAGCACATGCATAAGTGCTTTCCTGTAGAAGGAGTCCACTGTTTTCAACCTCACAGCCCAATTCCTCAAGCATGTTTTTCATCAAACCGGAAATAAATTCAGAACCGGTATTTAGCGCGATCCTATAATTTAACTTACCTGTTTTGGCACTGTTCATTATGTTTTTCAGATAAAAATCACTAAACCCTGTCACCTTCGTGACACTTTTCAGGCAATCCCCTCCGCAACGGTTGAAATCATCCCTAACAAAGACATTTTCAATCTTCTTTTCCATGGCTCTGTCAATGTTGCAGCCCCTTTTATCGAAAAAGTCCAGCATCAGCCGTGAATTTGCTCCGGTGCAAGTACTTATGTGAACCCCGCCGTCAAGTCTGTAGAACCTTACAGCTGATCGTATTGCCGGTAAAAGGAGCCTTCCGAAATCACTCGTTTGAACTCCTGACGACAACATCCCTGAAACGAATGCATTCATAATCATCATCGCTGCAGGTGAATCATCGCAGCTGATCCCTATTGCGCCCTTATTTCCGTTGACAGCACCATAGGCTGCTCCAAGTCTGGCTGCAAATTCCGGTGTGATTTCCGTATTAATTTCTCCTGTGACACCTCTGTTTCCGAATAACTGACGCCCTAATTTTGATCCCCAGACCAAATTTGATTTGACTTCCATACCCTGACCTATCGATTTATCCGGCCATATTTTAACATTTGGTCTGATCGTCGCCTGCTCACCGATAATTGAATAATCTCCGACAACGGATTGTTCAAAGGCTGATACACCCTGTTTCAGATGCACATGGTTGCAGATGATGCTCCCTCGCAGCTGAACGTCGGAGTTGATTGTGCAATTACGCCATACTATGCTTCTTTTTGTACTGCACTGAACTGAAACGATATTATTATCCCCTATGACAGTAAACCTGCCTACCTTTGTCCCTTTACCAATATGACAACCCGATCCGATCATACATGGAGCTTCAAATCGCACCCCGTCTTCAATGACAGTATCGTCCTCGATCCATACCCCTTTGCTGATCTCAACACCTGCAATATTAACTTTGACCTTGCCGTTCAAAACATCTCTGTTTGCCTGCATATATACACCGATGTCGCCTATGTCGCACCAGTAATCCTCCGTGATATACCCATACAAAAGGCGATTATCCTTCAACAATGCAGGGAAAAGATCCTTGCTGAAATCAAAAACCTCATTACTTTTGATCCATTTGAATATTTCAGGTGACAGTATATAGATACCTGTATTTACTGTATCACTGATAACCTCTCCCCAACTGGGCTTTTCAAGAAACCGTACGATCCTGCCGCTGTCATCGGTTACGACTACACCATACTCCAGCGGAATATCCACTCTCTTCAGGACAAGCGTAGCCATCGCCCCTTTGCTTTTATGAAAGGCAATTGCGCTTCCAAGATCAATATCTGTCAGTGCATCTCCGCTGATGACCAGAAATGTATCATCCAGAAAGTCTTCGGCATTCTTTACACTGCCTGCCGTTCCAAGAGGTTTTTGTTCAACATAATACCTCATTTTCAAGCCGAATGCCTTTCCATCGTCAAAATATTCCCGGATCAGATCCGGCAAATATTGCAGCGTTACAGCAATATCATTTATATTATGCTTTTTCAACAATTCAATAATATGTTCCATTACCGGTTTATTCGCGACCGGTACCATCGGCTTGGGTCTGCTGCATGTGAGCGGTCTGAGCCGCGTACCCTCACCGCCTGCCATAATAACAGCCTTCATTTGCTCCATCCCTTCGATTATTCAGACTATAAATACTTACCTGCTTTCTTTGTTCCATGATTAATTTTTGTAGTTGTCGTAGAAATAATACACAATACGCCAATATGAATTTTATAGCATTGAAATGTATATGCTATATTTGCTGGTTTCATACAGTATTAAATCCAGTGGACAGCCAAAAATGCCAAAAAGAGGTGGATAAGTGCAGAAAAAGGTCAGGCATAATTCTCAGTATATGCAAAAGGGTGTGACAATAAGTCCTGCATCCCCGGTGGTGGGAGACAAGGTAACGATCCTGTATGATGGGATCCTTTCCAAAAGTGGAGCAACTGAAGTTTTCGCTCATCTGGGCTATGGGAGTAATTTGGATAACGAGCAGGATGTACCCATGGTCAAGGGTGATATATGCTTTGAGGCGACCATACCTGCTCTGAAGGAGGATTTTCTGAAGCTGAGCTTTAGGGATTCGCTCAACAATATCGACGATAATACGGGCCAGAGTTATAGCTTTGATATAACGGGGTGATACCACCCCGTTATATCATTACTGATCATTTTCGAAGTAACTGTCGCCAAATAGGCGAATTCGGAGAATGGCGCAGCTGATACACTGTAAACTCTATAACTTTTATAAAACAGCTTACAATATCACCCTGATCTTTAGCGAAGGATCTTAGACGGTCAGGATTCTTCGCTGCGCTCAGAATGACAAACATATAGATGTTACAATAAGCTACAGTGCCCAATCCTCCTGTAATATTCCTATAGCAATTCATCAGGCGGACAAATCCCGCCCTCAAAGCTTCTTTCTCTCTCTGCCCTGTAAAAGGACATTCTCGATATACTTACCGGCATATTTCCACATCAGGGAAATTACAGCGATCTGTACGGGCAGCATGATCGCACTCCTGATGATGCGGCCTGGCAGTAAGGCAAAATAGCCTTTACCATACATAATCGTAAGCCAGTAAGTGTTCAAGCCGAGATCAACAAACAGCGTGATGCAAAGGACTGCCAGTGTTATCCTGAGTATCGTTTTAGGCTTTTTATAAAGGTATAACCCGAATATTATGCCTGTTAAAAGAGCACTCAGCGTAAACCCTGGGAAATATGGGCCTTTCGGAGCGATAATCATCCCGAGAAGATCACCGAGTATTGCTCCCAATCCACCTATCCATGGTCCGAAAAGCATGGAGGAAAACGACTCCGGTACAAAACCAAAGCTAATTCGTATTACATCCCATTGAATTACCGGAATAATATGGGTGAGCAAGACATCCATAGCGACGAGCAAGCTAAGAAAAACCAAAATTCTTGTCTTTTTCATTAAAGCACCTCCTTTCCTTCAAAAGGCTGCACATACCGCATAAGACTAAGATGCAGTACGCATACAGCCACTTCATAACGACATGGCGTCACAGAAGGAAGGATATGCCCTCATGTGGCAGCGGAATGCGAATATTGCACCGCAAATCCCAAAGGATTTTTCGTCCAGCGGCAACTTCCCGTCCGACTGGCACTTCACGCGCAATACTCTACTCTGTCATTTGATAGTTAATGCATCAATTATACAATAGCAGGCATTGATAATCAATGCCTGTTAAGGGAACTTTAGTTTGTACTTTGCTTGACCGTACTTTACTTGACTTTACTTGACTTTGCCTGCTTTGAAATTTTTCAGCGACATTTGCTTTTTACAACAAACTTAAGCCTGTTGCTTCAGAACCGCTTCAATCTCCGCGATGGCCCTTTCCTCAAGTTCGCTGCATTCTCTTGCAAGCTTCACCACAGCTGGTGCATTATTACGGTCAGCGTTGCAGCCCGATCCATTAGCTCCACTGAACGGAAACAATTCACACATGGTCCTGTAACGTTCCGCAATCTGCCCATACAGTGAAGCAGCTTTTTCCAAACCTTTCATGCCTGGGTACGTTGAAAGGAATCCAAGGTATTTCGCAGTACATTCCTTTGAATCCGAGTACACTGCTATATTGTAAGCAAGACCAAATGTATCGAAGCTGTTGGCTGCGTATTCTCGAGTCCAGCCAGGCAATTCTATGCAAATTGCTCATCCTTATACTGCTCTCTTCATATATTCCTGCAATGCAATCGCCAACTGATCCGGGCAGGATGTACCCTTTCCATCACAATCGATTCCTTTGAGTTTCTCTATGACCTTTCCAACCGGCATTCCTTCAACCAGTTTGCCTATTCCGATCGAATTGCCGTCACAGCCTGCCTTGAAGCGGACTTCTATGACAATGCCGTCTTGTATAGTTATGTTGATTTCTCTTGAACAAACACCTTTTGTTCTGAAAGTGAACGTTTCCAAAATATATCCCCCTCAATAACTGCGTAGCCATTGTATCTCTAGTCATTTCCGGCGGTCTTCACTGAAATCAGCCGCATGATATTGTCCATGGTAAGAGCCATATCTTCCCTGCACCTGAGTTTTGCCTTTTCAAAAGGAACTGCTACGTTGTTGATGCTGAAAATCGCAGTAACACCTTCGTTGTAAGCTCCTTCTACACCATTGCCGATATCACCGACAACAGCTATCACAGGCACCTTCTGAACCTTTGCACGCCTGGCGACTCCGATTACCACTTTCCCTCTGAGACTTTGCATGTCGATTTTGCCTTCACCTGTAAAAATCATGTCTGCATCCTTAATGACAGCATCAAAGCCGACCAAATCCAGCACTGTCTGTATACCCATCCTGAGCTTTGCACCAAGCAGTACTGCCATGCCTGCTCCCATCCCCCCGGCGGCCCCGCCTCCAGGCATCTCCCCGGGATTTGTTCCAAGGCAGGAGTTTATAACTGCAGCAAGATTGATCAGCCCTTCATCAAGAAGTTTGACCATTCCGGCATCAGCCCCTTTTTGAGGAGCAAACACATAAGCCGCACCCGTTTCACCATACAAAGGATTGTCTATGTCACACATGCAAATGATTTCAATGCCCTTCAACAATGGATCCGGCAAGGATGCATCTACATGCGCTATGTCCTTCAGGCTGCCCCCTGTTGGCACAAACTCTTTTCCGTCCTTGTCACGGAATTTTACTCCCAATGCCGCAGCAGCGCCGCAGCCTCCATCGTTTGTACAGCTTCCGCCAAGGCCGAGTATGATCTTTTTGCAGCCCCTTGCTGCTGCTGCACTGATCAATTGACCAACGCCAAAGGTTGTTGCAGCCATGGGATTTTTGCTTGCGCCGACAAGCGGAAGACCTGCGCAGGCCGCCATCTCGATCACAGCAGTTTTACCGCCGTCCACAAGCCCATAAAAAGAATCGATCTGATTGAAGAAAGGTCCTGAGACCTTTACGGTTACTCTTTCACCGCCCATCGCATCTAAAAAACAATCAACACTGCCTTCCCCTCCATCCGCAACAGGGATGGAGATTGTCTCACACCCTGGAAAGCGGGAAAGTATGGACTTTTTCATGATATTGCAAATTTCCAATGAACTCATTGTTTCTTTAAACGAGTCAGGAATCAATACTACCTTCTTCATACTTAAATACCTCATCCCTTTTATTTTGGCAAACATGCAGGCGCGGTAACCTCTTCCAGATACAGCAGATACTCCATCGCTTCCTTTGCCGTTTCCCGGCAAAGCTCTTCTGAAGGCTGCAATCCAGTGCACACTTCCGGCCGTTCCTTTTTGCCGAAAAGCTTGCATTTATTATCGGACGACAACTGAATGCACCTGATACCCGACGGTTTGCCATCCGGCATTCCAGGTATTGATGAAGTTATGGATGGCGCAATGCAACAGGCACCACAGCCGGGTCTGCAGTTCATAGGCATGTTTACCGCTTTCTGTTTTATCACATTAATTTTAAGCTAATTACAGACGTTATACAAGCGATAAAAATCAATTCCTGCAATCAAGAGATCAAATTGCGTATTTCATTGCATCTGACCTCTTTTGCACGACAACAGGCCTTTATATCCGGCAGTGTCCTTTCGAACCAGTCCATGTATTTATTCTCCGTCTCAATAATTAGCTCCTGCATTTCAGCTTTCATGGAAAGAGCATTTTCCGATTTGTATTTCCTCACTCCGGCAATAACATCCTTCAGCTTCTCTCCAAATTGGAGTATCTTCGGATGCATAGGCGAGCAGTTTACACAGTCAACGTTCAGCCCAGGCTGCATGGACGAGCAGTTGGCGTCATCAATGACCGGCCATGTTTCTGCAGCTGCTTCCCGGTCCCAGCAAAGATTGTGCAGTGATATGCAGCCTTCATGTCTTTTGAAAAAATCCTGGTAGATATACTCTGTAATGTGCGGAACATAGACCGCATAAAGCTTCAATATATTAAGCGTACAATAATAAAGCGCTTTTTGTGCAGACCGGCGTTCGGCATACCCGTGTATTTCCGGCTGGTACAGGCGTTCTTTGACTATTTCAAGATAATAATCGCAAAAATCCTTCCAGAAGAATTCATCAATTTCATGCCTTGCCGCTCCAATCTCATATTGTTCAAGAAGCTTTGACGCACTGGATATGGTTTGCCTGCAGCGTGCCATGATCCATCTGTCAACAGGCATCAGTTCAACATCGGCTTCCATATCGATATCCTGCAAGTGTGAAATAGCAAATCCTGCAGCATTCCAGAGCTTCGTGACAAAGCGTTTGGGTATGCCAAGCTCATCGGCTGAAAAGAAGGTATCTGTTCCAAGCCTTGAATTAGCAGCCCAGTACCTGATAACATCAGCAGAATAATTTTCAATGAGCACAGCCGGTGAAAACTCCGAGTTGTTCTTGGATTTGCTGATCTTCTCGCCCTTTTTCGCCAGTACGTATCCACAGATCATGATATCTTTCCAGGGAATCTCCCCAGTATGGTAAAGGCTCCTGACTATCGTATAAAATGCCCAGGTGCGTATGATTTCGTGTGCCTGAGTCCTCATACTCATGGGTAATAGCTTGCCGGCGGCATCGTCATCTTCTCCCCATCCCGCGTTGATTTGCGGGGTTACGGAGGACGTCACCCAGGTATCAAAAACCGCACTTTCGGCAACAAACTCGCTGCTGCCGCATGAACATGCCTTCCCGGGCTTTGTTTCAAGCGGATTCACAGGTAAAGCTTCTTCCTCTGCAACGATTACTTCACCGCAGTTCCTGCAGTACCACAGCGGAAACGGAACGCCGAAATAACGCTGCCGGGATATACACCAGTCCCATTTCAGGTTCTCAACCCATATTACATATCTGTTTTTCATATAAGCAGGGTACCAGTTGATTCTATCAGCTGCTTTCAGATAAAGCTCCTTGTTTGATAAAATATCGATGTACCATTGTTTTGAAGGAATGATCTCAATTTCCTTTCCGCAGCGTTCATGTACTGCTACCGTATGTGAAATGTTTTCTGTTTTAATAAGCAGTCCTTTTTCATTCAGCAGACTGATGATCTGCTTTCTTGCAGCAATGACCTTCAAGCCGCCTATGAACGGTACATTCCCATCTATCATTCCATCCGGCAGGATAACCTTCCTGTACGGAAGGTTATGTTTTTCATACCATTGCACATCCGTACTGTCGCCAAAAGTGGCGCACATAACAATACCCGTTCCTTTATCCAGGGCAACCTTATCATCTGACATAACAGGAATTTCGTAATCGTAAAGAGGAACCCGAACATTCTTTCCTATATATTGCCGATACCTTTTATCCTCCGGGTTTACGAAAAGGCAGACGCAACCATAAAGCAGCTCAGGCCGCGTTGTTGCAACTACAAGTCCGGAGTCTGCTCCTGCTACCACTTCTGATCCTGCTCCTGCTTCTGCTCTTGCTTCTGCTCTT
>DBTX01000086.1:13369-45826 GCA_002307275.1 Hungateiclostridiaceae bacterium UBA1305
CTTGCTTCTGCTCTTGCTTCTGCTCCTGCTTCTGCTCCCACTCCAACTTCCGGGCCCGCTGTATTGAATGGTCCATCTTTATATACCATCTCTCCGTGTACTGTTTCGGGTGCGCCCTCCTCAAACAATGCAAACGGGATATAATTAAACGTGGCATCTTTATCAGCAGTATCCAATTCAGCCTGTGCGATCGAGGTCCGGCATTCCGTGCACCACAAAACCGGTGACTCCTTCATGTACGCCTTGCCCTCCTTGAACAGTCTGATAAATGACCTTTGCGAAGTGCGCCGGACTTTCGGATTGATTGTTTCATATTGCAGAGACCAATCGACCGAGAAACCCAGCGATTGCCACAAGTCCTTAAATTCCTTCTCGTACTTTGATGTTGTTGAAATGCATTTGCTGATGAATTCACTTCTGGGCATATCCTTTGCACGTATGCCCTCTTCCCGTTCGACAAGTCTTTCCGTGGGCAGGCCGTTATCATCGAAGCCGAATGGATAGAAAACATTATAACCCTGCATGCGCTTGAATCGTGCAATCATTTCCGCCTGTGCATACGAAAATATATGTCCGATATGAAGACTGCCGCTGACGGTCGGCGGGGGCGTGTCAATGGAATAGATTTCCTTCGGGCTTTCAGGGTCATACCTGTAGACAGCCTCATCCCGCCAAAGCTTCTGCATCTCTTTTTCAACTTGTTTGAAATCGTAATTTTTCTGCATCGTAATACCTCCTGTTTTATTTATGTACAACAAAAAATCCGCCTTGGGCAAAACGTTGTAACGTTTTGCTCAGGGCGGACTATACTCGTCCATGGTACCACCTGAATTCAGATATGGTTATCTGCACTCTGCCAATACGGGAGCATCCTGCATGAATGATCCGATACTGTTTTCCCTGTAACGGTGGAAAATTCCGTTGAAGCCTACTCGGATCGGAATCCTTTCGGTTCACGGCTCAAAGGCTACTTCCATACCGCCCTCATGAAGATTTGCACCCTCCATCTTCTCTCTCTGCTTTGGGTGAGTATGTACTCCTCCTTGTCGACGCCATTTTGATGCTATATATAATGATATTATATTAGTTTATTTCAAGTTTATTGTCAATATT
The DNA here is from genome assembly GCA_002307275.1 of Hungateiclostridiaceae bacterium UBA1305. Lineage (GTDB taxonomy): Bacteria > Bacillota > Clostridia > Acetivibrionales > DTU013 > UBA1305. Next base: position 14,483 of record DBTX01000086.1, read on the forward strand.
CATCTGCATATACCCTTATTTCACTAACGATACATAATGTTCACTAGCTTCAAAAATGCCCCCACTTTGTTTATAGAATTCGTCATCCAAGGTAAACAGTCCATTTCCAGCCTCTATCCATGATGCCTTTGGACGTGGATGGAAAGATTTTAATTCATTCCATCTGCTATAGTTCTGGTAGCCATTGGATTCCAGAACTCCGACTTTCATACCCGGAAGTGGAGCGATACGGGCTGCCACATTCTTGTTCCAATCTACCAAAACCGGATTTACCGTCAAATCTGCACAAAAACAAGGAACATGTTTTTCATAAGCTACTTTACAAATTCTAAAGCTCATGCTTAGTGTCTTTGCTATAGGCTTTAGAGCAATTGCACCATATCCCAGGTCAATACGTTCCTCAACATCCTTGTCAGAATGAGCACTCTCATCCGCTGCCAGTCTTACCGGAATATCATGGACATCAATTTTATAATCCTCAGAAAACGGTTCTTCTAAAATTATTATCCTGTCCAATGCACCAATTTTATCCGCATGCTCCAGGAATCTTAGTAATCGATCCTTGCTGTCATAACGGCCGTTAGCATCAAGATAGTATGGAATATGTCCATTTTCCGTATACTGTGTAATCCTATCCTTTAAAGCTTCATGAATAGCAGACAGACGCTGTTTGTCCCAGTTGAGCATCTTTTCCTGATCACCATCCCTGTCAGGGTCAGAACCTATTTTAATTTTTAGAAAGAAACTTCCATCCTCAACTGTTTTGACTACATCCTGATTCGATACACCATATGTTATCAACGGCACACTTGCAAGTTTGTCATGTCGGTATGAAAGTGCCGGACTGATGTTCTTTGGTATCATATCCTGAAAATTTCCAATACCCTTTTCATGACAATAAAGCAACCAGGCCGCATTATCGACTGCAACAAGAGCATTTAGTGCAAAGGTCATACGCAGCTTTGGATTGCCGGTAATCTTTTTTCCATACTCATAAACCAGCGGTAGGAGTTGGTCCAATAAATCCATTGGATTTTCAAAAGAATTTTTCTTTGCTTCTTTAAGAGCAAATTCTGTCATCATGAACATCAGACTATTGCCCGCGGCCTGAGAATATTCCGAAAACACTCCTGCATCTGACCATAAAACGCTTTGAGTCCCCAAACCGATTGACCTGAACCCTGATTGCCCCTCCAATAAAGCTGCAACCTGCCATAGTTCATCCAGATATCCACCTTTAAATCCAAATGGAGCCAAAAGCTGCTCACGTTCAAAATTGCTTTTTGTTCTAGTAATTATAATCAATTTATCAAGCCTTCCTTCACTAATATTTTAATTCTTCAAGATTTCAAACTAGACAATCTTATTCATAAGATTTTCCCACTTTATCAGGCATTCTTCAGTAGCCTCGTATCCAAGGTATGAAAAAGCAGAGCCTTTTGGAAGAGCCATTAGTTCATCACTTAACTCATGCCTGGGACGATAATGTGTTTCAAGTACAACATATCCTTCATAACCATCTTTAATTAGCTTTTTAAAATGGCCAATATAATCAACTTGTCCTTCACCTATCGGTTTTCCGATTATTTTTCCATCTTGAAGCTTTTCTGCATCCTTTAAATGCATATGAACCATATATGGTTTAATAATTTCATATCCATTTGGAAATGGCACTTCTCCCGCAGGGTCGTAAATATCATTACCTGGATCCCATAGAGCTTTTACAAATGGCGAATTGATACTTTTAACCACTTCAACCAACTTGCTTGCATTGGTGGCATATACACTTGGATCAAACTCCAATGCAAGGGTTATACCTTCCTTCTCAAGAATTTTTACAGGCTCTTCAAACTTTGCTGCTATGTTGTCAATATTATCTTCAAATTTGCCCTTATTCCAAAAGGTAAATCCCCTTACAAATTTAGAACCTGTATAATGAGCTAGTTCGCTGCATTTCTTCAATATTTCAATGTGACTTTCAATCTCAACCGGATTATCCATATCACACTTGAAAAATGGAGCACTGATACCGCATACTTCTAGCCCATTTCCATCTACTATTTGTTTTATTTCTTTCATTTGTGCATTATTTAGTTCATGAGGCCCTTTTTCCCATACGGATCTTATTTCGACTCCATCCAGACGGTATTTCGCAGCTAACCCCACTGCTATCCTAAAATCCTGGGAAATTTCATCGGTGATTACACCCTTTTTGAACATAATTGTTCCACCTTCCTTATATACCAATTTCAACTTGTTTACCTGATTTTGACGATTCATATATCGCCATGATTATTTCAACAGTTTTCTTGCCTTCATATTCATCAACAAGCGGTCTTCTATCAAGCTGTATTGCATTTACCATATCACCAATCTGTCTTACATGACCTTCAATGCTAATAGACTTCGGATCCATGAATGCACTGCTGGTTGTGCGGACTGTAATTTCACGATTCAAAGATTCCTGACCTTCTATAACCCAGTTCACAATGTTATCTTCTTCAAGTGCGATTGTTCCTCTATCGCCGCATATTTCAAGTTTTCGAGGTGAGCCGGGATAAGTGGAGGTAGTCGCCTGTATTACACCCAAGGCTCCGCTTCTAAACTCCAACACAGCAGCAGCAGTATCTTCAACCTCAATTTTTCTCGTAAGCGTCCTTGTATATGCAAATACAGACTTGACAGGTCCCATAATGTATTGGAGCAAATCTACGCCATGTATCCCCTGGTTGAGTAATGCACCCCCACCATCCATTTTCCAAGTGCCTCTCCATCCGCCTTTATCGTAATATTCCTGGGAACGGTGGTATTTCATATATATATCTCCAGATACCAACCTTCCCAGCATGCCTTTATCTACGGCATTTTTGAGTTTACTCACTGCATCTGTAAATCTCAATTGAGATATAACTGCCAGCTTCACCCCATTGGTTTCACAAGCACGTACTACTTCCTCAGCTTCATTACGATTGATTGCCATAGGTTTTTCGACTATGACATGCTTTCCTGCACTGGCAGCTTTTATCGCAAGAGGCGCATGAAGACCGCTTGGAGTACATATACATACCACATTAACCTCATCGTTTTTCAAAAGTTCATCTATTGAAGAAAATGCTTTTACATGATACTTATTTGCAAAATCAGCAACTGCTTTTTCATTGACATCTGTTATTCCTATAAGTCTGGCACCCTGTATTTTTAAGATTGCATCAGCATGCCAACTTGATATCATCCCGCACCCAACAATCCCGAATCCAATAGTTCCTCTGTTCATACTTGCTTCTCCTTAAAATTGAGAATACATTTTTTCTATATTAACAATGTTTGTTTATATCTTATCAGCCTTAAGTCCCAGTGACTTTGCATTTTCTGTTTGGTAAAAATTCTCCGTGTCTGTATGCTAAACAAAGAAAGTCGGGATTACTCCGACTTTCTTTGCTCAAGGCCTTATGATTAATATATTAGGCATAATGCTTTCCAAAATCGTAAATATCTTTAGCTATTTTTAGTGTATACAATGCATATTCACCAGGTTCTTATGCATATTCCAGCATTCCCCCTAAAAGATATAGTCACTCTCTTTTATTGAAACCGGCATACCGGTTTTTATGGATTCATTCACCATATAGCTTATAACTGCAGCTCTGGCTGCTTTCACCAGACCATTTGGGCTCTCTGTATCGTTTATGATAGCATCTGCAAGCTGGTCTATTTCTACTGCATGCCCTTTATCCACACTATCAAATTCCAGAGAAGTCTTTTTCCTGCCGCCAAATCCATAATACTCCATTTTAGTGAAGTCATTAATATATACAGCCTTACCATTACAGTATACTTCTGTGGCTTCCTTTGGAAAATCAGGGCAACCGGCACTGCTAATAAGGGTTGTTCCTACCGATCCATCGGCAAATGTGATTGTAACAATACCACTGTCCGGAATTTTTACCAAATCAGGATTGAGGTAAATACCACCTGATGCATATACTGAAACCGGAGGTTGATTTACTATTTCGCACAGCAGATCAAAAATATGGCAGCCTTCGCCTACAAACCTTCCGCCCCCAATTTCAGGTGAATGAGTCCAATGGGATTCAGGAAACGGTGCCTGAATTCGGTGGTAAATCATCTTCTTATATTCTGAAGAGCTTTCCAACAGATCCCTTGCTATTGTTATCATCGGCGCCATGCCTCTATTATATCCAACTGTATATTTCACATTGTTTTTCTTCACTGCTTCAGCAACGGCCTTGCACTGTTCACGGCTTAGTCCCATAGGTTTTTCGCACAAAATATGCTTTCCTGCATTTGCCGCTTTTATACTCAACTCAGCATGTGAGTCATGGGTGGTAGTTATAAAAACTACATCAACTTCTTTGTCGGACAGCAGCTTGTCTACATCATTTGTAAAGTATGCAGCACCTGTATCTTCAGCTGTTTGTTTTGCTATCTCCTCGTTTATATCCACTACCGCATAAATCCTGTATTTTGGATTTTTCTTTAAAATTGGAATATGCATACCTCTTGCAAATCCACCGCATCCGATCATTCCTACGCTTAAACACTTACTCATAATATCTGCCTCCGATTTTTACTTTTTTCGCTTAATTTTTTATAAATAGATTTTTGCTGCCTTTGATGCATAATCCATTTCAAAAGCATCTCCATCATACCCTGGATCATTTTGTGGTATATCTGATAATTTAACTTCATTTCCATTGTTTTCACGAGATATTTTACCTGCCAGCATAATTTTTACCGATTCAGTAATCATTTCTACAGGTACAAGAGTTGAATTGCCTTTCTCCATATAATCACATATCCTGTCCAACAGAGCACCGTATATCTTTGAAACATCGATCGTAAATCGGTGAGTTGCTTTGGTGGTCATCACAACAATTTCAAAAGGCTGCCATGCTCCCTGGAAAGTATTGTATACTGCACCAGCCCCATTCTCAAAGCTGATATAAAAGGTCTCGCATATCTTTCCTTCCTGTATGCTCCTTCCGGCAAACCTGCACGATAAAGCTCCACTTCCTAAAATGCCTCCAATAGCCTCTACGATGTGTATACCGTAATTAAACTCATCTACACCAGAGGTACCAAATACATTGATTATCTTTCCTCGCTCTTCCTCAGGTATATTGATAAATTTCACAATCTCCTCTGCATATCGAACTGATGAACAGCCTAGTATGACTGCCCCATCGGATACAAGCTTCTCCACTTTTTTGCAGTCAGCAAGATTGCCTACAATAGGTTTGTCAATGAATACAGGTTTATTTCTATCTATAAAGGGTTTTGCATATTCCAGATGTTTATCCCAGTTACAGCCCTGAATAAAACCGACATCAACAGCTTCAGCCAATTCCACTACAGTACTGCACCGTTTTTCCAGATTATAATTTTTGATAAAGGCTTCTACTTCGTCTTCTCCTCTAAAGCCATCATTGTAAATCGCCGTATAACGCGCCCGGTCTCCTTTGAGCAGGTAATCGGAAAACGCTTTGGGATGTGAAACATCAATATTTACTACACCTATTTTAATCATATAATAATTCATTCCTTTCAATAATAATTGAGGATGTATTGATTTTAACAATATTACTTTAGCTTAAACTCTACTGATCTAACCTGATTTGCTGTTAATACCATCTCCGTAATACACTTGTCCGGTAAATACAATCTAAATTCAACATCACGTATAGCAGTCAGTTCCACTTTACCATTATTTTTTTTCATATCCCATTCAATAGCTACATCGACTCCTGTTCTGGTAGCCAATAAACCTATACTGCCCTTTGCCCATTGCTCCGGTAATGCAGGTAAAATATCAATCCTGTCAAGGTTTGAAAACAGCAACATTTCCTGTACCGCTGCTGTCCAACCCATATTGGCATCTATCTGAAAAGGCGCTCTGGCCATTTTCAAGCAAATCCCCATACCACGCCAATCATTATGCACAGTAAACAGGTTCTCCATTAAGGTACTTCGCGAAACCAACGACAGGCATTTCAATGCATTTTCACCATCACCCACTCTTGCCAGCAAGCATGCATTTTGTGTTAAAGACCAGCTGGTTTGACTAGCCAAACCTATGGTCATCCTTCGCAAACCGCCTTCTCTATAGGACTTCAAGGTTTCTTCGCCACTTCTTGCCAGCTCTGATCCCGGAAATACAGGGTATAAATGAGATTGATGACGATGTGCATCTCTGTCCGTAAAATCCTCATGCAGCCATTCTCTTGGCGCTCCGGATTCATTGGACTGATATTCGGGGGCCCCTTTTAGAAACCTTCTCCATACATCTATCTCTTTACTCGTCGCACCGGCTGCTCCACCTAATTCTATCAGGTGTGTAAAAACCTCTCTTATTATTGCTATATCCATAGTGGCATCTATTGAAGTTTGTATCATGCCATCCACTTCCTCCCCACCGCGGTAGGTCGAGGAACGGTTTTCCGGAGATATAGAAGGATATGCATGCCATTTATCATCTTTCCAGACTAAGAAATCCTCGTAGAACGCTCCAACTTCACGTAAAAAAGGAAACGCCCGGTTTACCAGGAAGTCATTATCCCTGGTGAACGCCCAATATTCATAGTAGTGTTGTGCTAGCCATCCTGCTCCTGCAGTCCAGTTGATAATATGAGAGGATATGCAGTCGATCTTCAGTCCGCCGGGTGTGGATACTGCAGGTAAATATATTCCCCTGCAACCATAAAGCTTCCTGGCATTTTCCCTCATATCATCAATATTTTTCTCATAATAATCAAATACCGGCAGCATCAATTCTGTCATCCTGCCTGGTAACACTTGCCAATAAGTCATTTCAAGGTTAATGTTCGCCATGTTGAAGGCCCAGAACGCACGGTACTCGCCACTCCACAGCCCGGTTAACGCACAGGGCATGCCCCCGGCAGTCGTACTGCATACCAGAAGATAACGGCCGTATGCCCACATACGCTCTATCAAGCTATTGGGCAAATCCCCTTCATATGCTGCATCCAGCAAAGTCCTGTTTAGTTCTTCTTTTGAGTACTCATCATCCTGCAACATCAGTCGGCATGCACTGAAGAGACGACCATGCTCCGGTATGTGACATCTCAAAAGTTCATTATAATCAGCCGGTAATCTTGCAATATACTCCTTCAACTCCTGCCACTTAGTATCGCTGTCCCCTTCAGTGTACAGTCTGCAAAGGATGAGTGTCCTCTCACCGCGTACTACTCTCGCAACAGCACCATGTTCGATATGATCTATTTCAGCCTTGAAATAGATCCACTCACCTTCTTTTTTTGTTATTATATTTTTAGGCATTTCAATTTTTGAAGCATCAACGGTATCCGGAATATGACAAGTTATGTCAACCTCTACGCCCGCGTTCGCTTCTACGACTAATATATCATCTGTTCTTGATACAAATGCTTTACGCGTAAAGCATTCATCTCCATCATAATAACTGACTATGGCCTCTGCGCTGTCCATCAGGAGCTCTCTTCTGTATTTGGAAAACCCTTCTCTGGCGGGCATTCTGATATGCAGATCAGCCGCCGGGAACGGATACCCTCCATCGGGCAAATAACCTTTTTTCTTTAATTCGTCAGCCAACATGCTGTCAGCTTCAGGCACCTTGCCTTCCAGTATCAGTTCCCGCATCTTTGGCAATACATAGGATACATCAGGCATTTCTGGCTGACGCACTTCCCTCCATAAGGTGGTATGTGCCAGCATTATCCTTTCATTGGCTGCTGCTCCGTAAACTAAACCTCCGTGCAATCCATTGCCTATGGGAATTCCCTCACGCCAGGTATCATTCCACCAGGATGCGGGCCTGTTCATTGACATTTTATAACTCATTCCTACCCCATCCCTCTTCCTATATCTCTTTATAACGCCTCAATTCAACATATTATCTGTATTAATCCATTGAGCTAAAGTTATATGTAATTTTTAATAAATATTGTCCAACTTCTTTAATATCATTATATCAACGCAAAATAAGTTGTATATGAAGTATCTTACTGTATTATTGAAAAAACTTAATTCAACATTTGCCATCATGTTGATACAACTGAATCTTGTATTTTTCTCCTTAATTGTTGTACTTTATTACGCTTTACCATTACTTAATTTCAAGGCTCCATATTTTCAGGATTATTACGGTGCGCAAGCACTCTTACCATATAATCGTCCAGTAGCTCTATCTCAAACTCCTTGACCATTTCCTTAATAGTAAATTCCTCTGCTTCACTTGACAGCAGTACGCTTCCAAGGAAGCCTGGATCCGTTACCCTGATTTTCGGTCCATATTTCTGTTTCAACTTCTTTAGCTTATCCCAGTTGTAATCAAGATGTGCAACGCAGCAGTCAAGGTTAATGGCTGCAGTAATATAGTCGAAGTAATTTGTTCCGGCTGCTATCACTTGACCAACGGGAGAAATAATAGAATTCGGAGCTCCTGCAATACATCCAACAAAATGTGAACGACAGGAATAGGCCCAGTAACTTTGCATTAGTCCGCCATGATACATGGAGGAAAATAAAATAATATCAGGCTTTACTTCAACATATTTTAATCTTAATTCGTCAAAATTCAAATCAAAGCATATGGCACAAGCTACGTTACCAAAATCACATTTAATAACAGGAGCTTCCTTCCCACATAAAATACCACACTGTGTGGTTTCTTCAATAATCAGATGGTTCTTATTATAGGTCCCTGCCACCTTTCCTTCACGGTCGATAATTCGCGTAGAATTTCTCCAAGTTCCATCCTCTACTTCTCTCGCAGCAGAATAGGCAATATAGCAGTGATTATTTCCAGCTACCTCTGCAAGGAAATCCAGCACCTGGTCTCCCCGGATCTTATAATACTCCAGTCTCCTTTGCAAAGAATAATTCGGAGGCCTGTCACAAGCCTCTGGTAAAACAATCAGATCAGGCTTATCAGGTAATACCTGATCAATTTCCTGCTTCCAATGCTCAATCATTTTATCTACAGAATCCTGAAAGTCTGCTTCAATACTTAGTTGATACGGACGCGCACCAATGGAAGTTATTTTCACATAATTCGACATAGCCTTATTCACCTTCTATCCATAAGTCTTCCTTTAAGCTACAGCTGCTATTTCTCGCGTCGAAAATTTTGCTCTTGGGAAATATGATACTCTTGGTGCTGTACATCCATATGGGACAAGTTCCATTAAGAAGCAGGTAAGCCACTGCTTCCCGGAAACCCGTGGTAGTGTATAAGGCAGGGATATTTGCCTTTTTCATTAAATGCCGGAACATTGTTATAGTAACTTTTTATAATAGGTAACCTCTTCATGCTTAATATTGAAACCAGCCCTTTCGTACGCTTTACGGGCAGGCTCATGAGCATAGTCAAGCCCTGTAGAGACTTTTGCGAAAGTCATTCCCTTTACTATAAATTGTTCAAATACAGCTTTATACATTTGTTGGCCTAAACCCTTAATGCTACATTCCGGATCAATAGCATTATTACCTATTTCACCGATTTTTTTATCCATATCGATCTTAAATGTAATAAAGCCATAAACCTTCCCATCTTCTTCACATACAAGAACACAATCAGGAAAGGATAAGCAGTAGTTTTCAAGCTGTAATCCCTTATCAATATTTTCATCAGGAACCCTTATCTTAAACAGTTCATCGCCATAACATTGCCTGAACATTTTATAAATATTTTCCCAGGCTTTATTTCCTATTTCCATAATTCTTGGAAGATCTTCATTTCTATATAATCGGATCACTATTTCATTCCCTACTTTCACATTAATTTTGGAAACCAAACTATTCCATACATAAAAAGCAATATTCTAAAGATGAGGTGACAAAAATTATATTTCAATTGAAACTTTACATTTCTGAGATGCACTAACAGGTAAAATGTTTCCTTTTACTTCGACACCATCTGCAACTATTCTCTTTTGACCCGTACGTTTTACTTCAATCTCGTACAGACATCCTCTAAAAAGTCTGCTATAGGTGAATCCATTCCATCCGGCAGGAATTGCAGGTTTAATAGATAATCCATCAAGTTCCGGCTTTATTCCAAGAATATAATGATTTACTGCAACAAACATCCAGGATGCAGTGCCAGTAAGCCATGAATTTGCGCCCATTCCCTTATTCAAAGAATCCTCGCTGCAGATAGTCTGGCAGTATATATATGGTTCAGTCGCCAGTACTTCTGCTTTATCATTCTTGTATAAAGGTGTGATTTTACTATAATATTCGAAAGCATTGTCACCTCTGCCAAGCAATGCTTCTGCTGCTATAGCCCATGAATTCGAATGAGCGAAAATACCATTCTCTTTTCTTCCTTTTACATACCTTGACATTAAACCATAGGCTTGATCATATTTTGAGAAAGTTGGCCATACCTTCTTGACCCCTTCTTCACTTGCCAGTAATTCTTTGACGCTATCCATGCACACCTTTGCGCGTTCCGGTGTGGCGACCCCTGATATTACTGCCCAAACCTGGGAATTTAGAAATATTTTCGCTTCGTCATTCTTATTTGAACCTATAATTTTACTTCCAAAACCTCTTATATACCATTTTCCATCCCAGCATTTTTCGTTTATCAAATCTGCCATTGCAGTGGCTTTCGCTATAAATACATCCGTATCTTCCATTCTGCCGGTTTTTTCAGCCATCTTTGCCATAAGCTTTAATGCATAAACATAAAATTGGGCAGTAAGCACGGATTCAGGTTTCTCGCACTCCATCCATAAATGTAGTGTATCGTTCCAGTCTGCAGTAAGTATTAAAGGCAGCCCATTAGGTCCCTTTTGTCTTTCTGTATAATCCAGAGCTGCTTTCAGATGCTGATAAACAGTATCAACCTTCTGTGAATCCGCATATTTTACATGTTCATCTAAAAAGTTCAACTGGCCTGTCTCTGCGATGTATGTGTGTACCATTTGAACTAACCATAAATGGTCATCTGAAAAGCCTTTCAGATCACCTTTATGACCTAATGGGAAAAACTGATGGTAACAGTCTCCAGTCTCGAATTGTGTGGTCGATAATATTTCAACAATTCTTGCTTTTACTCTGTCTGTCAACTGTACACATACTGCAAAGGTATCCTGGCTGGAATCCCTGGTCCCCATGCCTCTGCCCTCTCCATTTTCATAGAAGGATATATATCTTGACCAATCAAACGTAGTTTTACACTGATATTGATTCCAATAATTTACCATTATATTCAGATTCTTATCCGGAGTGTTTACATTGTACGCCGACGTATATTTACTCCAAATATCCTTGACTTTCTCAAGTTCTTCTTTAACTGCTGAAGTTTTCGAAAATTTTTCCCCATATTGCTTTGCCTCATCAATATTAAACGCAAAGCCCAGTAAAACTACAAGATCTTTTGACTCACCCGGCTGCAAGGTTACTTCGCTACGTATTGCGGCACAACCGTTTCCTCCCTGTAATACAGAGTCTGAGAGCACACTATTTTCCAAACCGACGGGATTGGTTTCAGACCTGTACATACCTATAAACTTGTCTCTCACGCAATCAAAATCCTTAATATCCGCTCCTTTGATTGTCATAAAAGCCATTCCCGGCCTATCAGCAACATAATTCGTATTCGCTTTCATATCAAATGCGGGATGAGGTTCAATAAAATCATAGGTAACAAAGCCTTCTTTAAAGTCTCCCCTTGTAAGGTGAAGTGACCATTGTATGTTTCTTGACTCTGGCTCACACCACATAGTGAACTCTGAATACGGGATTATAGATAATGTTTTACTTTTGTTCGACTTGTTTTCCAGCTTTAAATGCCATACCTCAACACTGCCTTTCACAGGCACAAAGTAGGTAACTTTACTTTGTATTTCTTTATACTCTGATTCTATTTTCGTATAACCGAGCCCGTGAGTACATTTGAAGCCTTCAAGTTTTTTTTGAACCGGCTGCCAGGTAGGTGACCAATAGTCTCCATCTTCCATATCTTTAATATATATATATCTTCCAGGCCTGTCTACCGGAATGTTATTGTATCTGTACTTGGTTATTCTCCTATCTCTCGGGTCTTTATAAAAGGAAAATCCCCCTGCCGTCTGACTGATAATCCCGCAATACCCGTCCATATTTGAAATATAGTTAATCCATGGTGTTGGAGTATCCGGCCTTGTAATAACGTATTCCTTTTTTGTTTCTGAAAAATATCCATATTTCATATATTTATTCCTCCTTTTTCCAAATTAGCAGTTCCAGTACCTTTGAAGTGCTTTTTAACTTCTTTTGCTGCTAGTTTAGGCCGTCTGAATCTATCTACAATTCCTTTATTATTTCTGGAACATGCCCTGTTAAGCGCCCAACCATTTTCCTGACTTATTCTGCAGTCACAGAACTGCCAAATAATCACTCCACTAACATCCGGTTTTCCCATAAAAACATCCAGAACTGCACCTATGATATCCGCTTGCTTTTCCTCAGAGCCTTTAGAAAGGCCCTCATCTCTATAGCCGTAAATCCCATCTCCCCCAAATTCACTGATTATTAATGGTTTATTTTTTCCGCCGTGTGCATTTTTATAATTCACCAGTTTGTGATAATCATCGATGGGAGAAGTATCCCAGTACCATCCCGGATATGTATTATAGGAAACAATATCAACCAAATCAAGACACAAATCTGTCACCCACTTGTTTGATGCAAAGGTTAAAGGCCTACTTTTGTCAAGGCCTCTTATTTGTTCAAACTGCTGTTTATAAAGAAGTCTCCCTTCTTCAGTTTCACTGGCACATTCATTTAGAATACCCCAAGTAATAATAGAAGGATGATTATAATGATACTGAACCATTTCTCTATTACAGTCTTCACATTGCTTTACAAAGTTTGGGTTTTGCATCTTTTTCAAATCTAGTCCACGAGCATGGTTTTCCTCCCAGACATATAATCCCCTCTCATCACAAAGGTCAAGAAACCGCTCATCATTGGGGTAATGGCTTGTTCTGACCGTATTTGCTCCCATATCCTGCATTATATCCAGATCCTGCATCATTAACTGAAGCGGAAATGAAGCTCCAACCGAGGGGTGATCCTCGTGTCGGTTGAAGCCTTTTAAAAAGATTTCTTTACCGTTTACCCGAATTTTTTCATTTTCAATAGTTACAGTCCTGAAACCTACCCTGTCAATATAGTCATCTGAAGGAATGAGGCTGTCCTTACCAAATAGCTGTATCTCCAAAAGATAAAGATTGGGACTGCTTTCAGACCAGGCCTTTACATCAGGAAAAGGAACAGTTTTTGATATTTCAAACTTTTGTGAAGCCGGAATTTCATAGACTCCCATATCAAAAGTATAATTGCCGATGTTACCTTTTAGTATGCAAATACAGTTTTTGGGGGAGATATTCTCAATAAATATTTTTATGTCTGCCGACCAATTATTTTCTTTAAAGAACGGAGTAAATTCCACTCGTTCTAAAAAAACTTCCTCTACCATTTGCATAACTACCGGCCGGATCAAACCTCCGTAAGTATAATAATCATTTGGAATATGCAAAGCAGATGCCTCTGAAAAGGAATTGTCCACCAGTACAGTCAATTCATGTTTACCTTGCTCCACCTCAGGAACAATTGCACTGAACGGGGTATACGCGTTATAGTGATGTGCAATCTTATTATTGTCAAAATAGACATCTGCTGTATGACTTACCCCTTTAAACTCAAAACGAAGGGACGTTTTTTGTTTAATCGTGATATTTTTCCTGTAAACTCCCTTTCCCCTATATGTCAACAATTCAGGGTGCATTTCCCAGCAGCCCGGAACCGGTAGCCGGTACTTGTATGTTTGTACGTTGATTTCATTGTCTTTTATAGGTGAGAAGTCCCAGATACCTTCCAATTCTATTTTTTCTCTAACTTTATGCGTCTCAAATAATCGAATCATCTGTTGCTCCCTATCATGCAGCCTTTTTATGTGGAAATTTTCTCCCATGATCTAAAGCACTCTCTATTCTTGAGTTTCCTTTTTGCGTAAATACAAAACTGCCGGACCATCAAATGGTGCATGGATTAAATATCTTTTTCCTCCAACAACAGTCACACCCGGAATTGAGTTTCTCCATTCCTCTTCAAAAACGCCTCCACCTATTGTAATAATGCCTGTAGCCGGATTCAACCATTCAATATCATAAATGCATTTGGCTTCTCTTAAATCCAGTCCTTCCGTTTCGCCGGAAGGCAGGAAACAAAGATATTCCGAACCTGGATTTGCCAGACAGTATGTTGAAGTACACAATTCGTTATGAGGAATACACAAATTCAAGTCCATTTTCTTTGCCATATCATTGGCATAACCAAGATTGCGGCGCAGAGGATCCCACGCATAATAATAACGTGAATTTTTTGAAACATTCCCATCCACCCAGCTCTTACGCTGATTACCACCGGCAATTGGTTCCCAGGGATCCATAAATATTACACTTATCCCCCTTGCAAAATTCTTCCATATCCATGCAACTTCTCCCCCATGACCCCATATATGATCTGTATCGTTAATTATTACTTTTCTTCCATCGGCGGCAGGAGGATTGCAGCGATATTCAAAAATTGGTCCACAGCTCGGAGATATCCAATCGGCACTTGTAGCAAAGAGTTCGTCATTATCCTGGCACGTTCCCTCAGGAGTGATACCAACAGGATGTTGCTTCGGTTTTTTTAGCTCATATTCATGTATAAAATCGCACATGTAGTTTTGCCAATCCATAGCTTCCTTCCGGTGTGGAATTTCATTACATATTTCAAAAAGTACATTGTCTAAGTCATTTACCGTGTCTATCATCTTTTTTACATACTTCTCCTGCCATTGAAGCAGCTGAGGACAATTCAACGAATAGAGATCCCATGGTCTTCCATTTTCTATCGACGGATCATCTGTAATATTGTTGATGTTATTTTCTGGATTCATTGGATGAAATCCCCACGAACTATTTTTTTGCGGTGGAGAGTTTTTTATACACCATCCATCAAAAAGCATAATAGCTACATATACGCCTTTATCTCCAGCCTTTTCAACCCTATCCCTCAAACGTGTGAAATAATTTTTATTCCATACAGATAAATCAAATTTTGGCAGATCATCGTTTGCCGTGCCCTGCCCTGTACGTGCAAAAGGCTGTGGGTCAAACATAATCTGTATCTCAGACCATGCTGCATTTTTTGTATGCATCCATTGCCAGAAACGGAGAAAGTTATGGCCATTGTCCTCAAGCATCTGCAAAAAAGTATCATATTCCATATTTTTACGCAGCTCAGGTTCAAGCCAGATATCCTGCATCACTGCCCATGTATGGGAACCGGCAAGGTAAATTGATCTACCTGAATCATCAGTAAAATAACGCGGATTATTCTTATTAAATCTTAAAGCGCCATTAATATTTGTATGCATTTTTACATTTATTCCTTTTTGTTGTTGTCTCTAATTTCAAAAAGGAAACAGAAGGCAAACCTTCTGTTTCCTTTTTTGAACTATCAAATCAATTTCCGCGTGCTATAGCTATTACTTTATTAAACTCCTCTGCAGTCCATTTATATAGAGTCTGCGCCCCTACTGCATTTAAATCATCTTTTAGCTTACTAAATGCAATTTCAAATTCTGCATCGGATTTCGGTTGAATAACAATTTTGGGAAGACCTTTTACAAGTACATCCGTTATCTTAGTATCAATACGTTTCATTTCGTCTGGCATAGAAGGCATATTTATAGTTTTATAATCAGGATTGAATTTCTGCTTGCCATCCGTGTATGCCTTCACGAATGCCTGGAACGGATATTCTACACCATAAGCTTCTACATAGTCTTTCTCTACAGGATTCATCATTTGCACAAATGTTGATGGACTATTCTGTAAATTAGCCAATTCACCGTCTGGATGCATAACATTTTTAGCCAATCCAACAAGATGTGCCAGTGATCCGGTACCTCCAAATGCTCCTGATTTATCAACTTCATCTCCACCTTTTGAAATCATCTCTACAGTTGCAGGTTTCAATGTTGCCTTTCCATCTATATACTCCCAGGTATCACCTTCTATTCCACTAGTCAATAATCTCGTACCCTGTGGTGACCAGCAGTAATCCAGGAATTCTACCGCTCTTTCCGGATTCTCGCAATTTGTGGTTATGGACCAGTTTTTCCCATCCATTCCACGCTCGCCCTTATAGGAGGGTATACTATTTCTTTGTGCGACATCAGAATAGCCGTAACCGAAATCAAAAGGTATTGCTACAAATGAAGTCGGATTCGCACCTTTCATTAATTCTGCATTTACTTTTTCAAGGCCGTACACTGCACCATTGAAAATGACTTCACCCTTAACCGCTGCAGCTTCAAAATCTGCAAATTTCATAGTGAACGCTTCAGGATGAACAAGTCCTTTTCTATAAGCCTTGTTCAGAATCAAAGCTCCCTCGTAGTATGAGTTTCTATGTCCATAGAATTCAGGGATAATTTTCTGATCATCCTTGGAAACGTCTATCACATTGTTATAGATCTCAACTCCACTTGGATTAGCTACCTGTTTATAAGTCCAAAGACCCAGATCCCAATCGTTTAAATTAGTGAATGCGTATACTTTCTTTCCATCTGGAGTTAGAGGATGGTTTTGAACCATCTTTTCCATCATGTTCAAGAAATCGTCATAGTTCTTTATGGATGGCATCCCTAATTCCTCATAATAATCCCATCTTACTACAGGTCCTACGTCCATTTTCATTCTAGGAGCGAATTTATCATCTGCCGAGGAAACACCAGGAGTTATAAAGTAAAAGCCATCATTCTTTAAAAGGGTCTTGGAAAAATCAACTGCTGCCTGACTATAAAGCAAATTATTGCTGTCTGTTTTTTGAATTAACGGATTCATGTCTACAATCAATTTTGCATCAAACAATGACTTTGTATTAAGATCACTAACACATACTATATCAGGCAGATCTCCGCCGGCAATTGATATCTTGACCTTATCGTCACTCCAGCCGACAATTTCCAGAGTGGTATTTGTCTGTTTCTCCAGTTCCTTATAAACCGGATTATCCTTGTTAGCATTGATATTGTTAGCTGAACCTTCATCTCTATACAGTAATGTTAACTTAACGTTCTCCTTCTCCGTCTCCTTCACCTCAGCAGTTGACGAAGTGGCAGTAGAATCGCTTTTGGCACTATTGTCGTCGTTCTGTGCACATCCAAATAACGACATCACAAACGATACACACAGGGCTAGAACAAGTACTTTTGAAAGAATTCTTACTTTTCTCATAAATAGTCCTCCTTTAATTATTTTATAGATAATAGCTAAAGCTATTACTTACACAAGAAAATGTTGCAGTCATCCTTTTACAGCTCCCATCATAATGCCTTTAACAAAATACCTTTGGAAGAAAGGGTATACAAATATAATCGGTAACGTAACTACCATTGTAATTGTCATTCTGACTGTTTCAGGTGTTATTTCGAATGAACCTGCTGACATATTATCCATATCAGCTTTGCTCATATTAACAAAGTCCTGAGCTTGCTGCATGTATTTGTATAAGATTAATTGTAATGTATTCAAACTCGGTTTATTTACATAAAGATAATTATCCATATAAGCATTCCAGTTACCTACTATCGAAAATACCGTAATCGTAGCCAGAATCGGCTTGCAAAGCGGAAGAATTACATTCATGAATATCTGCATTGTTGTAGCACCATCAATCATTGCAGATTCTTCCAGTGATTTGGGAAGTGATTCAATATAAGTCTTAACCAAAATCACAAAAAAAGTTGAGATAAGCCCGGGAATTATATATACAAGAAAATTGTCCCTCAACCCAAGATATTTAATTAATAGATAATTGGGAATCAATCCTGCCTGTAAATAGGAGGATACAATTACAATCCTGTATATAAGGCTTCTCATCGGCATATCCTCTCTGGTTACCAGATAAGCAAAAAATGAACTTAAAAAAACTGTCACGGCTGAACCCACTATAGTCCTGGCTAGAGAAATATAAAGTGAATGATAAATATCCTCCAGTCCGAAAATTCTACGATAGGCCTCTAAACTAAATCCTCTTGGGTATAACACTACTCCCTTTAATGCCTGTATTGGGTCACTGATTGAATATATAAAAATGTAATAAAAGGGATAAAAGCACATAAGTGTGAGTGAAGCCAGTATAATAAAGTTTACTGTATTAAATGCTCTGTCACCGATTGTTGTTTTCCTGCTCATTCAAAAGTCCGCTCCTTTATATTAAAAGTTACATCAGATAAGTGAATCTCCTCTTAATTTCTTTGCTATTGCATTTGCACCGAATAAAAACATAACACTGATAAGTGAGTTAATCATATCCATTGTTGTTGCATAAGAATAATCTCCCATTTTAATACCCATTCTATAACTGTAGTAGCTGAGGATTTCAATGTTTTCCTGAATCATTGGATTCATAAATACGAAAACCTGCTCCCACAATCCGCCGTTGTTTAAAAGAGATGTTAACTGTAATAATAGTAAAACAAGAAATGTTGATATTATTCCTGGTATAGTAATATGCCATATTTTTCTAAATCTCCCACAACCATCGATTTCACCTGCATCATACAATTCCTGGTCTATTCCAGATATTGCCGCCAGATATATAATTGTCGACCATCCTGCCCCCTTCCAAACACTGATGAAAAATTGGAATGGCCATGCTATATCTGGATTTCCTAGTATATTTAAAGGTTCCTTGATTATATGCAATGAAGTTAAAACTTCATTAATCGCTCCGCCATAAGAGAACATGGCATAAAACAAGGAATATACAATAACCATACTTACGAAATGAGGTAATGTGGAAAATGTTTGAACAATACTCTTAGCCTTTCTTGTCTTCACTTCATTTAACATGATAGCAAGAATAACTGCTATTGGTGCATTTAAAAGCATTAAGCCACTCATTCCCAAAGTATTTATCAAGACACTTTTTATATAAGGTAAATCTTCAATGATATATTTAAAGTATTTGAGACCAACAAATGGAAGATCCCACAATTTCGCCCCTAACTTATATTCAAAAACTGATATGCTCCATCCTATAAGAGGTATAAATCTAAAAATAAATATAAATACTAAAAACGGTACTGCATAAATCAGAAGAGAAAAATCTCTACGGCCTTTTTTCCTTTTATTGTTTAATGTTGTTGTATCCAATTCCTTTTCCTCTTTCTTATTAAAATTCATCTGCAGTATTAAAATGTAGTACGGTGTCTGAGATTAATCAATTCCCATAGTTCAAGTATATCAATGCTAAAAACCGTGTATATGAAGAATCTTACTATATTATTGAACAACCCTTTATTTTCATAAGGCATTATGTTGATATTAATGATATTTGTATTTTGTAATCAAATTTTTGTATTATCTTACGCTCAAAATTTAAAGGAATATTTTGCATTTTAATTAATTTTGAATTAAAAAGCTCATGAAAAAAAGGATGTGTTTTTTGAAAAGTTAGAATTATCATTGGATGATGCATATATACAGATATCTCTCGCAAGTTGTATCAATTTTCCTTAAACACCGGAGGTATTTTGACAAGAACCCTGGTCCCTTTACTTTGTCTGCTTTCTATTGATAAGCCATATTGCTTTCCGAAATGCAATTGAATTCTTCTGTTAACATTGCCTATTCCTATGGTTTCCGAATCATTACCTTGCTTAACGCTCATCATCAAACAATCATTCAATTCTTTGACCTTTTCCGCATTCATTCCTTTACCATTATCCGATATTATTATATTAGTACAATCATGTTCACCTATCACTTCAATATTAATATTTCCTGCACAATCCGAATCCTGAATTCCGTGTATTATGCAGTTTTCAATGATGGGCTGCAATATAAATCTTGGAATACTACAATTCAAATATTCCTCGCTAATTTCATATTTCAACAATATATTATCTCCAAAGCGGAGGTTAAGCAATTCTATATAGTTTTTTAGAAATTCGATCTCCTCGCGAAGTGTATACATGATGGATTTCTCTCGAAATATCGGCCTTATAATATTTCCAAGAATTGTAATACTATTTGCCACATTTTGCGCTTCCGAAACAATTGCCATATATTTTATTGCATTCAAAGTGTTATAAAGAAAGTGTGGGTTTATCTGAGCTTGTAAAGCTTTAATTTCCTGTATCCTCTTCTCATTCTCAATTTGACGGTTATCCTCCAGAAGGTTGAATATGTTTACCGACATTGTATTGAACTGCTTAATAAGAAGTCCTATCTCATTTCTGGAAACTTTTTTCAAAGTATGTCCCAGATTGCCATTTCCGACATCCTTCATTGCTTTAGACAATTCGTATATAGGCTTTAGGACTTTACTTATCCAGAAGAAGACCATCAGGATGATGATACAGAAGCTAGCCACAAAAGTAACAATAATAATTCTCCTAAGTAAAATTACATCTTCTGATACTTCAACAATGGGTATTTCTCTCACGAGCGTCCAATCCATATTCTTTATGCGGTAATATATGATATTGGTTTGCTGATTATCCTGGCTATCTGTATAAGTAAGTTGACCGTATGTCTTATTTGGGTTTGTTTTAAGCTCATCAATAATTCTATTGTATTTACTACTGCTTATACTTAAGTCTCCCGGAATTAAATCTTCGTTTCCAACAAGAATATATACTCTAAGTGTATTATTTTCATCTGTAAGCTTATTATATAATTCAGAAAGGTATTTTTCCTCAACATTAATGGCAGTTACAGTATTTTGGTTGCCATATCTCGATTTGGTACATTTTAGTGCTGTAATCATTTTCATATCGGGATTGCCGGTGTCAACATTATATTCCGGAGAGATAGATTTTATTGAACCTGCTTTCCATACAATATTGGGAAAGCTGTCTATTGCTTGTTTATATAACGCTGAATTAAGAAACGAGGTTTTTTCACTATTTACTATTTCTTTTGAATTATATTTTTTAGAAAGATAAAAGACTTCTCCCCTGTCTGTAAAGATATCAATTGAATTAATAAAACTATAATAGTTAAGAATAGTATTTACACTGGATATCAGATCTATATCCACATACACTGATTCAATAGAATTTTGATCGTCCTTTTCCTTAAATTCCTGAACGTCCGGATTGGATAACAATATATTATGCACTTCCTTTATATCGTCAAAAAGCTTATTTATATTGTATTCTACCTGCCTTAACTGCTGAACAGTTTGTATTTCGGTTCTCTTGCTCAATATGCTGAAAATAGCATTATAGCTGCCAAAAGAAGCCGCCACAAAAACCAAAAGGCATACAGAGGCAATAATTACTACAAGTTCGGTTTTCAAACTGAATATTTTTTGTTTGATACGATTATACATATTAAACTTCTTACCTTTCAAACCATCTTTTTCTATATTCATTGGGGCTTAAACCTGTAGCCTTTTTAAATGTTCGGCTAAAGTATGCCCCATCTCTGAAACCTACTCTTTGTGATATCTCATAAGATAGAAGACGTGTTCCTAAAAGAAGTTCCTTGGCCTTTTCTATCCTGTAATTTATGATATATTCTGAAAAATTCATATCCAATTCCTTTTTAAACAAGGTAGAAAAATAATTGGGGCTTATGTTAATTAAATCAGCTATTTGATTTAAGGATATTTCTTCATTATGATGAAGCTTGATGTAATTAATTGCATCAAGAATTCCTTTACTGTAGGAAATATGCTCTTTACTCCTGTTGACAGCACATTTGATAAAATCCATATATGCTGCATACATTTCATCAAATGTTTCACATTCGTGTATTATCCCTGTATAATTAATTACAATATCTTCAAAAATTTTTCTATCGATCTGCGAACTTAGTGCTGTCAATTGAATGATATGAACAAAAAAATCCCTTACCTTATCGACTTGAAAGTTACCTTTCTCTATAAAACTCTCTACCCTGTTTTTGTATTCTTTCACACACCCGAGCATCTCCAGAAGAGCTGGAGGGACAAGAAGCGTATCAATCTTTTCCCGTATAATATATCCTTTCCCTTGTTCATTAGAATAACTTATAGTTCCCATACCGTCGAAAAATTTATATTCCAGTGCTGTCATTGCTTCAGCATACACTGTGTTCAGTGCATGATTATCAACTCTTATAGAACTTATACCAAAGGAAACAGACATGTCAAAATACCGTTTCAGAGTATTTTTTATATTTGATATTGTATTAACCATAATATCGTTAATTTTAGACTCACTGGCTATTCCTTCAATAATAAAAACAAACATATATTTTGAAGCATTTTCCTTTACTACATAGCAACTATGGTTTTTTTTGGCAACCTCTTCGATGATATTTAATATTGAAGCTTCTATCCGCTTTACATCTTTCTTTTCATATTTACTGTAAAATACCCCATAATGGTCTATCTGCATCAAAGCTAGCATCGTTTTTTTACCTCTTGATTTAACGCCTAACTCCAAAAGACCTTTTTCAAATTCCTCAGTTGTACATTTTGATTCCGAAAAGTACTGTTTGCATAACTCGGCTATTTGCACATCTATGTTACACTTATTTGAGACCAGAACTGTTTTATCCGGTACACTCAACTCATTTAACTTACTTATGGATTTGCGAAGTACATCTTCCATTTCTTTTTGCGTCATGGTTAATTTGACAATATATCCATCTACATCAAGCTCCACAGCTTTTCTTATTATTTCAAACTCTTCGAGGCACGTCAGGATAACGATTCTTGTTCTTTTATCATTTTCTCTGATTTTTTTAATTAATTCAATCCCATCCATCTGTGGCATCTTAATATCAGTGATAACTATATCGGGTTTATATTGATTATACATGTCAAATGCCTCTTGTCCATTGGACGCATCGGACACCAAAGCCAATCCCAATTTGTCCCATTTTATCAGGCTTTTCAATCCCACTCGTACAAGCATTTCATCTTCGACTATTATAGCACTGTACATATAATCTCCTACTATTTATTAGCAGTCTCTCCATCGATACCTTAAATTATAATTATCTTGTATTTATACCCCTTGATAGCATTTAAAATCAGGACTAAATTGAAAATACACGACCCAGCATAGATTCTTCTCATAAATCTAAATTTTATAGGTGTACCAGCAATTTATAAATAGCATAATCTGCTATTGTAATGGACAAATATGCTATTATAATTTTTTATTTATATAAAATATTATTGAATTGAAGGAGTATTTCCATGCATGTAGCATTTGTAGGTATGACTGCAAAGGTTACTAAAGTATGTAGAGCACACAGCCATTCTCAATGGGATTGAGGAATTATTTAAGCAGCCAGGAGAAAAGTGGGTCTCCCTGAGGTTAAAAACTTTATTTCGGTGGAAAGCACCGAATGACTGTTATCAATTTTTTTGAAGTATTGCGGATGAAAGCCTTACTTACACAAGCAGGCATAAAATAGGTCTCACCCTGTCTGATTGGCATTGATCCTCCATCCCACAATAACTCACCCTCGCCTGACAGAATTACCAGACTAGAGTAAGTAAGACATTGTTCCAGAGGATATTGTCCTGTGATCTCGGCTGAAATCATACGAAAATGTGCTGTGTTTTTATATCCAATCAATTCTTTTTCTGTGTATTCATTCCCGGTTTTAATCACCTCCGGCTTTATACACCAGCGGCTTAATATCTCCTCTTTTTCCAAAGAATCATAATTGAAACAGTCAAACATTTTTTCAAAGCCTAAGCCTTGGTGACAAAGTTCATCTGGTATTATCAAGCCTTTAGGAGTTATTTTCTCGACACGAATGGTATAATCCGTTGGCTGTTGAATTTCTAAAACAAGGCAGCCAGAACCTATTGCATGTGGAATACCTCCCTCAATGAGATATACCTGTCCAGCTTCAACATATAGCTTGTGCATAGCCTCCAACATTCCATTAATATCTTGCTTATTAAAAAGTTCAACCCACATATCCCTGGTTATTCCCGGTTTGAAACCGAAGAGAATGTAAGGCTTTTCCCTATTCTCCTCCCTCTTTCCGAAAATGTACCAGGCCTCTGTCTTTCCAAACCGTGAATTAAAAAGCTTTAATGCTGTTTCATCATCAGGATGGACTTGAATTGTAAGCCGCTCCGCCGAATCAAGCATTTTCACCAAAACCGCAGTACTTTCACCATACTTTGCTATATGGGCGTTACCTAATACTTTTCCAGGGTCAATCCCAATGAGTTGATTAAGTGATATTTTCCGTCCTCCATTAAACTCAATAAAGCTGTAACCCTCATTTTGAATATGCTCACGCCCAGGATTATTAGCATTTATCACAGATGCAATCCATTCTTCGGGCAGGTTCCCATCTGCAGCCTCCTCGCAGCCCTGCCACTGCTCAAGCAGCTTTCCTCCGGTATAGGTTCTCCAAACCCTATTGGAACAAAGCTTAAAAGGATTATTTATAGAAAACATGTTCATCTTCCTTTTAGGATATTTAGGAATTTCAGCTTATATATACCTACGTCATTCTCATTTAATTCTATGTCTATAGAAAGACCGGAAATATCACTTTCAAGAGTTTTGGGTTCATTTGTATAAAGGTTGGTAATACTGTATTCCCCTTTATCGACTCCTTTTAGCTCCACATGTGTACTTTGCTTCTCGTTGGAATAGTTGAAAGCAAAAAGAATTTTACCTCCCTCACCTTCGAGAGAAGTGACTTTAACATTGTTGTTACTAACTTTGAAGCGGGATATATCGAATCTATCCGCCAACATTTTTAAAAAGGTGTTTGTGTTATTGTCATTTTCTTTAAAGTACCCGTACCACAAGTATGTTGCAATATGCATAAATTGACCTTTTCCTATGGATGATACTAAAATGGCAGGGTTGCCGTCCTCAAACTTTCCGAGCACTTCGGTCCGGCTATCTGTTATATTAAGAAGTTGTTTCTCATAATAACCTTTTAGATGTTTATTGTTAAAGGCTTCCGAAAGGGAAATGTCCATTTTCTGCATGTCAACATCAATAAGTTCCCATCCCAATTCCGATTTTAATGTACCAGGTATGTCAGAGTATAGATTCCCATTTTCATTTATCATGCTCAATCTACCATCACTGATAAAGGCACCCCCAGTATGAACATAATTAGTTATCGCATTGGATAGCTCATTTGTCATATGAATCTGACTGGTTGCAAAAACAGCATTATACTCGCTGACTCTTCCCCCAATAAAATCCTGACTGGTCACGAATTTAACAGGTATATTTTGCTCCCAGAGGCATCTGAACAGTCCATTTATAGAGTCGGTATAGATACTTCCAGGAACAAAGCCTTGATAATTTACCGTATAAGCCTTAATAAAATCATGGTTTATTTTGTCGTATAAGATAGCAACTTTAGGCTTTACAGGCATGTAACTGCAAAATTCTTCATTATGAGAATATATTATTTTATTAATAGCTTGCGCTTCAAAAGCTCTTTGAGTGTACGATCCTCTGTGATCCACCAACCCTCTGCCAAATGTCTGCAACCCCTTTATAAAAGGTTCCCACATCCAGTAAATCATTCCCTTTGCACCCCTGGATATGGCTTCCCAGTTCCACCATTTTAATTCATAAGGATAAACGACGCTTATAGGAGTAAACATTGCCTGGTGGTGGCTTTGCATTTCAGAAACCCAGAACCGTCCTGTCCTTGTTGCAGAATGGACTGCTGTAAAAATCTCACAACGCAAATGAGCAGGCTTAAACGGAGGCACGCTTTTCGGATAAAATGATATTCCATATTCATCTACATTTTCAGCTGCATTCCAGTCATCATGAGGTCTTCGGTAGGATCCGTCTTCGGTAATCATGGAATGTATATTATCTGCAATAATAGGATGCTCTGGATCGACTCCCTTAATAGCACTGTACCATTCATTTAGAAGCATCCCGATATTTTCCTTCTTAAACTGGTTGTAGTCAACTTCGGGCATAACGCTGGCCCACATCCATTTTGTAAACTCGACCTGGGACCAGTCATAATATGCTCTATCCCACACTTGATTGAGCGTCTCAACAAACTCATACTTTTTCTTCAACCATTCTCTGAACAACTGTAAAGTATAGGCATCATAAGAGGAAAACATAGTCTCATTCCATATATCATAGCCATATAGTGAAGAATAGCTTTTATAGTTGATTGCTGCCTCTGTAAAGGTTTTCCTTATCAGCATTTTTACCTCAGGATGATTGTAGTTTAAATAGCCAAAGTACCATTCCTGCTCCTTACTATGTCCCTCAATAGTTTTTGTATAGTATTCCTCTTTCATTATGCTATCAGGTGCATATTCCAAAGAAGTAATCTGTCCAGAAAGCTCCATTATAATTTTCAAGCCTATCTCTTCAGCATATCTCAGTATTTCATGCCCGGTGTTGTAGGGATAATTGGGTAGATTTTTATTCTCCCACCAAAATACTGCAGGCCAGATT
Source organism: Hungateiclostridiaceae bacterium UBA1305 (assembly GCA_002307275.1). Taxonomy (GTDB): domain Bacteria; phylum Bacillota; class Clostridia; order Acetivibrionales; family DTU013; genus UBA1305. Next base: position 40,986 of record DBTX01000086.1, read on the forward strand.
ACTACAGTATTCATTCCAAGATCTTTGATCTTCTTCAGCCTGAGAAAAATATCATTATGACTGAATTCCCTCTGTATTTTCAACACTGTTCCGTATGGAAAATTATTCATTAAAATTCAATCCTTTCATTAATCATGGCGTATTTAAGGCTAATAGTATGAATTACAGCTGCTATTTCTGGTGTATAGTATTCGCTCTTGTTTTGCTCTCTCTATAATAACTATTTATGGTATTACTACGCCTTTAAGATACCCTGCCGGTTTATTTTCCAGCATCTCAAAAGCTTTTTGTATTTCGTCCAGTTTAAATACATGACTGACGATATCTTCCATTTTAAATATTTCATGGTTTAAACCAGAAACAGCACAGCGCATATCATCATTCTGATTCAAACTGTAACCCGGATGGGCAACTTTCAATTCTATGGATTTTTCCATAGCCATCTTCAAATTAAAAGGAGCAGCTTCCGATTCATATGAGCTCATAAGTATTAACCTGCCTCTTCCACTTTTCAAACAGGCAAGGGCATTGTTTACTACACTTGGGCTTCCCGTTCCCTCAATTGCAAAGTCAGCCATATTTCCCCCGGTTATTTCACGTACTCTCGCTTCAACGTTATTTTGCTTTGGATTTATTGTAAAGTTTGCACCAAACTTTCTGGCAAGTGCAAGCTTCTCATCATCTATATCTACTGCTATAAGCCCCGACAGCAGGTTACCTGACAGTCCCTGTATGCACCATAATCCCATAGGTCCACATCCAAAAACCACTCCATAGTCTCCAAATTCAGGTGCTGCTGCCTTTAATACCGTTACAATACATTTTAGCGGTTCGCCGAGAGCATGTGACAGTTCTACATCCTGATTAACTTTTTGGCAATCACTTTCATTGAATACCACATAATCTCCGAAGCCATTTAAAATGACTGCCAATCCTGTAACTCTGTCGCCTGGCTTTAGTCCTTTAACTCCCTCACCCAGTTCAACAATTTCACCTGCAATTTCATGTCCAAGTGTCTGAGGACAGTTTCCAAGTTGTCCTTTCCAGTGATTTAACTCCCAGTTACAAAGTCCGCACGCTACCACCTTTACCAGTACCTGTTCTGTTCCAGCAGTAATATCATCTTCAATAATTTCAAAATGCCTCGGGCTTACTAATAAAGCTCTTCTTGACTTCATATAAAACATTCCCCTTTATATTATTTTAATCCATCTGGTAATTACAAATCCAGACTTCTTTCATTAATACCAACCGGAAATGCCTCCGGACGTTCACATTCACTCTCAATTTTGTAAAGTTTATCATTCCGTGAGGCATCACTAAAGCCGTGTATTATGTCAAGCACATGGTATGTAAGCTTTCCGCACGCCCTGTGTTTTCTCCCTTTTATAAGAGCGCAAGCCATATCGGCTACGCCTATCCCACGGCTGTTATCATTAGAACCGTATACAAGTGGAACATCAGACCATCCACTTGATCCTTTCCTGCAAATTTTTACCGGACCGTCAAAAAAGTTTGGATCTGGAACACTTATCGTTCCCTCACTTCCATATATCTCAATAAAAGGTAATTGTGAACCGCTAATGTCAAAGCTGGTTATAAGGTTAGCAATAACGCCGTTCTTGAAATTAAGTATACCGGAGGAATATGTCGGTACCTCAACTTTTATTTTTTGACCATACTTTGGACTGCTTGTGATTATCCTCTCCGAAGAGCTTATCTTCTGCGATGCAAATACGCTCTCAACTGATCCCAAAAGTGATATAAGTGTTGTAATGTAATATGGACCCATATCGAATAGCGGTCCTGCACCATATCTGTAAAGAAATTCAGGATCCGGGTGCCAGGTTTCAGGACCATTACCCATCATAAATGCGGTTGCAGCTATCGGTTGACCTATCCATCCATCATCCAATAGTTTACGACATGTTTGAAGGCCGCCCCCCAGAAAGGTGTCAGGTGCTCCCCCCACAAGAAGGTTTTTCTCCATTGCCAAAGCTAAAACAGATTGTGCTTCTTCCCGTTCAACTGACAGAGGTTTCTCTACATATACATGTTTTCCTGCATTTAAAGCTTTAATGCAGATATCCCCATGTGCTTTGGGAATTGTCAGGTTTACAACAATATCAATTTCCGAATCAGCCATCAGATCATCTACAGAACATGCTTTTGCTACATTGAACTGTTCTGCCCTTATTTTTGCCCTTTCTACCAACATATCCGCACATGCAGACACTTCCAGCATGTCAAATCTTTGTGTACAGTTTTTAAGATATATTTCACTTATATTACCGCACCCAATTATTCCTAATTTTATTTTTTTCATAAAAATAACTACCTCCCAAGAAGAATATGTTTTAGTCTCATAAATTCCTTAAAATTTGTATTTAACTAAAAAAACTGTTTCAAAATCATTTCCATAAGCAGGAATTATGGATATGCAAATAAAGGTACATTTATGCTACTTTGAAGTAGGCATCATATCAACGCAGAATTGATACACTTTAATTCTAGCGTTAATTTAACTATTATTAAATGGAGTTTTGTGCAAATCGAATGGACAATTCTGCTCTTTTTTAGTAAAATAAATTTATAAATTTATTGCGAGGAGGATTTTCTTGTGCGTGTTGAATCTGCAGGTATGACTACAGATAATACAAAAATAGCTGGAACTCATAGCCATTCCCAATGGGAGATTTTATATTATTTTTCAGGCAATGGAATTTTAACTATAGGAGATCGAGAGATTCCATTCCAACCAGGGGACATAGTTTGCCAGCCTCCAAATATTCCTCATTCAGAGTATTCAAAAAATGGATTCTATAATATTCATATCCAAGTAACCGACTTTCAAAGTCCCACAGACGATTTTGTTCCACAATTCAAAGATACAAGCAATCTGGACTTGCAAAATATTGCAATGTTTTTATACAGGGAATTCCATCTTAAACGGAATGGCTGGAACTCACTTGTTAATGAGCTGTTTCAGGTTATTTACAGTTATATGTTGTCTGTCAAACAAAATGACATCAAAAATATCTATGTAAAGCAGCTAGAAGACATTCTAGTAGCAAATATATCAAACCCTCACTTTCGTATAGACGATGCACAGAAAAGTATCCTTTTGTCTGCATTCTACCTGAAAAGGCTTTTTAAGAAGGAAACAGGGACATCTCCACTTGAATATTTGACATTAAAAAGAATAGAATATTCAAAATCGCTCCTGGAGACACGGCAGGATAGTTCGTTGAACATTAAGGAAATTGCCAGTCTGGCGGGTTATGACGATCCATATTATTTCTCAAGGGTGTTTAAAAAAATTACTGGAAGGTGTCCTTCGGATTGGGTAAATACTGTTGAGTAAGAGAATGGTTCATCTGTTGAATTTAGTTCAATTAAATAAGGATATTCAATACTTTAAGGGCCTGATTTTCATGACCGCATTCAAGATGTTAAATTGCGTATTTCATTGCATATGCTTACACTTGACTAAGGTAAAACTTGTTCTATTCCACTTAAGAAAAGCATTCATTCCTGCCATTAAGACCTGATTATACTATTATGCGGCACTTTCGACAACACTCCTATAAAAATTTATTAACATAAAATGGGGCTATAAGTGTACCTTTTTTAAACTCTATAAATATAATGATACTACAATATTTTAACATTGGATGAAGAATGAAAAATTTTCTAAAGAATAATTTTTATTTTCATAAGGTGTAATATAAGAGGAGGCGCATTAATGGGCAATCGTGATGAGCACAATATAATTATGGAAGCCGGACAGATTTTGAAGCCCGACAATTTTCCCTTGCCAACCGAATTGGTTTGTATTCAAGTCCCGAAAGTCTTTGATCAAGCGGCTTTAAGAGATTGTGTTACAAAAGTAACTACTTTAATACCAGGTCCGGGGGTAATCTATCCGGTATTTGTCTTTGAAGGTGTCACAGACTTTGATATCGTTGAAGTCAAATTATTATCGAAATCAGATTCAATGCATAAACCAGGATTCAAGAAACTGAAACTCTTTGTAAAGCTCCGTTACAAGATTTTATATTCCGACGGTACAAATAGTTTAAGTCTAATTGATGAAGCAGGGTTTAATATTACAGTGAATGATATTTACTGTCCAAACTGTCTCTCACAAATTGGTGTTATACAATACCCGTCGGAACAATCGACTGCTTTGCTGGATGAGGATGGACTCTTAATCAAAGTTGAAACACTTGCGGATGTTTTTAATGATGCAATATGTGTTGTCAATGGCGCTCTCGCCCTTGATATAGGTGTGTTCTTTATTATAAAATGTGAATGCTTTGTACAATTACTTATCCCTTCCTATGGTTACTGTCCAATACCTCCGGAACAACCTAATATTTCAACAACAAACTGTCAGACATTTAACAATAAGATAAAAACTCCATTTCCCAAACAGTTTTACCCCAATCAGAAGTTTAATCTGCTGGATTCTAAACTACAGCTCAATAATTTAAAGGAGGCATTGTAATGGATAGGAAGGATGAACGTATCCAAATAGATCCAAAGATATATAGCAACGGCATATACAGGCAGGAAAGACAACGAGGCTGTAATGAGTTTTTGGATTGTTGTAAAAAAATATGCCCACCTGGACCGACCGGACCTATCGGACCTGCTGGACCTGCTGGCGCTACCGGGCCTGCCGGAGCCACCGGCGCTGGTGTTACCGGACCTACTGGTGCTACTGGCGCTGCTGGTGCTGCTGGCGCTACCGGGCCTGCCGGAACCACTGGTGCTGCTGGCGCTGCCGGAGCTACCGGACCTACCGGGCCTGCTGGAGCCACTGGTGCTGCTGGCGC
>DBTX01000093.1:0-48012 GCA_002307275.1 Hungateiclostridiaceae bacterium UBA1305
TTAGCCGGTGGATTTCATCTCATTATAAGGGTGAAAATGACTTTTCACCCAAAAAATTCGACAGAGAAGGTATTGTCATGAAAAATAATATCAATAAGGATACGAACAAAATACTTCATCAAAGCGCTGAAGTTAAGCTTGGCAATAAAAAGCAGGCTGTTATTCAGAATATGCAAACTGACGAAGCAAATGCATTGCTGCATGAGTTACAAGTACATCAAATAGAACTTAAAATGCAGAATGAAGAACTGAAGCGCGCTAATGCCCAGGTCGAAAGCGCATTATCCAAATATTATGAACTCTATGATCTTGCGCCTGTCGGGTATTTTACGATTAACGAGCAGGGAAAGATATTGGAAGTGAACCAGGTGGGTGCGGATCTTTTAGATGTGAAAAACCGCTATTTGCTTAATAACTACTTTCAAAATTACATAGCCGAAGATTTCCTGTCTTTATATAAGGCTTTCAGAACGCAAGTATCAGAGTCCGGTACGAAGCAGAATTGCGAAATCAAGCTTCTAAAAAAAGGAAAGGCACCATTTTATGTACAAATAACGGGTATTGCCGTGAAAAGTCATAATAAAGCCGAAAATCAAATGTGGTTTTCCGTTTTGGATATCACGGACCGGATAAAGGTAGAAGAAGCAAAAGAAGAGGTTAGAAAACTCCATGAGGATGAAAATAACAAGTTAATGGACCAAATGAGGATGTTTGACAAACTTAAGACAGAATATTTTTCCAATTTATCCCACGAGTTGCGGACTCCATTGAACGTTATCCTGAGTTCACTGAAACTATTGGAGCTTAGGAAAAGAGCTTTAGAGGAAGAAGTTGCCCTCAAACTGGACAAGCACATTTCTATGATCAAGCAGAACAGTTACAGGTTGTTAAGACTTATAAACAATATCATTGATATGACAAAAATCGAATCAGGTTTTTTTGAAATCCATTTAAAGAATTGTAACATCGTTTCCATCGTCGAAGATATAACGTTATCCGTAGCAGAATATATTGAAAACAAAGGAATTAGCTTTCTTTTCGATACGGATATAGAAGAGAAGCTAATGGCATGCGATCCGGATAAAGTTGAACGGATTATACTGAATCTTCTTTCTAACGCAATTAAATTTACCAAGTCCGGGGACAGTATTTCTGTAAATGTTTTTGAAAGACAGGAAGCCGTCGAAATCGTTGTATCAGATACCGGCATAGGAATTCCTTCGGATAAGCAGGAGCTTATTTTTCAAAGGTTCCGTCAGGTGGATACATCACTCACCAGAGAGCAAGAGGGAAGCGGTATCGGCTTATCACTGGTAAAATCCCTGGTCGATATGCATGAAGGAACTATTTCTTTAGAAAGTGAATATGGACAAGGGAGTAAGTTTATAGTCCGGTTGCCGGTTAAAATACTGGATTCTGAAGAAAAAACCGGCATAAATATGGATAACGGCTCAAAACAGGCACAAATAGAAAGGCTTAACATTGAGTTCTCGGATATTTATTCATATTAATTATCTCTTTTAGGATTTATCACACATTAACGAAGGTTAACATAAAATATTACAAGGGCCGATGACTATAAGCTCACTTCTTATTGTATTTAAAAGGTATTTGTAATAATATGTGGAAATGTTATAATGAATTGGAGGAAATTCTTCTGCAAAATATCGAATTCGATGATTTTTTGCTAGAATATGAATTTCCAGTCATAGGGCACAAAAAATGCTTCATAAATACACGCCTCATTTTTCAGGAAAACCGTGAACCACAGTTGATTCTACTCTCAATTAAAGACATTACCAGCCGCAAACAAATGCAACCAGAATGCATTTACACATCAACAGGGAGGGCTTGGATGACTTGTAAACCGTGAAAAAGAAGGGTGGTATAATCGTGAAAGAAAATAATGCCAATAAGGATTCGAACAATATACTTCGTCAAAATGCTGAAGCGAAACTCTCCAATAAAAAGCCTGCTTTTATCCAGGACTTGCAGACATACGAAGCTCATGCATTGCTGCATGAGCTGCAAGTGCATCAGGTAGAGCTTGAAATGCAGAATGAAGAATTGAAGCAGGCCAATACCCAGGCTGAAAACGCAGTCTCCAAGTATTATGATCTTTATGACCTCGCGCCTATCGGTTATTTTACAATTGATGAACATGGAAAGATACTGGAAGTGAACCAATCCGGTGCAGATCTTTTAAAAGTGAGAAACCGCCATTTGCTGAACGACTACTTTCAAAATTACATAGCTGAAGATTGTTTGACCTTATATAAGATTTTCAGAATGAACGTATTAGAGTCCAAAACAAAGCAAAATTGCGAAATCAGGCTTCTAAGAAAAGATAGCACACAATTTCATGCTCAAATAACGGGCATTGTTGTGAAAAGCCATACTGAATGCGAAAGCCAAATGTGGCTGTCAGCCTTTGATATAACTGACCGATTAAGGATGGAAGAAGCAAAGGAAGAGGTCAGGAGGCTTCATGACGATGAAGAGAAATACAAATTGCTGAACCAAATGCTGAAGTTTGACAATCTTAAAACAGAATACTTTGTTAATGTATCCCATGAACTGCGAACTCCATTGAATGTTATCCTGAGTTCCCTGAAATTATTGGAGCTTAAGAAGAACACTGCACAAGCGGAAGCCCCCATAAAACTGGACAAGCACATTTCTACAATCAAGCAGAACTGTTATCGGTTGATAAGATTAATCAACAATATCATCGATATTACAAAAATCGAATCAGGTTTCTTTGAAATCCATTTGAAGAATTGTAATATTGTCTCTATCATTGAAGATATAACATTATCCGTAGCAGAATTTATTGAAGGCAAGGGAATTGTCCTCCTTTTCGATACGGATGTTGAAGAAAAGTTAACGGCATGCGACCCGGACAAAATTGAACGAATTATTCTAAATCTTCTGTCCAATGCAATAAAATATACCAAGCCAGAGGGCCGTATCTCCGTGAATGTTTTTGAAAGAGAGGAAACCATTGAAATCATCGTATCGGACACCGGCATAGGCATCCCGCAGGATATGCAGGAGCTTATTTTTCAAAGGTTCCGGCAAGTGGACACCTCGCTCACCAGAGAGCAGGAAGGAAGCGGTATCGGCTTATCGTTGGTAAAATCCCTGGTTGAACTACATGGGGGAAATATTAGTGTGGAAAGTGAATATGGGAAAGGAAGCAAATTCATTATACGACTTCCGGTCAAGATCTTAGGCCCTGAAAAAAACACAGTTACAAATTTGGATAACTTCACTGAGCAAACGCAAATAGAAAGGCTTAGCATTGAGTTTTCAGATATTTATTCATAAGGCCCCAAATGGGCCGGCCGACCTCATTACCTCCGGCAATATCACCAAACTCACAGTATTCGGCCATACTGCCATTTACAAGACGGTTCCTGAATGGAATCCTTTTCTACACCCCACTCAAGAACCGTCTCACAATTTGCTTTTAAGTTGAATCTTTTACAGTACTTCTTCTCATGAAAATGTCAGTCGATTACCCTACTTTACCAACAGAGACTCCCCCGTCATTTCAGCAGGCTTATCAAGTCCCAGCAGTTCCAGCATAGTCGGCGCCAGGTCTGCAAGACGGCCTTCTTTGAGCTTCATGTCACCCAAACCGATTCCGATCAGGGGTACGACATTGGTGGTGTGAGCCGTGAACGGTCCACCGTTTTCATAATCAATCATCTGCTCTGCATTCCCATGATCGGCTGTTATAAACGCAATACCATTCTGAGCCTGTATTGCCTCAACCACCCTGCCTACACATTTGTCCACTGCTGCCACTGCTGCCTCTGCTGCATCAAAGAAACCGGTATGACCTACCATGTCGCAGTTTGCAAAATTCAGCACGATGACATCATACTCTTTTGAATGAACCCTTTTCACCATTTCATCAGTTACCTCATAGGCGCTCATTTCCGGTTTGAGGTCATAGGTCGCCACTTTCGGCGATGGAATAAGGGCTCTGTCCTCACCGTCGTATTTTGCCTCCACACCGCCGTTAAAAAAGAACGTAACATGCGCATACTTTTCCGTTTCGGCGATTCTGAGCTGCCTGAGACCTTTTTGGCTGATATACTCTCCAAAAGTATTTGTCAGACTCACCGGCTTGAAGGCAACCACAACATTGGGAAGGGTCTTGTCATATTGCGTCATGCATACATAATAAAGCGGGAAAAATCCCTTCGGTCTGTTAAATCCTTCGAATTCCGGGTCTACAAATGTCCTCGTGATCTCCCTTGCTCTGTCAGGCCTGAAATTAAAGAATATGACGGAGTCGTTCCTGTCCATGGTGGCGATCGGTTTGCTGCCTTCCATTATCACTGTGGGCTTTACGAATTCGTCCATTTCCTTGCGTGCATAGGATTCAGCTACAGCCTGTGGAGCAGAGGAAGCAGTCAATCCCTGTCCAAGCACCATTGCGTCATATGCCTGTTTGACCCTTTCCCAGCGATTATCCCTGTCCATGGCATAATATCTGCCCATTACGCTGGCGATCCTGCCGACACCGATTTCAACCAGTTTGGCTTCCAGTTCGTCAACGTAACCCTTGGCACTATCCGGCGGTACGTCCCTGCCGTCAAAGAAACAGTGGATATAAACATCCTTCAAGCCATTCCTTTTTGCGAGCTCCACCAGTGCATAAAGATGGGCGTTATGGCTGTGTACACCACCATCGGACAAAAGCCCGAAGAGATGAAGCTTGGATTTATTGGCTTTGCAGTTTTCTACCGCATTCAGAAATTCCTGCTTGCTGAAGAAATCGCCATCCTCAATTGATTTGGTTATTCTGGTAAGTTCCTGATATACGATCCTGCCGGCGCCGATATTCGTGTGCCCTACCTCCGAATTGCCCATCTGCCCTTTCGGCAGACCGACATCCATCCCGCTCGTGTGAATGACAGTATTGGGATAGTTCTTCATATAACTGTCCAGATTCGGCTTATTGGCTGCCATGATGGCATTGCCCTCTATTCGCGGATTCACACCATAACCGTCAAGTATGATTAGAGTAACCAGCTTGTTTTTCATTGTTTCCACTCCTACTTAAATAAATAATATATTCTAAAAATCCGAACGCCTTGAGCTTGCAGTATTCATATCCCACGGTATCCCGGATCACACAGGTTCCCTATTTCCTATCTCCATATACAAAAGGCTGCCTTCTCAGACAGCCTTTTAAATGGCATCATGTTATCCGTTAAACTTGGTGATCTTTTCAAAGTCGTCAAGCTTCAGGCTGGCCCCACCGACCAAACCGCCGTCGATGTCCGACATGTTGAAGAGTTCGCCGGCAGTTGCAGCTGTTACGCTTCCGCCATACTGGATGCGAACGGCACTGGAAATCTCTTCTCCATAAAGTCCTTTTACGGTTTCCCTGATCAATGCGCACACTTCGTTAGCCTGTTCATTTGATGCTGTCTTTCCTGTACCGATGGCCCAAATGGGTTCATAGGCAATTACCAGCGTCTTCATCTGTTCTGCGCTGAGTCCAAGGACTGCGACTTTAACCTGATATCTGATATGATCTGCAGTAACACCCTGTTCTCTCTGTGTCAGTGATTCACCGCAGCATACAATTGGCTGAACTCCATATTTATATGCAGCATGAACCTTTTTGTTAACTGTCTCGTCTGTTTCAGCAAAGTACTGCCTTCTCTCGGAGTGGCCTATGATAACATAGTCAACACCAAGTGCCTTGAGCATAGGTCCGGAAATTTCGCCCGTGAAAGCGCCCTTTTCCTCCCAGTGCATATTCTGCGCCGCAACCTTGATGTTGGAACCGGCGACTGCTTTAATTACATCAGGCAGGCAAATGAACGGAACACCTACGACAACTTCTGCTTCTGCATCTACGACTCTGGGTTTTAATGCCGTAACAAATTCAACCGCTTCAGCCGCAGTCTTGTTCATCTTCCAGTTACCTGCCGCTATTTTTTTTCTCGGGTTTTTATCCAGCAGGCAAGCTATACCGGGAAGCACCTTGCCCTCAAGGAATTCAAGGGACGCTCCTCCGCCTGTTGAAATGTGGGTGATCCTGTCTGCGTAACCGAGTCGTTCAACAGCTTCAGCTGAGTCGCCGCCGCCTACGATAGAAATCGCACCTGATTCTGCAACTGCTTTTGCTATTTCCCTTGTGCCGGTCGCAAAATTAGGGAATTCTGAAACGCCCATCGGACCATTCCAGACAATCGTCTTGGCTTTCCTGATTTCTTTGGAGAACTTCTCGATCGTAAGGGAACCAATATCCATGCCCATCCAATCGTCCGGCATGTCATCCGACGGAACATATTTGTGATCCGTGTCGTTCTTGAATTCCTTGCCAACAATGCTGCCGATGGGGAGCATCAGTTGAACGCCCTTGGCTTCAGCCTTTTCCAGCAAACCTTTTGCAAGATCGATCTTATCGTCTTCACAGATGGATTTGCCTATCTTGTAGCCTTTTGCCTTCAGGAATGTATAGGCCATTCCACCGCCGATGATCAGTGTGTCAACCCTGTCTATCAGGTTTTCGATAACGAGAATCTTGTCGGAGACCTTAGCACCTCCAAGTATTGCAACAAAAGGTCTTGCCGGATTTGCAAGTGCTTTGCCCATTATTTCGATTTCCTTCTTGATCAGGTAGCCGCATACTGCCGGAAGATAATTGGCGAGGCCTGCAGTAGAAGCATGAGCCCTGTGGGCTGTTCCAAATGCGTCGTTCACAAATATTTCTGCAAGAGAAGCAAGTTCCTTCGCAAATGCAGGATCGTTCTTTTCCTCTTCCTTGTGGAACCTGACGTTTTCCAGTATCATCACTTCTCCCGCTTTCAGAGCGGCAGCCTTTGCCTTTGCATCGGGACCAATGACATCAGTAGCCATGATAACAGGCTTGCCAATAAGTTCACTGAGTCTGACTGCAGTCGGCTTCATACTGAATTTCTCTTCGGGACCATTCTTCGGTCTGCCCAGATGGCTGACCAATATGGTTTTTGCGCCATTTGCCATAAGGTATCTGATCGTCGGAAGTGCTCCTACTATTCTGTTATCGTCAGTTATCTTCAGATTTTCATCCAGAGGTACATTGAAGTCCACTCTTACAATGACTTTTTTACCCTTCACATCTATATCTTCAATCGTTTTCTTATTATACAGCGCCATGAAAATATCATCCTTTCGAATTAGATTAAAATTTTAAAGGTCCGCCCTTAAACCACTCACTTAAGGTAAGGGTAAGAGTGGACCTTCAATATAGTCCTTTTATGTCCGAACTTTATTTGGCATCAACTTTTGCCATGTAAGCGATCAGGTCAACAACCTTGTTTGAATAACCCCATTCGTTGTCATACCAGGAAACCAGCTTGACAAAGTTGCCGTTCAGAGCAATTCCAGCTCCTGCGTCAAATATTGATGTACGCGGATCATGGATAAAGTCTGAAGAGACAACTGCATCTTCCGTGTATCCGAGGATACCCTTCATTTCATTCTCGGAAGCCTTCTTGATAACTGCCTTTATCTCATCATAAGTGGCAGTCTTTTCAATGCGGCAGGTCAAATCTACAACTGAAACATCAATTGTCGGTACTCTGAGCGACATACCTGTAAGTTTGCCATTCAGGGCAGGGATTACCTTTCCAACTGCCTTTGCAGCGCCGGTAGAGGAAGGGATAATATTGTGTGCAGCTGCGCGTCCGCCTCTCCAGTCTTTCTTGGAAGGACCGTCAACTGTCTTCTGTGTAGCTGTGATTGAATGGACTGTAGTCATAAGTCCTTCAACAAGACCGAAATTGTCGTTGATTACCTTTGCAAGAGGTGCCAGACAGTTCGTTGTACATGAAGCGTTGGATACAACGTTCATTTCTTTCTTGTAAGTCTCTTGATTAACACCCATTACGAACATCGGAGCATCATTTGAAGGTGCGCTGATTATTACTTTCTTTGCGCCGCCCTGGAAGTGAGCTGCTGCTTTTTCAGTACTTGTGAATACACCTGTAGATTCTACTATGTATTCTGCTCCGCAATCTTTCCACGGAATCTCTTCCGGCTTCATAGCCGCATAAACAGCAATTTTCTTACCGTTTACAACCAGCATGCCGTCTTCTGCTGCGATTGTTCCCTGGAACTGTCCATGAACTGTGTCATACCTTAACATGTATGTCATGTATTCAAGATCAATAAACGGGTCATTTATTCCCTTAACTTCAATCGCCGGATTTTCAATCGCCGCTCTGAATACAAGACGCCCAATTCTTCCAAAACCATTAATACCAACTTTTACTGCCATGTTTTTACTACCTCCTATATAAATATGGTTAAAACAATATATATAATGCAAAAAGATTTTAAGCTAAAAGTTTTTTGCAGTTATATTTCATATCCAAAATCACAATTATTTTATATTATTTCTACCTTTTTTTCAATACTTTATGTTTAAATAAATTAATTTTTTAACAAAGTCTGGTTCACCTGCTAAAACACCTGAACATACTTTAAATATCTTCTCCGGTAAAAGAAAATCTATACCAGACACTGTCCTTATTCTCCACATTACCGATGGTCAAATCACCGTATATTTGTCGATCATCGCTGCCGGATGGTAGGAAAGCTTGGCTTTGCGCATTCCCTCCTTGCCGAGATCCTGCTCCCTGTTGATGAAGGTTGAACCGCTCCATTCATGCTCGGCAAACTGCTGATTGATTATGGTATAAAGACCGTCAACCGAGTTCTTTGCCTTTTCAATATGGATCACGGCCGTATCTTCGTTCAGCATTTCACCTGCTGAGAATGCCTCAAAAACTCCATCCATTTTTATCAGAGCACCTTTACATCCAAGTGTCTTGAAATTGTGCAGCAGTTCCAGATTCGCATGCCGTTCACAGTAGTCGCCGTTCTGGCAGTTGCAATCCCTATCTTTACACCACTGTATCATAATTCTGCTGCATTCATCAAGTAAAGAGCACTCCAATGGAACATATTCAAAGGTATGCTGCTTCCTGAACTTGTTTATATGGTTACGTTTCCCATCGTATTTCTTTCCGCGCAGATTGACCAGATCCACAGTATTATAGATATAATCGCAATTATCCCTGTCATGGATAATCGCCTCATCAGGCACACCAAGACCTTTAAACCAGGCAAGTTCATTCTCTGCGATCTTCCTGAAGACAGGCTTCCAGCCTCTACTAATAAAATATTCCTTCAATTGTGAATACGCCTTTGCAAAGTTTTCTTCATTGACATTTCCCAATGGCATCATCGCAAACGGTTCACCCCTGCAGGGCGCCGATATGATACATAAAAGGCCTTCGATAACAGTGTATCTAAATTTGTAGAAATTTCTCCATGCAAATAAATTGGTGAATGTCAATTCAGATATTTTGGGCTTGTGCAGTGATATAAAGCGATCAAACTCCGTCTTGTTGTTAAGTGTTATTTCTGAAAAATCCATCTGGGTATTCGCCTGTCCTTCCCGTGAAATCATACATCAGTGGAATAGATTCTCATTTTGAACCATAATTCAGCCTTACACATGCGAAAGCAAGTGCAAGGCTTCTATCAAAGGATTTATTTACCACCGGTTTTAAAGTTCAAACAAAAATTTATCAATCACCAAAGCTAACGCCGACACTCTTGGCTATCCCGACCAGCTCTCCGTCAGGATTCACTGTCTTCAGTTTGCCTACAGCTTCCTCCAGTGAGACGGCTGTGATGGCATTGCCCTGTAAGGCGACCATCATGCCGAACTTTTCTTCAGATGCAAGTTCGATGGCTCTGACGCCGTACCTTGTTGATAATACCCTGTCAAACGGATTCGGTCTGCCGCCTCTCTGTAAATGGCCAAGAACCGTAACCCTGGTCTCGATCCCGGAAAGCTTCTCTATTTCTGCTGCAACTTTATTCCCGACCCCTCCCAGTCTGATAGGGTCCGGGCTGTTTTCAAGCACCTTGCTGACTACCATTCCGCCGTCGAGGGCCTTGGCGCCTTCCGCAACAACTACGATGCTGAAATGCTTCCCGCCAATTTTTCTTTCCAGGATCTTGTCTGTAACTTTCGCAATATCATACGGTATCTCAGGAATCAATATGACATCCGCGCCGCCTGCGATCCCTGACTCCAATGCAATCCAGCCCGCATATCTGCCCATGACCTCGAGGATCATGACCCTGTGGTGAGATTCCGCTGTGGAATGCAGCTTGTCAATTGCTTCTGTCGCAGTATCGACAGCCGTCATGAATCCAAAAGTGGTATCTGTAGCCGATAAATCATTATCTATGGTCTTTGGCACACCTATGACATTCAGCCCTTTTCTGGCAAAATCTCTCGCACTCGTTAACGTACCATCCCCGCCTATTAAAATCATACAGTCAATTCCATGAGAGTGGACATTTTCAATTACCTTATCGGACATATCAACGTAATTGACCGTTCCGTTGCTCTCAACCATGAACTTGAAGGGATTATCCCTGTTCGAACTGCCGAGAATCGTGCCTCCCTTGTCCAGTATACCCGAGACATCGCCCGATTTGAATGTCACATAATCATTGAGAACCAATCCCCTGTAACCGTCTCTGAAGCCAATCACCTCAAATCCGTATTTGACCATGGCTGTTTTTACAACCGCCCTTAATACGGCATTCAGTCCCGGGCAGTCTCCACCGCCGGTTATAACACCTATCTTCTTAATCATGCTCTACCTCCGCTCCTGATATCGTAATCATATATCGTGCATAATAATTCAAATCATGGCATTTATCTCAATTCATATCTCATCCGTATAATTATATACCGCATAATTATATACCTTATACGGTCTTATTCGAAAAAGGTCTTATCCTGGAAGTACACTCGGAAACTTCCAGGATATTGTAACACCTAAATGTTTGTCATTCTGAGCACAGCGAAGAATCCTGCCGCCTAAGATCCTTCGCTAACGCTCAGGATGACATTGTAAGCTATTTTATAAAAGTTTTAGTGTTTACAGTGTACTAGGTGATATTCTGAACAGCAGCGAGCACAAATTTCGCCGCGTTAACCATATCGTCTATCAGGATACGTTCCTCCACACTATGCACCTTATCCATGCCAACACTGATGTCAACCGCCTCAATACCCTTACTGTTGTAAATGTTCGTGTCGCTTCCGCCACCCGTCTCTTCAAGCTTCATTTCTATGCCTGCCGAAACAGCAGCTTTCCGTAAAATGGCAATGATTGCTGCATCTTTGGAAATATTGAACGACGGATAGGCAAGCTCGGCTTTAAAATCCACACTGCCGCCGAATTCCGCCGCAGCCTGTTCAAAGCATTCCCGCATATGGGCCGTCTGCTGCTCCAGTTTCTGTTTTTCACGGCTTCTGGCCTCGGCTCTGATCTCCACCTTGTCGCAGATGATATTTGTTTCGCGGCCCCCACCTATAATGCCAATATTAGCTGTCGTTTCAAAATCGATCCTGCCGAGCTTCATCCTTGAGATGGCACTTGATGCGATCTGTATGGCGCTGATGCCTTTTTCAGGTTCAATACCTGCATGAGCCGCCTTACCATTTACGGTTACATAGATTTTATCCTGTGAAGGGGCTTTAACGGCAACAGTCCCTATTGGTCCGTCGCTGTCCAGTATGATGCCGTATTTGGCATGAATTCGGGTATAGTCAAGATTCCGGGATCCAAAGAGCCCGCCTTCCTCCGCTACCGTAAATACCACCTGTATATCTCCGTGTTCAAGCTTTCTTTCCTTGAGAACCCGTAGTATCTCAAATATGCATACAATTCCTGAAACATCATCTCCGCCAAGAACCGTTGTCCCGTCAGATTTGATGTAATTACCCTCAAATACCGGCTTCTTTCCGATTCCGGGCTCCACGGTATCCATGTGGGCTGCAAGCATGACGGCAGGTACGGCTTTTGTACCTTTCACCGTGCAAATCAGGTTTCCAGTATTTCCGCCGATTTTTTCACCGGCCTGATCCTCATATACTTCATATCCGAGCACCTTCAGTTTTTGTGTCAGTGCATCCGCCATCAGGCGTTCCTTCCTCGATACACTGTCAATACTGATCAGTTCAATAAATTCCTTTACCATCCTGTCTCTATTTATCATTGTTGATCACTCCATTCCCATTTTACCTTTTAAATTCATATTTTTGAAGCCCTGCTGCCTTAAAGCTTCGTATAGCACGATTGCTGCGGAATTGGACAGATTCAGCGAGCGAATTCCCGGTCTCATCGGAATCCTTATACAATACTCCCTGTTTGCCTCCAGAAGTTCCTCCGGAAGTCCTGCTGTCTCCTTCCCGAAAACGAAGAAACAATCCTCAGGATATTCAACCTCAGTATATGCTTTGGCGGCTTTTGTGGAAGCATAATAAAAAGCATGCCCGCTGTATTTTTCCCTAAGTTCTGCAAAGCTATCACTGCAGCTGACCAGCACCTCATTCCAGTAATCCAGTCCAGCCCTCTTGAGATACCTGTCCTCGATGGAAAATCCGAGCGGTTTGACAAGATGCAGTCCTGTTCCGGTTGCGGCGCAGGTGCGTGCTATATTTCCAGTATTCTGTGGTATTTCCGGTTCGACAAGCACAATATGTAATGACAATTGTTCTACTCCGTATTTATTTTATATTTACTAATATATCACAAATAAAGATATTTCAATAACATAAAAAACAAAAAGGGGGCTGGTCGATGACTGCGTCATCTGCTCGCCCATGCATCCATTCAAAATTGTAAAAACTTTGTGGCAGACCTTGCATTTTTATACACAATTACAGTCCGCCCGTGTTATAATTTAAAAGGAGGTGTTGTATATGTCTTATTTTGGATTGAGTTCGGCAAGCGATGTTTCTACGTTTTTTAGCACATCCACATCCACATCCACATCCACATCTACATCGACATCAACAGATATGTATTCCCTGCTATCCTCCACCGGAGATCTACGGAACATCCGTACGCTCAATACAGCGATCAATACATTGAAATCCAATATCACAAGTGCCGTTTCCGATGAGGAAAAGCAAGCATTACAAACACGGCTTGATACAATACTGACGAAAATAACGGACTCCACGCCTTCGACGGAGATTTCCTCTTCTTCCTCCACGGCATCGTCAATTGAGGAAGCTGATGAATATGCAGAGGAATATTTGGCAAGCCTGGGCATAGGATCAAACTTCAGTGCTTCCGTATAAACAGTCTGTGTGAACTGCCTTTAGTATTGCCTTCTATAAATGTCTGTTTTCTGCAGTTTCGAAATGTCCCCTTTTGATTTGGCCGAAATAAAAAAGGGCTGGAGTAGCACCAAAGCCCTTTTTTATAAATAGTATAACCTTCTTTAACCTTCCATTGAAATATCCAATTCTATTTTGTCAGTATCGTTGATTATAAGAGGAATGCATATGGTTTGCATTTTATTCGGAGTTATTTGCAGATTCTCCCCCATCAATAGCGAAGGCGGAGTAATATCTATGTTGTAACCTCTGTTATAAAGCAATGTGGCTGCATTTCCAAGAATCATATTGGCCAGTTCCGAAATGGCACTCTTTGATAATTCATCAAATTCGGTCACAGGCATGCCCATCATCATACTTGAAGCAATCGCCATACCAAGCTTCCTGCTCATTGAAAATATGGCCTGTCCGCGAATTTTGCCTGTTAACCCCACCATGATAATTAAATCTTCGCTTTTATATGGAGAATTTTTTATATATACTTTACCGAGCTTTGCATCTATTGCTGCAATTTGTTTCAGCACGGTTTGGCTTGCTTCAATGAATGGATTAATATATTCTATGTTCATTGTCATACCACCTTGTCACCTTTGAGAATAAGTTGCTTTTTTATTAACTATTCTATATATTCGGCAAAATTCCTTCTTTTCAGCACATTTTTTTATTGAATCGAAGCAGAATAAGATGACAAACAAGTAGGAACATTATTTATTATAAAGCGAAGCCATCATGTTTGGAGGTTTTTAAGCTTTCACTTTTGACCGGATCGAGGTTTGATTATGAAATTGTTTGCACCCGAAAGGGTTTTTTTCGACCCTGAAGCGCTAAAATATTCATTGGGTCAGAGGCTCTATAAGAAATTCATCGGTACCGACGCAGATGTCCTTCAATTGTCGCCGCAGAACGCAGCGCGCAATATTCCAGGTATAACTGAGAATGAGAAGTACGCCCAATCAAAAAAAACATTGTACATTACAGTAAAAAAAAGCACCCGGCTTGATGTTTGCAAACCATCAGCAGATTATGAATTCTCGCTGGTTTCGAACTGCCCCGGCAACTGTGAATATTGCTATCTTCAGACAACACAGGGCAGTAAACCATATTTAAAGGTATTTGCCAACCTGGAGGACATCTTCGGCACGATCAGACATTATATGGACAGCAAACCCGGGGAAGTCACAACCTTTGAGGTCGCCAGCCTTGGAGACCCCCTTGGACTGGAACACCTGACCGGCAGTCTTGCAGAAACCGTAAACTTCTTTGGCGGACTCGAAAATGCACGTTTGCGGGTCGTGACCAAATATGACAATGTCGACACATTACTTAATGTACGGCATAACGGGCATACCCGCTTCAGATTCAGTATTAATGCCAGGTACGTCATCCAAAATTTTGAGCATAATACTGCGAGTTTGGACGAGCGGCTTACAGCAGCATCGAAAATCGCTTCGGCAGGTTATCCCATGGGCTTCGTTGTTGCACCGATCATGATTTTCGAGGGATGGAAAGAGCAGTATGCCGATTTGTTTACGGGGTTGAAAAAATGTTTGTCCCACATAGGTAACAGTGAACCTGTCACCTTTGAACTAATCCAGCACAGGTTTACGGCAGTTGCAAAAAGCCATATCCTGCAGAGATTCCCGAACACGAAGCTTGATATGGATGAAGAAGGCAGAACTTTAAAGTGGGGGCGTTTCGGGAGATATAAATATGTATATCCCCGCGAAACAGCCAAAGAAATGAATGATTTCATTCAAAAACTCATTTTGGAGAATATTCCAAATGCACAGATAGAATATTTCACATAGAAAGAACGTCATATTGGCAAATACGACGTTCTTTCAAAACTATATTAATTTGATTTGACTGCTGCCTGAATAACTATTTAATATATGTTATTTAATCAGCACATCTCTGTTGCTTGCTGCCGTCGACATGAACATGTCCATCTCAGGGTTTGTAAGCACAAAATCCGGATATGCCTTGACGCCCATTTCAGGTATGTCAAGCCCTGCCATTTCAGCCTCTGCTGATACTCTGATCCCCATGATCTTGTCAAGTACTTTGAAGAATACAAAAGAGGATCCGAAGCCCCATATGATAAGGACCAGTACATTGATCAGCTGTGCTGCCAGCTGGCTTCCATCACCATAGAACAAGCCAGTCACACCACCGGCTACGCCGTTGAATCCATCACCATACGTTCCGTCTGCAAACAATCCCAGTGCAATAATACCCCAGACACCATTGACGCAATGTACAGAGATCGCGCCGACCGGATCATCAATTCTGACCTTATGTTCAATAAATGTAACAGCAACGCAGACCAATATACCGGCTACCAAACCGATGATAACTGCTGAAATACTGTTGACAAAAGCACATGGCGCTGTAATGGCAACCAGACCAGCTAATGCTCCGTTACAGGTCATTGAAGGATCTGGTTTTCCATATTTGGCCCACATGAACATCATTGCTGCAAAACCGCCAACCGCACCTGCAAGCATCGTATTGACCGTTACAACGGAAAGCCTGAAATCACTGCCATTTAAAGTACTGCCTGCGTTAAATGCAAACCAGCAGAAAAAGAGTATTATTGTTCCAAACATAGCCATCGGTATATGATGACCGGGGAAAGCTTTAACCGATCCGTCTTTTCTGTATTTACCTATTCTGGGTCCGATAACAATTGCACCTGCCAGCGCCATCATCCCGCCCATGGCATGAACAACAGAAGAACCGGCAAAGTCAACAGCGCCATGTCCAAGTCCGAAATTCTTACCGAGAGTTGAAAGCCAGCCGCCACCCCACATCCAGTTGCCGAACAGCGGGTAGTAAATCATCGATACATAGAAGGAACCAACAACAACAGCGGAAAATTTGACCCTTTCAGCCATTGATCCGGTAGGTATCGTACAGGTCGTATCCATAAACACCATCTGGAAGAAAAAGAGGGCAAACACGCCTACGTCATAAGTCCCGCCAGTAGACAGGAAGAATCCTTTTGTTCCAAAAAGTCCGCCGAAGCCTGCAATCCCAATCTCATTATTCAGCGTCGCTGTTCCTGCACCCAGTGAGGCAACTCCGCCGACACCTCCGAATTGTATCGCAAAGCCCATAATCCAGTATCCTATACATCCGACCAGGAATACCATGAAATTCATAGCTATGGTGTGCGCTGCATTTTTTCCCTGTGTAAATCCGGTCTCAACCAATGCGAAGCCGGCTTGAAAGAAGAATACCAGCATACCGCATAATATCACCCACACATAATTAACCCCGATCTTGTTCTTGCCAACCTGGTTTCCGACTTCCTCCAAAGTAGGCTGTCCGGCCGTCGCAGCCGGGACATCGGAGATCGATCCTGTATTGCCGCCGCCTGGGTCACCGGCCTGTTGATCTCCTGCATATGCAACAACTGTCATACATCCCACTACAAACATAATGATAAAAATTACAGAAATAAGCTTAATCGCTTTCATTTATTAACACCCCCAAAATAATTAATTCGTTTTAAATTGATTTCTAAATACTTTTTGTCTTCTTGAAGTTATCCCATGAGAATCTGGCATCTGTTGAATCAATTTTCTTCTTCAGCTTGAAGAGTGAAATACTATAACGAATGCCAAGAAACACTGCAACAAGTCCGAATATGAATCCGGGAAAATCAGACCCCATTATCTTCAAAGACGCCTGACTCATATATGCGTAAATGCTGTAAGAAATTCCCAATATGGTTATTAGAACCGCAATAAAGAATAAAACTCCAAATAGAATTCCCTTTTTCATTTTCTTCACCTCAAAGTGCCGGATTTCCACGTTCGCCGGTACGTACCCTTATTGCATCCTCAACGTTGATCACGAAAATCTTACCGTCTCCGACCTGACCGGTCTTTGTTGTCTTTTCTATTTCCGTTACCAGCATATCCACAGCCTCATCCTTTACAACAATCTCCACTTTCACCTTTGGAAGCAGATTAATGTTGTACTCCGTACCCCTGTAAACCTCTTTCCTGCCTTTTTGCAAGCCGCATCCGGAAACCATGCTGACAGTCATTCCGAATATCCCCGTCTTGTTAAGTAGATCTTTCAGGTCTTCCAGCTTCTCCGGCCTGATGATTACTTCCAGTTTCTTCATACAATCACCCTTTCTTATTAAAATAAAAAACGCCTAAAACATATATAAACATTTATATATGTTTTAGGCGTCATGGCCTTGAAGTAATGCATATCCCCTTCATCAGAAATGCTGCATCAGCTTCACCAATTTTTAATTATGAAATAAACATAGCAGATTACATTCAAAAATACAATAGATTCTGTTAAAAAATATTCTTTTTTTGTTAAAATCTATATTTTTATGCAGCTACACCTATATAGAATTTCATAATGTTTGAAAAATACTATATGGGATATTTCGCAGGATCATTTCAAAAAGGATACCAGGTAAATCACCTGGTATCCTTTTATTCAAACATATATTTCAATAAACAGCTTATGAATCGTTTAGTATACAGTTATATCTGTTTTGATCTGGAAATCTGCATATGCCTGTGTACCATGCTCATTAAGATCCAGACCGCTTTCTTCATGCTCCTTATCAACTCTCAGTCCAACAGTAGCTTTCAGTACTGAGAAGAGAATGAAAGTGGTGGACAGTACCCAGACTGCAACCGCTGCAACACCGAGAACCTGAACTCCCAGAAGATGAAGACCGCCGCCATAGAATAATCCCCCGTTTGTTGCAAATAATCCAACCAGAATGGTTCCTGTCGAACCACAAAGGCCATGAACACCAATAGCGCCAACTGGATCATCTATTTTCAATACCTTATCAATGAACTCTATACCGAATACGACAACAAAGCCGGCAATAATACCAATAAATATTGAACCGATCATACTAACCGCCGCACAACCTGCTGTTATCGCTACAAGGCCTGCAAGCGTACCGTTGAGTGTCATACTAACATCAGGCTTTTTATACCTTAACCATGTAATGATCATTACCGTACATGCTCCGGCTGCTGCTGCCAGGTTGGTAGTCATCGCGATCCTGCCTATATCCGCGCTCGTTCCTGATAGCGTACTGCCAGGATTGAAGCCGAACCATCCAAACCAGAGAATGAATACACCAAGTGCTGCAAGTGTTATGCTGTGACCCGGTATAGCATTAGGCTTCCCGTTTTTATTGTATTTTCCGATTCTTGGTCCCAGTAAAGCTGCACCCATCAATGCCGCCCAACCACCAACCGAGTGAACAACGGTCGAACCTGCAAAATCTATCATCCCAAGTTTTGACAACCAGCCGCCGCCCCATATCCAATGCCCTACAACAGGATAAATGATAAGACTTATTACAGCACTGTATATAACGTAGGATATAAACCTCGTCCTTTCTGCCATTGCTCCTGAAACAATTGTTGCTGCCGTTGCTGCGAATACTGTCTGGAATATAATGAATGCTTCAAGAGAAATCCCATGATCAACCGTATCGGAACCCAAAAACCCTGAAAAACCGATTAAGCCGGCCTGATCCGTTCCAAACATGAAAGCGTATCCTACTGCAAAGAATACAATTGAGCCAATTGCAAAGTCCATTAAATTTTTCATGATAATGTTACTTGCATTTTTCGCTCTTGTAAGCCCGGTCTCCACCATGGCGAATCCAGCCTGCATGAAAAATACCAAAAATGCTGCCAACAGTGTCCAAACCGTGTCTATCGCCCTTTTAACATCCGGGGCCATTTCTTCACCTGCTCCGAATATAAAAACAGGTATTGCAGTAATTACTAGTATCAAGGAAAATGTAAGAAATTTCTTTTTCATACGATCAACTCCCCTTTAAAATAAATTATTTAATTAAAGTGCATTTTCTCCACGTTCTCCGGTACGGATCCTTATTGAATCTTCCACGTTGGTAACAAAAATCTTACCGTCTCCGACCTGTCCTGTCCTGGTTGTCTTTTCGATTTCCGCTACCAGCATATCCACCGTTTCATCCTTTACAACAATCTCCACTTTCACCTTCGGTAGCAGATTAATGTTGTACTCAGTACCTCTGTAAATTTCTTTTCTGCCTTTCTGCAAGCCGCATCCTGAAACCATACTGACAGTCATTCCGAATATTCCCGTCTTGTTGAGAAGATCCTTGAGATCTTCCAGCTTCTCCGGTCTGATGATTACTTCCAGTTTCTTCATACAATCACCCCTTTTTTATAAAATAAAAAACGCCCAAAGCATATATAAACATTTATATACGTCTTAGGCGTCATGGCCTTGAAGTTATGCATAATTCTTCTTCAAAATTACTGCATCAGCTTCATCAATTTGCAATTATGAATTAAAGATACCAGATATCCTGCAATAATGCAAGAGTTTTTATTAAATTTCATTATACTTTTGCAATTATGCATATATGTGGGTTCATAATATTTAAAAATCGCATCAATAGAAAAATTTTACATTAACCCGTTATGTTCCATAATGATTTCAAGCGCTTTCGTTGTGACCGGCGCACCTCTTGCAACTTCATCCTTGTAATCCATCTTCCCGGGGTCGCCCATGCCTACTATGAACATACTGCTTCTTGACCTAAGTATGCTCAGCGTGTCTCCGCATATATCGTCCGAGCGCGTATCCTCGCCATTTTTGTTCACTGCATTGTGTACTACATCGCCGTCTTTGGTAATAGAACAGTTGACATCAATCCCGTTACAATCCTTCCCATTGGAGGAAACCGCCACAATGCCAAGCACATCCACTTCCCTGCTGTCAAGAATGGCTGCCATGGCTGCTTCTCCCGGCCCCTCACCCTTTGTTCCTCTGTCATCGACCATGACCACTACGGGATCATGTGCTGCTTCCTTAATTTTTGCTACCAGTTCCTGACCTGTCAATATGGTCGGATTTCCGGCAGAAGCCGAAATACACCGTCCTCCAATGTTGGTAGTTGCAGTCTCCACCGCATTTTTCGCGACCATATCCCCATCCGTTACCAGAATAACCTTCCGTTTATCCATAAGATAACCCTTTCCTGTGCCCAGTTTTACACATGTTACTTAAACTATTATTGTTTTGGTTTTGGCTTGAAAGCCACAGATGCAAGGTAACCAAAGAAAATAGCAGCAGATATGCCGGCTGCCGTTGCCCTTATTCCACCCGTAAAAGCGCCGAGCAGGCCATATTTGTCAACATCATTGAAAGCACCCTTTGCAAGGCTGTATCCGAAGCCTGTCAGCGGTATGGTCGCGCCTGCTCCTCCGATGGCAAGCAGCTTCTGATATAAGCCGAGTGCGGTCAGTACAACACCCACTGTTACAAATAACACCAATATCCTGGCTGCAGACAGCTTGGTTTTGTCGATCAGCACCTGTCCGACCGCACAAATCAGACCGCCAATAAAAAAAGCATTCACATACGACATGATCGTTTGCTGCATTCAAAATCCTCCTCAACCATTCTCTATAGCCACAGCGTGCGCAATACACGGAATGCTCTCACCCTGTTGTACACTTGTGGGACTCAGCAATGCTCCCGTTGGTACAAATAGTATTTTATTCAGCTTGCCTTTTTTCAACCTGTCATACAAAAAGCCTGCAAATACCGTTGCAGAACAGCCGCATCCGCTTCCGCCCGAATGGGCATCCTGTTTCATGTCAAATATCATGACACCGCAATCGTTTAATATGCTGCCGATCCTTATTCCATTGGAAGACAGCAGGTCATCTGCAATTTCTCTGCCGATCCGGCCCAAATCACCTGTTACGATCATGTCGTAATAATCCTGAGGCAACCCGGTATCCTCAAAATGCGCGAATATCGTATCTGCAGCAGCCGGTGCCATGGCTGCACCCATATTATTCTGATCCTTTATTCCCATATCCACGATCTTGCCTGTTGTTATTTTTTTTACAAAAGGTCCCGTCCCCTCGGAAGAAAGCAGAACTCCCCCGGCTCCCGTGACTGTCCACTGGGCTGTAGGCGGCCTCTGGGCGCCCAGTTCCAGCGGAAACCGAAACTGCCTTTCCGCTGAACAGAAATGGCTTGATGTCAGGCATACAACATTGGAGGCAAATCCTCCGTCAATCAGCATGGCTCCAAGACTCATCGTCTCCCCCATCGTAGAACAGGCTCCAAAGACGCCGAACATCGGAATGCCGGATTCCCTGACCCCAAAACTCGCTGCAATACACTGGTTCAGCAGGTCCCCCGCAAGTATATAATCTATCCTGCTCACAGCTTTGGATGCATTCAGGGCTGTCTTTGAAAGCACTTCACGTACCATCTTGCTCTCAGCCATCTCCCAGCTTCTTTCACCCCAAAGCTCATTATCCAGTATCTGATCGAAATAAGGCGCAAGTGGACCTTTACCTTCCTTCGGGCCGACAATGGATGCCGTTGCAGCTATTGTTGGAGGTTGCTTGAATATGACAGTTTGCTTGCCCAGCTTTTTCTCCAGCATTGATATTGTCTCCTTTTAAGTAATGCATGCAATATAAGATAGCCTGAACAAAATCAAAATTTGAGCAAATAATGAAGGATTCCGACTATAATTGATGCTGAAATGCCATATACCAATACCGGGCCTGCTATCAGAAACATCCTTGCCCCTACCCCGAGTACATAGCCTTCACTCTTATATTCCATCGCAGGAGATGCGATGGAATTCGCAAAACCTGTAATCGGCACAATTGAGCCCGCTCCGGCAAATCTGCCCAGATCATCATAGAGGTTCAAGCCTGTAAAAAGGACTCCAAGGAAAATCATGGTCATTGAAGTTAGTGATGCAGAAACATCCATATCAAATCCCATCCTCGAAAAGGAGTTGACAAAAAACTGGCCTACAACACATATGAGGCCTCCCACTGAAAAAGCTCTTATCACATTTCTCAGAAGCTTGGAATCCGGAGCCTTACTGTCAACGTACTTTTTGTACTCATCACCTGTCATTACCTGCTGCAAAAAAACAGCCCCCTTTCAGTCAATACACATAACCAGTCTGTTCCACTACGAAAACACCTCTGGAAGGTGTCTTATTGCCACCCTGTACCATAATATAAGCCCATATCAGCGCTGCTATTATGATAATTATAAGAATTACCAGAAACAGTCTGTATCTGTTCAATACCGCCAGCATACTCAACACCCCGGTTCTTATTTGTTTACATTTATATTATTATTGGATTAGGCAGACTGTTATATGCAATCATGTGAAAGAAATGATTGCATATAATCAATGGCTGGAAAAGCTGCAGAAATAATTTGATAGGGAGGTAGAATAAAAGTTCTGCAAACACGATTAGTTGGTATTAATCCGGGTGCGTATGTCCTCCAGAATCTTTTTTTCGATCCTGGAAACCTGGACCTGTGAAATACCCAGCAGGTTGGCAATCTGCACCTGTGTCTTTTCCTTGAAATAACGCAGTATAATGATTTGTTTTTCCCTTGGCTTCAACGTATCCAGAATCTGCTTCAGTGCTATTTTATCAATAATATCGGTTTCATCCTCATTGCATTCGTCATTCAATTTGTCGATCAGCATCAACGGTGAATTATCCCCGTCATTCACAGGATTGAACAGAGATTCCAGCGAATAGCTCGCTTCAACTGCCATCACAAGTTCTTCAATGGAAAGGTCAAGACGCTGGGCCATTTCACCGATTGTCGGCTCGCGTCCAAGCTCCCTCGTCATGACCTCTTTCGTGATTCTTGCCTTGTTGGAGGTTTCCTTGAGTGAACGGCTCACCTTGATGATTCCGTCATCACGCAGAAAACGCTTTATTTCTCCAATGATCATTGGTACTGCATAGGTTGAAAACTTAACGTCAAAAGAAGTATCGAATTTGTTGATCGCTTTGATCAGACCAATGCTGCCGATTTGAAACAGGTCCTCCGTCTCATGTCCCCTGTTCTGAAACCTGCGCACGATGCTCCAGACAAGACCGATGTTGTTTTCCACAAGAATGGTCTGTGCAAGCTTGTCACCTGACTTTGCCATTTTGATCAGTTGTACTGTATCAATATTCTTATATGGATTGTCACTCATATTTAGAACCTTTCTCTACTCCTGTCAAGAGATCCGGATGCATGGGCGGGCAATTGACAGTCAACGACCAGCCTCGGCGAATATATTGTATTTAATTCTATTTTTTGATTTATTTTCCATCATAGAGTAAAAAAATATACCCTGTCTTAGTTCTGATTGCCAAATTTCTTATAAAGTACGATAGTCGTACCAAGTCCAGGCGTTGATTTCACCTCTATCTTATCCATGAAGCTCTCCATGACTGTGAATCCCATACCGGATCGTTCCATATCGGGTTTCGAAGTGAAAAGAGGCTGCATGGCCTGTTCAATATCCTCAATGCCTTTCCCCTCATCCGTTACCTCGATCTCCACACTGTTGTCATATTGCCTGCAGATCATCATGATCGTACCGTACCTGTTCTCATATCCATGAATAATAGCATTCGTCACTGCTTCAGAAACAGCGGTCTTCACATCTGCAAGTTCCTCCAGGGTCGGATCCATCTGGGAGACAAATGCGGCGGCCACCACCCTTGCAAAGGCTTCATTGCTCGATTTACTCACAAATTCCAGTTTCATTTCATTAATAGGCTGCATACACTTTCTCTCCCTTTATTCATTACTTTCAAATATATTGGGTTTCACGCACTTATCAATGCATTAAGCGCAAAATCCAGACTTTCATATACAGGTATTAGTTTTACTATACCTGATATCTCCAGAATGTGACATATTCTCTGGTTCTTGCAGATAATGCCAACCCTGCCTCCAAGCTTTCTGATATTTGCATACCTGCCGACAATCACACCTATCCCCGAACTATCCATGAAACTCAGATTGGTAAAATCAAAAATAACATTTCTTGTGGTAGCCTTCAACAGCTCTCCCTCTATCTTATTGCGCGCATACTCCGCAAAATGGTGATCCAATTCACCCGTAAAGGCAGCGATAAGGGTCGAACCTCTGCTGGAAAATTTTATATTCAATAGCGTCTCCTCCAAATGAACAACTGCGGCCCATTGCAAAGGTGCACAAAAGGCAACAATATCTAATTCTTCAAAAATCAAGGAAATCCTTCAAAGAATTATGGGAACATTTGTAGAAGAGAACTTTTTTTTATTGTATAAAGCGACTTTTATCTGCCTGTTCCCTGTGCTTTTCCGCAATCTCATCAAGCTTCCTCAGCCTGTGATTCACCCCGGATTTACCGAGTGGAGGCGATAAAAGCTGACCTAGTTCAACCAGGTTGTTATCGTTGTATTCAAGTCTTATTTCCGCTATATCACGCAGATTGTCAGGAAGTTTGTCGAAGCCGATTTTTTCCGCGATATACCTGATATTCTCCACCTGCCTCATAGATGCATTCACTGTCTTTTCAAGATTGGCTGTCTCGCAGTTGACAATCCTGTTGACAGTATTGCGCATACCCTTGAGGATTCGGACATTCTCCAGTTCCATCAAAGCCGTATGAGCACCAATAATATTGAGAAAATCGACTATGTTTTCCCCTTCTTTGAGATAAGTGACGTAACTGCCTTTTCTCTTGATGATCCTTGCTTTCAGTTTGAATGTTCCGAGTATCCTGCTAAGTTCCTGAGCCTGCTCTGGCGTTCGTGAGGTAAGTTCCAGATGATATGTCTTTTCAGGGTCGCTTATCGAGCCTCCGGCCAGAAATGCGCCTCTGAGGAAAGCCTTCCTGCAGCATTGATGCTTAAACCTGTTCTTGTCGGCAACCACCAGTTCCATAGGCTGTTCTTCGGCTGTTGGCACATACGTCACTCCGGTATATTTAAGGAGCTTTGACGAGCCCAGCGTCGGCGTAATAAAAAGCATATAGGATACATGCTTCTTAAGTTTCCTGCTCTTTCTGATCGTTACTTCAGGAGAAATATCGCACAGCTTCTTAATACTGCTGTAAATTTTCCTGGCAAAGGCGGCATTCTCGGTGGTAATCCTAATGACAGGCTCACTGTTAGCCACAACTGATGCCATACCATTAAAGCATAGAGCTGCCGCAAGCTCTGAAAATTGACAGCACTTACCTGCACTTTCTATTCGGCATAATTCATTTTTTACAGTTGATGAAAATGACAAGTGAAACCACCTCGCAAGTCATATTTTATAAAGCAGTTTGCCCGGTATGCAGTATATGTTCGGTGTAAGCCCTGAGCACCTCGGCTACACTCCATGCTTGCGCATAGCTGCCTCTCGGGGTCAGCGGCTCATCTGCATCGAATATCTCGGATATATTACCCAGACATGCATTTTGCAGATGATCCCTGAAAGGTTCGAGAAGTCTGGCCGTCATTCCGCTATATTCCGGCTCCTTCCCGAGTGTAGCGGCAAATGCCGTTATGAAGGGTCCCGCAAGCCATGCCCAGACCGTACCCTGATGATATGCGGAGTCCCTTGCAAATTGATCACCTGTGCAATGCCCCCTGTATTGAGTAGAAAGCGGCGACAAGCTGCGTAATCCGTATGCAGTGTACAGTTCCTTCCACACCTTCTTGACACAGTATCTGGCCTCAGCACCTGCGATTACGGGGTAGGAAAGGCTTACTGCGAATATCTGGTTGGGCCTGACGCTGTCATCACTGAAGTCACCGTTGACCACATCATACAGGTATTTACCATCCTCATTCCAAAAGACTTTTTTAAAACTATCCCTAACTACCTCGGCCAGCGCGGTATAGGCCCCTGCATCCAAGCCAAGCTTCCCTGCCAGCTGTTCCATTACCCGCAGGGCATTATACCAGAGCGCATTTATTTCAACCGCCTTGCCATGCCTGGGAGTGAACACAGTAGAATCCATTTTCGCATCCATCCAGGTCAGTTGCGTATTTTCATCGCCTGCAATGATCAACCCGTCAGCATCCATATGGATATTGTGCAATGTCCCTTTTTTATAAGCTTCACATATCTGTACCATTGAGCGATAGAGCTGCTGTTTTACAAACTCGTAGTTCCCTGAGTACTGCACATACTTGTTGACCGCCTCAAAATACCAGAGCGCGGCATCCACTGTGTTGTAGCCCGGAACACCGCCTTCATCCGGAAACATGTTCGGAATCAGCCCATATTCAATATATTTACAGAATGTACCAAGAATCTGTGCAGCGTCATCATAACGCCCGGTTGACAAAGTCAGGCCGCAAAGGGAAATCATCGCATCCCTGCCCCAGTCCGTGAACCAGGGATAGCCGGCGAGGATGGTCCTGGAATCCGTCGATTCCCTGTATGCAATAAAATTGTCAGCCGCTCTCACCAGCACACATGCAAATTCATCCGTATATCCTGCCTTTGCTGTAAGAGAAGCAAGCCTCACTTTCTCTGCAGTGATCAGCAGCTGCCCATCCAAATAATCCCTATCCTTTTCAATCGTCCCTATGAACGTGAAAACCTGCTCATTCCCGGCTTCAACGGAAATTTCAAAGCTGCCCGGCACATAATGGTCTTCGTAGGCGTGAAGCCCTCTTTCCTGCTCCACTGCATAGAACATGTTCTTAAACCAACAATCCTGCATCGGAACATAACTGCTGCCCTTGCATAGGAGTGTGATATCCAGGTCCATATTGTACGGCTTGATACAGGTGCCATCACTGGTTGGCCTTTGTTCAAACTTCATATTCCGGCGGCTTGAATTACTATGGTAATCTCTGAAATTTACCAGAGGGGTCAGCCTTATTGTAAGTTTATCTGTACCGCTTATCACACGATATACCACGGCAACCGTATTTTGACCGTAAACCATGGTGATCGTCTTTTCTATCAGGATGTCTCCAATGCTATAGGTAAATACCGGAAGAGGGCTCAATTCAAAGCTCTGAAGATGGTTGAAGCCTTTCTTCACATAGTCACCGGTCGAGAATGCATGCAGGTCGTATTCCCTGCCGTCCGCAATAACGGTTTCATGAAGCTGGGACAGAACAAGATGTCTTTGTACAGGCGGTTTCAATGACGCAATAAGCAATCCATGGTATCTGCGTGAATTTCCGCCCACCACTGTCGAGGATGAAAAACCTCCAATACCGTTTGTCAGGAGCCACTCCTTCTCAATAGCCCTGCCCCAACTGCTCCAATCCGCTTTCCCAAGCCTCACTGCTCATCCCTCCCTTCTGTCTGCATTCTTTTTCAGGCGGTCCTTTATATAAAAATAATCTATTATTCTCTTTTTATCCCTGGAAAGAACTGTATCCGCAACAAGATCAATTACGGTTTCAGCCAGCTTTTCATGATCATGTCTGACAAAGCCGTTCCTTATTGTGAAATAATTGCCTTCGATTAGCTTGATACCGGCATCTGCTATTTTATCCCGGTCGATTCTCACTTGCTCGGCGCCGTCGTTTTTATATTTCCCTCGTAAATCGGACGGGATAGACGCGCTGTTTGCAATGCAGCTGTCAACAATCCCCTTAAACGAATGCTCCTCCAGCGCAGCAATATGGTCGAATACACTGTAGCCTTCCGTCTCGTTGGGTTGGGTCATCACATTGCATACATACACCTTCATAGCCTTGCTTTTTTTGATTGCAGGATAGATCCCTCTGACCAGAAGGTTCGGAATGATGCTGGTGTAGAGGCTGCCCGGACCCAGCACGATGATATCGGCCTCGTCAATAGCTTCCAATACCTCATCAAGCGGTTTCGCCCAGACCGGTTCAAGGTATACGCGTTTTATTCTACCCTTGTGGAAGCTGCCATGCGTCCCTATTTTCGACTCACCGCAAATGACACAGTTATCGTCGAGCTCTGCACACAGCATGACATTCTCCAAGGTAACAGGCAATACTCTGCCGGTCACAGCCAGAACATCGCTCATTTTCCTTACAGCCTCTTCAAAGCTAGCAGAAATCCCGTCCATCGCAGCGAGAAACAGATTCCCGAAGCTCTGCCCCTTCAACGTACCATCCTGGAACCTGTATTGCAGCAGTTGTTCCAATATTGGTTCCGTATCGGCCAATGCAAGCACACAGTTCCTGATATCTCCGGGAGGCAGCATTCCAAGTTCCTGGCGCAGCATTCCCGAGCCCCCGCCGTCATCTGCCACTGTAACTACAGCCGTTATATTCGAGCTATAGGCCTTCAGCCCCCGAAGCATCGTTGCCAGTCCTGTTCCGCCGCCTATTGCGACAATTTTGGGACCTTTTATCAATATTCTTTTATCATAAAGGAGGCTGCTCAATTTCTCCGAATTGATCGCAGGTCCGAAAGTACTTGCATTAATGGCGCCAAGCACCGTTCTCATCAGGTACTTGGCCGCTGTCAGTATCAGTATGATGCCCGCAATGACAGGCAAAAGAGAAAGCAGGCTTTTGGCGTAGCCCAATTGAAACGTCCTGACAAAAATCGAAATTCCGGCGCTGATGCAACCCACGCCGGCAATTCCGACAAGAAGCCATCTCTTTATTCGCAAACCCGGACGGAACCATTCCCTCAGTTTCATCTGCTTGCACTCCTGCCATCCTTTTCTATATCCCTGTGTTCAACAATCGTTCTATGATGCTTCTCCGTCAAATTTTCGTTCAGCTTGTCCGCAATAGCCACAGAGCGGTGTCTACCGCCCGTACAGCCAATTCCGATCACTAGTTGGGATTTTCCTTCCTTCACATAATTGGGGATAAGGAAGTCCAGCATTGAATTCAGCTTATCAAGAAACTCAACTGTTTCGGGCATGCCAAGGACAAAATCCCTGACACTGTCACTCTTTCCAGTGAGTTTTTTCATCGATTCGATGTAATACGGGTTGGGTATAAACCTCACATCAAATATAAGGTCACATTCTATCGGGACACCATATTTGAAACCAAAGGAAATGATGTTAACGATCAAGCCGCGGAAAGAACTGTCCTGTCCGATAATACCAAGAATAGCATCCTTTAGCTGTCTTGGTGTCAATACCGAAGTGTCTATTACATAATCCGCCCTGTCCTTTATTTTCTGCAGTACCCTGCGTTCCTCGCTGATCCCCTTAAGGAGCCTGCCTTCCTGAGCCAAAGGGTGTGACCTTCTTGATTCCTTGTATCTCTTGATGACCACCTTGTCGGAAGCTTCCATAAACAGGATTTCATAGGTATGTCCGGCCTCTCTCAAAGATTCGAGTGCCGGGAAGAGGTCATTGAGCAGTTCCCCTCCGCGAATATCGATTACAAGCCCTATCTTATCCATTTTCCGATAGCTCTGCGAACATATTTCAGTTATTTTGGGTATTAACAGCGGCGGTAAATTGTCGATACAATAAAAGCCATCATCTTCCAGTTGCTTGGCAACCAGACTTTTCCCCGCACCTGATATCCCCGTGATAACAATAAATCTCATCTTTAGCCCCCCTTAGCCTCTGTGATGTCTCCACCTGCATAGAACCAAACAGTTTGGAACATGCGAACTACCTTTTATTATTCCTCTCCTACTATCCTGACTTCCGTCTGCAGTTCCACACCAAACTGTTCCAATACTGAAGCCTGTATATATCTTATAAGCGCTATGACATCTGTTGCCGTAGCTGACTCTCTATTCACAATGAAACCGCAATGCAGACTTGACACCTCTGCCCCTCCGATACGGAAGCCCTTCAGCCCGCAATCCTGTACAAGCTTTCCGGCGAAAGAACCTTCCGGCCTTTTGAATACGCTGCCCGCACTCGGCATATCCAGCGGCTGTTTCTCACGCCGCAGTGACGCGAACTCTTCCATTTTTGTCCTGATTTCCTCTTCTTTGCCGCTTTTTAGCTTAAGCAGAGTTTCAAGCACGATTCCGCCGTCAGATTGAATATAGCTTGAACGTTTTCCAAAATAATGCTGTCCACAGTCTAATGTGACAACCTTTCCATCGTTGGTCAGGTACTCCGAACTCTCTACAACCAACGACATCTCGCCGTCATAAGCGCCTGCATTCATTGCCACGGCACCTCCAAGCGTTCCAGGAATACCCTCTGCAAATTCAAGACCTGTAAGCCCTTGCTCCAGGGCGATCCGTGAAAGACGTGAAAGCAGGATGCCCGACTGCGCAGCAATACGTTCTCCTTCAATCCGGAAGCCGCTCATATTATTTCTGAGCTTCACCACGACGCCCCTGATCCCCTTGTCCCTGACAATCAGATTCGTTCCATTGCCCATCACGAACAGCGGAATCTCATTTTGTGTGCAGATGCCGCAAACTCCTGCCAAACTGGCTGTATCGCATGGTGTGACAAGGTAGTCCGCCGTTCCTCCCAATTTGAACGAGGTATGATTCCTCATCGGCTCATCAGTAAAAACATTGCCGCTTCCAACGATTCCGGCAAGCAACTCCACAATCCTTCCCTTATTCAAATGAATACTCCTTTCAATTGAGGACATTCCTCAGACCCCATCGGCATACTCCCTGTTGAGGTGTGTCCCCTTACCTTATTCTTTCTTCATTGCTTTCCTGGAAGCTTTTCTCTCTTTCAGGTAAGCTTCTATTTTTTCAAGCGAGGTAGAAATAACAAGCTCCTCGGGCATGTCAACTTCTGTGAGCATCTCCTTAAGCTTGTCGAATCTGCCTATATCATAACATATATGAGCGTCACTGCCGCATGTGATTCTTACCCCATACTTTTTGCACTTTTCCAGAAATTCCATACAGTTGCTATCACAACCTTTTCTGACTTTGAAAGAGCTGTTATTGATTTCTATTAGCTTGCCGTATTCACCGGCGACTTTGACCACCTTATCGATATCCACCTGGAAAACAGGATTTCCCGGATGTGAAATGGTATCGACATATGGGTTTTTTAAAGCATTTATCATGCCGTTCGTATGCTCCTCCACGGTACCCGGTTCAATTGTGATATCATGAAAGCTGGCATTCACAAATTCCAGCCTTAACAGGCATTCCTCCGGAATGTCGATCGTCCCTGAATAATCCGTGATGTTAGCCTCTGCGCCTTTAATGATTCTCACGCCATACATAAATTCCGGGATCACCTTAAGATTCCAAAAGTGCAGCAGCGTCGAAGCGCCCTGCATTGAAGGCCCGTGATCGGTCATGGCAAAAGCCTCAATCCCTTTTTGCCCCGCTTCGATGGCATTCTCCTGTAATGTGCTGTAGGAATGTCCGCTTGCCAGTGTATGCGTGTGTGTATCGACAACAAGTTTCAATCTGATTCCTCCAAGTTATATTTTTCCTATTTCATTGATAAATCTTTCACTGATAACCCTTGCTGCATTATAACCCATCTTTTTCTGCCTGTGGTTCATTGCCGCCACTTCCACGATAATCGCGAGGTTTCGACCGGGTCTGACCGGGATAACCAGTGACGGCACCTTTAATCCAAGTATATCTGTATACTCGTCGTCCAAACCGAGCCTGTCGTAAATCTTCTCATTATTCCACAGCTCAAGCTTGATCAAAAGGTTGATGTTCTCCTGCATTTTGACCGAACCCATCCCATACAGGTTCTTAACGTCAAGAATGCCTATCCCTCTGATCTCAATAAAATGCCTGATATTCTCAGGAGCAGTGCCAAGCAGCGTTTTGTCGGATACCCTTCTGATTTCAACAACATCATCAGCGATCAGGCGATGGCCCCTTTTAACAAGTTCAAGTGCCGTTTCGCTTTTACCTACACCGCTTTCTCCAAGAATCAGTACACCCTCTCCATATACTTCGACAAGAACACCATGTTCCGATATTCTCGGAGCCAGCTTCACATTCAAATACCGGATCAGGCCGCTCATAAATCTTGATGTAATGTCATCCGTCCTGTATATCGGGATATGGTATTTTTTTGATACGACAAGCATCTCTTCGAAAGGCTCGAGATTTCTGGCAATAACAACGCAGGGAAACCCTGTTCTGAAAAACATATCCAGCTTTTTCAGCCGATCATCCGGTGAAAGGCTTGCCAGATAAGTCATCTCAACCTTCCCTATGATCTGTATCCTGTCCGTACCGAAGAACTCCATATATCCTGATAATTGCAGACCCGGCCTGTTGACATCGGAGGTGGTAATATCGATTTCGCCATTACCACTGCAACAAACCTCTTCAAGCTGAAATTCTTTCACTATCAGGCTGAGTTTTACTGAAAACATGGTTTTCCTCCTAACTCTTTTCTGCAAATCTTTAATATAGCCTCAAACAAAATTATATACTATTCTTTACATGTCACACAAATAAATTTATAAAAGAAACCCTGCAAAGGTTATTCCCCTGCAGGGCATCCATAAAACAATTCATTCGGTAAATTGAAGCTTCGAATCGTTTCCGATTCTTAGCTCTTCTGTCCACCAATTCTCATTCCATAGAAGGAACGCCATACGAATACAAGCGCAATAGCCAGGAATCCAACTCCGATGTAGGGAGCTACAGGCCTGAAAGCTTCCGTAAGGGCAATTTCCATGGCCAGCATTCCAAACAGGGTTGTGAACTTGATGATCGGGTTCAGTGCTACAGAAGAAGTATCCTTGTAAGGATCGCCGACTGTATCGCCAACTATGCATGCATCATGCAGCGGAGTGCCCTTTTCCTTCAGGTCAACTTCAACGACCTTCTTGGCATTATCCCAGCATCCGCCGGCATTTGCCATGAATATAGCCTGGTAGAGACCAAACACAGCAATTGAAATCAAGTAAGCGATAAAGAATGAAACAGAGTCGTTGTTGTCTCCTCTTGGAGAAGATATGAATGCAAATGCCAGAGCAAAGGAGAAGATTGCGATGAAGATGTTGAACATACCCTTTTGTGCATACTGGGTACAGATCTTAACAACTTCTTTTGATTTCTCGGTAGCTGCCGACTGGCTTGCATTTTCGTCAAGCTGAATATTCTTCTTGATATATTCAACAGCTCTGTATGCACCTGTGGAGACAGCCTGCATGGATGCACCGGTAAACCAGTAGATTACAGCGCCGCCACAGATAAATCCAAGTATTGTATAAGGGTTAAGCAAATTCAGGATGGTCTCGGGTTCTACACCTAACACGTTTTTAATAACCAGTATCAGTGAGAATATCATGGTCGTGGCACCAACAACAGCTGTTCCGATAAGAACCGGCTTTGCAGTTGCTTTGAAGGTGTTGCCTGCTCCGTCGTTCTTTTCGAGGTAATCCTTACCTGCTTCGAAATCAGGTTTGAAGCCGAAATCCTTCTCGATTTCATTTTCAATATTCGGTAAGGTCTCGATAAGTGATAGTTCATATATGGACTGTGCATTGTCCGTAACAGGGCCATAGCTGTCGACTGCTATTGTTACAGGGCCCATGCCGAGGAAACCGAATGCAACCAGACCGAATGCAAAGATGGAAGGATAGTCCATAATCTGGCCTAATCCCTGCAAACTGGCAAAATATGCAATAAGCATCAATACGAAGAATACCATGCCCTGCCAGAAAGCACTGAAGTTACCTGCAATAAGACCGGCAAGAATGTTCAATGAAGCTCCGCCTTCCCTTGATGCCGTAACAGTTTCCTGTACATGTGCCGATTTCGGGCTTGTGAAGATCTTTGTAAATTCAGGGATGATCGCAGCACCTAATGTACCGCAGCTGATAATAGCTGCAAGCACGACCCAGAGGTTTGCTGATTTACTGGCAACCTCGGAACCAGGACCAATCAAAATGTAGCTGACTACGAAAGTAACAATAATAGAAAGTATTGAAGTGATCCAAACAAGGTTTGTCAGCGGCTTTTCAAAATCCAAATCCAGCTTGTCGCCATAAGCAGCCTTGCTGATACCTTTGTTAATATAAAATGCTGCTACTGAAGTCAATATCATCAGTACACGCATTACAAATATCCAGATCAGGAAATTGGACTGAAGAAGAATATCGCCTTTTCCAACAGCCAGGCATATGAAGGAGATCAAAGCAACACCGGTTACGCCATAGGTTTCAAAGCCGTCTGCCGTAGGTCCTACGCTGTCGCCTGCATTGTCGCCTGTACAGTCGGCGATAACACCGGGATTACGCGGGTCATCCTCTTTTATTTTAAATACGATCTTCATCAGATCGCTTCCGATATCTGCGATCTTTGTGAAGATACCACCGGCGATACGAAGAGCACTTGCGCCCAGTGATTCTCCGATTGCAAAGCCTATGAAGCTTGCGCCAGCCAAATTACGAGGGATGAAACGAAGGATGAACAGCATTACAAGGAGTTCAACACAAATCAGGAGAACACCGATGCTCATTCCAGCGTCAAGGGGTATGTTCAACAGCTTGAGCGGCTTCTTTTCAAGGGAAGAGAATGCCATTCTGCTGTTTGCCAGTGTATTCATGCGGATACCATACCAGGCAACACCATAGGAACCAAGGATACCTATAACTGTCCACAGGAGTATCAGCAGCACGTCTCCCACGACCTTTCCTTCAAGAAAGCCGAAGTAAAAGGCGATACATGCGCCGATAAAAACCAGAAGAAGTGCGAGGAATTTGCCTTGCTGAATAAGATAAGTCTTGCAAGTCTCAAAGATAATTGCTGAAACGTCGAGCATAGACTTATGGGCTCTGATCTTTCTGACTTTAAAGAACTGATAAAGTCCAAAAAGCATCCCCAAAATACATACTACCATTCCCAGCAAAAGAAGATTGTTTTGACCTGCAGAAAAGTCAGGAACTTTCAGGTCAGCTTCACTTGCGAATGCTGCCAATGGCATAAGCATGACAGTAATAATGCTGATTACACCAATAAGCACTGCTCTTAAAGCTTTATTGGCTTTGTTTCTCACATCCATATTGCATCCTCCCCTAAATAATAAGTATTAGTAATATATTTTCAATCCCCCTGATCAGGAAGATGATAAAAAATTTACACCATGCTACATTATAATACTCAAAAACACAATATTCAATATATTAAAACAAAATGGATTAAATAAAATCTTAAGGGGCATAAAAATAGATGCATCCTGCAATATCTACAGAATACATCTTCTTAGTAAATTGGAGCGGGTGATGGGAATCGGACCCACGCAATCAGCTTGGAAGGCTGATGTTCTACCATTGAACTACACCCGCACTTATCAGAGACTAGAAGCCAGAAAACAGAGACCGGAATCAAATGGGAATTACCTTTGATCTCTGGACTCACCATTTTTTTGGGAGGGGGCTGGTCGTTGACTAAAGTCAACTGCTCGCCCATGCATCCTGGCTTTGATATTCTGGAGCGGGATACGAGATTCGGACTCGCGACTTTCACCTTGGCAAGGTGACACTCTACCACTGAGTTAATCCCGCATATCCAGTGAAAATTTATCAAGCAAAAGTTATTATACAAAACACCCCCTTGTTTTGTCAAGGGGGTGTCCTTTGATATTTATTCCTTTTTTCCATGCTTATCACAAAGATATTCATCAATCGCTTTTGCAGCCTTCTTACCGGCTCCCATGGCAAGTATGACTGTCGCGGCGCCTGTAACGGCGTCACCGCCGGCATATACACCGTCTCTGCTTGTGGCGCCGGTCTCTTCCTCTACGATGATGCCCCCCCACTTCTGCGTCTCAAGACCCGGAGTAGTGGACTTTATCAACGGGTTGGGAGACTGGCCGATAGCGATGACAACAGTCCCGACATCGAGTATCTTCTCAGAACCCTGTTTTGGCACAGGCCTTCTTCTACCTGACGCATCGGGTTCACCAAGCTCCATTTCGACACATTCCATCCCCTTGACCCATCCGTCTTCTGTTCCGATTACTTTTGTAGGATTGGTCAGCAGCTTGAATATAATACCCTCTTCCTTTGCATGATGGACTTCCTCCAGCCTTGCAGGCATTTCAGCCTCGGAACGGCGGTATACAATATATACTTTCTCCGCGCCAAGCCTCTTGGCACATCTGGCCGCATCCATGGCGACGTTTCCTCCGCCGACGACGGCTACACTGCTGGTCACTCTCACAGGAGTGTCCGTTTCAGGGAATTTATATGCCTTCATGAGATTGATTCTCGTAAGGAATTCATTCGCAGAATACACACCGTTCAGATTCTCACCCGGAATATTCATGAAGCTGGGCAGTCCGGCGCCGCTTCCGATGAAAACAGCTTCATAGCCCTCTTCTGCAAGCTCATCCAGCGATAAAACCTTGCCAATGACCATGTTTGTCATGATATTGACGCCCAGCTGTCTCACATTATCTATTTCCTTCTGCACGAGCGCCTTTGGAAGTCTGAACTCGGGTATCCCGTACATCAGCACACCGCCAGGCACATGAAACGCTTCAAATATCGTAACTTCATAGCCCAATTTTGCCAAATCCCCGGCACAGGTAAGACCAGCCGGGCCTGACCCGACAACAGCGACTTTTCGGCCGTTACGCGCACTGCAGGCAATATGGCTTTCCCTGTTCTCCATAAACCAGTCTGCTGCAAATCTTTCGAGTCTGCCTATACCGACCGGCTCGCCCTTCTTCCCTCTGACACAGAGCTGTTCGCACTGAGATTCCTGGGGACATACCCTTCCGCATATTGCAGGCAGGCTGTTCGTCTCTTTGATCTTGTTGCCGGCGCCTTCAAAATCGCCCTCGCTGATCAATTTGATAAATTCGGGAATCTGCACATTCACAGGGCATCCCGCCACACAGGGTTTTGTTTTGCACTGCAGGCACCTCTGCGCTTCCTTCAGCGCCATTTCTGCATCATATCCCAATGAAACCTCGGTGAAATTGGTATTTCTTATATTCGGGTCCTGCTCAGGCATTTTTACTTTTATTAATGACATATCAGGCATGAGCTTCACCTCCCAATCCCATTCTGCAGATATGATCCTCAAGCGATTTTTTTTCATGAGACTTGTACATGGCCTGTCTTCTCATCGCCTCATCAAAATCCACCTCATGTCCGTCAAAATCAGGTCCGTCAACACACGCAAATTTTGTTTTACCGCCTACGGTGACACGGCAGCCGCCGCACATCCCGGTACCATCTATCATCACAGGGTTCATGCTTACAAGCGTTTTAATGCCGTACTGTTTTGTCAGCAGCGATACCATCTTCATCATGATCAATGGTCCGATCGCAATGACAAGATCGTACTTGTTGCCTTCTTCAATCAGCTTTTTCAGAATGTCCGTAACAAAGCCCTTATTCCCGTTGGAGCCGTCATCGGTTGCAATGAATAACCGCGTGCTTGCAGCTTTCAATTCATCTTCCAGCAAAATCAGACTGCTGTTTCTGAAGCCCGTGATGACGTCAACCTCCGTACCGAGGCTATGGAGCTTCTTTGCCTGTGGATAGGCAATGGCGGTACCGAGACCGCCGCCAATCACCGCTGCTTTCTTGTAGCCTCCGAGATGGCTTGCGACACCAAGCGGTCCTGCAAAGTCCAGCAACTCATCCCCCTCTTCAAGGGTTCCAAGCAGCTTCGTACTCTTCCCGACCTCCTGGAATATGATCGTTATCGTACCCCTTTGTCTGTCATAATCTGCAACAGTAAGCGGTATCCTCTCACCACTTTCATTTACTCTTAAAATGATG
Organism: Hungateiclostridiaceae bacterium UBA1305; assembly: GCA_002307275.1. Lineage (GTDB taxonomy): Bacteria > Bacillota > Clostridia > Acetivibrionales > DTU013 > UBA1305. The sequence continues at coordinate 37,693 of DBTX01000093.1, forward strand.
AACTGGCCGGGTTCGGCCTTTCTTGCAACATAGGGCGCTTCTACCTCAAACAGCTTTACTGTAGGGTTGAGCTCCTCTTTTCTAACTATTTTGAACATCCCAGAACCTCCCTTAAATAAGCTCTATAAAAAACATAAGCTGCTGTTCGAAAACATGCAACTTATGAAAAATTACACAATATTCTTTTTTAATATTAAACCACTGTTGCCTAAACCGCAAGATGCAAGTGCACAATATGCAGAATAAGGTTTACAGGCAATTATACGTTTACTGCAGCCCCGTCAGGCACCTTAACATTATTTTTCTCTATTCCGTTAAAACATTTGGCAACGTGCTTGATATCCATATCCTGCTTTAAAGTCAGTGCAAGAACCACTATTACAATAGCAGATACAGGGAGCGCTATGAATAACGGATCCACCATCGAGAGCGCTTGAAGCGATGTACCCTCGACCATTGAAGGCTTGCCTGTGAGCAGCGCACAAAGCTGAAGACTGGAGGATTCCTTTTTGTGTATGAAGAAAATCCAGAAAAAGCTTGTGACAAAGCCGCAGATCATACTCCATTTTGCTGCAGCCATAGGCATTTTCTTTACATATAGCGCACCGATATAGGCTGGCAGGAATGATGCAGCACAAAGACCGAAAAATAACGAGGTACCTGTTGCGATAATTGCCATGCTGACGTCAAGAAAACTGACAAGCCATGCAATACCTGTGCTGAGAACAACCCCAATCAGCATACCGCCTTTCGAAAGCATCATGCTGCTTCCCTTGCCGCCCATACTCTTTTCATAGACATCCCTGCCGATGGCTGTTCCCATTGTATGAAACTGCGAACTCAGCGTAGACATGGCAGCAGCCAGCAGTGTGATCAGAAACAAAGGCCCGAACCATCCAGGTACAAAAGATTTGATGAATTCCGGGATGATCTTGTCATTTGCTCCGGCTGCTGCAATAGCAACCTTTCCGGTTTCATTAAAGAAATAAACGTTGGAGAGCGCACCCACCGCAAAAGCGACACCTGTCATCATCAGGATGAAAACGCCTCCCGATACGACAGCCCTATTGAGTTCCCTGTTGCTTTTAACAGTCATAAACCTTACAACGAGCTGAGGCTGTGCAAGAACACCTATGCCGACTCCCATTACAATCGTCGAAACGAGGTTCCACCAAATCGGGGAACCGGAGGCAGGCATTGATATCCAGCCGGTGAAACCATTCTTTGCCAGTGCAGCAGTCTGTTCCTGAACGGAAGGATTGTTAAAAAGCTCACCAAGCTGCTGATGTGCTGAGCTGATCCCGCCCAGTTTACTGTATGCGAATATCAGCAGGAAGATCATGCCGATAAACATGATAAAGCCTTGAAAAGCATCCGTATACATTACTCCCTTGATTCCTCCCATGAAAACATAAACTGCAACAACCAGAACAAACACAAGAAGTGATACATGGTAGGATATACCGAAATAGGACTGGATAAAATCCGCCCCTCCTTTTATTACAGATGCCGCATATATCGGCATGAAAATGAATATGATGGCACCTGCAAAGCCCTGCATGAATTTCGACTGGTACCTGAGTCCCAGTAATTCTGGAAAAGTATGCGCATCAAGGCTGTGACCCATCTTGCGTGTTCTCTTTCCGAAGAAGACAAATGCAATAAATATTCCTACGAAAATATTGAGGAAGGTAAGCCATAAAAGCCCCAGACCGAACTGACCGGCTGCGCCTCCAAAGCCAATGATGGCAGAAGTGCTGATAAATGTGGCTCCATAGGATAATGCCATGATAAGAGGATGCGTCTTTCTGCCTGCAACCAGATAATCGGCAGAAGTTTTTGTCCTTTTGTAGCCCAGATACCCTAAGAATGCAGTGATACAAAGATAAATGAGAATAATAATCGGGATATACATAATAAACCTCCTTAAAAATCAAGTGATCTGTAAATTCATTCTTCACTCTAATCTTAAGGAGCAAGCTATTTCCAAGATATTTGACTGTTCGCCTATCTTAAACCGCAAGACCCTTGTGCTGACAATTGATTTTATCAATTGCAGTTATTTGATTATTTAGATGTGAAATTAAGACTGGTGTTCTTCTACGTTTCCTCTGCGGTGTTCTCCCAGGCTGCCTCTTCGGCAATCTGCGTCCGCTCTTCCTCCGCGCCCTTATTCCAATTTGCCAGACCGTAAACCACACATAATGCAGCACTTAGTATGCAAAGTAAATATGTGCTCAAAATCCAGGGATCGGATATTCCAAACATATATACACCTCCTTCCGCAACCTTAATCTGGTTTTGCAGTTTCACGCAAATACGACACGTTGTCCTATCTGAAAACCTACACCACCTGCGATTTTACTGTAAAATCATGTGAATCCTATAACGCATCGGTTCAAAATAAGATTTTTCGATTAAGCGATAATTTGCTCGCAAATTACGCTTTGTAGAAAAATTTTATTACCAGGGGTGCAAAAGTGCCAAGAGGTTGGGAACATCTTTTGCCCCGTTATAACAAAACAACGTGCGATTTCTATAAAATTGCTGGTCGAATACATTTTAGCAGGGTTTTGTATTAAATTCAATACACATTATGCATAACTACTGTATTTAGTTGTCAACTTAATATTGTTAATCTGATATGTTTTAAGCAGCTAATTGCATAAGAATGTATTTGGTTATAACATAATTGTACTTGACAGTATTTTAAATGATGTTATACTATATTTAATGGATTTTACAGGAGGCAACTATGAAAATTGTTGATTTGTATAAATATAAAAAGTCTGTCATCGCTTTTGAGCTGTTCCCGCCTAAACCGGATGTTCCGCTGGACACCATTTACGATCATCTGGATCAGTTTGAGGCGCTCAAGCCTGATTATATCAGCGTCACCTATGGCGCCGGCGGGAGCCAGAAGGGACGGACACTGGAGATCGCAGCCAGAATCAAAAACCAGAATCATATCGAAAGTATGGCACATTTCACCTGCGTCGGTCATACGAGTGATGAAATAGACACTATGCTGGCCTCGATGCATGAACTGGGCCTGGAAAATATTCTGGCTTTAAGAGGCGATCCGCCGGCAAACAATCCGGATTTTGACTTCAGCAGCAATGTTTACAGTTATGCAAAAGAACTCGTAAGCCACATCAGAAGGGTTAACAGCTTCTGTATCGCTGCTGCAGCCTATGTTGAAGGCCATGCAGATTCAAAAAGGCTGAGTGAGGATTTGTCTCATCTCAGAGAAAAGGTCGACGCAGGTGTCGATTTTCTGATCACACAACTTTTTTTCGATAACCGTCTGTTTTATGATTTCATGGAAAAAGCACGTTCGAAAGGGATCGAATGCCCGGTATCCGCTGGAATAATGCCTATCTTCAAGGCAGATCAGATCAAATCCATAACGGCAAAGAGCGGCTGCTCGATACCTGCCAGACTGGTTCTGATGATGGATAAATACCAGGATAATCCCGATGATCTGCGTAAAGCAGGAATAGAGTACGCAATAACACAGATTCGTGATCTCATCGAAAACGGCGTTGACGGAATCCACCTTTACACGATGAACAGGCCGAAATCCACTGCTGAGATCATAAACGGAGTGAGATAAAAGTGGGGTCTCAATAGATTACAGCCTTTGACGGAGTCTGTTGCGATCGTTCAATGCATTGTCGAGCGCGGAGGCTTCATTGATAACATTCTCAATTTCCTCCGTCTCGGGATCTGAAAGCTCACTTGACAGGATCCTGTGTTTGAAACCAACTATTGTGCTCTCTATTTGATCAAGCCTTACATTGACCATCTCAAGCTCTTCCTGTTCCTCTTTCAGGTTCTTGAGCAGCTTCTCATCCATTTCAACTGTTTTGGTAAGTTCAAGCACAGCCTCATAATTTTTAAGGGAGCCTAATTTTCTGTTATTGACATTTATCCTTGAAAGCAGCTCGTTCAAATTCTGCTGTGAAAGCTCGCGCATCCTGTCAGAATAATTGCTCGCCAGGTTAAAATATGCCATCACAAGCTTAAGCGCCTGTTCAATTATTCTTTGTCTGATTGGATCATCACTGTATTTGTTGAAGTACTCCATCAGTTCTTCTTTTTGCTTGATAACGCCTATAGCCTTTATCCTGAGGGTCTTCCCGAGACTCCTCGAAATTCGCCTGTACAAGCTGTTACATTCCCAGCTTAGCTTGCTGATACCATCCAGTTTATCGAACAGAGCTACCTCAGCTCTGAATTTCTCACTATTTGCAGTACGATAAACCGCTACAAGATAGGAGACGCCGCCTGCAGCAGCTAAAACAGCAGGCAGCCATCCAGGGTTATTGGAGGAAGCTGTTCCCAGCGCCAGTAACAAGCCGGCAAGAAGAAACAATATATTCCTAAATCTTAGAGCAGCTTTCAGATACATTGGATATTCCACCCTTCAATAATAAATTTCGAGGGCATGGAGCTCCACTCCTCCTCGGCGCATTGTAAATAAACGATTTAACTTATTATATCTTTGCGGGCTTCAAATATCAATATTACTCTTTACTGCATTGCCTGACGGCGAATAACCGACCGATCCCTCCAGCAGTTCCCCAAAGGTCAATCTGCCACTTACTGAAATAGCATCCATGATTTCATTTTCTGTAAATATCCGGAGCAGCCGTAGATTCTCATCAAGCACATGTACAAGATGGAAACTGTCGAAATCCATGTTCTTCAAAGTCTCCTCCAGCCGCGTACTCTTTACGACAACAAGGTCGCGTACAGGATATATCCCCTTTTTCAAAAGCCTTGAACGTCTGTAGATAATCTGCTTTATATTCATGAGAGCACTCTCCATCTTGCTATTTTTCCATAAAGCCAAAATGTATACGCCTATAATGATCAGGCTGAAATTGTAAACAGAGGTATAAAGCAGCAGTGCGCCAATGATAATTATAAAAAGCGCCAGTATCAGCGCGAGTCTGCGGGCAAGCCTGCCTGCAGCACGCATTCCCATCCTCCCGGCCAGAAGCTCCAGCAAGATTCTGCCCCCATCCAATGGAAATGCAGGTATCAGGTTGAATAATGCCAGATATGCATTTGTTAAAATCACTAATCTCCAAAATACATTTGCATTTGGAAATGCACAAGACAATAAAGCCACTGCCGATAAGATCAACAGGTTTGCGGCAGGTCCGGCTGAATATATTTTAACCGATGCTGCCCTCGAACAATTCCCGGCATTGAGTGAAATAGATAACCCAACCGGCATGATCCTGATAATGCCGGGTTTGCAGCCATACATACGTGCTGCATAAAAATGAGCCAGTTCATGTAACGCTATTGAAAAAAAAGCTGCGGCATACTCTTTCAAACAGCCGGCAAACCATAGTACTACAGGAACAAATATAATAAAAATACTGATTTGGATTTGTGTTTCTCCTATTCTGATTTTCAACTGGCAGGTATACTGATATATTCGAGCGGATCGACAGCCAGGTTATCCATCCAGACTTCAAAATGCAGGTGGATACCTACAGATGCAGTACCTGTTTCTCCGATAACGGCTATAGCATCTCCTTTTTTCACGATATCGCCCTTCTTTGCAATAATACTGGAACAGTTGGCGTAAATCGTCTGCAGTCCGTTTGTATGCAGGATTCTGATATAGCCGCCGTATACCGGTGATGAACCTGTTTCCGCAACTCTACCGTCAAGTACGGCTTTAATGGGAACGCCCTTACTTACAGCAATATCTATTCCTTTGTGTATTTTTTCACTGCCTGCTGCATCATTGGATTTCTCTCCGAACTTCGAAATCAGTGTTCCATCTACGGGAAGAATCATTCCAGATGGATTTTGCAGTCCGGTCTCACTGCTGGCGGAAAGAACAGAAGTCTCTGCCATAGTTGTTATATCACCAGCCGTATTGTATTGATCTGCTGCGTTTTCAATAGAGGAAGAGGCTTCCATCATCTTATCTTCCTGTTTTTGAACTTCCCCACTTTCCTGTTCGGACTCTGCACTGGATAAAGTCGCGGTATCCCCATCCAATGCCGGTAAAGCTGCTTGATCCATACCTGTAGCTTGCCCTGTAATCGAAGTTTGAGCAGCACTTGACGTTTGAGCTGTAATCGAAGTGTGAGTCATACCTGAAGTTTGAGCTGAATTTGACGTTTGAGCTGAATTTGACGTTTGGATGTCAGAAACTGCAGATTTACCGGAGATTGCCGGTGAAATGCTGTCCTTGATCTCTGCAGCCAGCTTTCCCATATACGCAAACACACTTTTTAATTCTACATTATAACTTATAACATATTTTACTTTATCTGTTATCGAATTTGCAGCCGAGAAATTGATGCTTTTTACTATACAAACTATTATCAGCAGTAGTACGCAAATTAAAAATTGACGTGCAATGATCCGCTTAAGACCGCCTCCCGCACCCGGTACCTTTCTGCGGTGTCTGTTCTGTACCGGCCTTCTGGTATATCTGGGCCTCACCATTGCATTTTCCATATCGCCTCATCTCCTGTGTCACTGGTTCAATAAGAAATCTAGTCCCTTTTTCATTATATTTGAGAGATGGGGCTTTTATGTATACAAAGACAATCCTCTTAGGCGATTCTTCGGAAAATGTCGCACAAAAACAGGCGGAGATAAACTCCGCCTTTCTTTGGAATCCTTTTTAGCTTTCTCAGAGTCTCTGCTGATATCAAATGAAAATGTCCCAGGATCAGGGCCGGATTTATCTTCGAGCTTAATCGAATAGTTCTGCAGTATTAATGTGCCCGAATAATATCCGGTTCCGGAATATAATTATAGCCATCGGTTCAAAATAAATTTTTTTGATCATCAAATTAATTCCCGCCAGGAAAGATCGCCTCTCTCCAGGCTCTTAATCAACATTTCGGCTGTAGCGATATTTGTCGCAAACGGGATATTATTCATGTCACACAGCCTCAGCAGCGAGTTGATATCCGGTTCATACTCACGTGCAGTCACAGGATCACGGAGGAATATCACCAGATCCATTTCATTAAGTGAAACCCTTGCGGCAACCTGCTGAGCGCCTCCGAGCGGACCCGGAGAAAAGCAGTATACCGGCAGCCCCGCACCCTCCGATATAAATGAACCAGTAGTACCTGTTGCATAAAGATTATGCTGCTGCAGTATTGCCTTATAGGCAATGCACAGGTCTACGATCAGTTCTTTTTTCTTATCATGTGCTATTAATGCAATGTTCATATTTCCAATAAACCCTTATTTCCCGCTGTTTTTTATACTTCTGATCGGGATATTGGCATAAAGTGCAGGTACCATTCGTTCTCCATCATCGCTTCTGGTTTTGGTAAGTTGTATGTCCAATGCACTTTCATCAACATCCACGTAATTACTGATCACCTTTATTATCTCACTTTTCAGCATTTCTAAAAACTGCGGCGAAACATTCGCACGGTCATAAACCAGTACCATCTTCAGCCTATCTTTGGCAACGTCCTTGGAGTTCTTAGGTTTACCAAATATTTTACTTAAATCTAGCAGCATCTATACCCCTCCCCCTCAGTTCGCCTGCAGGCCGAATAGTTTTTTTAGTTTGAAAATAAATCCGCTGTCTTCATCAAAATTCGTAAAAGGAACCTCTTCACCCATAATTCTTTTTACTATATTGCGGTATGCTTGTCCAGCTAATGATTTATCATCATTGATTGCAGGTTCACCACGGTTGGTAGAGACTATGATCTTTTCATCATCCGGTACGACACCTATGAGTCCGATTGCCAGTATATCAATAATATCGTCAATCGTCATCATGTCGCCGCGTTTCACCATATCAACACGAAGCCTGTTTACCAGGAGTTTCGGATTTCTAAGTTCATTTGCCTCAAGAAGACCGATGATTCTGTCTGCGTCCCTTACTGCGGAGACCTCAGGTGTTGTCACGACAATAGCTCTGTCCGCCCCCGCTATTGCATTTTTAAAGCCCTGCTCAATGCCCGCCGGGCAATCGACTATGATGTAATCGTATTCCTCTTTGAGTTCCTGACAAAGCTTCATCATCTGCTGGGGATTCACCGCTGTCTTATCTCTTGTCTGTGCTGCCGGCAACAGGTAAAGCCCCTCATAGCGTTTGTCCTTGATAAGCGCCTGTTTGACTCTGCAGAAGCCTTCAACGACATCCACAAGATCATATACGATCCTGTTTTCCAGCCCCATAACAACATCGAGATTCCGCAGTCCGATATCGGTATCAATCAGAACGACCTTTTTACCGGCTAATGCAAGACCGGTGCCAATATTGGCTGTGGTGGTGGTTTTGCCTACACCGCCTTTTCCCGATGTAACAACTATGACTTCACCCATCCGAATACCTCCTGTGCGGCCCTACCATGCTGTTGCTGTTTTATTTTGCAAAAGCAATGGCTTGCAGGCCTGTATGTAAAATATTATAACAATTCGGTTCAAAGAAAATTTTTCGTTTGTAGAAAAATTTTCTTACCTCAGCAGTGTTTCAACGAGGCGGGAGATATGCTCGCCGCCTGCAAACCAAAACTGTACCCGCCACCTATAGAGTTGGGGGACATCTTGGCCTCGTTATATCTTTTCAAATATCTAGTACTACCCTTTGTACTGCGGAAGAAATCTTTCAATGTAGACAAGATCGCCCTTGACAGTAGCCAATTCTGGTATTAAAGCCTGTCTGGCCTCCTTGGTATCGGGGGAACGCGTTATTACGTCTGCAATACGAAGCTGTGTAGGTTGAAGGTTCAAGGCTGCAACAACTGCTTCCTTGTTACCGTCTGCACCGGCATGAACCATGCCGCGCAAGGATCCCATCACAATGACATTGCCGGTAGCTATCACTTCTCCGCCAGGGTTGACATCTCCTATAATGACGAGGTTGCCCTCATAGCTGACCAGTTGGCCGGATCTGACCGTTCCCCTGTAGAACCTGGTCAACCCTTCCTCAAGGCCTTTAAAAAACATCAATCGCATTTTTGGTTTTTCCCAGCCCTTTTCCACTTCCTCCGGTTCCTTTTCAGGCAATGAAAAATCCTCTTCAAAACTCTTAATCTCTGCGTTGGTTTTTTGGGTTAAAAGTTCGGCAATTTGCTGTGCCTGGGCAGTACTCAGCTTTCTCCCACGATATTTGACAGCCAGACTGGCTCCCTTGAAAAACCGACCGGAAGACTCAAGCTTCTTTTCGACATGTTCCAGAACCGTTTCGAAGTCATCTTCTTCACGCATAATCAGTATCAATCCATTTACAGTTGCTTTAAAGCTAATTACATTTTCTTCCATGATTCAGACCCCCCGATTGCCAGACAATATAAAAATGGGAAAACTTTATTACAATAAACTTTTTCCATTTATATTACCTTATCAATTATCACATTATTTCCTCAAATAGACAAGAAAAAATTATTACTGGTTGAACAGCGGTTCCTCTGATTTCAATACGGCATCCGCGGAATTCGCCTTTTTCAGGCCAAAATATTCATCAATGATATCCCTTGCAATTGGCGCTACGCTCGAACCCCATGCCCCTCTTTCGACAACTATAGTTATGGCGATCTGAGGATTGTCTGCCGGTGCATAACACACAAACAATGCGTTAGGTGAACGTGTAGCATTACTCGTCGTCTGGGCAGTGCCGGTCTTGCCTGCCACCTCGAACGGCAAGCCCTGGAAGTATTGCTTTGCAGTACCGTCTCTGGATGATGTAACAGCCACCATACCTTCCTTGACCGCTTTGATCGTCGAGTCTTTTACCGGCACTTTCTCATAAGTAGGTTTTGTTTCATTAACAATGGAACCGTCATACTTTATAACTTTTTTTATGATATATGGCTTATATTTTTTACCGCCATTGGCAATCGTACTGATGTAACTGGCTATCTGCAAAGGTGTAAAAGCATTGTCAAACTGCCCGATTGATACGTTAGCAGTATTGATAGGATACCAGTTATCTTCATTATGCAATTCCTTTTTTACTTCTACCGATGACATATATCCGGCTACTTCACTCGGCAAGTCAATACCTGTCTTCTTCCCCAGTCCAAAATATCCTGCCCATTTGTCAAGGGTATCAATGCCAGTCTCAATACCAATCTGGTAGAAATAAATATTGCAGGACGTTTCCAGCGCCCTTTTCAAATTCAGCTGTCCATGCCCGTAGTCGGGCTTTTCAAGACAGTAAAGGTATGTATCCTTTCCAAAAAGCATGCGACCTGTATCGATTCTATTGCTGCTGGTTGGAGTAATACTTCCTTTTTCAAGAGCTGCGATTGCGGTAAGCGGCTTGAAGGTGGAACCCGGTGCATAAGTCTCCTGAATGGTTCT
>DBTX01000093.1:48332-62164 GCA_002307275.1 Hungateiclostridiaceae bacterium UBA1305
GCGGCTTTATTCTCCGATCCTTCAAGATATATCTGAGGATCAAAGCTCGGATAACTCGCCATCGTCAGTACCGCTCCTGAATTGACATCCAGCACTACTGCAGAACCGGCAAAGGCATCCCCGTAATTGTTATCTTCATTTATAGGGGGGTCTGCTCTCTTCCTGATCAGATCAATATTTCTTGCAAGCGATTCCATCGCCACCTTTTGAAGATTGGTGTCTATCGTAAGCTGGACATCGCTGCCCGGTATCGCCGGAACCGTCTCCTGCTGCTGAGTCAGCCGGCCACTGGTATCAACCTCGATGCTCTTTTTCCCGTTTCTGCCTCGCAGATATCTTTCGGCAACCTTCTCCACACCGGCCCATCCGACAAGATCATCATTTTCATAGCCCTCATCCTTCAAATTGTCATACTGTTCCTGTGAGATCGCTCTGATATAGCCCAGAACCTGCGCTTCATCCGTTGCATTGATATATTCCCTGATCGGTTCGAGGGAAGTAATGATACCGGGAAACTCATGATGCCTCTCTTCAATTTCGGAAATCGTATTCATTCCGACATCGTCTGCCAGCGAAACTGTTCCGCCGGTAGAGAAATTCCAGTTGTCAATCAGTATCTCATAACGGATCTCTATGATTTTATATGCCTGCTCATCTGTATATGCGGCATCAATTTTAAATTTTTCTCTTAGATATTTGAAAAGCTCAGTCGGATTATCCTTGACGTCTTTCTCCTCCATATCAAGCCTATTTGAATTGATCTGCCAGTTTTTGATCGTCTTTTCAGAGTTGTCCGCAAACGTAATCGGATTGAAGGTCAGGTATTTGGAAAGGCTATTCTTGTAGCTTACCTTATTCCTTTCTAATACTTCAGTCAGCTTGAGCAGCATCGAATTGAGTTCATTCGTATCTATGCCGGTTTTTACGATCTGTATGGCAAAGCCTTGCTTATTCACAGCAATAGGCACTCCATACCGATCGAGAATCTTACCCCTGGGGGCTTCTATTACGCTTTCCTTGAGCACTCTCTTCTGAGAGTCCGCATTATATTTTTCTCCATTGACAATCTGCAGATTAAACAGGCGGAATACAATGACAAGACCAAAGACAATAAAGCCAATACTGAGCATTAAATATCTGTTGTTCAGTTTCTCCTTCACGAAAATCCCCCCGCCTTTATGCTCCATAAAATGCGCTCACATTTTGCCTGTAAATATTTTACAGGTTACAGAAATAATTTAATACTTTCTCGATATCTTTCCGGTTTCAGTAAACCGCCTGTCTACCCTTATAAGCAGTGCATAAACCAAAACAGCGGCAACACAGTTGTAGGACGCTTCCGGCAATATTATTCCCGTCAGCGGATACAGCAGTTCAATGTTACCACTCATAATGGTGTTCAATATATAAACTACTAATTCATATATAACAGAATACATAAAGGTGAAAAACAGTACAACCAACAGATTCTCCCTAAACAATCTCCTATTGACAGAACCCGCGGCAATGCCGAGATAAAGCCCAAGTAAGGCATAAAATCCAAGCACGGTTCCGAAAAGCATATCCATGGCAAGTCCGGAAAAGAAACCAACGGCACCTCCCTCGACATTACCTCTGACCAGTGCAGTAACAATGATGAATACAACGATCAGATTCGGTTTAATTCCGTAAATGGCAGCATAATCCAGAAGTGTTGTTTGCAGCACCAGAAAAAGAATTATATAGAAGAAATAAAAAAGGAGCTTCAGTTTCATTTTTCAGCACTACCTGTTTCCTGTTTTTCGTTGCTTTTCAGCACATATACCTCTTCCAGCCTTTTAAAATCTGCGGTTGGCTGTATAATTGCATATCTGTCCATATCGCTGTTGGTCTTTCTGACTTCAATTACATTACCAATAACGATTCCTTTGGGATAAATTCCGCCAATGCCTGATGTTTCTATAACATCTCCGACCTCGACATCAACCTCAAGAGGGATATAGTCCATTTTGCAAAGCCCCTTCTCCTTGAGTGCCATATCTCCCCTGACAATGGCATGACCGCCGCCGGCCTTCGAAATCCAGCCGGACACGGCGCTTTCCTCATCAATAATGGTCACTACCTCTGATGAGGTCAAGTCCGTCGACAGCACCCTGCCCACGAGCCCCTTGCCGCTGGTCAGGACAGGACTGTCAATTTGCACGCCTTCCCTGCTTCCGATGTCAATCGTAAATACGTTGAACCAGTTGTCTGGGTCAATAGCGATGATATTTGCCCCAAGTGTCGTATAATCTCCGAATTGTTGTTTTAGGTTCAAAGCCTGCCTGAGTTCTTCGTTTTTAGTCTCAAGTGCTTCCAGTTCCCTGTTCTTCACATTTAAATCGGAAACCTCAGCTTTTAGTCTTTCATTTTCTTTCTTGACAGCGTCTACATCCTTGAAGAACGACAAACTATTCTCCACTGTCCGGCCAATTGAGGAGAAAAAACTCTGGACAGGTGTCAGCGGTACACTAATAATATTGTTCAACCAGTTCAGTTTACTGTACTTATTTGCGGAAACCCCCATAACCACTAGTAAAACTATGGTAATTAAAGACACAATAAACCATTTGCTTCTAAAAAGACGCAGCAAAGGAGTTGTCCCCTCTCTATCTCAATTTTCTAGGCGAAATCAGAACTCTCCTCAAGGTTTCTATTTCATCGAGCACCTTGCCCGCACCAATAGCGACACAATCCAACGGCTTTTCTGCAACCATGACCGGCATCCCTGTCTCTTCCTTGATCAGTTGGTCCAAACCGTGTAGAAGAGCACCTCCGCCAGCCAGCATGATCCCCTTGTCCATGATATCCGAGGCCAGTTCCGGAGGCGTTTTCTCAAGGGTATATTTTATGGCGTCTACAATGGAATTGATCGGTTCCCTAAGTGCCTCATTGATCTCACTCGAAGATATGGAAACGTTCTTGGGCAGTCCCGTGATCAGATCTCTTCCCCTTATATCCATATATTCTTCCTTTGGCTTTGGATAGGCGTTACCAATCGTCATCTTGATCAATTCCGCCGTCCGCTCACCAATCATCAGGCTATATTCCTTCTTGACATAATGTACAATCGCTTCGTCAAACTCATCCCCGGCAATTCTCAAAGACTTGCTGGTAACTATGCCGCCCAGGGAAATCACTGCAACCTCGCTTGTGCCTCCTCCGATATCGACGATCATACTTCCGGTAGGTTCCTCCACCGGAAGGTTTGCGCCGATCGCAGCAGCCATGGGCTCTTCAATCAGGTATGCTTCTTTTGCACCTGCCTGAAGCGTAGCCTCTTCAACTGCTCTCTTTTCAACCTCTGTGACACCTGAAGGAACGCATATGACAACGCGCGGCTTTGACATGAACCCACTGCCCATTGCCCTTTTAATAAAATGCTTCAGCATACTCTGTGTAATGTCAAAATCCGCTATAACGCCATCCTTCATTGGCCTTATGGCAACGATATCTCCCGGTGTCCTTCCGATCATGAGCTTTGCATCATCGCCTACCGCCAAAATCGCACGTGTATTCTTGTTGATCGCAACAACTGACGGCTCCCTGACTACAATCCCTTTTCCCTTTACATGTACCAGTGTGTTTGCTGTTCCCAGATCAATCCCTATATCTTTCGCAAAAAAGCCCATATGTTATTTCCTCCCAAACTTTCAGCAAGAGAACAGAGGTTGCTTACCGGCAGGATCACATCAATCCCTGTTCCTTGAAGCTTATGTATTTTCCATCTCCTATGACCACATGGTCCAGGACCTTTATTCCTAAAATATTACCTGCATTGACCAGCCTTTGTGTAGTCTCAATATCCTCTCTGCTTGGTTCCGGGTCGCCGCTCGGATGATTGTGCACCAGCAGCATTCCCGAACAGCCTACTTTTACTGCTTCGCTGAAGACTTCACGCGGATGGACTATTGAAGAATTGAGGCTTCCTATTGAAACATTCAAATGCTTGATGATATGGTTCTTCGTATTCAGCAGAATGATTTTGAATATTTCCTTTTTCAGGTGCCTCATTTCCTCCATTACAAGCGAACTTACCTCAACCGGCGACTTTATTGTAACCCTGTTATTATTTATAAATGAAGCTGAGACCCTCTTCGACAACTCCATCACTGCTTTAATCTGTAAGGCTTTGACCCTTCCGATCCCCTTAGTCTTCCTAAGTTCTTCCACAGACAGATCATGCAGAAAAGCAATACCGCCGTTATTTTCACCAAGTGCAAGAAGCCTTTGAGCAAGCGCTACAGAAGTTTCCTCCATACTGCCTGTCCTTATCACGATCGCAAGCAATTCAGCATTTGACAAGGTCTCTGAGCCGTATTTCTCCAGCTTTTCGTATGGTCTTTCATTGGCAGGTATATCCTTCATTCTAAGTCTGTATTCCATTTTGGTCAACCCCCGTTATCTTAATATTTTGTTACACATCACTCCTTTCATTTTACCATTAAAATACATATTTTCCCATTTATTTATAAACTTTTTTATTGTCCCGACTCTTTTTTCATTATCTGTAGTTTAATTATTGACCGTTTTTTACTACATTACACTTATTCCCAACTCTTTCAGCATCCCGGCCACCTTTTTAAGCGGCAGTCCGACAACATTGGAATAACATCCGTTCAAACTTTCAACCAGTAATGCACCTCTGCCCTGGACAGCATACGCACCAGCCTTGCCATATGGTTCGCCCGTATTGATGTATGCCTGTATCTCTTGTGAAGTTAGCTTTGAAAACCGGACTCTCGTTGTTTCGAAGCCTTTTCTCACTACTCCGTTTCCGGCGTCTATTAGTGCAACTCCCGTAATCACAAGGTGTTCTTTGCCGCTCAGGCTTTCGAGCATCCTTCTGGCATCGGTCTCATCAGCCGGTTTTCCAAATATCTCGCCGTCACTTACTACAATAGTGTCCGCGCCGAGTACAAGTCCTTTTTTTACATTTCTCGCCACATCAAGCGCTTTCACATAAGCAAGATGCTCCGCCTTCTGCGCAGGTGTACCCGACAGTTCCACCTTATCCTCATCCACCTCGCCCGGCATTACCACAAACGGTATCCCTGCCTGGCTCAGCAGCTCTCTTCTCCTTGGTGAAGAAGATGCAAGTATGATTGCATCCATTTATTAAAAACCATCCTTTTTCGATCATATTCACAACCTTTATCTTATCATAAATACATATTGTTATATACCATTTTTTGCAGTCTATATTAAAGAAAAATATAGAATAAAGTGGGATAATATGTTAATATGTGATTTAACAGAGGTTGACTGTCACTAGCTTGGGATTGAAAAAATCAGGAATATGAGGATAAAAATATGAGTGAAAAGGCTATTAAAGCTGGACCAGGATTGATCTATTTCTGGAAGTTTGAGTTAACAGGAAACGATTGAATTTTCGAAGGCTCAATGGTAAAATATTATTTGCAGACATTGGCGATGGGGTCAATGGAAGCGAGACAATTTTATATGGCAGCAAGAGGTTCGGTGTCCATCTACAATGAGGTAGTTTGTCCTATCTTAAATTTAAAGATCAGGAGTGACGTCGAGTGATAAAAGTGGGTTTTATCGGTAATGGAAGTATGGGCAGTATGCTTATTGACAGCCTTTTATCTGCGGGAAAGTTGAATTCATCCGAAATCATTGTATCAAACAAAAATGCCACCAAATCAGATCCGGTCAAAAATGGTTGGGATGAAATCAATGTTGCAATTGACAATATTCATGTGGTAAAGACCGCTAAATATGTATTCCTATGTACGGAACCCTCTGAAGCGGAAGAAGTGTTAAAGCAAATTAAGGACTGTGTTACCGAAGATACGAACATTATATCAACCGGCTTCCCTGCCAGTATCTGCTGTATGGAGTCGGTAATGAACTGCAAGGTTTCAAAACTGGCACCTACGATGATATCGGAGAACGGGAAACGAATATCAGTGATATGCCATAATAATAAGGTAGAAGAAAATGAAGCAGATTATATAGAATCATTATTATGCGGAACATGCAACGCCAGAGTGTACAAGGCAAGACGATTCTGATTACGGAGGCAGAGATGAACGCTGAAAAATACATACAAAAGGCTTTGGACATGGGAGCAGACCATGCAGTGGCATTCAAAGCGGAGGATATTGTTTTCGATCCGCGAACACTGCTCAAATGCATGTTCGGCTGCGGCGACTGGGGTAAAGGCCATACCTGTCCATCCAGACCGGGATCGCTCACGCCATGGCAGTATGAAGAATTATTCAGGAAATATAGTTGGGGCGTTATTGTGCATTCGCATGATAAGAAAATATCACAGGAAGCCTCTTTTGCAATAGAGAGCGAAGCTTTTACCGACGGCTATTATCTTGCTTTTTCATTGAGTGATTGTGCTCTGTGCAAGGAGTGCATGGGTTTCAGGGGCTGCGATTGTGCAAATAAAAAGAAGGCAAGACCTGCATTCCACAGCGTCGGTATTGATGTATTCAAAACTGTTGCAAAATTCCATCTACCCCTTCATACTTTGAAAGAGATGACAGATGAGCAAAATTGGTATTCTGCCGTTTTCATAGAATAGAAAGAGGTTACGGATGTAGGCTTTTTTGTACTGTTCTTTTTCATCAATAAAAATGGCAAGTGAAATAATCTTAAATGGATCCTGCTGCAAAGGCTTTGGCCATGGGCACTTCAAGTGGATTAACCGCAAATTTGATTTTCAGTTTGCCATATTCCCTGTCTATTTTTTTATAAAAGCCCTTAAGATAGTTGAAACTGAGCGGTGAATAGGTTTCCAGCTTATTCAGGTAGCTCCTCCCGAACATTTTTTGATTACAGGCTACCGCACCCAGCAGCAGGAACATGATACTTTTTTTCATCATATTTTTGATCATGATTGCACCAGGTGTCCTATAGCAGGTATCTTCATCCAGAATTTGCATCATAAAATTGATCAGTCTGTTCGTGTGGACTTCTTGTGATTGACCTTTATCCTGCATTGAGAAAATCGTTGCATGACCATAGCTGCGATCGACAGCTGCATCCTGCAGATCATCCAGCAATTGGAGCAGGACCCCGAAGCCGAACATGAAGGAGGTCTCTTCTGCTGTGAGACTGCCGTTTACAAGGCATGCATCCGCAAGTACGGAGGAACCGCCTTTTTCAAAGGATATATGTAAGATGTCCTGATGATTGACAGCCTTGCCCCTGTCCTGCTGCAGGAGGCTTTTACCCTGTGCAGCCTGAATGCCCAGAAGACTCATGTATACCATCGGGAATTCACAGCGGTCAAACTGGCCCTCTATATTATCAACAAGTCTGAACAGCTTGTTTTCATATGCTGTCCCGGCTTTGAGACGTTCCCCTGCCAGCTTTCCTGCGAATCTTTGGTTTAAAAGCCTTTTCCTTCCCGCAGAGATTGAATTTGCATCAAGATAATTGTCTGTATATGGATAAAGTAAACTGTAGGAAAGCACGGAAGGCGTTACCTCAATCCTGCTGTCTGTCAGCTTCTGTATGCAGTTCATGATCCAGACGTTTCGCAGTGCCTGGCTGATGCCATCCATTTTGAGACTTGAATCAAACTCACGCGCTTTCAGGATAAAGTCCGAGGTCGATTCACAAAAGCCCTCCTCCAGCAGAAGTCTCATACTGGTGCCATCCAGGCCTATTATCCCTGTCCCGCATTCATATATGAGCTTTTTCAGAGCCGTACCCCACCGTGTCGGATCCTCCGTCGGATCGTTCGTGAATCCCTTGATCAGCAGAATCATTTTGTCGGCAAAGGTACTCATCTGAATGTCCTTTTCCTTCTGCCGTATACTGCTGAAGGTTTCCTGCCACTTTGGGAATGTATCAGGCGTACTTTCCCAAACCTTTATATATTTGTCCCTAAGCGCTTCTATTATTTCAGATGGATTATTATAATTATTCATTGAACCCCGCCTATGCCCAACATTTCGTTCATTTCACCTGTTTTCTACCGATAAGTTTCCGAAACCATTATTGATTTCTGCTTCTATTTTGAAGTCCATTAAGTTGTAATCCGGTGAATAGTACCAATCATCTTCTTCAGTCCAACCCTCTTTTTCAAGGTTTGTATTGTTCAGTCCGCCGTCTAATTTTATTTTCATGCCTGTATCTTCAGGCAGTGTAATATCAATTTTCGAAGCTCCTGATTCAATTTTCATTACAGTATTGTAGCTGCCCATGTCAAGATCAAGTGATGATACCCCTGTCTTGATATTAAGATTTTCTACCTTCAGGCCACTTAAATCAAGATTGCCGTCAATTGCACCTGTGTTTAGTTTAAGGTTCCATATGATATCTTTGCTCAAATGGTAATCGCTTCGAAATTTTTCCAGTCTGCCAAGGTTTATGACTTTTTCATCCTTCATTTCGAATTTAATGGATGCTGTACTACCGTCCAAATTCTCGGAATGCTTCACTATGGCATCATTGATGGTTGCATCCAGAAGTCCGGATGTCTTTGAATCGATATTTATTTTCATGGCACCGTAATCAAGCAGTAACTCGGCTTTTTCATTCTGCTGTTTTTTATCCAGAGTCACGTTCATCGAATCACTGGTATAATTGGTTTCATCCCCAAAATGAAGGTCATATTTGAACCAATTGTTATTTGATGGAGCAAAGTAGCCGTAACCTATCACTACTGCCAGCAGCACTAACCATGTAAGTGTCCTGACAAGTCTGTTGCTTCTGAATATGAAACCGATCCCAATAGCTACAAGTATCAACGGCCAAAGAGTAATCAATGCATTTAGTGTAGACCATGTTACAATTTTAGCAATGCTCAGCAGCCATACTGCTCCCACTGTCAGCAGGAGTATGCCGAACCCCAGTCCCTTCCCGTTATTGCGCATTTCCTAGTTCCTCCCCTTGAATACAATGATTCCGCCAATTCCTATCAGGAGCAGAGGGATCATGAATTTAAGGTCGAACAATCCAGGCATGATCTGCTTGCCAAGGAACAGGATTCCCATACCGACAAGGATTGCGCCAAGCACGATCTTGTTTCTCTCGGGCTTGTATTTTTCAGGGCGTCCCCATTCATCAGAATTGCTGTTGAATTCACTTTCAAAGCTTGTGTCAAAGCCAGTATCCGCTTTAGGACCAGCACTTGCACCGGTATCTGCTCCGGTTCCGGCATGATTGCCTGCCCCTGTATAGGGATCCGAGCCGGTGTTGGAGTATGCGCCCTTGTCTGATCCGCAGCAGCCCCCCCACTGGTCGCTTCCTGTATATCCTCTGTCCTCGGGCATTATAAGTGCTGCTGCAATGTAAAGAATAATGCCGACGCCTGAGAAGGATATCAATATGCATATTATCCTAATCAGAGTTGGATCTATGTTGAAGTATTCGGCAAGACCGCCGCAAACTCCGAGTATGACCTTATGTGTTCTGGAACGATGTAATCTGTTCATATCTTTTACCCCTTTTTTATCGAATAGGTGTTTACAAAAGATAATACGAATTAATTAAAATAATGTCTAATGATTTTTCATGTTTCTTATAAATATTATCCGCTTACAGACCCATAACCCTGTCATGGTCATAGATGGGCTTGATTTCAGCCCCGGGCGGGATGAGAAGGAATTCTTCGTCAGACCATTCCCCTGCCAGCAGTTTGTCGATCAGGCGTGTACTGCCTTCTATAAAACGCATTTTTTTGCCTGCTTCCGCTGCATGTTTTACAAAAGTTTCCTTTATATTATTGTCAGCTATGCCGGGAACCTCGATGTATGTTAGAAAATCAATACCGGTACTGGCATTTAGCGTTTCCCATATATAACGGGCGTTCTCTTCGCCATATTTTTCAACCAGTTCAGCATAATCACCACTCTGATCCTTTGACAGCAGGCTTACTACATTATCAGAATACCAGCCGCCATAACGTTCATAGTAGCAGGATGTACTCCATTGTGCGCTCGGCGTCCGCCCGAAATGCTCCTGAAATGCAGCCCTGCTGCCTAAAAAAATAGTACAGCAGTCATGAGCTCTCGGAATGACTAGCGGAACCGAGCGTGCCACCAAACCTGCCGTACTGTTTCCACAAAGGCCGAAGCCAAGCAATAATGCATCATACTGCTCTGTCGACCTGTCGATTATATTTTGAATTTCCTTCCGAAGTTCATCCGGTTTTAGATGCGAACGTATTTTTGTGAATTCCATGTCAATCATATTCTTTGAGTTCGCAGCCGCAAGATATACCGGTCTGGTGAAAACCTCGCAGCCTATCAGTTTGTATTTCATTTGACCTCCCTGTTATGGCTCACGCTGCAGAGGCTTCTCCGGTGCATACAATGCAAAGAGACCTCCGAATATGACAGCAGTGTAGTATGTAAGTATTCTGAATACCAATATGGCCGGTATGATAAAGGCTTTTGAGAAGAACAGACCGTAAAACATATAGCTTAAGCCTTCTATACCACCGGTGGCACCCGGAGTCGGCACAAGCATCGAAATGAGCGTTATCATCGACTGAGCCGCCAGGATGTTCACCATAGAAACACTCTGGGGTTCCATCGCCAGCTGTATGAAATAAGGTATGGCAAAAATGAAGGAAAACTGTAAAAACTGTGCGATAACCAAATAAGGAATTATTCTCCAATTCCTTTGTATGATTTCGGCGCCCTCACTGAAACTGTTCAATTCGGATTCCAGCTTTTTTTCTACCTTATCTACTTTTTTGATGAATTTAAACTTTCTGAGCAGATTAAAAACAAATAGGAGCACCTTTTTAGCCGCCTGCCTGTTAAAGAGGAAGAGCAGGTAAAAAACAAGGAAAGCCATATTTACCAGGATACCAAGAAGGAAGAAATAGTAAAATTCCGGTATCTGGGTGTAAAATTCACCACCCTTGAACAGGTAGGCCGCAATGGCATATATAACGATCACAAACTGATGAAGCACTGTTTTTATAATAATGATAGACGCCGCATGACCGGTTTTGATGCCATCCTTCGCCATGACATAGACCTGGACCGGCTGTCCGGCTCCGGCCATGGGTGTAATGGCATTGAAAAACTGCCCTATCATGGTGACCCTGATCGAATCCTTCAATGGTTGCTGTTCGGTCATCGTCTGAGCTAACGAATGCAGAATAACAGCATCCAACGTCCAATAAACCACCATGCAGCTAAAACCTGCAGCCAGCCAATACCATTTTGCATTTTTAATAAGGTGTGCAAGATCTTTCCAGTTGTTTGTAAAAGCCATTAGTATTATAAGCAGCAGCGCTGATGAAAGCACTATAAGCAACTTGAAAATTCTTTTCTTCATATGAAATAAATTAATGTCCTTTTCTAAAAAGTCATGCCTGACGTGGCAGTTCGTCCACCACTTCAATCTTTCCTGCTTCCTTGTCAACACTAACTCCCAGTACATTAACGCTGACAGCGGTGACCTGCATGCCGGTCATACTTTCGACTGCATCTCTTACCCTTGACTGCATTCCGCGTACGACCTCATGTATTTTGCAGCCGTATTGCATCACGATGGATAAATCAATCGTAACCAGATTTTCTTTCACTTCCACCTTGATACCCCTACCCATGGATTTTCTACCAAGTATGCCGGCAATTCCATCTACAAAACCTCCGCTCATGGATGCGAGTTTTTCGGTTTCCGATGCGGCAATACCTGCGATCGTAGCAATAACTTCCTCTGATATTCTGATTTTGTCATCTTTCGGCTGTTCCGATACAAGTTCATTCATAATACTACCCCCATTAATTAAAATTATTTAATAATACTGCAAATCTGATATATATTTTTTTTATTTGTATTTAAAAATCTGCTGATTTCGGTGTCCTCGGGAAAGGAACCACATCCCTGATATTTGCAATGCCACTGAGATACATGACAGCTCTTTCAAAGCCGAGCCCAAAACCCGCATGCCTTGTACCGCCATATTTTCTGAGATCCATATACCAACTGTAATCTTCCTGTGCGAGTCCCAACTCGTCCATGCGCTTTGCCAGTATTTCATAGCGTTCTTCCCTCTGGCTGCCTCCTATGATCTCGCCAACTCCGGGAACCAGCAGATCCATTGCCGCCACAGTTTTACCGTCATCATTGAGTCTCATGTAAAACGCTTTGATTTCCCTGGGATAATCGGTAACAAATACGGGCTTCTTAAATATTTTTTCAGTCAGAAATCTCTCATGTTCAGTTTGCAGATCACTTCCCCATTTAACGGGATAATCAAAAGTGGAATTCTCCTTTTCAAGAAGTTCCACCGCTTCAGTATAGGTGACATGTGCAAAATCCGAATAGGCAATATTATGAAGACGTTCTATTAACGTATTGTCAACGAAGCTGTTGAAAAACTCCAGTTCTTCCGGAATATTCTCAAAGCAATAATCGATCAGATATTTTATCATCTCTTCAGCAAGCTCCATGTCTTCCTTCAGGCCGGCAAAAGCAATTTCAGGCTCGATCATCCAGAATTCCGATGCATGCCGCGCTGTGTTTGAATTCTCCGCTCTGAACGTAGGTCCGAAGGTATATATTTTACCGAAAGCCATACAGTAACTTTCTCCTGTGAGCTGCCCGCTGACAGTCAGGCTGGTCTGTTTTCCGAAGAAATCCTCCGAATAATCAATATTGCCCTTGTCGTCGCGCGGAAGGTTATCCATATCAAGAGTAGTGACTCTGAACATTTCCCCGGCGCCCTCACAGTCACTGCCTGTAATAATCGGGGTCTGAACATATACGAAACCCTTCTCCTGGAAAAAACGGTGTATTGCAAAAGACGCAGCGCTTCTAAGTCTGAATACTGCGGAAAATGTATTCGTTCTGGGTCTCAGATGGGCAATGGTACGAAGAAATTCGAAGGAATGCCTCTTTTTCTGAAGAGGATAATCGGCGGAGCATGACCCTTCGATCTCAATAACTGAAGCTTTTAATTCAAAGGGCTGTTTGGCCTCAGGTGTTGCTATGAGTTTGCCGCGAACTTTGATTGATGATCCCTGTGGCAGTTTGGCAATTTCTTTAAAATTCCCCAGATCTGCTTCGTCAAAAACGATCTGAATATTTTTAAAAAAGGAGCCGTCATTCAATTCTATGAATCCGAAGGTTTTGGAATCCCTTATTGTCCTGACCCAACCCGCCACCTCTATCTCTTTGTTGAAATGCTCACTGTTCTCTCTATATAACTGCTTTACACTCAGCATAACAATTTTTCCCTCCCGGTTTGAAAATAGTGTATTGTCTGTAATGTTATTATTAACATGCATGTAAATTATAACACGAACCGATTTATATCACCATTCATTATTTCCTATTATTGCAAAATCCAATAAGAGTATACATTTAGGAGCATGGAAAAAGCAGCTTCCTGCTTCACAAACCATTAATACGCTGTAGTGTATAATTTGTCTGAGTGTTTAAGCAAGGTGAAGCTGCTTTTGTAATGGTGATAAAAATGCCAAGGGTGTTGAGTACTTGGTATTATGCTGGAAAGAGATTCGAACTCTCGGAACGGGTTAACGATCACACGATTTAATGTACCTCATTATAATATTGTAATTAAAGATAGCAGTTACCGCCCTTCTGCTGTTTTTTTACCTTTTGCCATTTTTGTTGTCTAAAATTGTTGAATAAAGTATAATAAGAAATACTGCATCCTGAAGAACAAAACTGATTTGTATCAGCATTTTATTTTCAGGCAAATATATATTCTATAGAGTGGAATGATTATGAAGATACTGCTGGTTTCCGACCAGGAAGAAACTTATATATGGGATTTTTTTGACCGTGAACGTTTCAAGGACATTGAGCTTATTTTATCCTGCGGGGATTTAAAAGCAGAATAC
>DBTX01000084.1:0-13889 GCA_002307275.1 Hungateiclostridiaceae bacterium UBA1305
TGGAATTTTACATTAAAAGATAAAACCACAAAGGTGCACTTCAAAAATATGTCCTTCCTAATATTTTGGTACTGAAATGGTGCCGTTAAAAAAAATCAAACTTGGATTTGAGATTTCTACTAGCCTTCATGATTTTGCCGTGCCTTAATGCAGTCAAGATATTGACAAATAAAATGATTCGTTTATACTTATAAAATATATACATTAACTAAATATGAATTCTTCCGGTTGGACAGGGGACTGTTTTCAAGTAATCGGGCTTTCAGGGCGGAGAGCTTTTTTAATGCTTTCTGCTTTTTTATGCGCAAAAGTGGATATAAATAATAAAACGAGGAGTTGAAGAGAAATGAAAATAAACATCACAGAGACTGTACTGCGTGATGCCAACCAATCGCTTATCGCCACACGAATGCCATTTTCTGATTTTGAAGGAATTTTGGAAACTCTGGATAAAGCGGGCTATTACTCTCTTGAGTGCTGGGGAGGCGCAACCTTTGATTCATGCTTGAGATACCTGAATGAGGATCCGTGGGAAAGACTCGAGAAAATCAAAGCAAAAGTGAAAAACACAAAGTTGCAGATGCTGTTGAGAGGCCAGAATATTCTGGGATATAAGCATTATCCGGATGATGTTGTCAGAAAGTTCGTAGCTCAATCAGTGGAAAGCGGTATGGACATTTTCAGAATATTCGATGCGCTGAATGACTTCAGAAATATTGAAGTGGCCGTTGATGAAACGCTTAAACGGAAAGCGCATGCACAGGGCTGTATCTGCTATACGACCAGCCCGATTCACAATCTTGAAAAGTATGCAAGGATGGGCAAACAACTTGAAGAAATGGGAGTCAACACCATCTGCATAAAGGACATGGCCGGTATCATGGGGCCTCAGGAGGCATATGACCTGATAAAGGCATTGAAGGAATCCGTAAAACTGCCGATTTTCCTGCATACACATTCCACGACAGGTTTGGGTCCGATTACTTATATTAAAGCAGTTGAGGCAGGTTGCGACGGTATCGACTGTGCAATATCTTCACTCTCAGGCGGAACCTCCCAGCCTGCGACAGAAACTTTGGATTATGCGCTCAGGCAGATGGGACACACTACGGGATTGAATGAAAATGCATTAAAGGATATTAATGATTTTTTCAAGCCGCTGAAATTAAAATATATTTCTTCAGGCTTGATGGATCCATTTGTTATGGGTACGGAAACGGATGCGCTGGTTTATCAGGTACCTGGCGGAATGCTTTCCAACCTGATTGCACAGCTTAAGTCACAAAATGCCATAGAAAAACTGGATGAAGTTTTGGCGGAGACGCCGAAGGTCAGGAAAGATCTGGGATATCCTCCTCTGGTTACCCCGATGAGCCAGATGGTGGGTGTTCAGGCCGTAGCCAATGTACTTGCCGGTGAAAGGTACAAGAATGTATCCAAGGAAGTGAAATCCTACCTCAGGGGCGAATATGGTCAGGCACCGGGTGAAATTGATCCGGCTTTGGTAAAGAAGGTTTTGGACGATGAGAAACCGATTACCAGAAGATTTGCAGATACGCTGGAACCGGAATTTGATAAAATCAAGGCCAAGTTGAAGGATATTGCAAAAAACGATAAGGATGTTCTCTCCTATATTGCATTCCCGCAAATTGCGGAGAAGTTCTTTAAGGAGCGGGAAGAGAGAGCTGTGACAAGGGTTACTTATACCATAGTTCAAAAGTAAAGGATGGTTGATATGTCAGTAATAGAAAGCGTAGTAGTTGCTATGTTCTGTATGGCACTTGTGTTTGTTGTTCTTGCTATTTTATATGTTATGGTAATGGGTTTATCTAAAGTGCTGGGTATTGCATTGAATAGGAAAGCTGCAGCAGAAAGTGTTGATACTGTAGCAAAACCAGAAGAAGATTGGGATGTGGAAGCAGTTCATGCTTCATCCGGAGAACTGAAGCTTATCAATGTTGATGAGAGAGCTGCAGCGATGATTATGGCTATTGTGAGCGATGAATCACATATTCCGCTTTCGGAGCTTTGCTTCAAATCAATTAAACTAATTGAATAATACAAAATAATTGGATTAAGAGTTAACCATGAAAAGGGGGCTTAAAAATGAAATATGTAGTTACCATAAATAACAAGAAATATGAAGTGGAAGTCGAAAAGGGTCAGGCCTCCATTGTGAGTACGGCGAATGTCGAAGTTCCCGTAATCGTACCTCATATGGCTCCGACCGCTGCACCGGCTGCGTTGGCAGCTGCTGCGCCTGCTCCGTCTGTGCTTAATATTGGGAAAGGTGAAGTTATAAAAGCGCCAATGCCAGGTACACTTCTGGATATTAAGATCAGCGAAGGTGTAAAAGTGAAAAAGGGGCAAGTACTTTTCATTCTTGAAGCGATGAAGATGGAGAATGAAATCATGGCGCCATTTGATGGCACAGTTGTACAAATAAAAGCCGCAAAGGGTTCACCTGTTTCAACAGGTGATATTCTTGCCGTTATTCAATCGTGAGGTGAATAAAAATGTTTCTGGACGCAATTAAAACCATTTTTACGGATTCAGGCTTTGCAGCTCTTACCTGGCAGCATTGCCTAATGATTGCCATAGCCTGCATCCTGATATATCTTGCCATAGTAAGAAAATTTGAACCCCTTCTGTTATTGCCGATCGCATTTGGCGTATTGCTTGCGAATCTGCCTCTGGCGGGGCTTATGAACGAACCGGCTGCAGGGTCGACGGAGCCGGGTGGATTGTTGTATTATTTGTATCTGGGTGTCAAAAAAGGAATTTATCCATCTCTGATATTCCTCGGAATAGGCGCAATGACGGATTTCGGTCCGCTGATCGCAAGGCCGTCCAGCCTCTTTATGGGAGCGGGCGCACAGTTTGGTATTGCTGCTGCCTTTATTGTTGCGACTGCATTGGGATTCAAGCCCACTGAAGCTGCTTCTATCGGGATTATCGGCGGCGCAGATGGACCTACCGCTATTTTCCTTACGACAAGGCTGGCTCCCGAGTTGCTGCCTGCCATTGCCATAGCGGCGTATTCATATATGGCATTGATACCGCTGATTCAGCCTCCGATCATGAGGCTTCTGACCACAAAAAAGGAAAGAGAAATAAAAATGGATCAGCTGCGGGAAGTATCGAAGCTGGAGAAAATATGCTTCCCGATTGCCGTTACGATCTTTTGCGTTCTCTTACTGCCCGCTGTAGCTCCGTTGATCGGCATGCTGATGCTGGGCAATTTGTTTAAGGAATCCGGTGTAGTGGAGAGACTTTCGGGTGTTGCGCAAAATGCACTGATCAATATCGTAACGATTTTCCTGGGTGTTACCGTAGGTGCAACGGCTGTTGCAGATAGATTCTTGAAGCCGCAAACGCTGATGATTATCGGTCTGGGTTTATTTGCATTCATGTTCAGTACTGTTGGCGGTTTGCTCATTGGCAAGTTAATGTGCTTGCTGTCCGGTGGAAAAATTAATCCGCTGATCGGTTCAGCCGGCGTATCTGCAGTTCCAATGGCCGCAAGGGTATCTCAGGTTGAGGGGCAAAAGGCAAACCCCACGAATTTTCTCCTTATGCATGCCATGGGACCCAACGTCGCAGGCGTAATCGGTTCGGCTGTTGCAGCAGGCGTGTTGCTGGCATTGTTTGGATAGAAATGTTTATTTAATAGTTAAAATACGGTTACAATTCTGTTGGTACTATTGATACTTTATGAGATATTATGGTACACTTGATTTAATTGAATATGCAAAAATCGGTTGGGTGAATGAACTGTTTACTTTCAAGAGAATTCGACTTCTGGGGTGGGAAGCACATATTTGTGTTTTCCGCCTTTTAATTTTTAATTGAATATATTGCGCTGAATCCAAAAGAGCGGGAGAACCAAATTTTGGGGTGAATCCTGGATTATATTTCAGGTAGGGTCATCTTTCGATCCGAATCCGTCAGCTAATCTCGTAAGCGTGGAAAGAGAAGGTGTTGCATATGGCTTTGTAACTATACCCTTGAGTGGGGATGAAGCTGCAGAATTTTCTCTGCAGCTTTTTTATCGCGATAGCTATCGATTGCGCTTGAAAGCAGTCAGAAAATGAAAACCAGAAAACAGTGGAAATATTGGCATTATGGGCAAAGTATAATACGAAAAGAGGACTATTGCATGAAACTTATAGTCGCAATTATACACGATGAAGACAGCTCGAAGATAACGGATGAACTGAATAAACAAGGTTATAGTGTCACAAAGCTATGTTCATCGGGAGGATTCCTGCGGGCTGGAAATACAACCTTGATGATTGGTATTGAGGATGGAAAGGTGGATACTGTTATAGGGATCATATTAAAAAATTCAGAAGCAAGAGAGCATAGTATTAAGGAATCGAAATACAACAATAGCATAATGCAATTACTAATACCCAATGCAAATAAAGTTGTGGCCTCAGGTGCAACAATCTTTGTGTCCAATGTGGAAAAGTATGAAAAATTCTAGTAGGGATAATAGAAGGAGCTTTCAATGGATCAGCAATTATTTTTGATGATCGCCTCGGGAACAATTTTTATTACTGCATATGTTCTCATAATCATTGACAAAATGGACCGGGCGGTTGTGGCATTGTCAGGAGCGTCTCTGATGGTTTTACTGAGGATCATTAATCAGGAAAAAGCGTTTGAAGAGATCGACTTCAATACCATTGCCCTGCTGATTAGTATGATGGTCATTGTCATGATTACGAAAAGATCTGGCTTATTTGAATATCTGGCAATAAAAACAGTGAAGTTAGCAAAGGGTGAACCTGTAAAGATTTTGATATTGCTTTCTATTATCACTGGTATACTTTCAGGACTACTGGATAATGTAACGACAATCTTGCTTATTGTACCATTAACTATAAATATTGCAAAAGACCTTCATCTGAACCCTATCCCTTTTATCATATCAGAAATATTTGCATCCAATGTTGGGGGAACTGCTACCTTGGTAGGTGATCCACCTAATATAATGATCGGAAGCTCAGTTGGACTTAGTTTTTTGGATTTCATAAAAAATAACGGACCAATTATCTTGCCTATGCTCTTTTTAACAACATACATATTTGTTCTTGTGTATAGGAAAAAGCTGCACGCAAAGCAGGAAAACAAAGATAAGGTTTTGAAGATGAATGAATATGAGGCAATCAGTGATTCCAGGCTCCTTACTAAATGCCTTGCGGTTTTGGCATTGACGACTATTGGATTTGTACTTCATGGTACTCTGCATTTGGAATCCGCAACGATTGCAATAAGTGGAGCAGTAGTGCTGCTATTAATCTCTGGATTAAAACCAGAGAAGATATTAAAAGAGGTTGAGTGGAAGACTATATTCTTCTTTGCCGGTTTATTCATTATTGTAGGAGGAATACAGGAATCAGGCATTATAGAAATACTTGCGCAGGGAGTACTTGATCTGACTCACGGCAACCTCATACTTACCACAATGGCAATCCTGTGGGTATCTGCTATTGCATCCGCTTTTATCGACAATATCCCTTTTGTGGCAACGATGATACCTTTAATTAAGGATATGGGAGTACTTTCGGGTATGAATCTTACACCCGTTTGGTGGGCTTTATCGCTTGGAGCGTGTCTTGGGGGAAATGGTACAATAATTGGAGCCAGCGCCAACGTCATTGCTATCGGAATGGCAGAGGATTATGGGCATAAAATCACCTTCGGCAAGTATTTTAGAACTGCTTTCCCAGTAATGCTTCTGACGATTGGAATATCCAGCATATACCTGTTAGTGCTCTATTTGCTTTGATGATTTCTTAACACAGGACATACCTGATGGAGGAGAGTGGCATATGAGTTATGCTTTCCTCTGAAAAACACAAGAAAGTTACTGTATTGATGGAGCAATTTTTGAATATATAGCTGATCTTGTACATATTACCGTCTGGAGCCGGAGACAGTTTAATGTTCAGAAACTGATTCAAAACTTCCGGCAACATTGTTTTGGGCCGCAGCACTATCATTTGTAGTATTACCGTCAGTAGTATTACCGTCAGCAGCATTACCGTCAGCAGCATTACCGTCAGCAGCATTACCGTCAGCAGCATTACCGTCAGTAGTATTACCGTCAGCAGCATTATCGTCAGTAACATTTCCGTCAGTAGTGTTTCCATCAGTAATATCTTTGGTTATGGGATCTTTACCTGATGCCAGGGCACTGTATTTCTCAGCAACAGAGTTTATCACGTCATTCCAGGTTTTGCCCCATTTTGCCAGGTATGCTACAGGATCGGTATGATTCGTGAAGCCCAGATATTTGGTAACATCCATATGGCCCCATAGCGTACCTGTCCCGTCAGCTCTCGCAGGAGTGACCCCGAGCTTGTTTATGTAAAGATATTCTGCGGCTCTTAGAGTTATCTTTTCAAAGGAGATATTGAAATCGTTTTGATTAGCAGCATCGCACAATTCAAGGTGTATAAACCTGTCATTGGCACGTTCTCCGGCACCCCAGGATTTGTAATCCGGATCGGCGACCTGTATGATTTCATTCGGGTCAATAAATTCGTGGACAAAGGCATTCCGCCAGTACTTTTTTTCATGATCCGCCTCTGTTCGGGCAGTATCATTCGGACTGGCCGTATAATGCAGGACAACGCCTTCATACTTTCCTACTCCTTTCAGAAATGGTGCCTGTGGAAGTCCGGGAATCCACTCAAGTCTAACTGTACTTAGTGGTTTGAAATTGACCTGCAGCACGCTTCCCTGATTCACATTTCCAACGCTTATCCCTTCTTGAACTGCGTCTTCCCGGTCAACGTCTCCACCTCTGGACATGCTATCCGTTTCTCCTATAAGCCTGTCAATCACGGAGAGCGTTTTAGAATCTGCAACCCCGTTTGGATCCAGCTTATAGTATTTTTGAAACTGGATCAGTGCGGATTCTGTTATAGGACCAAAATTACCTGTCGGGGGTACTTTCATATATCCCAATAGTGTCAGATTATTCTGCAGCTTAAGCACTTCCTGGCTTGCCGAGCCCTTTCTTAAACCGTTGGGCTTTTGTATTTTGGAGCTGACGGATTTCTGTGTGATCTTTGACTGTGTGCTTTTGGCTGGAGCTTTTTTCGGTGCAGCCGGCTTCAGCAGTGCATCAAGTTTGTTATATGTAAGAGTCGCAACTACACCTGTAGCTGGTATGTTGTATTTCTTTTGAAATTTCTTAACAGCTGATATTGTATAATCGCCATAATACCCGGTTGGATTTTGGGAGAAAAATCCCAATCGTTTTAGATTGCTTTGCAGTGTTTTTACGGCGCTGCCGTTCATGCCCTCTTTTAAAATGGGCTTACTTGTAGCGGCGTATGTATTTACTGACGCAATTGATAATGAAAGAAGAAAAATCAGGCTGGCAACTACGAGTTTGATCAGACGTTTTCTCATGGATGTGCCTCCCGGAATGAATACGTTTATGGCTGAATTTCCATGGTGCAATATTTATTTTACCAATTAACGGTCAGTATTGATATCTGTAATTTCAGGCATGTAACATAAGATTATGTTTATGTTTCACAGAATGGCGAGGGGTTTTGTATAGTGTATGGACTGGTATTTCATAAAACAGAGCAGATACACTCGAATAGTTGACGGCTGCATTTCATTATTCCGGATAGGGGTATTCGCTACTGCCTGAGATGGGAGGTGCGGATTATCTCAAGGATCTTAAATTGCCGTTTGAAATATTTTCTGCCAAAGGGAATAATAAATTGCCTGCACAGCAGATTGTGCATGATTGGATGAAGACTGCTTTGGGATGACAAGCTAATGGTATAGTATTGACAGTATTTTTAATTCATTGTACTATATAAATCCTGGTCATGGACGAAGCGTTCGTTGTTTGGCGGGAAGGCAAGGTTCCCAATGACTACAATATGTACTTTAGAGCTGTCTACAAACCGGAACACTATGGGAAGAATCCTACACTCTGGGGCTGGGTCTGGCTGGAGGTAGTTTCATCGTGGATCTAGCCAGGCTATGAGAGTAAACCCACGGTTGTAGAAGTATATAATACCGATGATGAAATCCTGAATGGTAAATCATTGTGCCGGAAGCCAAATGGTAAGGCAAACCGGTATAAGTCGGTATTTTAATTGAACTATAAAGCGGGTGAACTGTTGGCAGTAGGATACCAGACAGGTAGCGGGGTTTCACGTTCGGTACTTAAAACTACAGGAGTACCCGCCGCCATCCGGCTGACACCGGAACGTAATTCCCTTAAAGCTGAATGTGGAGATTTGTTTTATATCATGGTAGAATTGATAGATGCGCAGGGCAGTATAGTGTACAACACTGATAACAATATTTACTTTACTGCCTGTGGTGTCAGTACATTGCTGGCTGTTGGCAATAGCAATCCCGTCAGTGAAAAGATGTATACCGGTAACCAGCGTAAGGTCCATGAAGGCAGGGTAATGGTAGTGGTACGGGCTAATGGTGACAGTGAAGAGACTTATTATTATAATTGCAAAAAAGATAAACGGCCAACGGTTAAATCTGTTTCCAGAGTAGAAAGCGCATTGCCTTTGGGAACTGGAAAAGGGAAAATGATAATAGAACCCCTTTTTGATTCCATTATCAGAGCAAAGAAAACTCTTTGCGAAGACTTTTCAAAAAGGCAAAGCTCTGAGGCAGTGTCATGGACTGAAAGCTGCCGGTGGCCCCATACCGAGAAAAAAAGAAATAACATTGTCGACCGGGAAAATAGTGAAGGCGTATTGACTATTGGAAAACGTTAAGGAATTTTTGATGGAATGACAGATGCCATTACCTTCACAGTAGAGGTGGTTGGGAGCAGATAATCCTTGAGTACAAGGGTGATAAAATGATATGCGAGTAAACAGTGATAAGGAGGATTCATGATGAGATTATGGTATGAACAACCGGCCGACAGTTGGGTGGAGGCGCTTCCAGTAGGGAATGGCAGGCTCGGTGCGATGATATTCGGCAGAACGGACAGGGAGGTCCTTTCGTTGAACGAGGATACTCTCTGGTCGGGCTATCCCCGCGATTTGAACCCTCAGGGCAAGGCGGACTTTTTCCGTGAAGCTGCAGAGCTTGCCAAAAATAAAAAATACCATGAGACCCAGGAACTGGTTGAGGAAGAACTCACCTCGGGTTGGACCCAATCCTATATGCCTCTTGGTGATTTGATACTTGACTTTAAACACAACAGCTGTGCAGTGAGTTATTCAAGAAGCCTCGACATCTCATCAGCGGTTGCTTCCGTAGAATACAGCGTTTCAGGAGTCAGATACAAACGGGAGATAATTGCTTCGGCCCCGGATAATATAATAGCTATCAGGCTTTCGTGCAGTCAGCCGAAAAGTATTAATTTAGCCATGAGCTTTCATTGCCTTTTAAAATCATCGGTGTCTGTGGACAAGGGTTTCCTTGTATTAAAGGGTGAAGCACCGTCGCATGTTGAGCCAAGCTACAGCGACGACCTTCAGAACCCCGTGATTTATTCGGACAGAGATGATGAGCGTGGTATGCTTTTTGCAGCCATGGCCAGGGTTATCGCAACCGGAGGCAGGGTAACATCCACGTCCACGACAATAGAGGTAGAGGAGGCTGATGAAGCAGTAATTCTGATTGACGCCCGAACCAGCTTCGCAGGATATGACGTGCACCCTTACCTGAACGGAAAGGAATTTGAAGGCATGTGTGCAGACAATATCGCATATGCAGCAGGTAAGGCTTACGATACCATACTCTCAGCGCATGTCTCCGATTACAGAAATTATTTCGACAGGGTATGTCTTGACCTTGGAGAGAGTGAAGCCTCAAGTCTTTCCACGGATAAACGACTATACCGCTTCAGGGAGGTCCAGGAAGACCCTTCCCTATATACATTGCTGTTTCAATACGGACGGTATCTGCTCATTTCATCCTCCAGGGAAGGAACCCAGCCTGCAAACCTGCAGGGGATCTGGAACAGCGAGCTTCGTCCTCCATGGAGTTCAAACTACACCATTAACATCAATGCTCAAATGAATTATTGGCCGACATTCTCCTGCAACCTCGGCGAACTTCAGCAGCCGTTTGTGAAACTGATAGAAGAACTGGCTGTGAATGGAAGGAAGACTGCGCGTGAGGTTTATGACGCCAGAGGCTTCACTTCGCACCATAATACAGACCTCTGGAGGCTGACATCGCCTATGGGAAACCATTGGAAGGGATCGGCCTGTTTTGCCTTCTGGAATGTTTCGGCTGGCTGGCTGTGCAGGCATCTTTTCGACCAATACGAGTATATGCTGGATCAAGGCTTCTTGAAGGATAAAGCTTATCCAATCATGAAAAGCGCCGCCCTGTTCCTACTTGACGTCATGACGGAGAATAGCCAGGGATACCTTATCGTTTGCCCGTCTACTTCACCTGAAAATGCTTTCATATATGAAGGCAGGAAATGTAACATTTCTGCTACTGCTACAATGACAATGACTGTTGTCAGGGAACTCTTCGGCAACTGCATAAAATGCTGCGGGATACTGGGCTGTGATCCTGACTTTGCGGATGAACTAAGGGAGAAGATCAAGAGGCTGTATCCTTACAGGACAGGAAGCAAAGGGCAGCTCCTTGAATGGTATGAAGATTATGAAGAATACGAACCGAGCCACAGGCATATTTCACACCTTTACGGCCTGTATCCGGCAAATGAAATAACTGTTGAAGGTACACCCGCCTTGGCTGAAGCCTGCAAGGCTTCGCTCAACCTGAGAGGAGACGAGGGCACCGGGTGGAGCCTGGGTTGGAAAATCAATCAGTGGGCAAGGCTTTTTGACGGTGACAGGGCGCTCAAGCTTCTGAACATGCAACTGAGGGTGGTGAAGGATACGGGCTGTAACTATACTGAAGGAGGTGGCACCTATATCAACATGCTGGATGCACATCCACCTTTCCAGATAGACGGCAATTTCGGTGCGGCCTCCGGTATTGCCGAAATGTTGCTTCAAAGCAGGGAAAACCGGATACTCATCCTGCCTGCCCTGCCTTCAGCCTGGGGAAAGGGATGTGTCAAAGGGCTTTGTGCGAAGGGACGTGTCACTGTAGACATACAATGGGATAAATGCTTTGTTAAGGCTAAGCTTCTGTCTGATGCGGATCAGAGTGTATATGTCGCCATAAAAGGGACGGATTTTGTAAAACTCGAGCTTACGGCAGGCATTGCTGTAGAGATTGGAGTGGTTGGATAAGGTTGGATAAATGCAGCTTGAAGGTATTGCTTCGTTGATGCATTTAGTATTTTATGCTACTATAATAGCATAATCATTTCAGACATCCTGATTTCCTGCTTTAAAATATCCTATTCTGTACCTTGGGAGGCGGCACCGTTATGTTTAGAGGAAACAAGAACAAGAAACTGGTCTACAGACGTTTTTTGATCTCATACATTCTTATTCTGGTGTTGCCTATTACACTTGGCAGCTTTGTATATTACAAGGCTCTGGATATTATAGAAAAGGATGCGCGGGATGCAAGGATGTTCATGCTTAAGCAATCCTGTACCTTTGTGGATAATTACTTCAAGGATGTTGAAAGGGTAGTCATCAGCCTGTCATTGGATCCCAAGCTGCAGGATATCATGTATATGGACCCTCCTGATTATGGTGCGTCAGATATATATAATGTGAATGAAGCGCAGAGAAGCCTTGGCACATACAGATTTTCCACTTCCTTCAGCAGTAGCTTCTATGTCCTGCTGAAGCAGGGGGATATTGCCTTCGATCTTAATTCCATGCAGAAAATGGTTCATTTCGGGATCAGGAATTTCTATGACAATTACGTCCAGTATGGCGATTTGACTTTTGAAAAATGGTATGACGAAATACTAAACCGGTATCATGACAAGAATATATTCCCTGCACAGGATATGCGTGCAAAATATGAAAATGGCCCACCGTTTAACAATATCATATATGTGCAGTCGTTTCCTATCGGTCCCAACATCAAAACACAAGGTGCTATCGAAGTGCTGATAAATACCGATGGCATCAATAAGCTGCTAAGCGACGTCGATGAATCCAGGAGCGGCTGGACATATATTGTTGATGAAAATGGCCTTGTCATCACAGGCGTTACTAATGGCAAGAAAGGATTCCCTTCCGTAAATATCGATAAAAGCAAGCACGAAGAGTCCCAGTATCAGAAAATCAATGGCACAAACATGATGGTCATGAGTATGAAATCGACTTATAAAAATTGGACTTATGTAACCATACTGCCGGTTAATACAATTATGGCGAAAGCCAATTATATCAAAATGATCATTGTTTTTATTGTCGGAATATCACTTGTAGCAGGCTTAGCTATTTCCCTCATACTCGCCGGAAAGAATGTAAAGCCCATTACTGAAATAATCCTTACCTTGAGAACCTTTTTCAAGGGTGAAATTGAAAAGGGAAGAAATGAATATGACTTTTTGAAAAACGGTATAAGCAGGCTTATTAATGCAAATGAAGACATGAAAGTAACGGTGGATAACCAGGCGCTGCTGCTGAAGTCCAGCTTCCTTGGCAGACTGATAAAAGGCGAATTCAGTGATGAAAAGGAAATCGACATGCAGCGGAAACATCTGGAGGTAAGGCTCCAAGGTCAGTGGTTTGCTGCTGCCATTGTGAACCTTCAGGGGCAGAACGAGCTCAAAAATAAGGAACAATTGATTGAACAGGACATTTACAGGCTTATTCTTGATCGCGCCCTCAGCAGTCATATTGAAAAGGAAGGGTACACTTATATTCTTAATACAACTCAAGTTGTAGCAGTTATGAGCTTTGACAATAAGGACAGGGCTGATTGCATGGAACGGATCAGGAATCTTACAGAAGCCATAAGGAATGAAATTATTGAGTCCTATAGCATATATGTCGACTTTTATGTGGGTAGTCCCCATGACAGACTTATAGACATAAATCTTTCCTATAATGAAGCAACAAGCCTTTTTGACCATTTCGGGGTTGAGAATAAGGACAGACATGTTATTTATTTCTGGGAAGAAAAGCTTGAGAATACCGGCTACTATTACCCGCTTGAGATGGAACAAAAGCTGATCAATATGGCAAGCTCAGGCAACAAGGGTGAGACCATGCGGGTTCTTGATTCTGTGTATTGTGAAAATTTTGAGAACCGTAAACTGTCCAATTACCTGGAATACCACCTTCTTTTCGATATGAGGGGTACCGTTTTAAAAACTCTTGAAAGGGTAAAGGTCGATTTGGACGTCAAGGAGTTCATTAACTCCAAATTCAGTGGTGTACAACCTAAAGAGATATTTGACACTATCAGGAAAACATATATAACCATATGTGATTTGGCGAAAAATAAGAAAAAAAGCCACAATAATGATCTTATCGAAAAGCTTCTGGCATATATCAAATCAAATTATTACTCAACGGAAATAAGCGTATCTTTAGTAGCATCGGAATTCAGCATTTCCGAATCCTACCTTTCACAGTTTTTCAAGGAGCAGACAGGCGAAGCTTTCAGCGACCACATTGAGAAGCTTCGTATAAGTCATGCCTGCGAGCTTTTGAAAGCACAAAGATTGTCAGTGGAGGATATAGCAAGGCTTGTGGGATATAACAGCGCCTATTCCTTCCGGCGTGCTTTCAAAAGAGTGACCGGCGTGCTGCCATCTGAATATAAGGCTTGAACAGCCTGAAACAATGCTGTTTGATCAAATCCGGAGATATATTTTCTAATAAAATGTATCCTCTGGATTTTTTGTTCCTTTACATAAATTGAAGACAGATATTTCCTTCATATGATTTATCACACCAAACATGGATTGTTTCTTTCCACCGAAGTTATCGCCTTCTATAATAAAAACGTGGCAAGTATCAAAT
>DBTX01000084.1:14197-16132 GCA_002307275.1 Hungateiclostridiaceae bacterium UBA1305
TGCAACCACGGGAGGAAGAATAAAAGAGTGGCAAGTATCAAATGCAACCACGGGAGGCAAATCAATGGAGGATATCATTTCTCAAAACGTTCAAACTAAAAGCAGAAAACAATCGGGCCCTCTGAAAAAAATCATGAAGCACTGGCAGTTATATCTGCTGATTTTACCACCATTAGTTATTTTGATTATTTTCAAGTACATACCGATGTATGGCGTCCAAATTGCATTCAGGGAATATAATGCAGCAGCGGGAATAAGCCATAGCCCATGGATAGGCTTGCAGAATTTTAAGGATTTTTTTCAATCCTATCTATTCTCAAGGTTAATGATCAATACGGTTGTAATAAGTTTTTATTCTATTGCAGCCGGATTTCCCTTTCCAATCATACTTGCTATAGCTTTGAATGAAGCGAAAAGCAAACTGTTTTCAAAAACAGTCCAGATGGTGACGTATGCTCCCTATTTTCTTTCTACGGTTGTAATGGTCGCCATATTGTTCCAGTTTATGTCCCAAAATGGACTTTTGAACAATACGCTTACATTATTAGGACTGCAGAAGATAGATCTTATGAGCTACCCCTGGCTTTTCAAGTCTATTTATGTATGGTCGGGTATATGGCAGACTGCAGGCTACAGTGCGGTAATATATATAGCCGTGCTGGCCGGTATAAACCATGAGCTGTATGAAGCGGCCCGCATTGACGGCGCTACTACCTTTCAGAAGATAATGAATATCGATCTGCCGGGTATTATGCCTACTGCAATAATCCTGCTGATATTAAGCTCGGCCCAGATACTGAATATCAGCTTCGATAAGATTTTCCTGATGCAGAATCCGCTCAATATGGATGTTTCAGATGTAATCTCAACCTATGTATACAGGCAGGGTCTTGTAAGTGCCCAGTACAGTTATTCAGCGGCTATCGGCCTGTTCAATTCCGTAGTATCGATGGTGCTTCTGGTAATTGTGAACCAGATTTCCAGGAAATATTCTGAAACGAGTCTTTGGTAACGGAGGAAAATCGAATGTATTCAATTAAAGAAAGTGGCAGAGATCGTCTTTTTAATATTATTAATAACATATTACTGGCATTTGTACTTATTATAGTGGCAATTCCGCTTCTAAATGTCTTAAGCCAGTCCATCAGCTCCGCTCAGAGTGTTTATGCCGGAAAGGTAATACTATTCCCTGTAAATCCCACATTGGAAGCTTATAAAAATATCATCAAGTATCAAAGCATCCTGGATGGATTTTGGAACTCCGCCGTATACACTGCAGTATTTACACTTATCAGTGTGTCATTGACTATCATGGCTGCATATCCGCTTTCCAGGAAAACTTTCTACGGCAGAGGTGTGATATTATGGATTTTTACCTTCACAATGCTCTTTTCCGGCGGTCTCATTCCGACTTATCTGCTAATCAAGAATCTGGGTATGATAGATAAAATATGGGCTCTGGTATTGCCGGCCTCTATCGGGGTCTGGAACATAATACTGGCGCGCACCTTTTTCAACAATACAATTCCTCCAGAATTGTATGAAGCTTCTGAACTGGATGGCTGCAGTGATATGAGTACTTTCATTTACATAGTTCTCCCTCTCACAAAGCCTATCATTGCCGTTATAGTTCTCTATAACAGCGTTTGGATGTGGAATTCCTACTTTGAGGGATTGATTTATCTGTCTTCAGCCAGCAAATTCCCTCTTCAGCTGGTATTGAGAAATATATTGATCAGTTCGGCGCTGCAGGGACAGCTTGCGTCGAGCGGTACAGGAGATGTGTCGGCCGACATGGCGAAGATGGAGGTGCTTAGATACGCAATCATTGTTTTTTCCAGTATTCCGGTTATGATATTGTACCCTTTCATTCAGAAGTACTTTACAAAGGGTATTATGATAGGTTCACTAAAGGGTTGATACAAAGGGTTGATA
>DBTX01000084.1:16400-23847 GCA_002307275.1 Hungateiclostridiaceae bacterium UBA1305
AAAGGGTTGATACAAAGGGTTGATATAAAGGGGGTGATATCAGCGCGGCTTGGTAAAATATCCATATACTCTTTGGTAATTGGCAAGTAAAATTAAAAAAGGAGGAAAGTAAATGCGTAAATTAATTTCTTTCATGTTGGTATTTGTCTTAACTTTTATGGTTATCCTGACGGGATGCGGCCAAACCCAGACAAATAACCAGGCTTCGACATCGACTCAGACAGGTTCATCAGAGGCGTCGGCAGAACCAGCAGCAGATGCTTCCGCGCCGGGCAAGTTTCCGCTTGTACAGGAAAAGACCACAATCAAGGTGCTGATTTCCTGGGATCAAACTTACCCGATCGAAAAAAATTGGAATACTGAAGACTATGAAAAGAAGACAAATGTTCATGTGGAATGGCAGACAGTACCTCAGGACGGGTGGCTTGAAAAAAGAGCCCTGGTATTCGCCAGCGGCGATTTGCCCGATGTTGTTGTCTCGGGTGCCGACACGCTGAATTTTAAACCTTCGGATGAGATGAAGTATGGGAGCCAGGGCTTAATACTTCCACTTAACAATCTTATTGACAAAGATAGTATCTACCTGAAAAAGATTTTTGCGGATAACCCATTATACAAGAGTATTGCTACGTCTCCCGACGGAAACATCTACACTCTGCCGGACTTCAATGTTTGCTATCACTGCGATTATTCACAGAAAATGTGGATCAACACTGCATGGCTGAAGAAGCTGAACTTGCAGATGCCTACGACCACCGATGAATTTGAACAGGTTCTGAAGGCATTCAAGGACAATGATCCGAACGGCAACGGGAAGGCCGACGAAAAACCATTAACGGCTGCGATAGACGGCTGGCATTGGTACCTTGACGGTTTCCTGATGAATGCCTTCACCTATACGGACGATGAAACCAGGATGCATATGGAGAATGGCAAGATAATCTTTGAACCGACGTTGGATGCATACAAAGAAGGACTCCAATATCTGAACAAGCTGTATAAGGAAAAGCTTATCGATCCTGCATCCTTTACACAGTCATGGACGGCTGCCGAGAAACTGAATGAAGCGGGAGACGCGGAAGTAATAGGCGCTATACCTGCCGGAGCCAGTTTCATGTTTGCCGGCAATTACACAGTTTCTCCAAGATGGAAGAATTACGAACCCGTGCTCCCTCTTGCAGGACCCGGCGGATTTAAAACAGCTACTAACTATACGCTGCGCCGTGACGTGACGACTGGATTCTTTGCCATCACGAAAGCAGCCAAGGATCCCGACATGATTATGAAATGGGTGGACTGGATGTACAGTGACGAAGGAACGATCTGGCATGATGAGGCTGGAGGAAGAGAAGATGTTGATTGGAGGAAATCGGATGGAACGGAAACCGATTTCAACGGAAATCCTGCACAATATGTCAGATTGACGCTTGCAGCGGATGATACTTATTATAAAAATACGGTATGGGGCCAGAAATTCCCAAGCTTCAGATCCAAAGCATTCCGTGAATCCTGGGCTGTTCCCAAACAATGGAATATGGATGATCCAATGGGCGGTGAAGTGCAGCTTTTCCAGGCAACCAAGGAATATGAAAAAGTAGCAGCACCGATAGATTACTGCCTGCCTCCGATTGTTGTAGATACCGATAAAATATCAGAATACAACCGCTTGCAAACTGCAATAAATGATTATTTGAAAGAAGCTACCACCAAGTTTATCATCGGCAACATGAATCTCGACACCGACTGGGATAAATTCAAAACCCAGTTGGACAATATAGGACTGCAGAAATACATGCAAATGACGCAGGAAGCTTATGACTTCAAATACAAGAAATAACTCCTGAAGGATGTGCAAGGGGCTGTCTTGTGACAGCCCCTTGATAATTTTCATGATGGGGGAAAAATCGATGCTCAATTGTGCTGGAATACGAAAGCTGCTTTGCATTGTTGCTGTATTTTTTTCAATACTCCTGGTAAATACTCCTGTGATGTCCGAAACAGTCAAAAAGCCGCAGATGACTATTTCCTATTTCTATGTAAACGCATGCGGGTCATGTGATGAAGAAGGTAAATTCAGACTTTGGTACGACAGCATTATAGGTAAGCTTGACGACAACACCGACGTCGGTCTCGAAATGCATAATACCTTCCACGGGAGCGATGCAAAGGTGATGAAGGAATACCTCGACGAGTACAAGGTGCCCGAAGAAAAAAGACAGGTCCCCATTCTTTTCATTAACGGTACTTACCTGTCCGGTAAGGATGAAATTGACGCACAACTGAAGCCGGAATTCATCAAGGCTTTACAATCAAACGGCCAGGTTGCCGGATCGTCTGGCGAGAGTCCTGATGGCGCCGTTTCAAGCGGATATGGCAGGTACGCTGTAACTAAAAACAAGTCCAGCGATTCAATTCTTGTGTACTTTTATGTGCCTTCCTGTGATGATTGCAGTAAGGTTTCCAAAAGTCTAAAGACGCTAAAAAGCCGGTATGCATTTGAAATGGATGGCAGGGAAATTGTTTCCGGCGTCGTCCTTAAAAGGTATAATGCAGGCGACGCTGCAAACATGCAGCTTTTGAAGGATTACTTCGATTATTGCAAGGTTCCGGAGAAGGATCAGAAGGTTCCGATAATTTTTGCGGGCAATGAATGGTTTTCCGGTGCGGAAGCCATAAAAAACGGCCTTGAAAAAGCGCTGTCGAAAGGGCAGGGCCTCGGAACCATTGAATTGATTACTGAAAACAACAGGCCGGACGTTCAAACAAATTCACTTTCGGGTTATGGTGTTCTTGGAGTATTGGCGACAGGGCTTGTAAACGGTTTAAATCCGTGTTCCATCTCCATTGTTCTGTTTTATCTCTCGTTACTGGCTGTAAGGAAAGTCAATCTGTTGAAAGCAGGAATAGCTTTTATTTCAGGAAAGTTTATTGGATTTATCCTTCTGGGAACCCTGTTGTACCAAATTTTTCTGAAAGCAGACATCGTTTGGTTTCAGTCGG
Source organism: Hungateiclostridiaceae bacterium UBA1305 (assembly GCA_002307275.1). Taxonomy (GTDB): domain Bacteria; phylum Bacillota; class Clostridia; order Acetivibrionales; family DTU013; genus UBA1305. Next base: position 19,401 of record DBTX01000084.1, read on the forward strand.
TAACTAAAGTTGTTATTGTAATACTGGCCATGGTATTTGTCGTTTTAAATGTGCAGGATATGATTTCCGCAAAAAAGGAAAAATACGGCAAAATAAAACTCCAGCTGCCTGAAAGCCTAAGGCGGTTTAATCATCGTATAGTGAAAGCTGCCGTTGGTATAGAAAGTGAAAAGATATTTCTTCCCTTGAGCTTCCTGCTTGGGATGGTCATTGCAGCAGGCGAATTCCTGTGTACAGGACAGATATTCCTTGCCACTATCGTACTGATACTTCAAGACAGTTCGGTATTTGATGTCTGTGCAATTTTATACTTCATATTATACGGCATTGCGTTCGTACTTCCGCTGCTTTTGCTGACTGTATTTGTTTATAAGGGGAAAGAGATTTTTGAGGTTTCGGAAGCAGTAAGATCGAAAATGCCTTTGATTAAAATGATAAATGCTCTTATATTTTTTGCGTTTGCACTTTTGGCTCTGTTTTTGTTCTGAAGGGTAAAGAGGAGGCAGATATTTATGGAGATAAACAAGATGGAGCTTCATTTCATTGACATCAGCGGAGGGACCATTATGAAGAAAAAGGTGACAAGCCTTCCTTTGAAGGAAAAAATCATCATAAATAGAAGCATCGAATGGTTCTACGACCCTGAGCCCTGCATGATTCATCGTTCAGCAGTGATGAAGAGAATTTATTCGGAGATTTTCGATTATTTTGAAGAACTGCTGAAACAGAAAATTACCGAGTGGCAATGGGCCAGTGTCCCTGATCAATTGAAGCAGGTACTTGATATAAATATGGAAATCCAATGTGTTTTGCTGAAATGATTAGGGATCGTTAAAATATAACTTCCGATAATCTTTTTCGAGGAACTCCACTAACCGCTCCATTCCTCGAAAAAAACCGGAATTAATATTTTAGCCAACCCTTAGCTGCCGGACATTAATTTTTCCAGAATGAATATTAAAGGAATTCAAAAACAGACTGTTAAAAAGGTAAAATGGGAATATTGCTACATTCAATTATTGCAATATATTCGTTCATACGGAGGAGTTTTATGTTTACTAATTTCAAGCTTGATAAAGTAAGGTTGTCGGATACGTATTTTTCTTCCCGCAGAGAGCTTGTGAAAAAGTATATTTGTGAGTTCGATACAAACAGACTGATGCATAGCTTTAAAATAAACGCGGGGATTCCTTCCGGCGCAGAGCCGCTAGGTGGTTGGGAGAGCCTGGATTGCGGCTTGAGAGGTCATTTTGCGGGGCATTTTCTTTCCGCCTGCTCCAAATTTGCATTTGCCGATAAGGATGAATTCCTGAAAACAAAAGCAAACAGGATCGTAGATATTATGGAATTATGTGCAAAGCCAAACGGATATCTGAGCGCATTTGAAGAAGAGAAACTCGATGTGTTGGAGCTAGAGGAAGACCGGAATGTTTGGGCGCCCTATTATACTCTTCATAAAATACTGCAGGGTCTGGTGGACTGCCATGTCTGCCTTGGCAATCCCAAAGCCCTGACTCTTGCCGTCAACCTTGCATACTATATTCATGGGCGCTTTGAGAAGCTTTCCTTCTGGAAAATCGACGGAATCCTCCGCTGCACTAAGGTTAACCCGGTCAATGAATTCGGAGGGATCGGTGATATTCTCTATACCTTGTATGAGATAACAGGCGATGATAAAATACTGGGATTGGCTGAAGTATTCGACAGGGATTATTTTCTTGGGAGGCTGGAAGCCGGCAGAGACGTGCTTGAAAATCTTCATGCAAATACTCATCTGCCCTTGATTATTGCCGCGATGCACCGGTACAATATCAGCGGCGGAGAAAGGTATAAGACGGCGGCTGTTCATTTTTACCGGTACTTGCTGGGCAGGACTTTTGCCAATGGAAACAATAGTTCAAAGGCTGTTGCTTATATCAAAGGCGGTGTTTCCGAAAAATCCGAACACTGGGGGGCATATGGAAAACTGGAGGATGCATTGACGGGTGGAGAAAGTGAAAGCTGCTGTGCGCATAATACGGAAAGAATTCTTCAGCTGCTGTTTGAATGGTCGGGAGAGGTTGAATTCCTGGATCATATGGAGATATTAAAATATAATGCCATCCTTAACAGTGCAAGCGGCAGGACAGGTCTTTCACAATATCACCAGCCTATGGGAAAGTGCGCCGTCAAAAAATTCAGCGAACCGTATGATACTTTCTGGTGTTGTACTGCATCAGGCGTTGAGGCTATGAGTGAGATTCAAAAGAATATCTGGTTTAAAAGCGGGGATACCATACTGTTGAATACTTTCATATCATCCACTGCAGTTTGGGATGATAAAAATGTTAAAATCACTCAGTTTACCGGGTACCCTGACAAGCTGATGTCAAAGCTTCTGGTTGAAGTTCCTGAACCTGCAGAGTTCAGTCTGTTACTAAAAGCAGGTCAGATCAAATCCGTAAGAATAAATTCCAATCCAATAGAACTCACGATTGAAAATGGGTATTGCGTTATTCATCGGATATTTAGCGACAAGGATACAATCGAAATAGAAATCGATGCATTTCTGCATTTGGTACCGCTGAAAGGATCCGAGGATCTTGCAGCGGTGATGTTCGGCAATATTTTACTTGCCCGGATTGGACAAAGCAAGTGTTTGAAAGGCATTTCCAACAATAATATCAATCAGAAACTGGTCAGGCTGCAGCAGGATACATTGGAGTTTTCCCTGAATGGGGATGATGGCAATCAGGTTAAATTTATACCGCTGTTCCGCGTTGAGGAGGAAGTATATACGGTTTATATGGATTTGACGGGTAATTCTCCGCAGGATAACGGATTTTCATTTGCCGGGGATGGAAGTGCCGCCTATGAAAAAAGCTGAGATAAATGCAGCGGATTTGGTTACCTCCGGAAGCATTTCATAATTAAAGAAAGGGCTATATTGACAACATATATTTCAATTGGGGGTATTTATGGATATTAGAAAATATCATGTGAAATGGTTATCACAAAGCACAAATTCAGGCGAATCCATGCCTTGCGGGGGCTTTGACACCGGTTCCAATATCTGGACGGAAAATAACGAGGTTCTGATGTATATCGACCGCAGCGGAAGTTTTGATGAAAACAATCAAATGCTAAAGCTGGGAAGATTAAGGTTTCAGTTCAGCCGCAATCCTTTTCTAAAGAAATTTTCACAGGAACTGGTTCTTGATAAGGGTTATGTCATGATTTGTGGTGATCATCTTGAGATGATCATATGGTTTGATGCAACAAAACCTGTATGCCATATAGATATTAATTCCCGGGATGATATCGAAACAACAGTTCAGTATGAAAGCTGGCGCATGGAAGAAAGGGAACTGGCTTACGGAGAAATCGGCACAGGGGAAAGGCAAGCGGCGGCAAGCTATGTATGTTATCCGGGAAAGGTCATTACGTATCCGGATAATATTACTCTGGATGACAAGAGCATCACATTCTGCCATCAGAATCGAAATGACAAATTGCTGTTCGATTTTCTGGTAGATCAGCAAAATTTGTCGGAAATAAGGGATAAACTGGATAACCCGCAAAAGGACCTTGTTTTTGGCGGCAGAATAATAGGAGATAATTGCAGCTTTGCTGGACAGACTACCGGCAGTTATGCGGGAATTGGCTACACCGGGTTTGCTTTGAAATCAAAAGCCTGTAAAACGCATTCCTTCCATATTTGCCTCCATTCCACGAAAGCTTTGTCTATTGCGGAATGGCAAACCGGTCTGGATAACTTATGCAACGAAGCAATTGCAGACAAAGCGGCATGCGAAAGAACCCGGAACTGGTGGTCGGAATTCTGGAACAGAAGTTATATTGATATTAACCCGGATAAGGACCAGAATGACACAGGTTATCAAATTTCCCGCAATTATGCTCTTTTCAGGTACATGCTCGGTTGCAACGCATATGGGGAATATCCCACAAAATTCAATGGCGGACTGTTTACTACAGATGCGTGCTATTCCATCGGAGAAGGGCACACGTTCTATTCGGATGTAAGCTACGAAGGTAAGACGCCGGATTTCCGCATGTGGGGAGGAGGAAGCTTCACAGCCCAGAACCAGCGGCTGGTCTATTGGCCGATGCTGAAAACAGGCGATTTTGATATGATGCCCTCGCAATTTGATTTTTACAACAGATTGCTGAAAAACGCGGAGCTAAGAACTTATGAGTATTGGGGACACAAGGGTTGCTCCTTTACTGAGCAACTGGAAAACATCGGACTTCCCATAGGGTGGACCTGGGGATATGAAGACACTCCGTGGGAAGCCTTCCGCAGACCGAAAAATTATGACCGGACAGAGCTGAAATGTCCTTCTACCAAATATGAGTATAGTAGCCAGTTGGAATTTGCTTATATGATCATCTTGTTCCACAAATACACCGGACAGGATATTTCCAGATATATCCCCTTTATTGAGAG
>DBTX01000052.1 GCA_002307275.1 Hungateiclostridiaceae bacterium UBA1305
GCGCTTTATATTGCACTGCTTACCTTCCATTACCAGGCAGTGCCGCTGAACCTACTGGTACCACTTGCGGAATCACGCTCCAAAATCCCCTTCTCGCCAATTGTTGAAGCAATGATTATGGAAATCGCTTTTGAACTGCTGCGTGAAGCAAGTATACGACTTCCCACCAGCCTGGGGCCGACCATCGGCATTGTAGGTGGCCTGGTCATAGGGCAGACTGCTGTGCAGGCGGGCATTGTAAGCAATGTCATGGTTGTTATCGTCGGTATTACGGCGATAGCTACCTTTGTTGTACCCCAGTATGATATGGGCTTAGTTTTCAGGATAGGCAGGTTCATTACCATGATTAGCGCCGCCATATTTGGAGCTGTTGGCATCATGGTTGTTATTCTTTTCGCCATAGCGCATCTGGTTACCCTGGAGTCCTATGGCCAGCCTTATTTTCAGCCGGTTGCCCCATTTAAGCTTAAAGATATGAAAGACATCTTTTTCAGACTTCCGCTTTTTATGTATAGCAGCAGACCTGATGTGGCATTGCCCAATGACAAAACCAGAGGGAGGGGTAACAGTAAAAGAAGATAATGTCAATTTGATCACATCAAAACAGGCTGTAGTGTTTATCATGGTTACCCAAAATGGAGTAGGCATCCTGTACCTGCCCTCGGATATGGCAGGGCATGCGGGACATGATGGCTGGATTCCAGTCATCATCAGCGGTGTGTTATCATTAATGGTCTCGCTTGCTATTATTGCCCTTTGCAGGAGATTCGAGGGTCAGTCCATTCTTGACATTAACAGAATCATTTTTGGGAAGTTCATCTCCTATATATTGAATACAATATTTATTATTTACCTGTTTCTTGCTGCCATATCCAACCTGGGTGTTTTAGCATCATCCATAGGTGTGTGGTTTTTCAGATCAACCCCTTTATGGGTGCTGGCTTTGTATATCATGCTTCCGTCGGTATATCTTGCTTCTAAAGGCCTGAAAGGAGTATGCAGGTTTAACTTTCTGATTGTTATTACAATACCTGTACTATTATCATCAATTGCTCTTAATATTCACAATTTGCGTCTCACAAATCTTCTGCCCGTTGGTGTTCATGGAATAGATGAAATCGCTGAGGCACTTCCGCATACCCTGTTTGCATATATGGGATTTGAAGCGCTGCTCTTTCTTTTCCCGTTTATTAAGGATAAACAGCGAATTGTCAAGCATGTAATGATAGGGTCAATTACCGTGACATTAATATTTACCGGCTTTGTGGCTGCAAGTATTGCCGTATTCGGGGAAGACCTTCTGGCAAAGAGAATCGTAGCTCTTGTAGGGCTTGCAAGGATGATAGAAGTACCGGTCTTTGAACGGGTAGACCTCTATTACTTTGCGATATGGATAGCTGCTATGCTGCTGGCTGTAAATGCCTATTTGTTTTTAACCTTTAATACGGTAAAAAAAGTGTTTAAAATCAAGTCGAAAATAATACTCTTAGCAGGCATTGCATTTATTGTTTTAGTTTTTACAAGTAAATTAAGTGAAGACGCCGATACGATATTTCAGATAAACCATTATTCAGGAGATGCGCTTTTTTTATTAGGCGTTCTCTATCCAATCCTATTATTGATCATCACATTAATAACAGGGAAGGGAGTGAAGAAAACATGAAAAAAATATATATGTTCATCATTGTTTTAGTTGTCATGATTTTTCTCACAGGCTGCTGGGACCAAAATATATATGAGAAAATAGGGTTTATTCTGAATACGGGAATTGATTTAGGCAGTGATGATAAAGTATTGATTACACAGTCATACCCTATTATTTCGGAAACTGCTGGTAATAGCGGTGGGGGAGGACCAGACGAAAGTGAAGGAATCAAGGTGGAAACAATCCGGGCGAAATCAAATCTGTTACGTGAGTCGCGGGAAATTTTCAGGTTGTCTACATCCCTGAAATTGGAGGGCGGTAAATTGCAAAGCATTCTGATTGGCAGTGATTTTGCCAGAGAGAGAAACATATCAGAATATTTCGAACTATATGAAAGAGATATACAATCCACAGTGCAGGCCTCGGTGGTAGTAGTTGACGGCAATGCCAGCGAACTTATTACTAAAGGTGCCAGGTTTAAAGGGAAACCGAGACTTGGTATTTATATCAATGAGGTATTGAAACGGAACTTCATGGCCGGATATTGTCCGGATACAGATATTATTGAATATGATATCATAAATACGACACCAGGAATATCACCCATTGTTCCCATGATTAAACTCGAAGGTAACAATATTAAGGTGACAGGTACGGCCTTAATTGACAGGGATAAAATGACCGGACAGCTGGATACAGGCGAAACGGCTTGTCTTTATCTTGCAATGGGGAGGACAAAGCAATCCGAGATTATATTTGATCTGCCTGAAGATATTCAGAGTGAAAAGAAAAAGGGAGCTGTCTTTACTAGAAAGGTAATAACAAAATCAAAAATAAAATTCCAGGACAATGCTCCGACGATACATTTTGATATAAAACCGAAAGTTATTCTTGATGAATACACCTGGGGAGATATTACGGATCCGGAGTACCAAAATAAGCTGGAAGAAAGCTTGAATACCCATATCGAAAAATGTCTGGATAATACCTTTAAAAAACTACAGGCAGCTAAATGTGATGCATTCGGCATAGGCGATAAAATAAGGGCGTACCATTATGATTACTGGATGTCCATAGGAGAGCTCGATGGCTGGAAGAAAATTTATGTTAAAATGACAGCCACCTTTGATGTAAAATCACAGATCGTGCGATATGGTGAGATAAAATGATTTAATAGGTAACGTGTAATGCTTGTATACTCAAATTATTGAACCGCAGTATACCGAACGGTACACATGCTTCCCGACTGAGAGTATAGAGGTGGAATCCCTTTGTGCTGCTCGGCTGAGAGGCCGGGAATTGAATAATCAATTCCCTCCTGCCCGGATTTTCCGACCTTCTAGTCCTGTATGATTTCAACCGCACCTGATTGTTCCATGGCTTCCCGGACTTTGGAAGCACTGTGCCTTGGCATTCTTACGGCCACAATGATTCCTTCGTCCCCTTTCAGTCCTTCAATCCCATCTGCGAACGTTCCCACATCCTTCAAACCGTTACGCTCCGTCTTAATCATTGAAATCCCCAATCCGGTGGCTTCCTCGACACTGTTGAATTGTTGTTCTTCTGCAAGGTCGCTGACAATCATATCATTGCGGCGGATTCCCATATTCTTTAGTGTATCTACCAGCGCGCTTACCTGCCGTTGATCCGGTAATCTGGCTATCAATCGCATATTCTGACACCTCCCGGTCAATAGTATAACCAAAATGCCACAATTGATTTCCTTTTAAAATGGTATGATGAAAAGTGTTGCGTTTCAGCAATCAACAATATAAAGGGGCGAAAGATGTCCCCCGCCCCGGATGCTGGACGGGCAGCAAGCTTAACTTACGGCAAGCCTCGTTGAAACGCAGCAAGGGAATATAATTTTTCTACAATCGAAAAATTATATTTTGAGCCGATGCGTTATAAAGACCTGGCTTGAAGCACATCCGGAAATGTGGATAGTTGAAACAGAGTCAAATAAAGCTAGTATAGCTTTGGCGATACTTGGCTATTAATCCTATCTGTTGATAATTTGGATAATTGGCGCTATAATTATGTTAATTAATTATACAGATTACTACAAATAACTTAAATTAGCCGCCGCATGCCTTTAATGTAACAATTTATTTA